>JBMOGA010000005.1:0-124097 GCA_049318625.1 Hyphomicrobiaceae bacterium
CCTCAACCGAGGATACGGGGCTACCGAAGACCCAAGTTCAACAACCTGCTAGTGCGAACGTGCATTTTCAGGCTACAAAAGGCAGTCGCTTCGCAATCGGGACGCGAGCGAACAGGCGTGGGACGATCTCGTCAGCGCCGCGCTCACCTGCCGGGCGTTCTGCAGGATCTGGTCGTCGAACGAATCGTAAGGTCTGCCCGAATGCCGCAAACACACGACTATCTGGCGAAGAAGATCAACAGTTTCGTCAAGCTTTCACCGGCCGAACTCGAAGGGTTGGCCCAGCTGCAATCGGTGCCCGTTCCTGTCGAGCGGGGTGTCGAACTCTTGCATCAAGGAGAGTCCGGGCACGTCGCCTACATCCTGCGGTCAGGATGGGGATGCAGCTTCAATATTCTACGCGACGGCTCTCGTCAGATTATCACTTTTCCCATTCCGGGTGATCTGATCGGTCTTCGCAGTGTTCTGCTGAAAACATCCGATCACGCCTTTTCAACCGTGACCGACGCGCAGATCTGCCGTGTCAATGTTGCTCGTGTGACGACATTGTTCGAGCAGTTTCCGCGACTTGGCACAGCGATCATGTGGGCGACGTCGCGAGACGAGGCCATTACGGTGGAGCATCTGGCCAGCATCGGGCGGCGCACTTCACTGGAGAGGACGGCCCACTTTTTCCTCGAGCTGCGCGACCGGCTCCAGCTTGTGGGGCTGGCCAGCGCGACCGAGTACGAATGTCCGCTGAACCAGTATGTCCTCGCCGACGTCCTGGGATTGAGCGCCATTCATGTCAATCGTGTCCTGCGGCAGCTCCGCGAGCTGAACTACATGACCTTCCAGGGACAAATGGTGACGCTTCTCAACCCAGCCGGCCTTGCCGAATTGGCTGGATACGACACCATCGAGGCGCGCTAGCGACGTACGCTGCGCCAATGCCCGTTCTGCCTGGACATTTCGCCGTTCGACACTGGGTAAGGGGCGACCTCGGGCCGGGGGGAGGCCCGAGGTCGCGGGGATTCATTGGCTGGCTGCCTTGAGCCGAGGCCGTGCCGCTCAGGGGGGATGAGGGGCCGACCCACCAACGTGACCAACCGGAACGTTCTTCGGAAGGCCGAGAGCATAAATACGCGTCTGGATCGTCCGGACCAGACTCGGAATGTACCTACCTCTGGAGACGGACACGATCGAGCGCCCATTCTGACGGATCACGCGCGTGACCTGCACCCGAAACAGCGTCTGCAAAGTGAGTACTTTCCGAGTCTGACGCGCGCCGGCCGTGCCACCTAAACGTTCACCACGGGCGATATCGCCCGCAAGGAGAACTGTCATGCCCGTTGCATCGCACACCAAGGCCGCCGAGGACCACAAGACCGCCGCGAAGGCGCACGAGACCGCCGCCGAATTGCACACCAAGGGCGATCATGCCGGCGCGCGCGACTGCGCGACCAAGGCCAAGGGTTGCGGCGACACCGCCCACAAGTCGTCCACCGATGCGCACGGCAAGAGTGCTCTGCACGCGAAATAGCGATGCCAAGGGCGGCGGCCGGAAGCCGCTGCCCGTCCGTCTCACCCCGCATCGTCGGCGAACCCGTGCGCCCGCGCATCAATGGCTCCGGTGTCCAAAGGATACTTCCGCATGTCGCAACTCATCGCCGTGACCTATCCCGACCAGTTCGCAGCCGAGGAGGTCCGCGTCAAACTTTGGAAGCTGCAGCGCGACTATCTGCTGGAGCTGGAAGACGCCGTCGTGGTGACCAAATCTGCCGATGGCAAGGTCAAGCTGCATCAGGCTCTCAATCTGACGGCCATCGGCGCACTGTCCGGCGGGTTCTGGGGCACATTGATCGGGATGATCTTCCTCAATCCGCTGTTCGGCGCGGGTCTTGGCGTGGCGTGGGGTGCCATCTCCGGTGCGCTCACCGACGTCGGCATCAACGATGCCTTCATGAAAAGTCTGGCTGCAAAGTTCGCCCCCAACACGTCGGCCCTGTTCGTGCTCGTTCGCCATGCGACACCGGACAAGGTCGTTGCCGAAATCGCCAGCTACGGTGGCACGGTCATCCAGTCGTCCCTGAGCCATCAGGACGAGACCAAGCTTCAGGCGGCCTTGACGCGTGGCAAGACCGCTCAGATCGCAGCGGCCCCCGCACCGGCGGCCACGACCGCCTCGCCGAATGGCAGCGCCACGTCTCCCGCACCGGTGATCGCGCTCTGACCTTGCGTATCTTCGTGTCGGGTGTGCCGCGCTGACGGTCATCATACGGGCACCGGCGCCCATTCGATCCGGGAGCTGGTTTCTTCGATGGCTCGGGTCGTCGCTCGATCGCTGATGAGTGGCGCTCCGCTCCTCGGCGATCGTGCCTGTCTCCATCGCTCGAGGCTCCCATGAATCAGCGGACCACATCCACCATTCCAGGAAGCTCCGATTCCATGACGTCCGCGCTCTTGCTGCGCCGGCCCGCACCGACCCCCGGCTCGACGCCATCTCCGGGCCGGATAGGGGCGCGAGAAACTGCTGACCGGCTGTGGCAATGGGCGGGGCCGGTTCTGGGCGCGCTTTGGCGGCGCAAGTGGATGGTCTCGATGGCCGCGGGAGCGATCGGTCTGGCCATCATCTTCGGGCCGACCATCGTGCTCGGCCCACCCGTCGTTGCCGACGTGGCGGTCCGCGGTCTGTTCCTGCAGACCGTGGTGGCCAGTGGTCATGTCGAGGCGCCGTTCCGGGTCAACATCGCCAGCCAGATCACCGCCGTCGTCGCGAGCGTGCCTGTCGTCGAAGGCCAGACCATGAAGGCGGGCGAGCCCGTGATCGTCCTCGACGACCGCGAATTGCGGGCCGAGATGCTCCAGGCGGAGGGTGTCGTGGCTCAGGCTGAAGCGCGCGTTCGGCAGATGCGTGAGTTGACGCTGCCGGCCGCCCAGCAATCTCTGACGCAGGCTCAGGCGACGCTCGTCAACGCGCAGCAGGCCCATGATCGCGCCGTCAAACTCAGCAAGGACGGCTACGCGACACACGTGGTGCTGGACGACGCCACCCGGGCGCTCGACGTCGCCACGGCCCAGGCGAAAAGCGCCGAACTCCAGTTGGCCGCCACGCAGCCGACCGGCAGTGACTCGGTCATGGCAGAGACGTTACTCAATCAAGCCCGCGCCAGTCTCGCCTCTGCCCAGTCGCGGCTGAGTTATACGATCATCAAGGCCCCGCGCGACGGCATCTTGATCTCGAGAAATGTCGAGAAAGGCAATACGGTCACCCCGTCGACCGTGCTCATGGTGCTCTCGCCCGATGGCGAGGTCCAACTCGTGGTGCAGATCGACGAGAAGAATCTCGGACTGATCGCCGGCGGGCAGAAGGCGCTGGCATCGGCCGATGCCTACGCCAAGGACACCTTTGCGGCCGAGGTATTCTACGTGAACCCCGGCATCGACCTGCAGCGGGCGTCCGTCGAGGTCAAGCTGCGCGTGCCGAAGCCACCCGACTATCTCAGGCAGGATATGACCGTCTCGGTCGATATCGAGGTCGCCCGCCGCGACGACGCCGTGACACTGCCGTCGGGCGATGTCAGGGGCATCGCAACGGGAAAGCCCTGGGTGATGAAGGTCGTGTCCGGTCGTGCGACCCATCAACCGGTGACGCTCGGCATCGTCAGCGGCGGCAAGGCCGAGATCATCACCGGGGTGGCGCCCGGCGATCTCGTGATCCCGGCGAGCAAATCCGCAATCAAGCAGGGCCAGCGTGTCAGAGCCGGTGCCCCGGTCGTGGGTGCGCCGTGAACCGCTTGGCTCCGTTCGAGTGGATCACGGCAATCCGCTTCCTGAAAGAGGGGCAGATGCAGACGATGTTCATCATCGCCGGTGTCTCGATCGGCGTCGCGGTGATCGTCTTCATGTCGGCCCTGCTGTCCGGCTTGCAGGCCAATTTCATCAAGCGGGTGCTGACGTCGTCGCCCCACATCCAGCTGATCCCGGCCGACGAGGTTGCCCGGCCGCTGCGCGGCGGCACCGGCATCATCGAGGCCGCGATCGTGCAGAGGCCGGCCCAGCGCCTGCGCTCGATCGACCAGTGGCAGAAGGTGCGTGCGCAATTGCTGACCTGGCCCGAGATCACCAACGTCTCGCCCTCGGTCTCTGCGGCGGCTCTCGCCGTGCGCGGCAGCGCCAGCCGGTCGATCACGATGACCGGAATCGATGCCGAGATCTATTTCAACATCGTCCGGCTTCCCGACTACATCATTGCCGGTCAGCCGCGGGTCAGCAGCGACGACATCATTCTCGGCCTCGATCTCGCGAGGGACCTCGGCGTGACGGTCGGCGACAAGCTGACCGTGACGTCGGCCACCGGCGCGTCACGTCTGCTGACGATCAGCGGCATATTCGATCTCGGCAACAAGGGCGCCAACATGCGCTCCACCTACGTGGCCTTGCGCACAGCGCAGGCGCTGGCGAACCTTTCCGGCGGTGTCACCTCGATCGACCTGACGGTGACCGACGTCTACGCCGCCGAAACGATCGCGCAGGCGGTGCAGGCCGCAACCGGCGTGCAGGCCGACAGCTGGATCAAGACCAACGCGCAGTTCTTCACGGCGGTCAACGCCCAGCAGACCTCGAATACGATGATCCGCATGTTCGTCGGTCTGTCGGTGGCGTTCGGCATCGCCAGCGTCCTGGTCGTGTCGGTGATCCAGAGATCGCGCGATATCGGCATTCTGCGTGCCATGGGCACGTCGCAGGGTCAGGTGTTGCGGATCTTCCTGTTGCAGGGCGGTCTTTTGGGATTTGCCGGTTCGCTGATCGGCACGGCGATGGGGACCGGCGCGCTCATCTATTGGCATGGCGCGTTGCGCCAGGCCGATGGCAGCGAGATTTTTCCGCTGGTTCTGGAGCCGCAGCTGTTCGTGTCGGCGATGGTTCTGGCCGCCCTGACCGGCGTCGCCGCTGCGGCCGTCCCGGCGTGGCGCGCAGCGAAGCTCGATCCGGTGGTGGCGATCCGTGGCTGAGTCCCCCACCGTCGTCCGCCTGATGGGCGTCCGGAAGGCCTACAGCGTCGGCACGCCTGTCGAGGTCGAGGTGCTCCACGGCATCGACCTCGAGCTCAAGCGCGGCGAGTTCGTTGCCCTCACCGGCCCGTCCGGATCCGGCAAGAGCACGCTTCTCAATATCATCGGGCTGCTCGACCGGCCGACCTCGGGCCGCCTGTTCATCGGCGAGCGCGAGACCGGCGCGCTCAACGACAGCGAGCTGACCAAGCTGCGGGGCCACAGCATCGGCTTCATTTTCCAGTCCCACTGCCTGATCTCGGCGTTCACGGCAATCGAGAACGTGATGATCCCGCAGCTGGTCGAGAGCGAATTCCCGAACGCTGCGATGCGCGCGCGGGCAGCTGATCTTCTGGCACAGGTCGAATTGACCAAATGGCAGGACAACCTCGCGAGCAACATGTCGGGTGGCCAGCAACAGCGCGTCGCCATCGCGCGGTCTCTCGCGATGAACCCGGCGCTGATCCTGGCCGACGAGCCGACCGGCAACCTCGATACCAAATCCGCCGACACGGTGATCGAGATGATGCGGAAGGTGAACCACACCGATGGGACGACGTTCCTGATCGTCACTCACAACATGGACATCGCGCACCGCTGCGACCGGATCGTCGAGGTTGTCGACGGCCAGATCGTCAAGACGGCGGCGTGATCTGCGGACCGGCCTCGCGTGACAACAGGGCGAGCGACAGACCCGCCGCAGGCTCGAGCAATAGCGCCCGCAGCGGTGGGTGGTGTCGTCGTCCGGACAAGCGGCGTTGTGGAATCGACCGTGCGACCCGAGTGCTTCCGGAGGTCAGTCCAGGCCCTGCATGGCGAGCCCTTCGCGCATCTCGGCGAGCATCGTCTCCATGGCCGTCCGCTTCCCGCCCATGAGGCCGTCGTCGGCATATATCGCCGCTGCGATCGCCCGTGCGAGACGATAAGGCGACGGCGCCGCCTCGAAGTTCTGCAATTCGTCGCGCAGGCCGATGGCCCGAGCCCCGAGCTTGCGGGCCGTGTTCTTCCAGCTCACCACCGGCATCGCCGGCACTTCGTTCAAGTTGTGTGTCATACGTGTCGTCGGCATCGTGCCGACCCTCATGCCATGGCCGTGCGCCGCACCCCGAAGGTGCGCGCGGAGCCTTATCAACAGTTGACGGATTACCAGCAGTGCGGCGACCGGGGTTACCCCGGCGAGCCGCTGACCAATTCCGTTTTCGGATCAATGCGTCGGTGCGTTCGTGCACCGGCCGCCGCATCGGGCGGAACGACAAGCAAACCGCTCAGCGAGGCTTGTCGTGAAAGCAATATGCGCCAGTTCGCGCTGATTTTCAAGGCTCAATATTCCGAACGGCCCATTTGCCGGCAGGCGTGGCCCGTGCGGCCGATGGGTCTGGTCCGGGCGGCGGTCCCGAGTTGTCCCGTTGCGCGCCGCCTCAGCGCGGCTCTACGGGCGTGGGTTCGAAGGCGTCCCAAGCGGGGCTGTCGCCGAACCGGGTCACCAGGAAATCGATCAGCACGCGTATCTTGGCCGCAAGGTAGCGGTGCGGCACGTAGAGCGCATAGATCGCGAGAGCGGTCGGCGGATTGGCCGGCAAAACCACCTGGAGGCGGCCGGCGGCGATGTCGGCGCCGACCAGGAAGGTCGGCAGCTTGGTGATGCCCTGATCAGCGATGGCGGCGGCGCACAGGACATCGCCATTGTTGGAGCACAGCGCCGAGCTGATCGGCACGGTGATCGCCTTGCCGTCCCGCGTCAGCTGCCAGACCTGCAGCGTGGTGGTGTGGCCGTAGGTCAGGCAGCGATGGTGCACCAGATCCTCCGGCGTGCGCGGCGCGCCATGGCGCATGAGGTAGCCCGGGGAGGCAACGAGGACCCGGCGTGCCGGCGCGAGCTTGCGCGCAATCAGGCTCGAGTTCTCCAGCGTCGCGATGCGGATGGTGACATCGGCCCCCTCCTCGATCGGGTCGACGAAGCGATCGTTCAGGGTCAGTTCCACCTTGAGTTCGGGGTAGGCGATCATGAACTCGGCCATGGCGCTGCCCAGGTAGCGGGCGCCGAACGACATCGGTGCGTTGATCCGGAGCACGCCCTTGGGAACGTCGTGCAGGCGCGAGATCTGGATCTCGGTCTCGTCGATCAAGGCGAGCACGTCGACGCAGCGCTCGTAATAGGCGCGGCCCGCCTCGGTCGGGCTGACACGGCGCGTTGTGTGGTCGAGCAGGCGCGCGCCGAGCACGTGCTCGAGTTCCATGACCGCCTTGCTGACGGCCGACCGGGTCAGGCCGAGCGCGCGCCCGGCCTCGGCGAAACTGCCGAGCGCCACCACCCTGGTGAAGGCCTGCTTGGCTTCGAGTTTGTCCATCGACCGCCATTGTATCCATTTTGGACGCAAACTGGAGCCTACTCGATGGATTGAGCTCGCGTCGAGGGCAACGTACTTGATGGTCCAGCAACGTCGAACCGCGGTTCGGCCACCCGACACAGGAGACGGCGATGACACTGACTATCCGGAAATCCGAGGAGCGCGGCGGAGCCAATTTCGGCTGGCTCGACAGCAAGCACACCTTCTCGTTTGGCCATTATCACGACCCCCGGCACATGGGTTTCGGGCCGCTGCGCGTCATCAACGACGACCAGGTGGCGCCGGGCGGGGGTTTTCCCACCCATCCGCACAGCGACATGGAGATCATTTCGTACGTGCTCGAGGGTGCGCTCGAGCACAAGGACAGCCTCGGCACCGGGTCGGTGATCCGGCCGGGCGACGTGCAGCGCATGTCGGCCGGCACCGGCATCCGGCACAGCGAGTTCAATGCCTCGCAGACCGAGCCCGTCCATTTCCTGCAGATCTGGATCATACCGGAGAAGAAGGGCCTGCCGGCGAGCTACGAACAGAAGGCCTTCAGCGACGCCGAGAAGCAGGGACGGCTGCGTCTCGTCGGCGCGCGCGATGGCCGTGACGGCGCCGTCACGATCCACCAGGATGTCGATCTGTATGCCACGCTTTTGGCCAGGGGCGAAATCGTGACGCACGAACTGGCCGCCGGGCGCCGCGCGTGGGTGCACGTGGCGCGCGGCTCGGTGACGCTGAACGGCGAGGCGCTCAAGGACGGCGACGGCGTCGCCCAGACCACGGCGGGGACTTTGCGCCTGGAAGGCGTCGAGGGCGCCGAGGTCCTGCTGTTCGACATGGGCGCCTGAACGAAGGGCCGCCGGCGCGGTGCGCCGGCGGCGCCATCACCGATAGAGATCCGCGCGGGTCGGCGGAAGCGGACTGCGGCCATGGCGGCGCTTGCTCGCCAGGGTCTGATACAGGGTGGCCGTGCCGCGGGTGAACGCGAGCGAGCAGCCGGCGAGGTAGGCCAGCCAGATGCGCGTCGTCTCCTCGCCGACCAGCGCGACGGCCTCGGCCCGCCGGGCTGTGAGGCGCTCGCACCAGAGCTTGGTGGTCTGCGCGTAGTGCTCGCGCCAGCCCTCGACATCGTGCACCTCGAAGCGGTGGCGCTCCATCTCGGCGATGGTGTTGCCGATATCGTCGAGTTCGCCGCCCGGAAAAATGTAGGTGACGAGGGCGCGCTGCTCGGGCCTTGCGGTGAACCGCACCCGCCTTTTCTTGGATCGGCGCGTGATGCCGTGATTGAGGAACAGCCCGTCGTCGCTGAGCAGCGATCGCACCTTGGTCAGGTACTCCGGCACCGCCGCCACGCCGATCGCCTCGTACATGCCGATCGACGAGATCTTGTCGAACGTGCCCTCGACATTCCGATAATCCTTGAGCTCGACCCGGACGCGATCCTCGAGACCCTCGCGCCGGATGCGCTCTTGCGCGTAGGCGAACTGCTCCTCGGCGAGCGTGACGCCGAGCACGGTCACTCCATGATGCTTCGCCGCATGACAGATGAGGCCACCCCAGCCGCAGCCGATATCGAGCATCCGATCCCCCGGCGCGAGGCGGAGCTTACGGCAGATCATCTCCAGCTTGTCGAACTGCGCCTTGTCGATGGAATGGCTCCAATCGGTGAAATAGGCGCACGTGTAGACCATCGCCGCGTCGAGAAAGAGCGCGTAGAACGCGTTACCGACGTCGTAGTGGAATTGCATGTAGCGCTTTTCGTCCCGCCCGGCGCGGTTACGGCCCTCGGCGTCGCCGGCGAAGTCGCGCGTGCGCCCGGCCGCGACACCCGGGGCCAGCAGGAACGGGTAGAGCAACCGGGCCAGCCGCGACTTCTTCAGGCCACGCAGGCTCTTGCGCGCGCTGGCCCCGCCCAGGGCCTCGCCGATGTCGATCAGCGTGCCACCCTCGAAATCGATATGGCCGTGTGCATAGAGGCGGATCAACCGGTCGAGCGTCGGCCACCGCAGCAGCGACGGCAGCGCCCCGGGGTCACGAATGACGATGGCGAGATCGCCGCGGGCGCCGCGCCCGAGCGGCACCATCGAACCGTCCCACAGCTTCACCGACAGCGGGCGATCGAGATGGGCGCCGATCTCCTCCGCCGGCGCCCGCGCCGCCGAGATCAACCGCTGTGCATTCGGATCGACTTCGGACCCGGCAGTCGGCATGGGTGATCTCCTGCGGAATGGACGTGCCTGGCGACCTTATAATCTGTCCCCGCCCGTGCCTGAAAGCAGCGCCAGCCGCATTCGCATGTTGGGTGCTTCCGCACCCCACCTCATGGCGCGCGACGTGGTCGGCGCGGCGATCAACCAGAAACGAAAGACATGACCGCCCCGGCGCCGTCCAGGCTCCGAACAGGGGCGGCGGAGCCGTGGACCGGCGCCGGCTCACGAACTGGACGCACCGGCAGCATTCGCCCCGCATCTTTGGCCGGCCGCTCGCTTTCCTCGATCTCGGCGGCGGCAATGGCGCGGGCGAGCGCGTCCCGCAGGGCCTTCGCCGACTCGAGCGTCAACTCGACCGCCGCCCGTGCGCCCGGCGGCAGGCCCCGGTTGATGAAGTCGATGGTGATCGCGTCGTCCAGCAGGGCGTGGCGGGCATGGTCGTAGGCCACCACGGCGTCGGTCACCGGAAACCACGCCTCCCCGCCCTTCGCCATGCCGTCAGCGGGGACGATCTCGACAATCGAAGTGCACATGGCGTCACCTATTTCGCGAGATGCCGGCCGAAGAACGCGAACACCTTGGACCAGCCGTCGAGCGCCTGCTCCACCCGATACATCGGCCGGTGGTAGTAGAAGATGCCATGGCCGGCGCCATCGTAGCGGAAGAACTCGTAGGCCTTGCCGTGAAGCTTGAGGGCGGCCTCGTGCTGGTCGACCTGCTCGGGGCTCGGCGCCCGGTCCTCGTTGCCGAAGATGCCGAGCAACGGGCAGGAGAGATCCTTGGTGAGGTCGACCGGGGCGACCGGCGTCTTGTCGTTCAGCTCCTCCGGACCCATCACCACGCGCCCGCCCCACAGGTCGACGCAGGCGTCGGCGCTCTTGGACCTGCAGGCGAAGAGAAACGCATGCCGGCCGCCCGAGCAGGAACCGAACACACCGACCTTGCCGTTGTGGCTAGGCACGGCGCGCAGCCATGTGACGGCCCCCTCGGTGTCGCCGATGACCTGGGCGTCAGGCACGCCGCCCTCGGCGCGCACCTTGGCGGCGACATCGTCCGGGCTGCCCTGGCCGGCCCGCTCGTACAGGTTGGCGCAGATGGCGATGTAGCCGTGGTGGGCGAACCGGCGCGTCGCCTCGCAGTACCATTCGCTCCAGCCGGGGAGATGATGGATCAGCACGACGCCGGGGAACGGGCCCTTGCCCGAGGGTTTCGCCACGTAGGCCGAGATCGGATCGCCCTTGTCACCGCGGATCGTGATGGTCTCCACAGTCATGCCCACATACGCCATCGCCGCGACCTTTGCTGGATGCTCCCCGTCGCGGGCAGTTGGACGCGGCGCGATCCGGTTGGTCAAGAGGCGGGCCGTCACGAATTTCTTCGCCTCCAATGTTGAATCGCCGGGCGAGATGTCTGAGACTGACGGTATGGTTCTGCATGCGCTCTCGAGATCGGTGGTCCTGGCGGCCGCGATGATGACGGCCACTGGCGACGTGCTCGCGCAATACGACCGCAACGGGCGCTACGTGCCGTCGCCCATGGGCGTGCCGGCCGATCCCTATGCCCGGGTGGTGCCCAACTACTCCGGCACGCCGGGGCGGGTGACGGGTACGCCGGTCACGCCGCCGCCGCCCGCTCCCCTCACGGTGCCGCCCCTGACGACGCAGCGGCTCGATCCGCGCGCCGGCACCTTCAGCGCACCATTGGTGCCACTCACCGCCGACCAGTGCCAAGAGGGCTGGTCGGTCGAGACGAACATTCCGCGCGTCGAATTCAACCGCCGCTGCAGCAGGATGCGGGCGAAGGCGCCGGCCGAGTGATCGGACTGATCGAAGATGCGTGCGCAGCGGGCAGCTGCAGGGCCTCGGCACGCCTCACCCGCTGGACCGGGGTGGTGGTCGACGGGGCGGCGTGCCTCGGCCCTGCATGGGTAGGGTTAACGCGGGCGCCCGGCAAACGGATCGTGTGACCGGCTGACGCGGCCCCGGATCGGCGGCATCCCCGCGGTGGCACCCAGCTCACGCGTGCCGTCTCTGTGTGTGTAGCCGACTGGCGACTGGGGGCACCGTGGCCGCGCCGCCGCGGTCCTGCAGCCAAAATCAGGACCCAGAGGATACACGCTTGGCGTTATGTCGTGAATCTGTCACATTTGGTGATTGATGGAGGTGGGCAATGATCAGAACCTTCTGCGGGTTCCTGTTCATGGTCGTGGCCGCTGGTTCGGCCGCGCAGGCGGAGTTCGGCACGCCCGACGCGCCTTTGGAAGATCCTCCGGTCTCTGCCTGGACCCGGCTTCAACCACTCGAGATCGCGGCGCTGCGGGCCTATCGTCAACATGTGCCGACCGAGGCGCAGGAACTCGGCCAGAAACTTTGGGAGGAGGCACACTCCCATGATGTCGATGCGGTGCCGAGTTGCGGCCGGGCCTTCGAAACGCTCTCCTACATGCTTCAGGGATTCTCGAGCAGCGCGCGACGCGCGGAGATTCCGATAGATTGGCATCATTTCGCCCCGCAGTATGCGGAGCGTCGGGCCTCCTGCCTCTCTCAATTGAAGGTCGATGCGTCGGCCTTCCCGCTGCCACCCTGGTTCGGGCGATAGTCCCGCCTGTCGGGCCGACCGCAGGTGCTGGCGGATCGGGCATGCGTGCGCCGCACTCGCCATCCCGTCTCGGTCGGCCTTATGCTGGCGGCGACCAGGGCGGAAGCGGTGAGGAGGCCGGGCGTGACGATCGACCCAGAAAAGACTTGTGCGCTGATCTGGCAGCTTTGGCAGGCGGGTGAAGTCGTGGCCGAGTTGCCGCCGGCCCTGCGCCCGGCCACGCGCGCCGATGGTTATCGCGCGCAAGCATATTTGGAGCCGCGTTCGTCGAAGCCCCGGTTCGGCTGGAAGATCGCGGCGACCAGTGCGGCCGGCCAGGCGCATATCGGGGTCGACCAACCGCTCGCCGGCCGGCTGCTGGTGGAGCGCATCCGTGCGCCGGGCGCAAGTGTCAGCATTGCCGGCAACCGGATGCGGGTGTGCGAGCCGGAGTTCGCGTTCCGCATGAGCCGCGACCTGGCGCCTCGGGTCGCGCCCTACACCGTCGCCGAGGTCATGGCCGCGGTGGGCGATCTGCATCTCGCGCTGGAACTCCCGGACTCCCGCTTTTCGGACTTCGCCCGGGTCGGGGGCCCCTCGCTGATCGCCGACAATGCCTGCGCCCATGATCTTGTCGTCGGGCCGGCGGTCACCGCCGACTGGCGCGCAATCGATCTGGCCCAGCACGGGGTCCGGGCCACCGTGACCGGCCGCATCGAGCGCGCGGGCGTCGGCGCCAATGTGCTGGGCGATCCGCGGATCGCGCTGACGTGGCTCGCGAACGAGCTTTCCGCGCTCGGGCTCACGCTGGGGAGCGGAGAGACGGCGACGACGGGCACCTGCATGGTGCCCCTGGAGATCCAGCCCGGCGATCGGGTTACGGCCGATTTCGGTGTACTCGGAACGATCGGCGTCGAGATTGCCGAACCGGCTTGAGACGGCCGTAAGCTCGGACGCTGGTCCTACAGGAAGCGTCGCTTCGTACGCGTCCGGAAGTCATGACCGCGCGGTCATGGGGTGGCAGGCCGCGGGTACAGGATCATCTGGGTGCAGCGGAACAGGGCGATGGTCTTGCCGTCGCCCTCGGTCTTGACCGTCGCGTCCCAGATCTGGGTGCTGCCGCCGATGTGCACCGCGACCGCCGTGCAGGTGATGGCGCCGCTGCGGGCGGTGCCGAGGAAGTTCGCCTTGAGTTCGATGGTGGTGAACCCGGTCGCGCTGGCGGGAAGCGACTTCCAACAGGCATAGCCGGCCGACGTATCGGCGAGGGTCACCACGGTGCCGGCGTGCAGGAAGCCGTTGGGGGCCAGGTGATGAGGCTGCACCGTCAGACGCGACGAAAGCTGGCGATCGCCGACCTCGACGATCTCGATCCCGAGGTATCCCGGCAGGGCGCCGTCTCCGAACCGTTGGAAGAACGGAAGATCCTTGGCGTGCTCGGTGTGCATGATCGGGCTCCTTGCTCGCGTGGCCGGGGGCAGGTCGGCAGGCGTTCAGCCCGGGACGTGGAACGGCTGCATGACCGACTGGAAAACCGGCAGCCCCTCGAGGCGGGCCGCATGGGCGCCGAGTGCCGGATAATCGTTCAATGCCACCAGACCGGGGTGGGACTCGGCGACGAACCGCAGAGCGGCGGCAACGGCGATATCGGCATGTCCGATGCGGTCGCCGAACCAGTAGTCGGTCGCCCGGCTGGCGCGATCGGTTTCGAGCGCGGCGAGCACGCCCGTGATCTGGGCGCGGCAGCGATCGACCCAGACGGCGGAGACTTCCTTGTGGAGCCGCTTTTCGTAGAACAGACTGACCGCCTTGTCGGCCAAGCCCGTCGCCAGTGCGGCGACCTTGAGGGCGCGGCGGCGGGCCGGCTCGGCGGCCGGGACCAGGGCGCGCCCAGCCGGCACCAGACTGTCGACATGATCGAGGATGGCATGGCTCTCGATCAGCACCTCGCCGTCGTCCAGCACCAGGACCGGCACGCGCACGAGCGGGTTGTAGGGCCGGATCCTCTCGGCGTCGCCGAACACCGACCAGGGCCGATGCTCGAACGGCAGTCCGTACAGCGTCAGGGCAACGCCGACGCGGCGGACGAAGGGTGAGTCGTACTGGCCGATCAGGATCATGGTGGCACTCGGGTTTCTATGCTGACGCGCGGAAGCCGGCCGGCATGCGTTGCCGCCCGGTCAGTCGAGTTTGCGGTAGTAGAAGCTGGCGGCGCAGGTTCCGCCCTGCGGCCACAGTGCATAGTCGGGGATCACCCCGACGCGTGTCCAGCCGAGGCGCTCGTAGAGCCGCTCGGCATCGCTGCTGGCGGTGTCGAGGACGAGCAGGGTCTTGCCGGCGGCCCGTGCGCAATCCTCGGCGGCGCGCATCAGCGCGGCTCCCAAACCGCGCCGCCTCGCCCGGCGGTGGACCAGCATCTTGGAGATGTCCGCCCGATGCGGCTGGTTCTCCGGCTGGGCGTGAACGACCTGCACCGTGCCGACGATGCCCGACTCATCCTCCGCGACCAGCAGCACCCGCGTCCCATTCGCGACATCCCGGGCGACACCGCGCCAGTATTCGGTCGCTTTCGTCAGGGCGAGCGGGAGCATAAAGTTGACGGATGCTCCGCCGTCGACGCAATCGATCAATACGTGCGCGAGGTCGCTGATCTCAGCCTCGGTCACATGGGTGAGCTGGCGCACGTCGTGGCGCGCAGTGCGCGTGGCGGTCATCCGATCACCTCTCACCGGCAGCACGGCTCCGTGCCAAGACTTCTCCTCCTGCCGCCCCGCCGGTCACCGGCCACGGCGAGCCCGGCCGGGCGGGGCAGCAGTTTCGGCGAGGGGAAAGCATTCCCCGGCCTCAGTCAACAGGGCGCGCGCCGGCTCAGGCGTCGGTGAGCTTGAGCAGGATATCGGCGTACCACGCGCAGTTCAGCCCCAGCGCTTCATCCAAACCCAGGTTGCGGGCGCCGACGTCGAGGCGGGCCGAGTGGACGCCGAGCAGCTTCCAGGGAAGATCCTGCTTCCCCGCCGCCGGCGTGGTGTCGCGCATGACCACCGGCGCGCCGCTGGTGCCGCGGTGCGTGCGGGCGTCGGTGAGAAAATAGCCGAGGCCCTGGAACCGCAGGCCGAACGACGACGCGATGACGGCGTGACGGACCACGGGCATATGGTGCAGCGTGTCGTGGAAGCCGAGCGGGAAGCCGACGATCAACAGCGAACTGCCGACCTCGATCGGCTCGGTTGGACCGTAGAGTTGCTCCGGCGTGAAGGCGGAATAGACCGTGGTCGGGGGCAGACGCGCGCGATCGAGTTCGATCACCGCCACGTCGATTTCGCCCGCCGAGTCGAGCCCCTGACGCCAGGCGCTCTTGCCGTCCCGGTAGAGCGGGATCGAGAAGCCGATGGATTTCGACAGGTCGACCGGGTCGGTGTGGAGTTCGATCTCCATCCGATCGGGGAAATGCTTGCTCGGCCGGTCGATCATCACGTGCCGGCTCGTCACCAGGAACAGGCGGCTGTCGCGCGCGAAGAAAAAGCCGCTGGCGTTGGTGAGCGCGCGCTGCCCGTCGAATGTGAGTACGCGGGCGGCCGTCATCAAAATGGATTCGATCATGGTCGACCTGTCTCGTTAGCGCCCGCCGTCGGCGTCCGATGCGCCCGCGCGCCCGGAGCGATGCAGCCTGCGCGCCGCGAACCGATGAGGGCCGCGCGCGCGACCATCCTATGCTGAAACACCGAAGGAACCGAGGCCGACCGTGCGGCGGCCCCGCCAGGCCCGGCGCCGCACCAAGAAAGCCCCGCCGCACGATGCGGCGAGGCCCCTGGAGATCGGATTCGCGGCAAGCTCGCTCAGTTCGTCTTCTGCGGCTTCTGCAGTTGACCGCGGCGGGTCATGGCGGCCTTGAGGACGATCAAATGTGTCAGCATGAGAGGCTCCTTCTTGGGGGGCAGCGGGGATTCGGGCCGCTGGAACCGTTCACGCTAGATCCACCCCCATGGTGGCGCTGTTCCCGGCGGAACAGGGTCCGGACATGGCGCCGACCTGGCGGGCCGCCGCCGATTTGACAGGACGGAAGCCGGCCGGACAGAACAGTCCGAAAGGCCAGAGAATTTGCGAGGACTTGCGATGGCTCGTGCTGCCCGCCCTATCGATATCGTGGTCAGCGAGGTCGGTCCCCGCGACGGTCTCCAGAGCGTCGGACGGACCATGCCGACAGCCGCCAAGATCCCTTGGATCGAGGGCCTCGCCGCGGCCGGCCTGCCAGAGATCGAGGTCGGCTCGTTCGTCAATCCGCGCCTGCTGCCGCAAATGGCGGATGCGGCCGAGGTGGTGGCGGCGGCGATCGGGCTACCCGCTACGAACATCCTCGCCCTGGTCCCCAACCTCAAGGGCGCCGAGCGGGCGTTTCAGGCCGGTGTGCACACCGTCACCCTGCCGGTGTCGGCCTCGCACCGGCATTCGATGGCGAACATCAATAGGACTCCGGACCAGGCGGTCGCCGAGGTGGCCCGGGTGTGCCGGTCGCGCGATGCGCTGCCCGGCGATCACATTCCCGGGCGGGGGCGCCCGCGTGTCGAGGCTGGGATCTCCACCGCGTTCGGGTGCACCTTGGAGGGCATGGTGCCGGAAGACCGGGTGATGGAACTGGCCAGCCAACTGGCGCGGGCCGGCGCCGATACGGTCAATCTTTCCGATACCACCGGGATGGGCAATCCGACCGAGGTGCGGCGGATGTTTCGCCGTCTGCGCCGCGAACTCGGCGACCGCGCCGGTGGCGCGCATCTGCACAACACCCGCGGCCAGGGGCTGGCCAACGTCGTGGCCGCGCTCGATGCGGGCGTCACCACGTTCGATTCCTCGCTCGGCGGCCTCGGCGGCTGTCCCTACGCGCCCGGCGCCAGCGGCAACATCGTCACCGAGGATCTGGTCTACCTGCTCGAGGCGATGGGGCTTAGGACCGGCGTCGACATCGACGGGCTGCTAGCCGCCCGCGCTCTGCTCCTGGCGGGGCTGCCGGGAGAGACGCTCTACGGCCACGTCGCGGATGCCGGCTTGCCGAAAGGCTTCGTGCCGGCCAGTTCACGGAACACAGCATGACAGGTGCATTGCCGTTGGCGGGGCTGCGTGTCGTCGAGTTCTCGCACATGATCATGGGGCCATCGGCGGGTCTGATCCTCGGCGACCTCGGGGCCGATGTGATCAAGGTGGAGCCAGTGGGCCAGGGCGACAACACCCGCCGTCTGCCCGGTTCCGGCGCCGGGTTCTTCCCGACCTTCAATCGCAACAAGCGATCGATCGCGCTCGACCTCAAGCATCCCAAGGGCGTCGCACTGGCGCAGCGGCTGATCGGCACCGCCGACGTCGTCACCGAGAATTTCCGGCCGGGCACCCTGGAGGCCCTTGGCCTCGGCTATCGCGCCCTGGCGGCGGACCATCCGCGGCTCGTCTATTGTTCGCTCAAGGGCTTCCTCTCGGGACCCTACGAGGACCGCGCCGCCCTCGACGAGGTCGTGCAGATGATGGGCGGCCTCGCCTACATGACGGGGCCGCCGGGCCGGCCACTCAGGGCGGGTGCGTCCGTCAACGACATGATGGGCGGCATGTTTGCGGCGATCGGCATCCTTGCCGCCGTGGAGGAGCGGCACCGCACCGGCCGCGGCCAGGAGGTTCGCAGCGCGCTGTTCGAGAACAACGTGTGGCTGATGGCGCCGCACATGGCGCAATTCGCCGTCACCGGCAGACCCGCAGCTCCCATGCCGGCCCGCATTTCGGCCTGGGCCGTCTACGACGTCTTCGAAAGTTCGGACGGCCAGCCGGTGTTCATCGGTGTCGTGTCCGATACCCAGTGGTCGGCGTTCTGCGCCGAATTCGGGCGGTCGGATCTGGCGGTCGATCCGGCGCTCGCCTCCAATGCCAAGCGTGTGGCCGCGCGCGAGCGCCTCATTCCCGAACTCGCCGCCTTCTTCAAACGGTTCTCGCGCGCCGACCTCGTGGCGCGCTGCGAGCGGGCGCGACTGGCGTTCGCCCCCGTCGCCAGACCGGAGGACCTGTTCGACGACCCGCATCTGCAGACACCCGGCGCGATGGTGCCGGTCTCGATGCCCGACGGGCGCACCCTGCCCGTCCCGGCCCTACCGCTGGAAATGGCCGGCGCGCGGCTCGGGATGCGACGCGACATCCCTCTGGTCGGTGAGCACGGTGCCGAGATCGCGGCCGAGATCGGGCTTAGTCCGGACGAGATTGCAACCTTGGTGGCCGACGGCGTGCTCGGTGACGGGACGCAGTCGCGGTTGGAAACCGATACCCTACCGTCGACCTGACGGCGCAAGGATGCCCTTCAGGGCCGCGGTGTTGTAAGGGCGACGCGCCCGGCCGATACGATGCCAGCAAGGTGCCACGTCACATTCGCATTGCGCCCGGGACGCATGCTAGGATCGAACCAAAGCGACAATCAATACAATGCTCAGGGGGAGATCCGTCATGCTGAACCGTCGTTCCATTCTCGTCTCCGGTGCCGCCGCTCTCGTGGCCGCCGCCGGGCCGATGTCGTCCGGTGCCCTGGCCCAAGGGATGCCCAGCCTGCAGATCTTCGTGCCAGCGGCCCCCGGCGGGGGATGGGACCAGACCGGCCGGTCGATCGAGCTGGCGATGCGGACGGACGGCCTCGTCAAGGACTTCAAGTTCGAGCATGCGCCGGGCGCCGGCGGGGCCGTGGGCCTGCCCCGCTTCCTCGGCACCAAGAAGGGCCAGGGCGACGCGATCATGGTCGGCGGCCTGGTGATGGTCGGCTCGCTGATTGCCAACAAGAGCCCGGTCAAGATGACCGATCTCACACCTATCGCGCGGTTGACGGGCGAAGCGGAAGTGATCGTCGTGCCAGCTTCCTCGCCGTTCAAGACCATGAAAGACCTGGTCGACGCCTTCAAGGCCGATCCCACCAAGATCTCCTGGGCCGGAGGCTCGGCCGGCGGTACGGATCACATCCTGGCCGGCATGATCGCCAAGGCGGTCGGCATCGATCCCAAGAAGGTCTCCTACGTGGCTTACGCCGGCGGTGGTCCGGCACAAGCCGCGCTGCTCGGCAGCCAGGTGTCGGCCGGCATCTCCGGTTACGGCGAGTTCGCCGAGCAGATCAAGGCCGGCAAGCTCAGGGCGCTCGCTCTGTCGTCCGACAAGCGCCAGCCCGGCATCGACGTGCCGACGCTGAAGGAGCAGGGCATCGATGTCGAACTGTTCAACTGGCGCGGCGTGTTCGGCGCGCCGGGCCTTTCCGCCGAGCAGAAGAAAGCGCTCATCGACCTGGTGGTGAAGATGGCCAACGGCCCCACCTGGAAGAGCGAGCTCGAGAAGAAGGATTGGACCGGCATCCTTTTGACCGGTGACGCCTTCGGCACGTATCTCGACTCCGAGATCACACGCATCACCGGCATCCTCACGGACCTGGGTCTCGCCAGCAAGTAAGGGGCCGTCATGTCCGGCAAGCCCGCCTGGGACGACGTCACGCTCGGCCTGTGCATCGTCGTATTCGCGGCGATCGTGGGTTGGCAGACGTCGCTCATCCCGCTCAACGCCATCTATGCCAAGGTGGGACCCAACGTGATCCCGTGGATGGTCGCGGCCATGCTCGGCGGGCTCGGCGTCGCCCTGACGGTCCAGGGCTTGCGCGGCGGCTGGGAACACGAGCAGGAGCACGGCGAGTTCGACTGGCCGTCGCTGGCATGGCTGGTCGCGGGGCTGGCCGCCAACTTGGCGCTGATCGATGTCGTCGGCTTCGTTCTGGCGTCGACGCTTCTGTTCACGTTCACGGCGCGCTCGTTCGGCTCGCGCCAGCCGATCCGGGATGTGGCGATCGGGTTCGGCCTGGCGCTCGTCGCCTATGTCGGGTTCGACCGCGTGCTCGGCTACAAGATCGGCGAAGGCCTGATCGAGAGGTTCATCTGATGGAAACCCTCGGCCATCTGGCGCAGGGGTTCGCCGTCGCGTTGACGCCGATCAACCTGATGTGGTGCCTCGTCGGCGTCAGCGTCGGCACGGCGATCGGCGTGCTGCCGGGCATCGGCCCGGCGCTGACCATCGCGCTGCTGCTGCCGCTCACCTACAAGGTCGACGCCACGGCCGCCTTCATCCTGTTCGCCGGCATCTATTACGGCGCCATGTACGGCGGCTCGACGACGTCGATCCTCATCAATACGCCGGGCGAAAGCGCGACCATCGTCACCGCCCTCGAAGGCAACAGGATGGCGCGCCGCGGCCGGGCGGGCGCGGCGCTGTCGACGGCGGCGATCGGATCCTTCGTCGCCGGAACCATCGGCACCATCGGGCTTACCTTCGTAGCCGGTCCGGTGGTCGATTTCGCGCTGCGGTTCGGGCCTGCGGAGTACTTCTCGCTGATGATCCTGTCCTTCGTCACGGTTTCCGCCGTGCTGGGATCGTCGGCACTGCGCGGGCTCACCTCTCTCGCCCTCGGCATTTTCCTCGGTCTCATCGGCATCGATCTGCAGACGGGGCAGGCGCGGTTCACCTTCGGATTGGCCGAGTTGCTCGACGGCATCAACGTGATCGTGGTGGCGGTCGGCCTGTTCGCGGTCGGCGAGACGCTCTATCTGGCCGCCCACAAGAAGCAGGACGGCGGCGAGGTGATCGAGGTGAAAGACTCGATCTGGATGAGCGCCCAGGACTGGGCGCGGTCCTGGAAGGCCTGGATCCGCGGCGCGCTGATCGGATTCCCGATCGGCGCGATGCCGGCGGGGGGCGCCGAGGTTCCGACGTTCCTGTCCTATTTCATCGAAAAGAAGCTATCCAAGCATCCGGAGGAGTTCGGGCACGGCGCCATCGAGGGCGTGGCGGGACCGGAAGCGGCCAACAACGCCTCCGCCGCGGGCGTGCTGGTGCCGATGCTGGCACTCGGTCTGCCCACTTCCGCGACCGCCGCGATCATGCTGTCGGCGTTCCAGAGCTACGGCATCAACCCCGGCCCGATGCTGCTGCAGTCAGAGGGCGAACTGGTCTGGGGGCTGATTGCCAGCCTCTACATCGGCAACGTCATGCTGCTGGTGCTGAACCTGCCGCTGGTCGGGCTCTGGGTCAAAATGCTGAAGATCCCCGAGCCGCTGCTGTACGGCGGCATTCTGGTATTCGCCACCATAGGCACCTACGGCATCAGCCGGTCGGTGGTGGATCTGTTGCTGCTCTACGTGATGGGCATCCTCGGATTCTTCATGCGCCGGTTCGATTTTCCATCCGCTCCGGTCATCATCGGCATGATCCTCGGACCACTGGCGGAGCAGGAGTTCCGCAGAGCCATGACGATCAGCAACGGCGACCTGATGATCTTCATCGAGAAGCCACTATCCCTGTCGCTCCTGGTTCTCGCGGCCCTCGCGTTCGTGGGCCCGGCGCTGTGGCGGCGGGTGCGGCCAGCCTGACGGACGGGGCCCCGCCGCGGCGCGCCCCCTCCCCTCCCCTCACCGCAGGCCCGCCTATCCCTGCTTGACTGCCACGGGCGGCGTTCCGTGGGTGTGGAAGCTCTCGATGGTCTTCAGCCCCCACGCCTGGCCCTTCTTGCGTTCGGTCTCGGTCCACACCACGGGCTCCCAGTCCGGCGCGAGAATGAGACGGGCGCCGGCGTTCGCCAATTCGATGCGGTTGCCGGCCGGCTCGTAGACGTAGAGGAAGAACGTCTGCTGGATCGCATGCTTGTGCGGCCCGGTCTCGATGAACACGCCATTCTCCAGGAACGTATCGGCGGCCTCGAGGATGTGCTCGCGCTGGTCGCAGGCGTAGGTCACATGATGGAAGCGGCCCTTCGTACCGGTGGCGTCGCGGGTGTAGGCAATATCGTAGGACTTGTTGTTGACGGTGAACCAGCAGCCGCCGAGAGCACCCGAGTCGAGCTGGATCAATTCAGTGATGCGGCTGCCGAGGGCGGCCGGTATGAAATCCCGGATCGCGCCGACATCGGTGGCGAGCAGGTTCAGGTGATCGATGCGGCGGGGGCACACGCCGCGGCCATGGCGGCGTTGCGCCTGGTTCTTCAGCGACGGACGTTCCGCCGGCGGCGCCTCGTAGCGCCGCGTCTCGTAGTAGATTTCGAAAATGTGGTCGTCGGGATCGCGAAAGCGATAGGCCGGCCCGTGCCCGAGGTCGCCGTCGGTCCAACCGAGCCCCACGCCGAGACGCTCGATCGCCGCGACGCGCCGGGCCAGCGCCTGCGGGCTGGTGCAACGGTAGGCGACGTGGGCCACGCCGGTGGTCGCCGCCGCCGTCAGCTTCAGCGAGTGGAACTCGTAGTCGTCGAAGGCGCGCAGATACACCGAGTTGCCTTCCCGCCCGCTCTCGGTCAACCCGAGGACGTCGACAAAGAAAGCGAGGCTCGCTTCTGGCTTGTCGGTCAGCATCTCGACATGACCGAGATGGGCGACGTCGAAAATGGGCTCCGGCTTCATGGCTCTTTCCTCGTTCTTCATCTCAAATCGGCGAGGGCATGGCCCAGGCTCGGCGGCACCCTGGCGTTCCTCAGCCCAGAACGTCGAGCGCCTCCGGGAACAGGCGCATATAGGCCTCGCCGTAGGTCATCGGCCGGCCGGTGTTGCGGCCACCCTGGACGCCGCGATTGAGGGCCACGCGCGTGTAGTACTCCCAGAGGTGTTTCTGGGCCGCGAGCACCTCGAAGGCGCGGTGCTTGGTGGCCCAGGCTGCGTCGATGTTGAGGATGACGTCGGGCTTGAAGTTGCATTGCTCGGGCTGGTGCGGCTCGAACAGGAAGACCGGGGGCGCGCTGTAGCTGCGCTCGGGGTCGGGCTTGTGGCCGGCGGCCTGCGCGACGATGCGGGCTTCCTGGGCCAGATGCGCCGCTGCCGGATGATCGAAGTTGTAGGGATCCTCCAGCGCATGGGTGAGCACGAAGGCCGGCTTCACCTCGCGATAGATGTCGACCACGCGATCGAGCATCGCCTCGGTGATGCGCAAGGGATAGTCGCCGGCGTCGAAGAACTCGATGGTCGCGCCGAGGGTCGCCGCCGCCCGCTCCGCCTCGTCGCGGCGCTGCGCCTTCACATCTTCGAGCCGGACACCCGCCTTCTTCCACGCGAACTGGCTCTCGCCGCGCTCGCCGTAGGACAGGCAGACGATCTTCATGTCGTAGCCTTTGGCCGCGTGCAGGGCGATGGCGCCGCCGGCACGCCAGACGAAGTCGCCCGGGTGGGCGGTGATCACGAGGCCGGATTTTCGGGGTGTGGTCATGGCGGTTCCAGGGTCGGTGCGCGGGAGACTAGTTCGCGGCGCGCGGGTGGGTGGCCTTGTCCCGCGGCAGATCCTCGGCCGGGCAATTGGCCCCCTTCGGGCCACCGGCCCGGATCAGCACGCCGCAAGTGGCGGTTGGCATCATTGGCCTCCGTCGCGCTTGCGGGACACCGCTGCGCCGCGCTGGTGTGCGGTGGCGACGGCCTCGGCAAGAGCCGGCACGAGACCGGACTCGCGCAGCATGTCGGCGGCTTCCCGCATCTCGGCCGCGCGGCGGATGCCATGGGTGGCGACGCGCTCGTTCATGTCCTCTGCAAGCGCCGGCCAATCGATCGACGGGAACGTACCGGCCAGGCTGGCGTACACCTCGCTTTCGACGCCGAAATGCCGCGTTGCGGCGGCGCAGTCGACCATCAGTGCCTCGAGTCCCTTGATGACGATGCTGCGGCACAGCTTGATGGCCGAGGCGCGGCCGTGTTCGCGCGCCACCGGCGACAAATTCATGCCGAGAGCATTCAGCCGCTCTGACACCTGTTCCGCCGCGGGACCACCGGTCAGGATGGGCACGCGGATGCCGGGCGTCAGCACGGCCGCCATCACCGCACCCTCGATGTAGGCGGCGCCAGATGCCTCGACCGCCTTGGCGGCGCGCTGCTTGGTGGCCGGCGACGCGGAATTGACGTCGAGGAAGACCTGTCCGGGTGTCAGGAACCGGGCCGCCGTCTCGGCCACGCGCGCGGTCTGATCGGCGGTGACGGCCGAGATGACGATATCCGCGCCCCGGCACGCGGTGGCCGCGTCGGTCGCCACGACGACGCCGAGGGCGGCAGCGCGGGCGACATGGTTGGCGCTGAAGGTGTGGTCGTCGAAGACGATGTCGTAGGTGCTGAGCCTGAGGCCATCGACGGCCGAGAGGTCCCGCGCGAAGCGCTGCCCGACCTCGCCGAAGCCGATGAATGCGATGTGGGTCGTATTGTGCGCCACGCGTGAGCCCCGCAAGAATTGTCGATCTGGCTCACGTTCGCTCAAGCGGCAACGACATTCCAATACGAAATGCTTGCCGATTGAGCATTCCTGCTCATCAATCGGCGGCGCGGCCCCCGCGCGCGAGTCCGCTCCGTTTGAGGTGGGCCTCGATCCGGCGCAGCAGATCGGTCGCGAGGGTCCCGAGCGGCACCCCGCGGCGCGTGACGACGCCGAGCGTCCGGGTGATGCTGGGGCTGCGCAGCGGCACGGCCGCGAGGTTCGATGCCCGCACGACATCGATGGCGACCCGCGGTACGATCGTCATGCCTACCCCGGCAGCGACGAGGGAAACCGCAGTGGCCACGTGCTGCACCTCGCACGACCACGACAGCCGCTCGCTGCTCGCGCCCAGCGCGTCGTCGATCAGGATGCGGTTCCCGGTCTGAGTGGCGATCCGGATCAGGCTCTCCCCTTCGAGTTCGGCCCACCGCACGCTGGCACGACGGGCAAGGGCATGGTCGGACCGGCAGACCAGCACATAGGACTCCTTGGCCAACGGCTTGATCTCAAGATCCCAGCGGTTGGTCGACAGGATCGTGATCCCGAATTCGACCTCACCCTTCTGTACCCGCTCGGCGATCTCGCTCGCCGAGTTGTCGAAAATGCGCACCTGCAGGCCCGGATGCGCCGCCAGGAACTCCTGCAGCACGCGCGGGAGAAAGTGGATCGCCAGCGTGGGCAAACAGCCGATGGCGATGCGCTCCTGCCGGGCGGCGGCCTCGGCGCCGAGGCTGCGGAACGTGCGGTGCGCATCGTCCAGAAGGGTTTTGGCATGGGGCAGCAACTGCAGTCCGTGCGGCGTCAGAGAAACCTGGCGGGTGGTGCGCTGGAGCAGCACCACACCCAAGATGGATTCGAGCTTTTTCATCCTATGGCTGAGCGCCGTCTGCGTGACGCCGAGATGGGCCGCTGCCTTGCTGAAGCTGCCGCGCTCGGCAACGGCGAGGAAGGCTTCGAGGCCCAGGAGGTCGAGGCGCATGCTGGATCGGTACTTACGCTTGTTTCATGAAACGTCCCGCGATCCACCAAGTGTGCATGAACGGGCGCGATCAGCAAGTCGCGCGCGGACGGCGGCCGGACGGCTCAGTCGCTCTCAGGCCAAGGTCGTACCGCGGCCCGACGGCTTGCGCGGACGGTTGGGCCGGGCCGGCGTTCCCTGCCATGACCGAGCGGTGGCGAGAAGCGCCTCGGGTCTGGAACGGGTAACCTCGTGCGGCCCGAGGAATACGCGACCGGTCTGGCCGTCGACGGCCACGACCGCCCCCTCGTCGAGCCGCACGGCACCGGCCGTGGCGAACCTGAGCGAGGCATCGATGCGAAGTTCCCGGCATGCGACGACGCACACCTTGCCGAGTTGACGCGCGACGACGGCGGCGTGGGAGGTGCGGGCGCCTTCGACGGTCACCAGGGCTTCGGCACCGGCGAGGGCCGCCACGTCGTTGGTGTCCGCGCTCGGCCTCACCAGAATGGTGCCGATGCCGCGACCGGCGATCAGCGCCATGCGATCGGCGCTGAAGACGACGGCGCCGATCGCCACGCCCGGGCCCGCGGGCGTGCCCTCGGCGATCGGCCTCTCCCCCGGCGCGGTGCTGAGGCTGACCGTCTCGATGGCCTCGATCTCGACCCCCCGCAAGCGCTCGCTCGCCAACTGCGGCGTCAACTTCTGCTCGGCGACGAGATCGCAGGCGATCCGCAGTGCGGCCAGAGGCGTGCGCTTGCCGGATCGCGTCTGGAGCATCAGAAGACGCCCCTGCTCGACGGTGAACTCGAAATCCTGCATGTCGCCGAATTCCTGCTCCAGCAGCGCGCGAGCGGCTGTGAGCGCGCGGTAGGCGTCGGGGGCGCGGCGCTCCAACTCCTCGGGGCCGAGTGCCGTCCGTCGCCCCGACACGACATCCTCGCCTTGGGCATTCGGAACGTAGTCGACGTACATCTGGTTTTCGCCGTCGGCGGGGCTTCGGGTAAACCCGACGCCCGCCCCCGATCGCGGCCCGGCGTTGCCGAACACCATGGCCTGCACGGTCACCGCGGTTCCGATCTCGTCGGGAATGGCGTTGAGGCGGCGGTAACTGACGGCACGCGCGCTCGTCCACGAGCGCAACACGGCCTCGACGGCCTGACGCAGTTGCGCCAGCGGATCTTCCGGAAACGGCGCGCCGGTCTCGATCTGGAACCGATCGAGGTAGGCCTTGACCACTTCGTGCAGTCCGGCGGTATCGGCCTCCTCGAGGCTCGCGCAACCGCGCTCCGCGAGCGTCGTGCGGCAGCAGTCCTCGAAGACCGCCGGCGCGACGGCGTGCACGACCTCGCCGAACTGCTCGATCAGGCGGCGGTAACAGTCACGGGCGAGGCGCGGATTGCCGGTCATGCGCACCAACCCGCCCAGGGTCCGCGCGTTGACTCCGATGTCGAGCACCGTCTCCATCATGCCGGGCATCGAGACGGCGGCGCCCGAACGGACCGAGACCAGCAGCGGGCGGCGCGGGTCGCCGAAGAGGCAACCGGTGGCGGCGCCAAGGGCTGAGAGTTCACGCTCCAACGTCCGCTCGAGCCCGTCGAGAGCCGCCGGGCCGCGGGCCAGGTAGGCTCGGCACACCTCTGTTCCCAGAACAAATCCAGCCGGTACCGGCAGTCCGATGCGGGCCATGCGCATCAGATTGTGGGCCTTCGAGCCCACGCTTTCTCGGGACGGCAGCGCCTCCGGCGATCCGTCGTAGGGGATCCGGAAGACCGCGCCGTCGAGCGCCTGGACCGTCATGCGATGACCTCCTCGAGCAGATAGGTGCGCAGCATCTGGCCGGCGCGGGCCGTGGCGTCGGTCGCCGCCTCGATGACCTGGGAGATCTCGCGGATCAGCATGACGCGGCGGTGGTCGTCGGCCTCCTGGATCAGCCATCGCGTCAGGCGCCGCAGCTCGTCGTCGGCCTGATGCTCGATGGCAATCAGCCGCTCCAGCGCCACCAGGAACTCGTCGAGATCCTCGCGGACGTCGGCGCGGGTCACCGATGCCGCACATTCCACGCAGGTGACGAGATCCTGTGTCGACTGCAGCATCAGGTCCGCGAGTTTCTTCAGGCGGTCGACCGATTCCGCCCCCGGACCAACGATCAACAGCAGATCGATGAGGGCGGCGGCCTCCTCGAGTTCGTCGCAGGCATCGTCGGCGCTGTCGAAGAACCGCTGCAGAGAGAGCGGCCGCTTGAACCGCTTCATGTCCTCGCGGGCCTCGTTGAGCAGGGCATCCGCGCGGGACTCGAGACGGACCGCGCGTGCCGCGAAACGGCCGATCCATTCGCCGCCGCTGGCGTGTCCGACGCGCTCCAGCGCCTCGCGCAGCCCGAGCGCCAGATCATAGGCGACGGCGACGTGCGCCGCCGCCGTGTCGAAGATCGCCAGGCGCTCGTGCTCGAAATAGCCGCGCAGGCGCGTCCGGATCTCGTCGAGGATGCTGCGGCGCGAGCGGCGCTCGAGAAGGCCGCGCGACGCAATGGCGAGGGCGTGTTTCAGGAACTCGGTCGCCCGCTCCTCGTTCAGCAGATCGTCGAGCCGCTGGCCGTAGCGCAGCTGCGGTCCCGCCGCATACTCAACCGCATCGGCGAGCGCGCGCTCCCCGCCCACCTCGAGGAGGCCACGGTGGCCGAAATCGTTGTCGGCCGCCCAGCGCAGGATCTCGAGGGTGCGCGACTTTCCGACGAACAGCCGCAGGCGCTTGCGCATCCGGTTCCAGTCGATCAGGAACACGATGCGGGAGCCGAGGAACGACAGGAATGCGCCGAGCGCGTGGTCGTCTTCGGCGACGTGCGTGCCGGTCAAAAGAATGTAGTGCGCGTTGGCCAGCGTTGCGTCGTCCTGCTCGCGGGCCGTCTGCCAGGCGACGTCGTGGCGCGCGAACAGGCTACGGAAGAACTGCAGTCGCTGCGGATGGATGTCGGTGTAGGTGATCGTCGTCATCCGACCATCGACGCCGATTACCAGGACGTGCGCGTCAGTGGTGCCGATGTCGTTCTGGATGAGGATCTGGCCGGCGTGCTCGGTCGCCGTCGTGCCGAGCCCGGGGTGGTCGAACTTGAGCGGCGCGGTGCGATTGAGCCCTTCCATGAAGGCCTGCACGGCCCGGCGCCCCGCCGACGAAAGACCGCTCGCGTGCGCGCCGTCGATCGTCTCCTCGGCCGTCGCGGCCTGCAGCCGGTTGATGGCGCGGTGGGCGTCCATGACCAGCAGGTGCAGGCTGTCCCCCGCCTTGCGATCGCCGGAAGTCATGATGTCGATGTCGCGCCCGTAGAGTGCGTCCCCGTCGATTGCCGGCAGCGGCAGGGCACCGAGCCGGGTGGCCAGCGGTTGGCGATCGGCATCCGGCAGACAGGCGAGCATGGTCTCGATCGCGGCGCGCGCGCGCGCCAGGATCTCGGCGGCGCGCGGCAGCCGGTAGAGGCCGCCCCCCTGTTTGCGCGCCGACTCGACGACGTCGTCGAGCCAAAGGTCCGCGAGTTGGCAGGCCTGGCGCTCGGCACGCAGCGTCGGCGGGGGCATCTGCGGGCGGTCGGCATTGGTGCGCGCCGTCTGAAGCAGCGCGAAATAGTACTTCACCTGGTCGTTGCCGATGAGCGCCGCGCCGATGCGATCACCGCGCAACAGTTCGCTGTCGCCCAACGCGGCGACAATGGCCTTTTTCGTGGTCATCTGCCCCCCGTCAGCCGAACCGGCCGGTGATGTAGGCGCGCGAGATCTCGTGGCGCGGCGATACGAAGACCTCTTCGGCATCTCCCTGCTCGACCAGCCGGCCGAGGTGGAACACCGCGACACGCTGCGAGACTCGAGCGGCCTGTTGCATGTTGTGGGTGATGATGACGATCGCATAATCGCGACGGAGCTCGTCAATGAGATCCTCGAGCCTGGCGGTCGCGATCGGGTCGAGGGCGGACGCCGGCTCGTCCATCAGCAGGACCTCCGGGTTGGTGGCGATGGCCCGCGCCACGCACAGCCGCTGCTGCTGGCCGCCCGACAGATCCGTGCCGGGTTCCTTGAGCCGATCCTTGACCTCGTCCCAGAGCCCCACCCGCTCCAGGGACCGATAGACGATCTCGTCGGCCTCTTGTCGGGTCGATATCAATCCGTGGATTTTCGGCCCATAGGTCACGTTGTCGGAAACGGACCAGGGAAACGGGTTCGGCTTCTGCGCGACCCAGCCGAAGCGGCGCCGCAGCAGCGGGGGATCGACGTCGGGCGCATTGATGTCTTCGCCATCCAGCAGAATGGAGCCCGTCATGCGCGCGCCCGCAATGACGTCGTTGGAGCGGTTGAGACACCGCAGCATCGTCGTCTTGCCGCAGCCGGACGGACCGATGAACGCCGTGACTTCGCGATCCGGGATCTCGAGGTTGATGTCGGTCAACGCCTGCTTTGCGCGGTACCAGAAATTCACCGAACGGATGGAGATCTTCGTGTGATTGGCGGGGCCGTGATTGGGATGGGGGCCGAGATGAATCGAGAAGTCGGCAAACTCGGGCGGGCTTTGGGCGAGCATGGCCATTGTCCTGTTCTCTGTGCCAGGCCATGAATTTCGCGAACAGGGGGCGCCGCTTTGATCTTGCGCAACTCGCGACCGACCGTTTGGCCCCCGGAGCCGTTACAAATTCGTCACAAAATTCGACTGTCGATTGATGATGCAGGGCAATCGCCGCGAGACCCACGGCGCTGCGTCACGAACGTCGGACGGACGGGTGCGGACCGCGGTCGCGCCGGGACGTTACCGCGGCACCGTGCAGCCGCTGATCCCACTCGCTGGCCGCTTCATCACCGGCCGGACGATCTATGTCGACGGCGGTCGCACAGTGGCCTGGTCGGGCTGTGCGAGCCCGGGCGCATCGCTGCCCGGCTCCTCGAGCCGGTAGCGGAAATCGCAGTGGCTGGCGCCCTGCATGATGGTCTGCGTTCGCGTGAGCTTCATGCGCGGGTCGTAGCCCTCGCAGAACGTGCCGTCGCGCTGACAGGACAGCAGGTGGCCGATCTCGCCGAGCCCCATCTCGCGATAGAGTTCGGCATACCGGCAGCGCGTCACGTCGAACGCGAACACCGTATCGGAGTGCTCCTGGACGGTGACCTCGAGGGCGCCCGCCGCCGTCCACAGCGCCTGCAGGTCGGCGAAGGTCTTGAGCGAAGTCTGGCCGCCGGCGGCGGCGGCAAGCTCGCGCCCCTGCTCGATCGAGGCGCGACGTACGGCCTCAGCGATGGCCGTTTGGGCCGCAACAATTCCGTGGCTCGCTTTCAGCGTCTCGTAGACATGCTTCAAGATCGTCGCCTCGATGCGCCGCCGCTCGATCATCGGCAGGGGGACGGTCATGCAACCTCCTCGGGCAGCTCGCGGGCGTCGCGCCACCGGTAAGTGGCCAGTTTGAGAGGTGCGATACGGCGCAACAGCCCATGCACCGGCAAGGGCTCCGGCTCGCTGCACGGCAGCGCCAGATCCTTCACCGGCTGCCCCGCGAGGGCGCGGGCGAACTCGCGGCCGATCGCCACCGACAGAGCGACCGCGCGGCCATTGCAGGCCGCCCAGCCATAAGCGTCGGGGCCGAGCCGGTGAATGCGCGGCATGAAGTTTGGCGTCATGCCGATGAAGCCGTTCCAGACGTAGTCGAAGCGCAGATCGCGGAGCTTGGCGTGCCATCGGCCGATACGCGCGCCGACACGGGCTTCGAGCCGGGCGCGCCCACCGCCCGAGACGATCAGCGCGCCACCGGTGACGAGGCGATTGCGGGCGTCGTAGCGGGCGAAATGCAGATCGCCATGGGTATCCGACATGGCCTGACGCCCGGGCAGGAAGGACCGGCAGACATCGTCCGACAGCGTCTCGGTCGCCATCTGCCACGACAACACCGGGACCAGTTCACGGGCGATCGGCGGCGCGAGGCCGCGCGCCACCTCGCCGGTATAGGCGTTGGTCGCCAGAACGAGGCCGCGCGCGCGGACGGGGCCAGCCGGCGTCGTCACGGTCCAGGCCTCGCCGGTGCGGGCGAACGAGAGCGCAGGCGTGCGGGCATAGATGCGGCCGCCGAGCTTGCCGACGACCCGGGCCAGTTCGCGAGACAGCGCAAGAGGATTGATGTGGCCGCCGGTGGGATTGGTCCAGCCGCCGTGCCAGACATCGGATCCGAGGATGCCACGCATCTCCTCGCGCGACAGCAGCGCGACGGCCGCGCCGTAGCGGCTCCATTCCTTGACACGGCGCTCGGCGATCCGCATGCGGCCGGCCGAGTGGGCGGGCTGGACCCAACCGGTCTGCTCGGCCTCCGCGGCTAGGCCGTGCCGGCGCACGAGATCGAACAGCGCGGTCGCACTGTCGCGCAACAGCCGGACGAACCGCTCGCCGCGCACGCCATGCTCGGCAATGATGTCGCTCGGTTCAGGGCGGGTCAGCGTCGGGATCACCTGGCCGTTGTTGCGCCCGGACGCCCCCCACCCGGGCTCTGCCGCCTCCAACACCGTCACGTCGATCCCGAGTTCACGCAGATGCAGCGCGGCCGATAGCCCGGTGAATCCGGCACCGAGGACGACGACATCCGTGGAGGTTGCCTCTTCCAGCCGCGGCAGGGGTTGCAAGGGTGGCGTGACGGCGGCCCACAGCGATGGCGGCATCGACAGCGTTTGCGGCGGCTGTGGCATCGGTCCGGCTCTCGCAGAGGTGGGGGTGAGCATGGTCCAGTCCTCGCCGATCCGCAAGGCCGGGTCGTGCAGGCAAGCCTTGCGCGCCAGCTTCGTTCCGGCCAACCTCCAGCCGCCATCGCAGCCAATCAAGAACGGGGAGGACGGCATGAGCGTGCCGCAGACGATGACGGCGATCGAGATCGCGGGTTTCGGCCCGCCCGACGTGCTGAAGCCGACAACGCGGCCGGTGCCTGCGCCTGCTGCCGGCGAAGTTCTCGTGCGGGTGGCGGCAGCGGGCGTCAACAGGCCGGATGTTCAGCAGCGGCTCGGCCAGTATGCGCCGCCGCCCGGATCGACCGACATTCCCGGCCTCGAGATTTCGGGAACGGTGGTCGCGCAGGGGGCCGGTGCGACGCGCTTCGCGGTCGGCAGCAGCGTCTGCGCGCTGGTGGCCGGTGGAGGCTATGCCGAGTACTGCGTTGCGCCTGAGCCGCAGGTTCTGCCTGTGCCAGGGCGGCTCTCGATGATCGAGGCCGCGGCGGTGCCGGAGACGTTCTTCACGGTGTGGACGAACGTGTTCGAGCGGGGCCGGCTGCAGGCCGGCGAGACCTTCCTGGTGCATGGCGGATCGAGCGGCATCGGCACGACGGCGATCCAACTCGCCCGCCACTTCGGCGCGAAGGTGATCGCCACCGCCGGGGACGACGCGAAGTGCCGCGCCTGCGTCAAGCTCGGAGCGGAGCGCGCGATCAACTACAAGAGCGAAGACTTCGTCGCCGTCGCTAAGGAGCTGACCGGGGGCAAGGGTGTCGATCTCATCCTGTGCATGGTCGGCGGCGCCTATGTGCCCCGCAACATCGCGGCCCTGGCCATCGAGGGCCGCCTGGTGCAGATCGCGTGGCTCGGCGGACCCAATGTCTCAACGGACTTCATGCAGCTCATGACCAAGCGCCTGACCTGGACCGGATCAACGCTCCGGCCCCGCACGATCGCGCAGAAGGGTGCCATCGCCCGAGAACTCGAATCGAAGGTCTGGCCGCTGCTGACCGCCGGCACCGTCGGCCCCGTGATGCATGCCACGTTCCCGCTCGCCGAAGCCGCCAAGGCGCACGCCTTGATGGAGTCGAGCGCGCACATCGGGAAAATCGTGCTGGTCAACGGCTGACGCGGGAAGGTCGATCATGTCCAAGAAGCGCGCGGCAACCGCCTCCAACGCCACGGTGGCGATCCGCATGGCGGATGCCTTTCGCCGGCACGGCGTCGAAGTGGTGTTCGGCCAGAGTATCCCCAGTGCCTTTCATCTCGTCGCGCCGCAGGCCGGCATCACGCAGGCGGCCTATCGCACCGAGAACGCGGGTGGCGCCATGGCCGACGGCTATGCCCGGGTTTCCGGCAAGGTCGGGGTGGTGACGGCGCAGAACGGCCCGGCGGCGACGCTGCTGGTGCCGCCGCTCGCCGAGGCGCTCAAGGCCTCGACGCCGATCGTGGCACTGGTGCAGGACGTCGCGCGCACGGCGACCGACCGCAACGCCTTTCAGGAACTCGATCATCTCAAGCTGTTCGACGGCTGCGCGAAGTGGGTGCGGCGGATCGATCACGTATCGCGGGTCGAGGATCTCGTGGACATGGCCTTCATGGCCGCCGTCTCCGGGCGGCCCGGGCCGGCGGTGCTGCTGGTGCCGGCCGATCTGTTCGGCGAGACGGCGGCGGCGGCGGAGCGGGCGAGCCACATCGGCGAGACGCCGCTCGATCGCATGGGGCCCGATCCCGAGCGGGTGCGGATCGCGGCCGAGATGCTGGCTTCGGCCAAAGCTCCGCTGATCATCGCCGGCGGCGGCGTGCATCTGTCGCGCGCCGCGGGCGCGCTGGCGGACCTGCAGGAGCGGTGCCATCTGCCGGTCGCCACGACCGTGATGGGCAAGGGAACGGTCGACGAGACGCATCCCCTGTCGGTCGGCATCGTCGGCTACTTCATGGGCACGGGCGGGCGCAGCCAGGGCCTGCGCCGGCTCGTCGAGGAGGCCGATGTCATCCTGCTGGTCGGCAACCGGACGAACCAGAACGGCACCGACAGCTGGACGCTCTATCCCAAGGGTCGGCGCTACATCCACATCGACATCGACCCGATGGAAGTCGGCCGCAACTACGAGGCGGTGCGGCTGGTCGGCGATGCGAAGCTGGCGCTCGAGGCGCTGACGCAGGCGCTGGTTGCCGGTGACCTCGAGCGGCGCAAGGCGGCGCGCGGTGCCGTGGCCGGGGCGATCGCCGAGGCGCGGGCGGAGTGGCAGGCGCTGACCGGCGCGATGCTGACAGGCGACCGCCTGCCGCTGCGGCCCGAGCGCGTCATGGGCGAGATCGACAGGCTGATCGACGACCGCGCAGTGGTGGTTGCCGACGCCAGCTACTCGTCGATCTGGGTTGCCAACTACCTGACCGCGCGCCGGCCCGGACAGAGATTCATCACGCCGCGCGGCTTGGCCGGTCTCGGCTGGGGCCTGCCGATGGCGATCGGCGCCCAACTCGCGGCGCCGTCGTCGCGGGTGATCTGCGTCGCCGGAGACGGTGGCTTCGCCCACACATGGGCCGAGATCGAGATGGTCGTGCGGCTGAAACTGCCGATCACCATCCTCGTGCTCAACAATCAGATCCTCGGCTATCAGAAGGACGCGGAGGATTCGATTTTCGGTGCGCACACCGACGCCTGCTACTTCGCGACCGTCGACCATGCGGCGATCGCGCGGGCGTGCGGCTGTCACGGGGTCCGCGTCGAGCGCGCCGACGAGACGGCCCGGGCGCTCGCGGCCGCGTTCGCGTCGGGCAAGCCGGCGCTGATCGACTGCATCGTCGATCCGCAGGCCCGGCCGCCCATCACCTCGTTCGAGGGCAAGTTCGCAAGCCCGTTCTGACGGAGCGCCGCGGCCGGCGGCGGGCCGGACCGCCGCCTACTTGCGCTTGGCCGTGCGCTCCATGATCGTGCCGAGGATACCCTTCGGCATGTAGATGATGAACAGGATCAGCAGCAGCCCGTAGATCAGCTGATCGAGCGAGAGCGCCGCGGTGCCCAGCACCGATTTCAGCGTGCCCGATCCCTGGATGACGACGCGCAGTCCTTCGGTCAGCACCTGCGTGAAGATGGCGCCGACGGTCGGCCCGAGCGGCACCCACAAGCCGCCGGCGATGACGGCGAACACCATGTTGAGCGAGACGCCGAGACCGGCGATGGTGTCCGGGCCGATGTACATCTGGTACTGGCCATAGACGGCGCCGCCGACCGCGCAGAGGGCCGCGCTCAAGGCGGTGATCTTCAGCTTCTCGCGGGTGACGTTGACGCCGACGGCGGCGGCTGCATCCTCGTCCTGGCTCGCCGCGTCGAGCGCGTAGCGGTCCATGCTGCGGTCGACGCGCAACCAGACCCAGATTCCGAACGCCCAAAGCACCAGCGCGACGTAATAGGACAGCCAGCGGTCTGGCTCGAACTGCATCGCGTAGAACGACAGGCCGTCTCCGGACCTCACCGGCTGCGTGCCCAGCGACCCGCCGGTCGCATCGCGCAGGCCGATGATGCACAGACGCACGAACTCGGTCAGCGCCAGCGTCAACAGCGCGAAGTAGTGACCGGCGATGCGGAGCCGAAAGCACGGGTAGCCGATCAACAGGGATACGGCGACCGCAACCGCGACCGAGATCGGAATGCCGAGCCAAGGGCTCATGCCAGCGAAGTTCCACAGCAGGACGCAGCCGTAGGCGCCGATGCCGGTGAACGCGCCGTGCCCGAGCGAAGTGAGGCCGAACCGGCCCATCAGCGACCAGCCGGTGTAGATGAACGACCAGAGCAGGATCTGGATGAGCAGGTGCAGGTAGTACTTTTCCGACGACGGAAACAGCAGGCGGACGCCAAAGGGCACGAGCACCAGCAGGGCGATGCCGACCAGGGTGGCGGGGCTCGTGAGCCTCATGATTTCGCTCCGAACAGGCCCTGCGGACGGATCAGCACCGCGACCATGAAGAACAGGAAGGCGACGGCGTAGCCCCATTCGGTGTGGAAGCAGCTCGAGCCGACGGCGATGAACTGCGAGATGATGAACGCGGCGACGAAACCGCCGATCATGTTGCCGAGACCGCCTAGCACGCAGATCATGAAGATCAGCGGCCCGAACTGCAGGCCGATCTGGGGATAGATGTCGTACTGCAGGACCATGAGCCCGGCGGCGAGGCCGGCCAGCCCGGCGCCGATGGCCGACGTCACGATGTAGATGCGGCGTGCGTCCGCGCCCATCAGCGGCATGATCTGGCGATCCTGCGCGATGGCACGGATGGCTGTCCCCGTATAGGTCCGCGTCAGGAACAACCACAGCGCCAGCATGGCACCCAGCGCGATGGCGAACGCGAGGATGCGGGACCACGCGAAGCTCATGTCGGCGAAACCCACCGAGCCGAGACGGATGCCGAGGTTCTTGAACTCGATGCCGAAGGCCATGGTGGCGGCGGCCTGCAGGAAGATCAGCACGCCGCCGGTGACCAGCAGCTGGTTGATGGGGGCCTGATCGAGCACCGGGCGGATGATGAGAACGTGCAGCAGAATGCCGGCCAAGGCGCACAGCACGATGCCGATCACCGCCGCCAGCAGGAACGGGGCGCCCGCCCGGTCGGCATAGTAAATGCCGTACATGCCGACCATCACCAGTTCGGCGTAGCAGATCCACACGACGTCGATCACGCCGAACACGAGGTTGAGGCCGAGCGCGAGCAAGGCCAGAAGGCCGGCGAGCAGGATGCCGTTGATCAGGGCTTCGAGAAAGAAAACGTCAAGTTGGCAATCCATCGTGCTCCCGTCTGCGATCGCCCCCGGAGTTGCGATCGCCTCTCTCAAATTCCCATGTAGGCGCGGCGGATCTCGTCGGAGGCCGACAACTCCTCCGACCGGCCCGACAACTGAATGCGTCCAACCTCGAGCAGATAGGCGCGGTCGGCGACCTTGAGCACCTGGCGGACGTTCTGCTCGACGATCAGCACCGTGTAGCCCTCGCCGCGGATGCGGCGGACGAGGTCGAACACCTGCGCGACGATGACGGGCGCCAGCCCCATCGAGGGCTCGTCGAGCAGGATCAGGCGTGGGCGGCTCATCAAGGCGCGGGCGATGGCGCACATCTGCTGCTCACCGCCCGACATGGTGCCGGCCAGCTGCGCGCGCCGCTCCTTCAAACGCGGGAACAGGCCGAAAACATAGTCGAGCCGCTCGGCGAAATGGGCCCGCGCGCTCGGCAGATAGGCGCCCATGCGCAGGTTCTCCTCGACCGTCAGGCGCGGGAACAGGCGACGGCTCTCGGGCACGTGCGCGATCCCGGCCGCGAGGATGCGGTGCGGCTCGATGCGGCGCAGGTCGGTCGCCTCCATGGTCATCTCGCCGGCGGTGGCCGGCAGCAGACCGGAGATGACCCTCAGCAGCGTGGTCTTGCCGGCGCCGTTGGCGCCGATCACGCCGACGACCTCGCCCGGATCGACCCGCATGGAGATGCCGAACAGCGCCTGGAAGCCGCCGTAACCCGCATCGATGTTCTTGAGCTCGAGCATGGGGCCTCAGTGAGAGTCCGGTCCGAGGTAGACCTCGACGACCCGCGGATCCGATTGCGCGGCGAGCGGAGGACCGTCGAAGATCTTCTCGCCGTGGTCGAGCACGACGACACGATCGACGACCCGCATCAGCACGCCCATGATGTGTTCGACCCAGACGATGGTGATGCCCTTCTCGCGGCGGATGCGATTGAGCATCTCGGCCGCCTGCTCCATCTCGGCGTGGTCGAGGCCGTTGAGGCTCTCGTCGGCGAGCAACAGGCGGGGCTGGGTGGCGAGCGCGCGCGCCAGTTCGAGTTTTTTCAGTGCGGCGGCGCCGAGCCCGCTGGTGGTCGCGTGGGCATCGGTCGGCAAACCGACGAGCGCGAGCGCCTCCTCCGCCTGACGCCAGCAGCCCTCGCGCGTCGTGGTGCCGCCCTGGCCGAACCACGCCGACAGTGCCACGTTCTCGAGCAGCGTCAGGTTCCGGAAGGGACGCGGGATCTGGTAGGTGCGGCCGATGCCGGAATGGCAGACCTCGTAGGCCGGCAGTCCGCCGATTTCCTTGCCGGCGAACTGCACGGAGCCTGCTGTCGGCACATACATGCCGGCGATGCAGTTGAACGTGGTGCTCTTGCCCGAACCGTTCGGCCCGATGAGGCCGAGAATCTCGCCCTCGGCGACATCAAAGTCGACTTCGTTGACGGCAGTGAACCCGCCGAACTTCTTGGTCAGACCCCGGACTGTCAACATCTGCATGGGCCGGAGTTCTCTGACATGCGGGAACCACTCGACGGTTGTGGGCGGGCGGAAGGCGCGACCGGTGCCGCGGGGACACCGGTCGCGCGGGACGTCGGCGTGCGTCAGCGGCCGTAGGCGTGACCCGACGGCAGCGGCAGGATCGCATCGACCGTCTTGATCGAATTGGGCCAGGCGATCTTGGTCTGACCGTCGATGTACTGCATCACGACCGGGCTCGACCGCTCGTTCTGGCCCGACATCTTGTGGCCGGCGGGGAAGAACTTGACGCCATAGCCCTGGATCGTGCCGCCCTCGGGAATGTCGGTCTCGAGTGCCGCCTTGCGCAGCGACTCGGGATCGGCGCCGCCGTGCTTCTTGATGGCGCGCGGCAGCACGTCGGTCAGGAAGATCCAGGCCTGATTGAAGCCCATCGAGGCATGCGGCGGCACCTCGTTGACCTTGGTGATCGCCTTGTAGCGCTTGACCATTTCGGCGGTGATGTCGCCGAGGCCCGGCTTCAGAGATTTGGGATCCAGCAGCTGCGCGGCGACCGGATCGACGTTGTAGGTGTAGTTGACGTCGGTCTTGAAGGTCTCGATCAGCTTGTCGATCTGGCCGTAGCCGGCGCCGTGGCCGATCAGCGCCGCGAACTTGAGACCGGCCTCCTTGGACTGGCGCAGGAACAGCGTGATGTCCGGATTGTAGCCGGTATGGAGGATCACGTCGGGCTGGGCGCGGCGCAGCTTGGTTACCAGCGCGGAGAGATCGGTGGAGGTGGCGGCGTAGCCCTCCTTGTGGACGATCTGCAGGCCGAGTTCCTTGCACTTCGATTCGTTGCCGGCGGCGACGCCGGCCCCATAGGGACCATCCTCGTGGATGATGGCGACCTTGACGTCCTTGATCTCTTTCTTGAGCTTCGCCTTGGCGTTGTCGGCGACGAACTGGCACGACGCCTCGCCGAACTGGTCGGAATGGACCTGCGGACGGAATACGTATTGCAGGTTCTTGTCCTTGAACACCGCCGAGGCCACGCAGACGTTGGCCCACATGAATTTCTTGGCGGCATCGACCTTGGCGGCCATCGGCACGCAGTGAGCCGAGGAGAATACGCCCATCAGCAGGTCGACCTTGGCCTCGTTGAGCAGGCGCTCGGCCTCGTTGATGGCGACGTCGGTCTTTGACTGGGCGTCGGCGTCGATGGCGACGATCTTGCGCCCCTCGACCCCACCCTTCTCATTGACCATTTCGATGGCGATGCGGGTGCCGATCGATGCCGCAACCGAGCCGCCGGCCGCGAAGGCGCCGGTCTGGTCGTAAATGACACCGATCTTGACATCTTGTGCGAGAGCCGCGCCGGCACAAACGACCGACAAGCCAAGCGCGAACCCCGCGCTCCGAAGAGCGCAAGTCAGACGATCCATCGTTTCCTCCACCAAAAAAACGAGAAGGTTCGAGCCTTCCGCGTTCATATTTTGTGTGAAGTCTGGCCGCTGGTCCGGGGCTTGTCAATGGACGCGGAACAACTGTTTGTGGTCATGCGCAATTGATCGATCAGCCGGCGTCGGTGCGGTCCACGACCAGGCCACGGCAATCCATCTCGAACTCGACGTCGACGATCGGCGGGCGGCAATACTGCCAAGTGAGGCCGTTGCGCCAAGCCTCCGCGGCCGCGATGCCGGCGCCGGCCACCTGATGGAAATCGTGCACCGTATAGACTTGGACGCCGGTGGTGTGGCGCCACCCGAAACCGAGAAGCCCGAGGCGGCGCTCCATCTCGCCCAGCACCCAGCGCGCCTTCTCGGCGATGCCGGCCGGGCTCGTGTCGCCGAGGCCAATGATGTGGTCGCGGTAGTTGGCGTGTCCCTCCGCCGCCTCGCCGCTGCCGGCGACGACGAACGTCGGCCGGGTCCCGCTCTCCGCCGACCGGGTGAAAGTGAAGGCATAGAGGCTCGGCTCCGGCGGCGGCGCGAGGCCCGGGCACACGTTGCTCCGCGCGACCGGGTTGGTCGTGCCATCGAAAATGCCCCAAGCCGACAAGGTGCCGACATAGATTTCGTTGAAGGCGCGGAAGCCACTCTCGGTGAACGGCGCCGGCGAGCGCAACTCGCACGCCGCGAACGCCGTGGTCGGCCGGCCGGCGGCGCGCATGATCGCCTCGGCCCGGGCGAACCCTTCGACCAGCGGCAGCGGCCGCTCGAACGTGACGCGCTCGAGCGTCAGTCCCGGTTCTGCCGCGACACCGCCCGAGTACTGGAAGACGGCCGGAATGTAGCGGTAGCCGCCGGGCCGGAAGACAGGAAGCGAGGACATCGTTGAGGCTCCGAAGCTGAGGCTACGACATGCGCATTCGTGCGCGCTTCGCGTCCGCCGTCAACCCGTTGGCGCTGGCGCCCGCGTTCACCGGGTCGCGGCCCCCTCGCCGATGTCCCAGTACAGGCCGGCCATCAGTTCGACCGCGCTCCGCGACAGCGACAGCAGAATATGCTCGTCGGGGGCGTGCTGCGAGCACGCGGTGTAGGAATGCGGAATCCAGATCGCCGGAATGGCCAGCAGATCCGTGAAGAGATCGTTGCAGATCGAGCCGCCCATCTGCGGAATGACGGCGAGCGGGGCGTTCGACGATCGGGTGAGCGAGGCGCGGACGCGCTCGGCCCACGGATGATCCGGCTCGGTGCGGCTGGCGGCGAAGCCGCCGGCATTGCCGGGCGGCGGCGGCAATACCTGCACCTTCTGGAATCCGCGCGCGTCGAGATGCCGGCGCAGCGCCGGCAGCAGGTTGGCGACATCGGTTCCGGCGATGTAGCGGAGTTGGCAGTTTGCCCGCGCCGACGGTGCGATGGCGTTGACGGGGCTCTGCGGGTTGCCGCTCGTCATGGCGAGCACGGCGAACGAGTTCCAGCCGTAGACCTTTTCCGCGGGCGTGAAGCCCGGCTCCCCCCACTCGCGGTCGATCGCCGGGCCATCCGGTCCACCGTCGAGTTCGATGTCGGCGAGTGCCGCCTTGACCACCGGCGTCATCGGCGGGGGCAGCCAGCCGTCGACGAGGATCTGGCCGGTCGGGCCGACGATGCTGGCGATGGCATGGGCAAGAATGGCCGCCGGGTCCGCCAGCGCGCCGCCCCAGTTTCCGGAATGGTGGCCACCCTGGCGCAATTCGCAGACGAGGTCGAAATTGACGGCGCCACGGGCACCGAGCGTCAGCGTCGGACGGTCCGGCTTGACGCGTGGGCCGTCGGAGGCGATCAGAACGTCGGCCGCGAACGCCGCCTTGTTGGCGCTCATGATCTCGTGCAGGCCGCGCGAGCCGTTCTCCTCGCCCATTTCGATCATGAACTTGGCATTGAAGCCGAGCCGGCCGCGCTGCTGCAGAACAGCCGCCAGGGCCGCCATGTTGAGGGTGTGCTGGCCCTTGTTGTCAGCGGTCCCGCGGCCGTAGAGGCGGTCGCCTTCGCGCGCGGTGCGCCAGGGCCCCGCTCCCTTGGTCCATTGCTCGTCGAGACCACGGATCACGTCGCCATGGCCGTAGCCGAGGACGGTCGGCAGGCCCGCCCCCTCAAGGCGCGTCGCCAGGAGGACAGGGCCCGCGCCCGCAACCGGGTTTTCGAACATCTGGCTGGTGAACCCGAGCGCCGTGAAGGCCGGGATCATCTCCTCCTCAAGATAGCGCTTCAGATGCGGGAGTCCTTCCGGCGCCTGACTGGTGCTCGGGATGGCGACGCGGCGCGCGAGGTCGGCCTCGAAGCGGCCGTCTTCAACGTAAGCGCGGGCTTCAGCTATGGCGCCGGCTCGACTGGGCATCGGCTCGTCTCCTTCGGGCGATGGCTAGCTTGATGGGGCGGCGGTTCCGGCCGCGAGATGACAGGCCGCGAGGCCGACGCCGGCCGGGCCGAGGGCCGGGCGCTCGACCCGGCACCGGTCGAACGCGATTGGGCAGCGCGGCGCGAAGGCGCATCCGGCCACCACCGCGGTCGGATCGGGCGCCGTGGTGCCAAGGCCCGGGTCCGGCACACCGAGCCCCGGCTGGGGAGACAGGACGGAGGCCAGCAGCGCCCGCGTATAGGGATGGCGCGGCGCCCGGAACAGCGCGGCGGTCGGGGCCAGCTCGACGATGCGGCCGAGGTACATCACCGCCACCCGCGACGCGATGTGCTCCACCACCGCCAGATTGTGACTGATGAAGACGTAGGTGAGGCCGAGTTCGCGGCGCAGATCGCCAAGCAGATTCAGGATCTGCGCCTGCACCGAGACGTCGAGGGCGGACGTCGGCTCGTCGCAGATGACGATCTCGGGCTCGGTGACCAGCGCCCGGGCGATCGCGACGCGCTGGCGCTGGCCGCCGGAAAGCTGGCTCGGATAGCGGTCGGCGAAGCGGGCCGGCAGGCCGACGCGGTCGAGGGCGGCGAGGGCGCGACGGCGGCGCTCGGCGCGGGTTCCGGTGCCCTGCACTTCGAGTGGCAGCGAAACGATCGAGACCACGGTGCGCCGCGGGTTCAGCGAGGCGTAGGGGTCCTGGAAGACGGGCTGCATACGCCGCGCCAACTCCCGCCGCGGCACGCTGCGGATGTCCTGGCCGCCGACCCGCACCACGCCGTCGCTGGTCGACAGCAGGCCGAGCAGCATGCGGGCCAGCGTCGACTTGCCGGAGCCGGATTCCCCGACGATGCCCAGCACCTGGCCCTTCCCGACTTCCAGCGTGACATCGCTGACGGCAGCGAGACGGGCCGGCCGGGCTAACAGTCCCCGGCTGATCTCGAACGTCCGTGACACGGCCCGCGCCTCGATGAGCGGCGTCATGCAACGTTCTCCGTTGCAGTGTCGATGACGCACGCATAGGCGTGGCCGGGCTCGCGGGTTCGCACCGGTATCGCGGCCACGCAGCCCGGCCGGGCGACGGCGCAACGGCTGCGGAACGCGCACCCCGTGACCCCGCCGATGAGGGAGGGCACGACGCCCGGGATGGTCCCGAGCGGGGCGCCGGGCAGCACGATGCCGGGCTGCGGCAGGCAGGCCAGCAGGCCCCGCGTATAGGGATGGCTCGGATGGGCGAACAGCTCCCGGGCGGTCGCACTCTCGACGATGGCGCCGGCATACATGACGTTCACCCGGTCGGCGATGCGGGCGACGACGCCGAGATCGTGGGTGACCAGCAGCAGGGCGAGCCCCAACTCGCGCTGGAGATCGGCCAGCAGGCGGAGGATCTGCGCCTGGATCGTCACGTCGAGTGCCGTGGTCGGCTCGTCGGCGATCAGCAGGTCCGGCTCGCACATCAGCGACATGGCGATCATCACGCGCTGGCGCAGCCCGCCCGACAACTGGTGCGGATACTGGCCGAGACGCGAGGCCGGCGCGGCGATCCCGACCTTGGCCAGCAGCTCGACCGCACGCGCCCTGGCCGCCGTGTCGCTGCCGCCGCGATGCCGCCGGTAGACCTCGACCAGCTGCTCGCCGATGGTCCACGCCGGATTGAGCGCGGTCATCGGTTCCTGGAAGATCATGGCCATCCGGTCGCCACGCAGCGCGTTGGTCTGGCGCGGACTCGCGGCCAGGAGATCTATGCTGGCGAACGACAGCCGGGCGGCGCGGCGCTGCGCCGCTTTGGGCAGCAGGCCCATGATGGCCAGCGCGGTCATCGACTTGCCGCAACCGGACTCGCCGACCAGGCAAACCGTCTCGCCGCGCCGCACGTCGAAGGTGATGCCGCGGACCGCTTCGAGGGACCCCGCTGGCGTCGGCAGCGAGACCTCGAGCCGCTCGACCTCGAGCAGCGTCGCGCCGGGCGGGCGGCTGGCCCGGTCGGTCGCGGTCATGTGCGGCCCTCGGGCGCGAACACGTCGCGGATGCCGTCGCCGATGAGATTGATGCCGAGCACGAGCAGCGCCAGGCCCGTGCCGGGAATGGCGATCAGCCAGAACGAGAAGAACATGAAGTTCTTGGCTTCCGCGATCATCAAACCCCACGAGGGCAGTGGCGGCTGCACGCCGAGGCCGAGGAAGGAGAGCGCCGCCTCGAGCAGGATCGCGCTGCCGGCTTCGACGGTGGCGACCACGATGAGGTGGGGCGCGACATTGGGCAGGATCTCGCCGACGATGATCCGCAGGTGGGAGGCGCCGGAGGCCTCGGCGGCGGCGACGTAGTCGAGACTGCGGACCTGCTGGGTCGCGCTGCGCATGACGACGGCGAACCGATCCCATTTCAGCAGGCCGAGTGTCAGGATCACCACCAGCAGCGAACCGCCGATCATGGCGACGACCGCGAGGGCGACCAGGATGACCGGCATGGCGAGCCGGGCGGTGATCACGAAGCTGATCGCCATATCGATGCGGCCGCCGAAATAGCCGGCGAGCAGGCCGAGCGTGGTGCCGATCAGGCCGGCGATGAGCATCACCGAGACGCCGATCAGCAGCGAGATCTGGCCGCCGTAGAGCAGCCGCGAGAGGTAGTCCCGGCCGAGGTTGTCCGTTCCCAGCGGATTTCCCCACACGCCCTTGGCCTGCCAGATCGGCGGGACCATGCGGCGCGTGAGATCCTGCGCGTAGGGGTCGTGTGGCGCCAGCAGCGGCGCGGCGACGGCGAGCAGCAGGATCGTTGCGACGATCACGAACCCGATCACGAGGCTGGCGTTGGCCAGCATCCGGCGGCCGACGGAGCGGCGCGCAGGCCCCTCGGCCGCCGTTTCGAGCGCGAGCGCGGCGACATCGACCATCAGGCCACCCGCATGCGCGGATCGAGCCAGGCGTTCAGGATGTCGGCGACGAGCGTCAACACGACATAGAGCAGCGACAGCAGCATCAGAACGGCCTGGGTGACCGGGAAGTCCTTGTGGGTGATCGACTGATAGGCGAGGTAGCCGAGCCCATCGAGGGCGAAGATGGTTTCGATGACGATGGAGCCGCCGAGCAGGAAGCCGAGCTGGACGGCGGCGAGCGCCACCACCGGCACCAGGGCGTTGCGCAGCCCGTGCTTCAGCACGACGCTGGCCGGCGAGAGCCCCTTGGCGCGGGCGGTCCGGATGTAGTCGGAGCCGAGCACCTCGATCATGCCGGCGCGGACGAGGCGCATCATCGGCGGTGTGACGTAGTAGCCGAGCGCGATGGTCGGCATCACGAAGTGGGCCCAGCTGTCGCTGCCCGAGACCGGCAGCCAGCGCAGCGAGATCGAGAACAGCATGATCAGGCAGAGCGCGAAGAAGAACGTCGGCAGCGCCTGACCGACGACGGCGATGGCGAGCGCCGTCCGGTCGATCCAGGTGCCCGGCCAGACCGCCGAGACGACACCGAGCGGGATCGACAACGCGAGGGCGAACAGGAGCGAGAAGGTGCCGATGACGAACGTCACCGGCAGCTTGTCGGCGACCAGCGACGCCACGCTGGTCTTGAAGTAGAGCGACTGGCCGAGATCTCCCGCCGCGGTCCGCATCAGCCAGTCGGCGTACTGCACGATCAGCGGCCGGTCGAGCCCGTAGGTCTTGCGCACCATGGCGATGTCGGCGTCGCGAGCCCCCTCGCCTGCGATTGCGAGCGCCGGATCGCCCGACAGCCGCAGCAGCATGAACGCAACCCCCGACACGAACACCGCCACGAGCAGTGCGAGAGCCAGCCGCTTCAGCGCATAAAGCAACATTGCAACCCTCGACGCGCTCGGCCCCGCCTACTTCCAGGACATCTCCCAGAACCGCGGCATTTCATCCGGATACGGCTTGAACGCGAGCTCCTTGGCGTGGATGTACCACGTCGTCAGCGCATAGAGCGGCACCGCATATGCGCGCTCGGCGATGAGTTGCAGCGCCTTCTTATAGGCATCCTTCCGGACGGCGGAGTCGATCGAGGTGTCGCCCTTCTCCAGAAGCGCGACGATCTCGGGATCCTTGATGACGTCGTCGTCGATGCCCTTGAAGTAGGCCGAGGTGCTGGCCGACGTGTCGTTGACGTTGAAGGAGCCCCAGGTCTGGTGGGTGGTGGCGGCCTTGCTGGCCCGGTGCTGCTCGCGCATGGCGGCGTACTGCATGAACTTGAGATTGGCCTTGATGCCGACGGCCCGCAGGTAGTTCACCATCGCCTCGGTCTGCGGCCGCTCGCGATAGCCGAACAGGTCGAGTTCGAACCCGTCGGGATGTCCGGCTTCGGCGAGCAACTTCTTGGCCTTCGCGGTGTCGTACTCGTAGCGCATCGCGCCTTCGTCGGTGCAGCCGAACTGCGACGGGAAGCAGATCGTGTTGATGAGGATGGCCCCCTCGCCGACGAGTTGCTTGGCCATCGTGGTCCGGTCGATCGCATGCGCGATCGCGCGGCGCACCCGGATATCCTTGAGTGCGGGCACCGGTGTGTTTTCGCCCGCGTGCAGCAACAGGAACACGATGCGCATCGTGCCGCCGGAGCTGACGCCGAGATGGGGCGCCGCCTTCAGCTGCTCGGCCTGATCGAGTGGCACGTTCATGATCAGGTCGAGGCCGCCGGCCAGCATCTCGGCGACCTGGGTCTGGCGGTCGGGGATCATCCGGATTTCGATACGCTCGACCTTGGCGACCGGTTTCGGGGAGTCTTTCCAGTAGTCGGCGTTGCGCTCGAGTTTGATGCTCTTACCGATGACGTGCTCGCTCACCTTGAAGGGGCCGGAGCCGATCGGCTTCTCGTTCATGCCCTTCGGGCCGACCGCCGCGTAGTACTCGTTCGGCAGGATCGCCAGCGGGCCGGCCAGATACTCGATCGCCGCCGGGAAGTTGCGCTTGGCCTTGATGCGGACCTTGAACTTCTCGACCTTCTCGACCTTCTCGACCTTCTCGATCCAGTTGATGTTCTGCTGGGCCACCGACTTGTTGGCGGGGTCGGCCGCGAAATTGAGCGTGTAGGCGACGTCGTCGGCGTCGAATTCCTCGCCGTTGTGGAACTTGATGCCCTGGCGCAGCTCGAGCTCCAGCGTGCGGTCGTCGATCCACTTCCACGCGGTCGCGAGCTGCGGCTTGTATTCGTTGGTCACGGGATCGCGGAAGATCAACGTGTCGAAGACGTGCTGGGCAAAGATGACGCCGAGACGCACGTTGTTGAAGTAGGGATCGACGTTCTCGATCACCTGGTCGTAGGCGAACCGGACCGTGTTGTCCTTCTTGGCGGCGAGCGCCGGGGTGGCGACGGCAAGGGCAGCAATCGCGGCAACGACATGTCTCAACATGGACAACCTCTTCGACGTTGATCGGATCATCAGACACGGATGGCCCACGCAGCGTCAATCGTTTTCGCTGCGGTTGCGAAGAGTTGGCCCGGCGGGCGCAGGACCGCCTTCGGCAAATTCACGCCGCGCCGCCGGACGTCGCCACTGACAAGGCGGGCGCGGCCCACCAATCTCCCTGCCACAAGCCGGTAGCGCGCGGCCCGCTCCTGGGTCCAGGGCGCCTCCCCGGATCGCCGGGCGTCACTTGACGGCAGGGGAGGACGGGCGCAACGTCCGACGGCTCGGCAATTCGGGGGCTCGCTGCGACACGACGGGGCGCGCCGTGCGCCCCGGGAGGTGCAGGTTTGGGTGTGCGACTGACTGATGGTGGGGTGCGCCTCGGTGGCGCCCTGACCGTCACATTGCTGACGGTGGCCGGGCGGTCTTTGGCGGACTGTGACCCGGACCTGCGTCAGGCGCCCGGGTCGATCACTTGGTTCGATCAGAAACGAGGTTGAGATGCGACTGGGCGGCGCCGATCCAGATGCTCAACTGACCTACTGCATCGCCAGTCCTGCCGGCGAGACTTGGCCGGGCCTCAGCCGCAGCCTCGACGAGCAGGTGCCGATCATCAAGGCGGCCGCATGTCCCGACGGTCCGATGGCGATCAGCCTCGAATTGGCGGCTGCGGCCGCGCACTCGGCGTTGGCGCCGCAGGCCCTGGCGGCGTTCAAGGAGCAACTCGCGCGGCTCGGCGCCTACGTGTTCACCGTCAATTGCTGCACCTGTAGCGCGGTCGGCGGCGCGAGCCCGGAGGGGGGCGTGCACGCGCCCGACTGGCGCAGCGACGCGCGCCTCGCCTTCACGGCCGACAGCGCACGTCTGCTGGCGGCTATCCTCCCGGACGGCATGATGGGCAGCATCTCCACCGTCGGCGGGTGCTTAAAGGCGAGTGCGACGGCACCGGACGCGGTCGGAATGATGGTCGAGCGGCTGGTGGCGGCAGTGGCCGATCTGGTCGCGGTCGAGCGCCGGACAGGGCGACTTTTGTGTCTCGCGCTCGAGCCCACGCCGGGCTACGTCCTCGAGACCACCGACGAAGCGATCGCCTTTTTCGAGCAGCTGCTGCGCCCGGCGGCCCTGGCGCGCTTGGCGGCGCGGATCGATGTCGGGCGCTCGGAGGCCGAGTGGCTGATGCGCCGGCATCTCGGACTCTGCTACGATATTTGCCACGGCACGCTCCAGTACGAGTCCCCGCTCGAAAGCCTGGCGAAGCTCGCCGCGGCGGGAATAGCGGTGCCAAAGATCAAGCTTTCTGCGGCGATCCGGGTGGCGCGCATGCAGCCCGATCTCGTCGACGTGGTGGGGCGGCTCGACGACGGCGGCGGCCCGCGCCAGACCATCGTGCGCCAGGACGGTCGATTGGTCCGGTTCGAGAGTGTGCGGGAGGCGCTCGCGGCCTTCGCCCGCGGCGAGGCCCAAGGAGAGTGGCGCGTTCATGGCCATGCACCGCTGTCCCACACCGAAACGGGCCCGATTTCCTCGACGCGGGACGATGCCGTGACGCTTCTTCGCGCCTCTGCCAAGCGCCGGCTCGCGCCTCATCTCGAGGTCGAGGTCGATACGTGGGACATGCTGCCGAGCGAACTGCGGTCCGCATCCCAAGGCGAAAACATCGCCCGCGAACTGGCCTTCGTGGTGGAGCAGGTGCGGACGTGATCCTCGCCCAGGCCGGCTTCATCGGCCGAGCACGTCGGGGTCCGGGACACGTTCGCCACGGCCCCACCGGCGCGAGGGTTGATGAGGCCTCCGGCCATCTCGGGCGGCAGGCGCGCGGTCAGTGGTACCGGCGCACTTGATTGTCCGCGCAATCCTGACTATCGTCGTCGACAATCAAATCGATGCGGATGGCCTGCTCGCCGATGCGCCTGACCAAACAGACGAGCTACGGGATCCGCATCCTGATTGCCTGCGCGCAGGCCGACGGCGCGCTCCTCAAAGTCGCCGAGATCGCGCGCAGGCTCGACATCTCGCCGCAGAACACGTTCAAGACCGTCCACATTCTCGCGAAAGCCGGTTTTGTTGCGCCGGTTCGCGGTCCGAGTGGCGGCGTGCGGCTGGCACGGCCCGCCGATGAGATCCGGATCAGCGCCGTCGTGCAGGCCGTCGAGTTCGCGGGCGGCGATACGTCGCCGCGCGGGGACGAGCCGAATGCCGCTCAACCGTTCGGCACCGTGATCGACGCCGCCTTTGCGGCTTTTTTGGCGGTTCTCGACGGGCACACGCTGGCGGATCTGGCGCGGGCATCGGCGCCGCGCCGTCCGATCAAACCGCGGACGGCACCACGGAAGGCGGCGCGACGGGTCACGCGGGCGGCCGCGGCCGTGCCGGATTGATCTCTCGACTGAGGGCCTTCGCGTTTGGAATTCTTCCAAACTGCTCCTGTGTCTGATTTTTCTTGACGCCGCCGGTGCCGCCCCCTTTCTTGATGCACATCGTATACTTTCGGTCCCCGAGAGGGCTTTGAACCCTCGTCGCAGGAGCGCACGATGACGAACTCGTTCGAGATGGGGCCGCGCGGCTTCTCGACGCCGCTGGAAGGGCCCGAGCGTCTGGTTGGCGTCGGCTTTCGATGCTGGATCGCCGGCTACCAGACCGGCGACATCGGCTGCTGGGAGCTGGCCTGGGACGTTTACGCCAGCGAACTCGGCCCGACCGCGGCGCGGGCCGCCATGACGGATCTGAGCTGCTGGGTGCGCCGCATCAAGGACTTGGCGGGGCGGGAGATCGTGACCTTTCCGGCCGGCTGCCGCGCCTTCTGCCGCGACGAATGCGTGGCCGTGGCCATGGTGGCGGCGAGCCAGCACGGCGTCTGTCCGGCCCTGCGGGCGTGTACGTATGCGTTGCTCGGGTGCGCCGAAATCGACGGCGTGGTGCGCGAGACCGATGCTCTCGCCGCCACACTCGCCGCCTTGGACCGGCGGCTGTCCCCCGCCTCCATCGCGCTGGTCGGCGAGTGCCTCAACGGGGCCTCCGCCGCACGGCATTGATGGGAGACCGGCCTCCGGTTGGTTTATGGGGCGTCCCGTTCTCGAACGGGTGTCCCGTTCTCAGACGCGCCCCTGGAGCCGCTGTTTCACGGCCTCGACCTGATCGGGGGCGACGCACTGGCCCTGATACTTGACGGCCATCCGGTCGAGACCGACGTTCTTGCGCCGCAGGGCATCGGCCTGCCGCGACGCCGCCGTCTGGACCATCGGGATCATCTCGACCTCGCAGGCCCGCTGGTTCGTGAACACGGTCGCGCCGGTCACCACCGAGCAGGACAGCACGGCATCCGGCAGCGTGAGGCAGGCGAGTGCGACGGCGACGAACACGGGAACCTCCTGTCGATTGGCCGGACCAATGACAGAAGCGTGCCAAGCATCGCCCGGGGGCGGCGGAGCGGCCGGTGACCTGCGGTTAAGGTAAACGACGGCCTCGGCCAGCCCGCCCGCGGCTAGGTCGTTTTCATGCCGAGCCGGGTGCCGAAAAAGCGGTCGATCTCGGTGGCAGCCAGGTCCGGCTCCTCGTAGTGGACGAAATGGCCACTGCCCTCGGCGAAACCGACCTCGAGGTCGGTGAAGTACTGATCGAGCACGTCGGCCCAGGCCGACTTCAGGATCGGATCGTGGCGGCCCCACAGGACGCGGGTGGGGACAGTGATCATGGGCGGCTTCGGCGCCGTGCCGCTCATGATGGCGAGCCGTCCGTCCCGCGCTCCGATGTACCAGTTGAACCCGCCCTGAAGGTTGCCGGGCCGCATAAAATTGTCGATCCAGCGATCGAACACCGGAGTGAACGCCTCCTTGCGGTAGCACCAGTGTCTGAGAAAGTGCCCGATGTGCGCCTCGCAGGCGGCCCGCGAGGCGCCGACGATCTTGGCGGCATAGGGCATCTGATGAAAGGTCTGATACCAGATCTCGGGGATCTGCGACGGCTCGCGCCAGCGAACGCCGACGCCATGGGTCGGGCAGTTGAGGAAGAACAACCCGCGCACCCGCCCGGGATGGCGGAGCGCCAGACTCTGCATCACGAACGAGCCGACGTCATGGCCGACGACGCCGGCCGCGGGCACGCCCAGGGCATCCAGCAGCGCCACCATGTCATCCGCCAACTGATCGGCACGCACCGGGGCGGGCGTGTCACCGGTCGGGTTCTCGCTCTCTCCGAAACCGCGGAAATCGGGCGCGATCAGACGATAGGTCGTATCGAGCCGGGCCATCACCGGCTCCCAGGTCGCCCAGAACTCGGGCCAGCCGTGCAGCAGCAGCAGAACGGGACCGTCGGCCGGGCCGGCCTCGGCGACATGATGGCGGACGCCGTTGGCCAGGATCGTCGAATGGCGGATAGCCGGCATGGGTCCCTCCCTTGGCATTGGCGGAGCCTTTGCCACAGCGGGCGAGCCTGTCAACGCCATGGCCGCAGGCCTGCCTTGCGACCGCGGACAGGGCGTCCTTGCTCCGCCGCCGCATCCGCATCCTGGCCTGTGGGGGCGCTCAGGATTTCAGCGCCACCGCCCGCTGCGCGTGATCGGCGCGGCGCTCGGCGCCGAGGATCACGGCGATCTGACGGCGCCCGTCGTCGAGGTTCTGCGAGAGAATGACCGTTCCCCGGCGTCTGGTTGGCGGGTAGGAGACCGGCCGGGGAAGCATTGGCGCGCGTTTGGGCGGCCTGCCATAATGTTGGGCATCGCCATCTTTCACGAGTCGCGCCGGGGCATGCCGCAGCCGTCCAAGACCACCACAGAGCCGCACAGCCCGTCGGCGTCCGGCGGCCCGCCCAACGTCGCGGCCACGCCATCGCTCGCGCTGCTGATCTTGGCGCTCGGCCCGTTCGCGCTCGGCTATCTGCTGTCCTATTTCTTTCGCTCGGTGAACGCCGTCGTCGCGCCGGATCTCGTCCGCGATCTCGGGCTGACGGCGCCGGAACTCGGCTTCGTCACTGCCGCCTATCTGGCGGCCTTTGCAACGTTCCAGCTGCCGCTCGGCCTGCTGCTCGACCGCTACGGGCCGCGGCGCGTGCAGGCGGCGCTGGTCACCGTCGGGGCCGCCGGCGCGCTGTTGTTCTCGCTCGCGGACAGCGTGGCGACACTGGCGCTGGCCCGCGCCATGTTCGGCGTGGCCTTCTCGGGCGGATTGATGGCCGGGTTCCAGGCCGTCGTCATCTGGGTGCCGGCGCCGCGGCGCGCGCTGGCCAACGCGTGCGTGATGTCGCTCGGCGGTCTCGGCGTGCTGTTTGCGACCACGCCGATCGAGCTTGCGACGCAGTTGTTCGGCTGGAGGATCGTCTTCGTCGGACTGGCGGCGTTCACCGCGTCGGTCGCCCTGCTGATCTATTTCGTCGTTCCCGAGCGCCGCTCGGACAAAGTTCCGGAGCGGCTCGGCACCCAAATCCGCCAGATGGGCCGCATCTATTCCGATCGCGTCTTCTTCGCGCTCGCCCCGTTGATGGCTTCGACAGCGGGCACCCACATCGCCTTGCAGACCCTGTGGGCGGGGCCGTGGTTCCGCGACGTGGCCGGTTTCGACCGCCTCGGATCGGCCAATGCCCTGCTCGCCATGGCGGCGTGCTTCGTCGTCTCCATCCTGCTGATCGGGGTGATCGCCGACCGGCTGGCGCGGCGCGGCGTCAGTCTGCTGACCGCCATGGTGGGGTTCATGGCGATCTTCCTGGCGTCTCAAGTCGGGCTGCTGTTCAATCCGACCGATCCGATGATTGCCCTCGCGCTGTGGTGCCTGTTCGGGATGACCGGACACGTGGCCGTGCTCGGCTATCCGTGGCTGGTCAATCATTTCGGGACCAGCCTGTCGGGGCGGTCGAACACGGCAACGAACCTGATGATGTTCTCGTTCGCCTTCCTCGCCCAGTACGGGGTCGGCGCCGTCATCGGACTGTTTCCCGCCCTTCCCAACGGCCAGTACGATCCGGAGTCCTACCGGGTTGCGTTCGGCGTGTTCTTCGCGATCCAGCTCTTGGCGCTGGTGTGGTACTTCGCAAACCTCCGCCGCATCCGCGCCGTCGAGACCGCTAGACCGGCGCGGCCCGAGAGCGGGTCGCCACGATAGCCACCGGATGGCCCGGCCGGTCAGCGCAGGCCGGCCCGGGCGGTGTCGTACTCGGCGGCGAGGCGTCGGCAAAGCTCGGCCGTGGTCGGAACGTCGTCGATGGCGCCGACACCGTGACCGGCCGACCAGATCGCCTTCCAGGCCCTGTGCTCGCTCGACAGATCGAGCTTGCCGTGGGCCGGCAGGTTGTCGGGATCGAGGCCGGCCGCCACCATGCTCGGCTTCAGGAAGTTCGCATGCACGCCGCTGATGGCCGGGGTGTACAGAATGTCCGCGGCGCGGGCGCGGACGATCATCTGCTTGTAGTCGTCGGGGGCGAGACTTTCGCGGGTGGCGATGAAGCGGGTGCCGAGATAGGCGAGATCGGCGCCCATCAGCTGCGCGGCGGCGATCTGGGCGCCGGTGCCGATCGATCCCGCCAGCGCGATCGTGCCGCCGAAAATGCGGCGGATCTCGGCGACGAGCGCGAACGGATTGATGGTGCCGGCATGCCCTCCGGCGCCGGCCGCCACCGCGACGATGCCGTCGACGCCCGCCTCGACCGCCTTCTGGGCATGGCGCAGGTTGATGACGTCATGGAAGACGAGGCCGCCATAGGCGTGCACGGCCGCGACGAGGTCCGACACGGCGCCGAGAGAGGTGATGACCAGCGGCACCTTGTGGTCGGCGGTGATCTTGAGGTCCTGCTCGAGGCGGGGATTGGAGGCGTGAACGATCAGGTTGACGCCGAACGGGGCGGCGCCGGGACTGTCGGCGAGGCGCCCGGTGATCTCGTCGAGCCAGTCGGCGTAGCCCTCGCTGGTGCGCGCGTTGAGTGCCGGGAAGGTGCCGACGATGCCGCCCTTGCAGGTCTCGACGACGAGGTCGGGCCCGGAGACCAGAAACATCGGCGCGGCGATGGCCGGCACGCGCAGGCGTCCTTGCAGAGCGGGGGGCAGCGGCACGTCGGCCTCCTGTGGATGTCGTGCCTGCTTTCTGCCGGTTTCGCGCGCCGCACGCCAGAGGGCGTGCCGGACACGTCCCTGATCGCGATCATTGAGGCCGCCGTTCGCGCGTGCCAAGCTTCGCGCCACCTCGCCATCACCCAGGGAGCGCGATCATGCCGGACGCCGATGCCGCCGTCCTCGACCTCGCCAAGCTTTCCCGCGATCTCGAGCAGCGCCTGAAGCTGCGCAATCCGCCGTTCGGCATGAAGATGTTCGAACGCCGCGCCGACATGGAGGCGATCGCGCGCATCCGCCGGCCGAAGGCGGTGCACACGCTCGACCAGGTGGTGGGTCAGGCGGCCCGCCTCGGCTGGACGGTCGGCATCACGGCCGAAGACCTGGTCGGGGCGCAATGCCGCGCGGTGGTCGGTCTCGGCCATGCGAAGGACGACAAGTGGCGCTCGGGCCAGCATACGGTCGGCGTCTGGCACGGCACGCTCGCGGATGCGGGTGCGCGTCAGGCTGCTCTGCATTGCGTGCCGGACGGGAAGTTCGAGGCGCTGGTGGTCAGTCCGCTGGCGGCCGGACGGCTCGATCCGCCCGACATCGCCCTGTTCTACGCGACCCCCGGCGCGATGATGTATTTCATCAACGGGCTGCAGTACGTCGGCTACAAGCGGTTCGACTGGAGCGTGGTCGGCGAGACGGCGTGCGCCGACAGTTGGGGCCGGGCGCTGTCGACGCGGGAGCCATCGCTGTCGATCCCGTGCTTCGCCGAGCGGCGCTACGGCGGCGTGCTCGACGACGAGATGCTGATGGCGCTACCGCCGGAACTGATCGCCAAGGCGCTGGCCGGCATGGATGCGCTGGCCAAGAACGGCCTGCGCTATCCGTTCCCGCAGTACGGCATCCAGATGGACGTGCGCGACGGGATGGCCAAGAGCTATCCCGATCGCGCGAAGTGACGCCTACAGCAAGCCGCGGCGCTTCTTCTCGGCGTCGTCCCAGGCGGTGAGCGCCTGATAGTCCGGCACGAACCCGAGGCCTTTCCTGGCGTCCGACGACACCACCGTCTGCGAGGTGACCACGTCGATCAGCGCCGGGGCGTTGGCGAGCGCCCGCTGCAGGGCGCCGGCAAGGTCCTCGGGCTTCTCGACCCGCTCGCCGTGCGCGCCGAGCGCACGCGCCATCGCCGCATAATCCGAGTGCCGCAGCGTGGTGCCGACGACCCGGCCGCCATAATTCGACTCCTGGTCGAACCGCTCGATGTTCCAGGCCGCATTGTTGGAGACGATGAACACGGCCTTGGCACCGTGGCGCACCGCCGTGTCGATCTCCATGGCGTTGATGCCGAACGCACCATCGCCGGTGATCGCGATCACCTGACGATCGGGATAGGCGAGCGCGGCCGCGACCGCGTAGGGCACGCCGACGCCGAGGCAGCCGAACGCGCCGGCATCGAGATAGGTCCTGGCCTCGAGTCCGACGCGGGCGAAGCTCAGCAGGTCGCCGCCGTCGGCGATGGCGATGAAATCCTTGTCGGCCACCTGCTTGATGGCGTCGAAAATGGCGGCGGGGTGGATCTTGCCGTCGCTGCCGACGGCGGCCGGCTTGTTCCCCCCGGTCATCCGCTCGAGGTGGCGGCGGCGCAGACCGCCGGTCCAGGCCTTGTCGGCGGCGGGCGCCCGGTTGCCGGCCGCCTCGACCATGGCGGCGAGCGCGAGGTCGGGCGACGCCAGTAGCTCGGGATCGCCGCGTCGGTTGTCGACCAGTTCGCCGGCGCTGTCGGCTAAGCGGATGAAGCGGGCGTGCGGGAACACGGCCGGCGATCCGTAGCCGACCTGGTAGTCGAGCTTGCGGCCGATCACCAGCACCGCATCGGCCTCGGTCATGGCGGCGGCGCGCATGGCGCCGACCACCGAGGCGTGCTCGGCCGGCACGAGGCCGCGGCTTTCCTGCGTGTCGAGATAGACCGCGCCGCAGGCGTCGAGCAGGCGAACCAGTTCGGCTCTGGCGCCGCGGGCGCCCCGTCCAGTGATCACGAGCGGCCGCTTGGCGCCCCATAGCGCATCGACTGCCTTGGCGACGGCGGCCGGGTCCGGCGGAATCGTGCGCGCCGGCTTGGCGGCCATCCACTCGTCGAGCACGAGCTGCGCCTGTACGGGCGTGCGCAGCACATCGGTCGGGATCTCGACATAGACGGGACCCGGCTCACCGAGATCGCCGAGCGCCCGCGAGACCGCTTCGTCCAGCTCACGGATCACCTGGTCGGCCACCCTGAGCGTGCGCGACTGCCGGCAGACCGGACGCAGGATCTCGACGTGCGGGATGTCCTGCAGCGGGCCCATGTTGGCCTGCGGCCGCGACGTGCAACCGCCGATCAGCAGAACGGGCATGCGGGCGAGCGCGGCGTTCGCCATGCCGGTGACGCAGTTGGTGACGCCGGGGCCGGCGGTGACCATGGCGACGCCGAAGCCACCGGTGAGCTCGGCATGGGCATGCGCCATGTGGATCGCGGCGCCCTCGTCGCGGACATCGACGATGCGGATGCCCAGGCGGGCGATGTAGTCCCAGATCGGCTGGATGTGGCCGCCCTGCAGGCCGAACACGCGGTCGACGCCGCGCGCCTTCAGGAACTTGGCGATCCATTCGGCACAGGTATCCGGCGTGCTGTTCAGGTCGACGGACTCTTGGGCCATGACATTCCTCCTGCTGCCGCTCGCTCGCGGTTGTTCATTGGGATCAGTTGCCGCCGAGGCGCTGCCTCAGCACGCGGTGGAGTATCTTGCCGGTCGCCGTCCGGGGCATCTCGGCCTCGCTCACGAACGAGAAGGAGCGCGGGCGCTTGTAGCCGGCGATCCGCTCCCTGCACCATTCCGCGAGTTCCGCCTCGGTGGCGCTCTCGCCGTCGTGCAGCACGATCACGGCGTGCACACGCTCGCCCCACTTGTCGTCGGGCACGCCGACGACGGCCACGTCCTTGACCTTGGCGAAGCCGCCGACCATCGCTTCGACCTCGGAGGGATAGACGTTCTCGCCGCCAGAGATGATCATGTTCTTCTTGCGGTCGACCAGCCAGATGTACCCGTCGGCGTCGCGCCGGGCCATGTCGCCGACCGTGCAGTAGTCGCCACGGAAGGCCTCAGCGGTCTTTTCCGGCAGCTTCCAGTAACCGTCGAAGGTGTAGGGATTGCACGAGTACAGTTCGCCCGACTGGCCGTCCGGCACCTCGTCGCCGTTGTCGTCGAGCATGCGGATGGCGGCGGAGCCGACGCATTCGCGGCCGACCGAGCCGAGCTTGGTGAACTGCTCGTGGGGATGCAGCATGGTCACCCACCCGGCCTCGGTCGAGCCGTACAGCTCGAACAGGCCCGAGTTGCGGAACATCTCCATCACGGCCCGCTTGGTGTCGGGGCGGGCCGGGGCCGACGAGATCATCAGCTTCGTGATCTTGTCGCACTGGTAGCGCGCGCGCACGTCCGCCGGCAGACCGAGCATCATGATGTAATGGGTCGGCACCAGCGAGGTGAACGTGGCGCCGCTCTCGGCCAAGGTGCGCAGTGTGTGCTCGGGATCGAAGCTCTTGCGCGAGTAGATGGTGGCGGTTCCGCCGCAATAGAGGAAGGAACCGAAGAAATAGAGCGAGTTCGCGTGGCACATCGGCATGACCAGCAGCGCGCTGTCGTTGCGGTGGATGCCGAGTTCGATCTCGGTTATCAGCGAGACCAGCGTGTTGCCCCTGTGGCTGCGGATCGCACCCTTGGGATGGCCGGTGGTGCCCGAGGTGTACATCAGCATCCACGGATCGGTCGCCGCGACGGCCTGCTGAGGCTCGCGATCGCTGGCGCGGGCGAGCAGGTCCTCGTAATCGCGGTAGCCGGCCGGGCACGCCGCCCGGCCGAAGTGGATGAAATTGGCGGCCGGACACGACAGCCCGCTGCGCACGTCCTCGATCACGCCGACCAACTCGTCCTGGACGATGAGCGCCGACACCTCGGCGTTGTCAACGATGTAACGGACTTCCGAGCCGACGAGGCGAAAGTTCACGGGCACCGCAACCAGCCCCGCCTTGGCGGTTCCGGCATAGATCTCCGCCCATTCGACGCAGTTGTAGGCGAGGACGGCGATGCGGTCGCCCTTGCGCAAGCCGAGACCGAGCAGCGCATTGGCGAGCCGGCAGGCCCGTGCGTTCCATTGGCGCGCCGTCATCGACCGCTCGAGATCGCGGACGGCCGTGGCATCGGGCGTGAGCCGGGCGCGCGTGGTCAGCATGGCGCCGAGAGTCAAAAGATCCCGCATCGGTTGCCTCCTCCGGGCTGACGTGCGCGCTTCGCCGGCGGCACGCTCGTTATCCGCTTTTCTTCGACTTCTAAGTCTCGGCCGCCGCGGCCTCGACGTGCGTCGGCGGTGCGGCCGCCAGCACGCCGGTGAGGCGCGCGCCGGCCAGTCTGACATGGGTGACGGCCCGTTCTTTCGCCTGCTCGGGGTCGCCGCTCACGATGGCGTCGAGAATCTCGCGGTGCTGGCGCCAGATGCTCGGCGGCGGCTCGGCGTGGCGCAGGACTTCGCCCATGACGCGGCGCAAGTAGCGCCAATGGGGCTCGGCGGTGGCCGCCAGCAGCGGGTTGCCCGAGACCTGATAAATGAAGCCGTGGAATTCGATGTCGCGCCCGACCATGGCGGCCAGCGCACCCTCGGCGATGGCGTTGCTGCCGGCTGCGATGATCGCGGTGCCGGCATGGCGGATTTCGGCCGCGACGGAGGGAGAGGCGCCGGCGCGCTCGGCGGCGCGGCGGGCCGCCAGACCGTCGAGGGCAGCACGGATCTCGTAGTGGTGACGCATGGCTTCGATGTCGAGCGGAGCGACGAAGAGGCCGCGCCGGCCGGACTCGCGCACCAACCCGTCGCTCTTCAGCAGGGCCAGCGCCTGTTGGATCGGCTGGCGCGAGACGTCGAGCTGGGCCGCCAGTTGCTCCTGAACGAGATGAGTGCCGGGCGCGAGCGCGCCGTTGCAGATCTCGTCGCGCAGAGCCTGGTAGACCTTGTCGGTCAGGCCGGGAGAGGGGGGCAGCGGTTTCATGTTTGAACTCTGAATTCAGAATTCAAATAGCGCAGCCGAACGAGGACGTCAACGCCGACGCGACGAGGCGGCCCGGACTGGAGCGTCCGGGCCGCCTCTGCCTGATGGGTCAGCTTGGGTGGGGGCGTCGGGCCGGCGGTGGCCGTTACTTCTTGGCCGCGCAGGCGGCGAGGTCCTGGTCGCGCTTCTGGGCGGACTTGCGCCAATTGTCCGGGGTCACCGTGGCGCACCACGTCATGTGCGCTTTGAAATCCGTGTTCCAGGCATCGCCCTTGAACCCACACTTGCGCTGCTCGTTCTCTTGCTGCTGGCGCACGGCGGTGCGGGCATACCACTCGCATGTGCCCTGGGCGAAGGCCGGGACGGCGAAGCCGGCGGCCGACGTGGCCAACACGGTTGCGGTCAACATGCTGCGGAACGTGCTCATCGTGTCACCTCGAACGTCGGGCAGAAGCTCGGACGAACCCTTCGGGGATCAGCCTTTCTGCTTCTCATGACAAGACGTTAGCCGTCCGGCCATGAACCCACCCTGAATACCTGCGTCGCGCCCCCTTCAATTCGTGTGGACATTACGGCGGCTTGGTCGCCGTCGCCAAGCGCAATGGCCCCTCGGCGTGCAGAATCGCGCTAGGGAGACACCCAAGGGTCGCGGTCCGGGGTACTTTCGGGTGCAGGCATGGTGAGCAGGGCAAAGAAGGCGGCGCCCCCCGCACCGGACATGACCGCCGCCCAGGACGCCTTGGAGCGGGTTTTCGGCTACAAGAGCTTCCGTTCGCATCAGGCCGCCATCGTGCAGGCGCTGCTCGCCGGACGCGATGCGCTTGTGCTTATGCCGACCGGCGGCGGCAAGTCGCTCTGCTACCAGATCCCGGCCATGGTGCGTCCCGGCACGGGCATCGTGGTGTCGCCGCTGATCGCGTTGATGCAGGATCAGGTCGACACGCTGCGCGAGGCCGGCGTGGCCGCGGCGTTCCTCAACTCGACGCTGGACCGGGAGGCGCAGGACGACGTCGAGCGCCGCCTCAGGGCCGGCGCGCTCGACCTCGTGTACGTGGCGCCCGAACGGCTCGTGCAGCCGCGCACGCTCGACCTGCTCGCCCACATCGATCTGGCGCTGTTCGCCATCGACGAGGCGCACTGCGTCTCCCAATGGGGCCACGACTTCCGGCCCGAGTACCGCCAGCTCCGCGTGCTGGCCGAACGCTTCCCGCACGTGCCGCGCATCGCGCTGACCGCCACGGCCGACGGGCGGACACGGGACGACATCGTCGCCGAGTTGCAGCTCCAGGGCGCCGAGACCTTCGTCGCCTCGTTCGACCGTCCGAACATCCGCTACACGATCGCCGAGATGGGCTCGGTGGGGTCACGCGACCGGCTGTGGCAGTTCATCTCGGCCGAGCATCCCGAGGACGCCGGCATCGTCTACTGCCAGACCCGCAAGGCGGTCGACGAGACGGCGGCGTGGCTGGCCGCCAAGGGGCGCCGCACACTCGCCTACCATGCGGGCCTGACCGCCGACGTGCGCCGGGCCGCCCAGGAGCGGTTCCTGCGCGAGGACGGCACGATCGTGGTCGCGACCGTGGCGTTCGGCATGGGCATCGACAAGCCGGACGTGCGTTTCGTCGCGCATCTCAACCTGCCGAAGACCGTCGAAGCCTACTACCAGGAAACGGGGCGCGCCGGCCGCGACGGCGAGCCGGCGGACGCCTGGATGGCCTACGGGCTGAACGACATCGTGACGCTGCGCCAGTGGATCGAGCAGTCGGAGGGCAGCGACGCCTACAAGCAGGTGCAGCGGCGCAAGCTCGACCAGCTCGTCGGCCTGTGCGAGATCACCACCTGCCGCCGCCAATCACTGCTGGCCTATTTCGGCGAGACGCGCGCCGAGCCGTGCGGCAACTGCGACAACTGCCTGACGCCGCCGGAAACGCGGGACGCGACCGAGGCCGCGCGCAAGGCGCTGTCGGCGGTGTTCCGCACGGGCGAGCGGTTCGGCGTCGGCTATCTGGTGGATGTGCTGACCGGCAAGGCGGACGAGCGGGTGGTCCGCAATGGCCACGACCGGCTCGGCGTGTTCGGCCTCGGCCGCGATCTGGACGGCGCCGACTGGCGCAGCCTGTTTCGCCAACTGGTCGCGGCGGGTCACCTTGCGGGCGACTCCGAAGGATACGGCGGGCTCGTGCTGACCGCGCGGGCGCGTCCGCTGCTGCGGGGCGAGGAAACGTTCCGGATGCGGCGTATGCCGGTGACGGCGGGCACCAAGAGCAAGACACGGCGCAGCGGCGCGGCACCCGTGGCCCCGGAGGATCGCGAGATTTTCGACGGCCTGCGGTCGCTGCGAGCGGAGCTGGCCGCGGCCGGCAACGTGCCGCCCTACGTGGTCTTTCACGACCGCACGCTGGCGGAACTCGCGGCCCGGCGGCCCAAGACGCTGGCGGATCTGGCCGGCATCACCGGGCTCGGCGAGCGCAAGATCGCCCGCTACGGCGCCGCGATCCTGGAGCGGCTTGGCGCCGGCCCGCGCCATCCGAAGCTGCAGAACCGGTTGTCGCGAACCGTCAACGAGACGCTCGCGCTGCACCTCGACGGCCACGACGCCGAGAAGATCGCGCGGCGCCGGGGCATCGAGGTGTCGACGATCTTCGGCCATCTCGCCGAGGCGGTCGAGGCGGGGATCGTGGAGGCGCGCGATGTGCTGGGGCTCGACGAAGCCGACATCGACGAGATTCTCGAGGTGTTCGACCGGCTCGGCACACTGGACAGCGGCAAGATCGGCCCGGCGCACAGCGCCCTCGACGGGCGGTACTGCCATGGCCAGCTCAAATGTCTGATGGCCGAACTCGCCTGATCCAGCGCCCGCCCTGGTCGGCGGGCAGCAGCGGTTGACGCGGCGGCAATCGACACGGCACAACCGTCCTTCGGCGGGGCGGGCCTGCCCGATCAGCATCGAGACGGGAACACCTGACGTGACCAGCGCCATCGAGACGGCGAGCCGTTGGCTGATCGACGGGTTGTCCGCGAGCCGCAGCCGCGCCGTGCTGGCCCTTTTGACGCTGACGTTACTCGCCTACCTGCCCGGCGTGCTCAGCCTGCCGCCGGTCGACCGCACCGAGGTCGTGTTCGCGCAGGCCTCGCGCCAGATGCTGGCGGACGGGCGGATGGTGGCACCGGAGTTTCGCGACCAGTTGCAGCGCGCCAAGCCGATCGGCGTGTTCTGGCTGCAAATGGCCTCGGCCCGGGTTTTCGGAGGACCGGCCCTCGACCGCATCGCCGCCTACCGCCTGCCCTCCCTGCTCGGCGTGACCGCGGCCGTGCTGGCCACCTTCCTGTTGCTGGCGCCACTCACCGGGGCGCGGACGGCTCTCGTCGCTGCGGCGCTGCTGGCGGTCACGCCGGTGCTGGCGCTGCAGGCGACACTGGCGGTGGCGGAAGGGGTCGTCTGCGGGACGCTGGTGGCGGCGCAGCTTGCGCTGCTGCGTATCTACATAGCGCAGCCGGGCGAGCCGACCCGCGGCCTCGCGCTCTTGTTGTGGTCGGCAGCCGGACTGTCGATCGCGCTCAACGCTCTGCAGGTGCCGATCCTGCTGCTGGTCACCGTGCTGGCACTGCTTGTCCTCGACCGTAATCTCGGCTGGCTCTCGCGGCTGCATGCGGGGTGGGGCGTTCCGGTTCTGGTCGCACTCGGCAGCCCTTGGATCGTGGCGCTGCTGCTGGCCGAGCCCGGCAACCCGTTCGCCGGCATGACCTGGCGCGAACTACTCGGCGCGCTCGGCGGCTCGCAGGCGATGAAGTACCGGGCGCCGCCGTTGTCGTTCACGGCGGGCCTCGTGCTCGGGCTGCTGCCGGCCACGCTGTTGCTGGTGCCGGCGGTCCGCCGACTGTGGGCGCTGCGGTCGACGGACGTGCTCGCGCGGTTCCTGCTGGCGTGGCTTGCCGGCTATCTCCTCTATCTCGAGGCGATCTCGTCCAAGCCGGCGCTGTATGCCGTGCAGGCGCTGCTGCCGGCGGCGGCAATCGCGGTGGCCGCGCTGCTGGCGCGCCGGGGCGCCGCGGCCCCTCTCGCCCTGCCGGAGCGCCTGCTGGTCTGGCCGACCCTCGTGCTGCTCCCCGTCGTACCGGGCGCGGTGATCGCGCTGCATCGGCTGACCGACCAGCCGTGGAGCCTGTCGCTGGCCACAGCGACCGTTGTGGTGACGCTGCTGCTGGGGCTGGCGACGGCGGCCGCTTGGCGCCAGCGCGCCGCCGCCTGGGTGGCGTCGTCGGTGCTCGGTTTCGCCGCGTTCCTGGCGTTCGCGTTCGGCTTGCTGCTGCCGCGCATGGAGAAGGCCTGGACGACGGAGCGGATCGCCGACGCGGCGGCCGCCGTGCGGTCCTGCGCGCCGGGGCCGGTGTACGTCGTCGGCTACGGCGAACCGAGCGCGGTGTTTCGCTTCGGCACCCGCTTCGTCGCGACGACAGCGGCGGAGCTGCCCCCCAGCGCTTTCGATACGCCGGGTCTCATCATCGCCGAGGATCAAGTGCGGGAGGGCCTGGTGGCGAGGGGAGGCGGCGCGCTCACCAAGGTCGGTTGCCTCGAAGGCCTCAACTTCACGCGCGGCTGCGCCATTCCGATGACGATCTATCGCTCTGGCCCGGCTGGTGGCGCGACGTGCCTGCCGCCGGCTGCCCTCGCCTGCTCCGATGCCAAGCCGCGTCACAAGCCCTGCTCGTGAATGAGTCCGGACCTCGCAACGGCACAAAGCCGGTCAGCAGGCCACGCATCTGATGCGCCGGCCCTGTGAGCTGTTACCGCCGATGATCTGCTTGACGAACCCTGGGCCGCACTGGCCGTCGTTGACGTAGGCGACCTCACCATCGCCCAGAGCGCCGACGCCGCGCGGCGGCTCGGCCGGAAAGATGCGGTGACCGGCGGTCTTGGACGCACAGGAGCCCCCGCCGGCTGGGCGCACCGCCTTCGGCAACGCGGCGGTCTTGCTCGGGTCGGTATGGCGCTCGGTGTTGCGCTTTTCGGCGATGGCCTTGTCGGCCTCCTTGGCCGCGGCCTCGGCCGCCTTGAGCGCCGCCTCGCGCTGTTCTTGCGCCGCGCGCGCGGCCTCGCGCGCCGCCTGGGCCTCCTCGAGCGCCTTGCGCAGTTCGACGGTCGTCGCCAGGATCTCCTTGCGCTGTTGTTCCTCGAGTTGCTTGCGCTCGGCCGTGTCCTGCTGGCCGCCCTCGTCGAGCTTGCGCCGTTCACGGGCGATGGCCTGCTCGCGGGCCGCCCGCTCACGTTCGAGGCGGTCGACCTCGGCGGCCTTGCGCTGCTCCTCCAAGAGCCGCAGCCGCTCCTCCTGCTCGGCGCGCTCGGCCTGCATCTTGCGCTGGAGGTGCTCGATCATTGCCCGCGCGATCGGGGCGAATTCCCCATTGGGGTATTTCTCGATGTAGGCGGCCACCACGGCCGGGCTGGTGCTGTCCTTGACCGACTGCCAGAACGCCAGTTCGGCCTGCTGCTCCAGAGTCGGAGTCGTCGGCTTGGTTCCGGCGAAATAGACCGACGGAAGCGTCGGGAACGACAGCCAAGGGTCCTGGTTGATCTCCTGCTTCACCTTGATCTGGACATTGCGGAACATCATCACGGACTCGACGCCGGGCTTGGCGATTTCTTCTGCCAGCGCCCGCGCATAGGGTCCTCCCTTCTCGCCGACATCCGACGCCGTCTGGCCGGGCGCCGTCGAGAAGGCGATCATCACGCCCGACGTGTTGACGAGCGGGACAAAACCCTTTTCCTTGCCCAGCGCCTTGCGACCGGCGCGGGTCAATCGCAATTCGTCGCGGCAGGCGTCGAAGATCACGTAGTGCGTCGCGTCCGGGCTTTGTTCCCGCAACCGGCCGACGACTTCTTTCAGGTCGATTGAATTGGTCCACAGATCGACATCGTCGGCGTTCGTGACGTCGACCGGGATAAGATAATTGGTCTGGGTATCGGGATCGACGGCGCCATGCCCGGAATAATAAACGAAGCTCAACGTGTCGGCACCGGCACGGCGAACGGTCTGGATATGCCTGCGCAGGGCCGTGTCGATCGTCTTGTAGCCGGCATCGACGACCTCGGTGACGGTGAACCCGACTTTCTTCAGCTCGGCGCCGACAAGGGCGATATCGTGCTTCCGATTCTTGAGCCGGCCAACCTTCTCGTCGTAATTCTGATTACCGATCAGCAGGGCGAAACGCCCTTCCGCGGCGGCTGGCACCGCGCCAATCCATAGTGCCATCATGGCCAAGAGCAGCGATTTCAAAGTGCCCTCTCCCACAAGACCCGATTGGAAAAAATAAAATATGGTTACTCGGAGACTAGCGATCGCACTTCCTGCTGTCCACAGGGACTGATCGAAGACAGGTCCATCAGACGCGGGATGGTGATCGGCCGTCGCTGATGTCGCCCTGCCCCAGTCACGGGCCACAGCCGCCCCCGGGCGTGCAGAGGCCCGGTTAACCTCAAGAAAGCGTTGACCAAGTCCGCGCGTGTGTACCGTTTATAGTCACGGGACGAAACAAGGGCGGGTGAGTTGGTGAGAATTCGTTCGGTCACGACAGTCGTGCTCATCGCACTCTCGGCCTTCGGTCTGGTGAACGGGCTGCGCGTCGTGCGCTCGTGGGCCAACACGCCGGTCGCGCCGACGCCGCGGGCGATCGCGACCGTTCCGGCGGCAAGCGCGCCCGCCGATCTCAGCGCCTATCTGGCGCTGACGCGTTTCCATCTCGAGACCGCGACCGCCTCACGCGACGACGCCTCGTTCAAGTTCCTGGCCTTCTTCCTGATGGCGACGCGGGCCACGGCCCAGCACTGCGCCGCACGGGGCGTCGATGTCGCCGCCGCCGTCGAGAGCTTCTCAAGTCATCACGCGGCGGCGTACGACCAGGCGTCGGACGCCCTGGCCGGCAACGGGCTCAACGCGGCTCGGATCTGGCAAGTCGTGCACGGCGACATCGAAAAGCTGGCGTTGCGCCATGTCGGCGGGCTCGAGCCGGCCGGCAGCGACGACCTCACGCGGTGCCGGCGGCTGGCAGCCAACCCCGAGGCCTACGGCGCGGCTCCGCAACGCCATCTCCAGCTGTACCGGCTCGAGGCACGGTAACGAGCGGGACTCAGGCCGACCCCACCAGGAGCACGCACAGCCGGCGCGGCCCATGGGCGCCGATCACGATCTTGCCGCCGATATCGGCGGTGCGCGACGGGCCGGAGACGAAGTTCACGGTGCGCGGCATCTCGCGGTCGCCGTAGCGCGCCCGCATCGCATCCCACACGTTTTCGTAAGGCCCGACGATCGCGCTCTCCTCGACGATCACGATGTGGGTCTCGGGCAGGAACGTGAGGGTGACCGGATTGTCCGGCCCCGATGCCAGCGCCAGCGTCCCGGTTTCGGCGACGCCGGCCACCGCCCGGCTCAAGCTGACCTCGTCCTCGGGGTGGGCGCGACCGACCCGACGGGTCAACGCGGGCTCGCGGCTCCACGGCAGTTCTTCGATAAACCGGTCCGATCCGGTCGCCAGCCGCTGCGGCAGATTCTGGTCGCGCAGGTAGCGGGCGACGGCGGCGGGGATGTCGGCCGCGGTCGCGACGTCGAGAACGGTGACGAGGGCCGTTTCGAGATGCTGCCGCAGCAGGGCCTTCAGCGCGGCCGGGTCCTTGCCGGCGACACGGCCGGGGATCGGATGGCGCTGGTGGGCGCCGAGCCGGCGCTCGACCACGGCACGGCGTGCCGCCGTGTCCTCCGGGGTCGCCGCAACGGCCTTGCGGACCTTGCCCAGTATGGCGTCGCGCGCGCTCATCTCGGCACTCCCTGCTTCATTTCTGCGTAAAGCTGCTGGAACGTATGGCCCTGAGGGGCGGGGAAGTCGCGGTGGCGGGTCCAGCCGCCGGCGAACGGCAGCCGCTGCAGGCTGCCCCGCCCCAACGCCAGCGCCTTCAACCCCAGCACGGCGGCGCGCATCGCCACGTGATAGAGCCGCGGCCGCTTGGCGAGCCACGCCCAGGCGCCGAGCCCGAAGCGGAAACCCGCCGACTGGCCGCCCTGGGCAAAGTCCTGTTCGCGATGCTGCCGCATCAGTTTCGGCAGCGGAATCTTCATCGGGCAGACCTGTTCGCAGCGGCCGCAGAACGTCGAGGCGTTGGGCAGGTGGCTCGCCTGGCTGACGCCGAGGAACGCGGGTGTCAGCACCGAGCCGATCGGACCCGGGTAGACCCAGCCGTAGGCATGGCCGCCGATGGCGTTGTAGACGGGGCAGTGGTTCATACAGGCGCCACAACGGATGCAGCGCAGCACCTCGCGCAGGTCGCTGGCCAGGATCTCCGAGCGGCCGTTGTCGAGCAGGATGACGTGGTAGGCCTCGGGTCCGTCGGGATCGCCGGGGCGGCGCGGCCCCGTCGAGAAGGTCGTGTAGGTCGAGAACTCCTGGCCGGTCGCCGAACGCGCCAGCAAGCGCAGGATCGAGGTGACGTCCTCGAGGGTCGGGATCACCTTCTCGATCGAGGCGATGACGATATGGACCTTGGCCAGCGACTGGGTGAGGTCGCCGTTGCCCTCGTTGGTGACGATGATCGACGAGCCGGTCTCGGCGATCAGGAAGTTGGCACCGGTGATTCCGACATCGGCGGTGACGAACTTCTCGCGCAGGATCTGGCGGGCTTCGCTGACGAGCTGCTGGGGCTCGGTCAGCACGCGGCCTTCCGGCAGATGGTTGTGGCGGGCCCGGAAATCGGCCTCGACCTGATCCTGCGTCAGATGGATGGCCGGCGCGATGATGTGGCTCGGCGTCTCGTTGCGGATCTGGATGATGTACTCGCCGAGGTCGGTCTCGACGACCTCGAGCCCGGCTTTTTCGAGATGCGCGTTGAGGCCGATCTCCTCCGACACCATGGACTTGCCCTTGGTGACGATGCGGGCGCCGACGCGCTGGCAGATGTCGAGGATGATCGATCGGGCGTCGGCTGCGGTCGGCGCCCAATGGACGTGGGCACCCGCCTCGGTCGCCTTCTTCTCGTAGGCCTCGAGGTAGAGGTCGAGGTTTGCCAGCGTGTGGTCGCGCAGGTCGCGGGCGACATCGCGCAGGTCATCGAACTCGGGCAGCCGCGCCCTCGCCGTCGCCCGATTGGCAACCAGACCGGTCGGCAGGATCTCGAGGGCCCGCTTCAGCTGGGTGTCCTCGAGCGCGACGCGGGCGTTGCTCTTGAAGCTCTGCGTCCTGATTTCCACGCGATTGTCCTCCCTGGGCGCCGAGCGTGCTTGCGATCTCGATCAGACCGGATCGCGCGTCCGGACGATCTCCAATTCCTAGGTGCAGGGGCTGATCCGTCGAGGAGTAAGCGGAACGCTTCGACCGAGACCGTCGATCGGACCCTGCTTCATCACTTGCCGATCGGCGGGTCGGCGAGTTCGCCGGCCAGCACCTCGGCGACATGTCGTGCCGCGATCGGCTTGCCCTCGCGCGAGAGCTTGCCGGCCATGTTCATGAGACAACCGAGATCGCCGGCCAGCACCAGATCGGGCGCGGTGGCGGAGATGTTCGCCGACTTCTTGTCGACCATGGCGTTGGAGATCTCGGGGTACTTGATCGAGAACGTGCCGCCGAACCCGCAGCAGACCTCGCTGTCGGCCATCTCGGTCAGTTCGAGGCCCTGGACGGAGGCCAGCAACTGGCGCGGCTGCGACTTGATGCCGAGTTCGCGCAAGCCGGAGCAGCTGTCGTGGTAGGTGACGCGCCCGTCGAACCGCGCACCGACCTGGGTGACACCGCGCACGTCGACCAGGAACGAGATCAACTCGTGGACCCGCTCGCCGAACGCGATGGCCTTGAGCGACCACGCCAGATCGTCGGCGAGCAGCTTGGGATAGTGGGACTTCAGCATGCCGGCGCACGATCCGGACGGCGCGACGACGAAATCGAACCCTTCGAAGGCGGCGATGGTCTGCCGCGCCAGATCCTTGGCGGTCGGCCGATCCCCCGAGTTGTAGGCGGGCTGGCCGCAGCAGGTCTGGGTGTCCGGCACCTCGACGGCGCAGCCGGCCTCCTCCAGCAGTTTCAATGCGGCGAAGCCCACCGATGGCCGCATCACGTCGACGAGGCAGGTCACGAACAGGCCGACGCGAGGACGGACGGCAGTCGGGTCATTCACTTTCATGAGGCGTCCTCGTGGGTCTGTCGCTGCCGAGCCCCGTGCGGGCCGCCGAGCGATCGAGATGGCGGCGCGCGGCTTCGGCGGCTGCATCCTTATCCTGCGCACGTATCGCGGCCAAGATCGCCACATGCTCGTCCTGAGCCGCCGCGGCGAGCCCGGCGGCATGACCGGCGGGCGTCCACGACGGGCGGCGCGTGTCGGCGAACGCCGCAGCGAGGACGGTGACCAGCCGGGTGAGTTGGGCATTCTGGGTGGCTTTGGCGATGGCGCCGTGGAAGGCCTCGTCGGCGTGCGCGCCATCGGCGCGATCGCGGATCGCGTCCTGCATCGCGCGCATCGCCGCCTCGAGGGCGGCCATGTCGGCCGCGGTCCGGCGCTCGGCGGCGAGCGCGGTGGCGGACACCTCGACGATGCCGCGCACCTCGAAGAGTTCCTTCAATTCGGCCGGAGAGGTCGCGCCAACCTCGTCACCGATGCGGAAGTTCGAAACGCCGGGCCGATCGGCGATGACGATGCCGGCGCCGCGGCGGCTGGACAGAAATCCGTCGGCGCGCAACCGGGCTAGGCCTTCCCGCAGGACGGGCCGTGAGACACCGAGCCGGACGGCCAGAGCCACCTCGCTCGGCAGCCGCATGCCCGGCCGCAAGACCCCACCCTCGATCTGTGATTTGATCGCGGCGACGACCTGATCGGACAGGCGGAGCGGGCGCTCCAAGGGAATGAATGTGCTGGCCATTGCCGCCAAGTCTGGTTGTCAGACAAGATGGGCAGCAGCGAACCAGCCGCGTGGTCGCTTGTCAAGGCGGCGGCCGATCGCGCCATGCGCCCGGACAGCTTCCACCGCGCCGCCGTCACAGCCGAGGCGGGCGAAGCCTCGGACCCAGTCAGCGCTCAGCGCAGGCTCTTGATCCGCGTGACGTTGTCGGCGGCCTGGGCCGTCGCGCTGGCCTGCGCAACGATGCCCGCGAGATCGAGCGATTTGTCCCAGTAGGGTTCCGACCCGTAGACCTCGGCGAGAAACTCGATCAGTGCATTGACCTTGGAGGGCATGAAATCGCGGCTCGGATAGACCGCGAATACCGACAGGTTCGACGACCCCCGCCACTCCGGCAGGACCACCTGCAGCGTGCCGTTGCGCAACTCCGGACCGATGTCCCAGGTGGAGCGCAGGCCGATCCCGAGGCCGGAGATGATCGCCTCGCGCACGAATTCCGCCGAGTTCGAGCGAATGTTGCCGCGGGCCCGCAGTTGATGCGTGCCGACGGGCCCTTCCAAGCGCCAGTTGTCCTGGGAGCCGGCGGAAAGAAGATTGTGAGCCTCCAGTTCGTCGACCGTGCGCGGTGTGCCGAACCGCTTGAGATAGCTCGGCGCAGCGCAGATGACCCGGTTATCCGGCGCGAGCTTGCGGGCGACCAGCGAGGAATCCTGCAATTCCCCGATCCGGATCGCCACATCGAAGCCCTCGCGGACGAGGTCGACGAAGTTGTCCGACAGGTGGAAATCGAGATCGATTTCGGGGTAACGCTCCTGGAAGGCCGACACGTAGGGGGCGATGTGGAAGCGCGTGAACGTGGTCGGCGCCGTGACCTTGAGAAGCCCGCGCGGATGGGTGTTGCGGCGGCTCACGAAATCGTGGGCCTCCTCCAGCAGGCTCAGGATGTCGATGACGCGGCGATAGTAGCCCTCGCCCGTCTCGGTCAGCGCCAGGTGGCGCGTGGTCCGCTGGAACAGCCGGGCGCCGAGGCGGTCCTCGAGCAGGCTGACGCGCTTGGACACGACGGCGGGCGACAGGCCCATCTCACGGCCGGCCGCCGACATGTTGCCTGTGCGGGCGACGCGTGCGAAAATTTCCAAATCGCTGATGGCGGTCACTTCTGGTCTCCGTGCCGGCGATCCGGCCGTTCGCTTCGGTTGTTCCGAGGGAAAGACACCTCTGGCCTTCCCCGCGCATCATTGCCTACCAAGTCGACTAAGATCGCCTACCACACGTAGCGGTCAACTTTTTAGTTAACCTTTGGCCGCAATCAACTAGGTAGTTACCCACGAGAGTGCTCCATGTCGCTTCTGACCCTACCCGAGCCCGATCCGGCGGTCGTAGCCCGCCGGGAGGCCATCGTGCGCGATCTGGCAGGCCTCGTCGGAGCCGACTCCATAATATCCGACGAAGACGGTCGGAGAACGTTCGAGACGGATGGCTTGACGGCCTACCGTCGGCTCCCGCTCGCCGTCGTTCTTCCGCATACACCAGTAGGTGTAATAAAAGTCTTGCGATATTGCAACGCCCACGCCCTAAAAGTTATCGCCCGTGGCGCAGGAACATCGCTTTGCGGAGGGGCATTGCCCGCTGAGGATGCGATTGTCCTCGGAGTTTCCCGCATGAGTCGTGTTTTGGAGGTCGACTACGCGAATCGGTTCGCGCGGGTCGAATCGGGCATCACCAACCTCGCCGTCTCCAATGCGGTCGGTCCCAACGGCTTCTTCTACGCGCCCGATCCGTCGAGCCAGCTCGCCTGCACGCTGGCCGGCAATGTCGCCATGAACTCGGGCGGCGCTCATTGCCTGCGCTACGGCGTGACCACCAACAACGTGCTCGGCTTCAAGATGGTCACGATGGACGGCGAGCTGATCGAGATCGGCGGGCCGCACCTCGACAGCGCCGGCTACGACCTCATGGCGCTGATCATCGGCTCGGAAGGCCAGCTCGGGATCATCACGGAAGTGACCGTTCGCATTCTGAGGGCCGCCGAGGCGGCGCGCCCGATGCTGATGGGGTTCGATTCGGCGGAGGCCGCCGGCGGGTGCGTCTCGGCCATCATCGCCTCGGGGATCGTGCCGGTCGCCATCGAGTACATGGACCGGCCCGCCATCGAAGTGTGCGAAGCGTTCGCCAAGGCCGGATATCCGCGCGACGTGGAGGCCCTGCTGATCGTCGAGGTCGAGGGCTCGGAAACCGAGATCGTCGACCTGCTCGCGCGGATCGTCGAGATCGCCAAGCCGTTCGCGCCGCGCTCGGTCAAGGTCAGCGACAGCCCGGAGCAGAGTGCCAAGATCTGGAAGGGGCGGAAGTCGGCTTTCGGCGCCATCGGGCGCATCTCCGAGTACTTCTGCATGGACGGTACCATCCCGCTCGGCCGGCTGCCCGAGGTGCTGGCCCGCATCTCCAAGATCTGTGACAGCTACGGACTGAAGGTCGCCAACATCTTCCATGCGGGCGACGGCAATCTGCATCCGTTGATCCTGTACAATGCCAACTCGCCGGACGAGTTGGAGCGGGCCGAGCGGGCCGGTGCGGAGATCCTGACGCTGTGCGTCGAGGTGGGCGGTTGCCTGACCGGGGAGCATGGCGTCGGCATCGAGAAGCGCGACCTCATGCGGGTCCAGTTCACCGAGACCGATCTCGCCATCCAGATGCGCATCAAGACGGTGTTCGATCCGGGTTGGCTTCTCAACCCGGCAAAGGTATTCCCGCTCGATGGACGGGATGCGCCGCTGGCCGCGTGAGCGGCACCGCCCCACCACGAGCCCCTGCTGACCGGAGACCCCGCTTGGAACACACCTTCCGACCCGCAACCGGCTGGGAGCTGGCCAGCCACGTGAGCGAGGCCTACCGGCGCGGGCACGCCTGCGAGGTGATCGGGGGCGGCACCAAGCGGCAGGTGGGGCGGCCGCAGCACGCCCATGTGGGACTGTTCACGACGGCTATGCGCGGCATTCCGCTCTACGAGCCGACCGAGCTGGTGATGAGCGCCCAGGCCGGGACGCCGCTCGCTCAGGTCGAGGCCGAGCTCGATCGCAATCGTCAGATGCTGGCGTCGGAGCCCGTCGACCTCGGCCCCCTGCTCGGCCAGCCGGCGGGCGCCGGCACGATCGGCGGCGCCTTCGTCACCAACCTGTCGGGTGCCCGCCGTGTCGCGGCCGGCGCCATGCGCGACCACCTGATCGGGTTGCAGGCGGTGAACGGACGCGGCGAGCGGTTCAAGTCCGGTGGCCGGGTGATGAAGAACGTGACCGGTTACGACGTCGCCCGCGGATTGACCGGCAGCTGGGGCACGCTCGCCATCGTCACCGAGGTCACCTTCAAGATCCTGCCGCGCCCCGAGGAAACGCAGACGCTGGTCCTGTTCGGCCTGCCCGACGACATCGCGACGGAGGCGATGACGGCGGCCATGGGGACGCCGCAGGAGGTGTCGGGGGCGTGCCACGTGCCCGCCGACCTCGTGCCGCACCTCGAGAACACGGCCCTCAAGACGGTCGGCCGGGCGCTGACGTTCCTGCGCTTGGAGAATTTCAGTCGTTTCCTGCCGGCGCGCGTCGAAAAACTGAAGCACGAGCTCAAGCCTTACGGCGACATCTTCGTGCTGCCGGACGAGACCTCCCGCGCGCTGTGGCGCGAACTCGGCACGCTGTCGGTGTTGCGCGGGTCGGATGCGCCGCTCTGGCGCATCTCGGTCGCGCCGCTGCAGGGGCCGAAGGTGGTCGCCGACATCAAGCGGCATATGCCGGTGCGTGCCTTCTACGACTGGTCCGGGGGGCTCGTCTGGCTGGAGGTGCCGGGAGCGGTCGGCGCCGGCGCGACCGACATCCGGCGCGTGCTGTCGCGGACGTCCGGTCATGCGACCCTCATTCGCGCCGAGGAGAGCGTGCGATCGAGCGTCGACGTGTTTCACCCTCTCGATCCCGGAGTCGCCCGCTTGACCGCGGGCCTCAAGGCGAGTTTCGATCCGGGCAACATCCTCAACCCCGGACGGATGTACGCCGCGCACTGAACCGTTTCCTGCGAGCCCCGATGCAGACCAATTTCACAGCCGAGCAGCTCAAGGACCCGCGGATGGCGGAGGCGGACCGCATTCTGCGCCGCTGCGTGCACTGCGGATTGTGTACGGCGGTGTGCTCGACGTACGTGATGCTCGGCGACGAGCGCGACAGCCCGCGCGGACGCATCTATCTCATCAAGGACATGCTGGAGCGCGACCGCGACGCGCCCGACCAGATCCGCCATCACATCGACCGCTGTCTGTCCTGTCTTTCCTGCATGACCACGTGTCCCGGTGGTGTCGACTACATGCACCTCGTCGACCTCGCCCGGGCGCACATCGAGGAAACCGGAAACCGTCCGTTCAAGGAGCGGGCGATCCGCAACCTGCTGGCTTTCGTCGTGCCGTCGCCGACGCTGTTCCGCTGGGCGATCCAGATCGCGCCGCTGGGCCGGCCGTTCACGGGGCTGCTGCGCCGGCTCAACCTCAAAGAGCTGGCAGCGATGATCGAGATCGCGCCGACCACGCTGCCACGCGCGCCCAGATACGAGGGCCCCGGAACGGCGGCGACCAAGGGACCACGACGCGGCCGGGTGATCATGCTTGCCGGCTGCGCGCAGCAGGTGCTGCGCCCCGAGATCAACGACACGACCATCAGCCTACTCGCCCGCCGCGGCATCGACGTCGAGGTTTCGGCCGGTGCCGCCTGCTGCGGCGCGCTGGTCCATCACATGGGCAAGGAGCACGCCGCGCTCGATGCCGCCCGTCGCAATGTCGATGCCTGGTCCAAGTCGATCGCGCGCGAGCCGGTCGATGCGGTGATCATCAACGCCTCGGGGTGCGGCACGACGGTCAAGGACTACGGCTACATGCTGAAGGGCGATCCGCGGTATGCGGAGCGCGCCCGCCGCATCTCGGAACTCACCAAGGACATCAGCGAATTCCTGGCCGAGACGGACCTCGGCGCGCCGCGGCGGTGGTCGTCGTTGCGCGTCGCCTACCACTCGGCGTGTTCGTTGCAGCACGGCCAGCGCGTTACCGACGAGCCGAAGGCGCTGCTGAAGAAGGCCGGCTTCACGGTGCTCGACGTTCCGGAAGGGCACATCTGCTGCGGCTCGGCCGGCACCTACAATCTGCTGCAACCCGAGCTGGCCGGCGCGCTGCGCGACCGCAAGGTGCAGAACATCCGCAGCGTGAGGCCCGACATCATCGCGGCCGGCAACATCGGCTGCATCACGCAGATCGCCACCGGCATCGACACGCCGATCGCCCACACCGTCGAGCTGCTCGACTGGGCCTATGGCGGGCGCGTCCCGCGCGGGCTCGAACGCCTTGCCGGGTTCATGACGGATGCGCCCGAGGTCAAGCGCATCGCCGACGACTACATCAACGCGTGATGGCGCCCCAGACCGCGTTCGATCAGCGTCACCTCAGTGGTCCATTCGACATCGTCGGCGACGTGCACGGCTGCCTCGACGAACTGCGCGCGTTGCTCGGCTTGCTCGGCTATCGCGCCGACCTCGTCGGACACGGCAGTGCGCGCAGGGCCAGCCTCAGCGGACCTAAGGGCCGGCGGCTGGTTTTCGTCGGCGACTTCGTCGATCGCGGACCGGCGACGCCCGACGTGCTGCGCCTCGCCATCGCCGGTGTCGCATCCGGCGTGGCGCTCGCCGTCCCCGGCAATCACGACGACAAGCTGGCGCGCTGGATCGCCGGCCGGCCGGTGACCATCGCGCACGGCCTCGACACCTCGATCGCCCAGCTCGACGCCGAGCCGCTGGAGTTCCGCGCCGAGGTGCGCACGTTCGTCAACGGGCTGCCGGACTATCTGTGGCTCGATGGCGGCCGGCTGGCGATCGCCCATGCCGGCATCCGGCAGAAGATGCTCGGCACGACGTCGCGGCGCATCCGCGCGTTCTGCCTGTATGGCGATACCGATGGCGAGACGGATGCCGACGGGCTCGCCATCCGGTACGACTGGGCGGCCGAGCATGCGGGCCCGACGCGCATCGTCTACGGGCATACGCCGATCCTCGAGGCGGCCTGGCGCCACGACACGCTGTGCCTCGATACGGGTTGCGTGTTCGGTGGCGCGATGACGGCGCTGCGCTGGCCGGAGGGCGATATCGTCTCGGTTCCGGCCAAGATGAAATATGCCGACCGCAAGAAGCCGTTCGGCCACCCGCTTCCGCGCAAGCCGCGCAAGCCCGACTGATCAGGCGGCCGCGAGCCGCGGCGCGTCCGCGCGTTCGAACCACAAAGTCAACTCGCCGAGCCGCACACCCCACTTGCGGATCGTGGCACGATTGATGGCGCGATAGTCGTCGATCCGGAAGATGCGGTCGTCGAAGTCGACGGTGAGCGGTCCGTTCTTCAGTTCGAGCCGGAATTTGTAGCGCATCGTCGCCTGATCCGACGTGCTGTGGCCGCGCGCCTCGCCGATGCACGCGGCCGAACGGGCAACGAAGCGCCCGGGGCCCCGGGGCTCCAGCGACCACACGCGGCGCTCCTCGGTGGAGTCGTCGTAGACGAAGCGCTCGTCGATGATGAAGCTCGGACCCGACCAGCGTCCGACCATCTGAACGGAAAACCGCTTGCGGACACGGCCGAAGCGATCCTGGAAAACACCCCACGCCGTCACGGGTCCTTCGAGAAACCTCGTCAGATCGAAAGATCCGTGGACGAACGGGGTCATGTCGTTCGCCATGGCACGCCACCTGTCCCGTTGCCGCTGTTTGCGCTCTTCACAGTGGTTCTACGTGCCGTATCGGTGGTCGGTTCAGGCATTCCCACAGCGGTTTGCGGACGTGTGAAGCGGTAGAAGCCGACATCGATGACGCCTTGCTCGAAGCCGACCTGGCAGTAGACGAGGTAGTAGGTCCACAACCGCCGGAACCGCTCGTCGAAGCCGAGCTTCTGGATCTCGGGCCATGCCTGCTCGAAGCGCTGGCGCCATTCGGCGAGCGTGCGCGCATAGCTCGCGGCAAAGGTCTCCACGATCTCGAACGAAAGGCCGTTGCTGGCAGCTTCGCGCGCCAGCGCTGTCTTGGTCGGCAGCATGCCGCCCGGGAAGATGTAGCGCTGAATGAAGTCGGGTTTGCGCCGATAGTCCTCGAAACTCTGCTCGCGGATGGTGATGGCCTGCAACACCGCGACTCCGCCCGGCGTCAGCCGGTCACGCAGCGTGCGAAAATACAGCGGCCAGCGCTCCTCGCCGACGGCCTCGATCATCTCGACCGAGGCGATGCGGTCGAAGGTGCCGGTGATGTCGCGGTAGTCCTCGAAGCGGATCGCGACCTGGTCGTCGAGGCCGGCAGCCGCGATGCGCCGGCGCGCATAGGCCTCCTGCTCCGCCGAGACGGTCACGGCGCTGACGCCGGCGCCAAGGCGGCCGGCCGCCTCGGCGAGACCGCCCCAGCCACAGCCGATCTCCAGCAGCCGCTGGCCGGGCTGAAGATCGAGCGCCGCCAGCAGCGCGCGGTTCTTCTCGGCCTGGGCGGCCTGCAGCGTCGTCTCGTCCGTGCGATAGATCCCGCTCGAGTACGACATCCCGGCGTCCAGCCAATGGGCGTAGAAGGCATTGCCGAGGTCGTAGTGGGCGGCGATGTTGCGCCGGCTGCCGGCCCGTGTGTTGCGGCGCGCGCGATGATAGAGCCGATCGGGCAGGCGCACCGAGAAGAGGCCACGGCCGGCGCGCGCGAGTGCCGGGCGGTTGTCGATGAAAAAGCGCAGAACCTCCGCGAGGTCGCGCGTCTCGATGGCGCCCGAGACATAAGCGTCGGCAAAGCCGATGGCGCCGCGGGTGGCCGCCTTCCATGCCAGGCCGTAGTCGCGCAGCGTGACGGCGGCTTCGGCGCCGCCCGGCCCGCCTACGACCACATCGCGACCGGACGGTAGCGTGAGGCGTATCCGGCCGACCAGCGTGTCCGGCACGGCCGCCGCCAGGAGCCGCGCGACCGCTTCGTCGCGCCAGCCGCTCAGGCCGCGCGCGGTGGTGACCCGTTCCTCGCCGATGGTGTCCTGATCGTGCATTTACCCCTCACCCGCGACGGTCGACGCCGTTCGACAATACCGAATAACGAGGCGAGCGGTGGCGTTGGACCACCGGCACACCCTTGAACCACAGCCGAAGCGCCTCCCAGTGGATGGCGCCGATCACCTTCAGCGTGAGCAGCGGGTGACCGAGCAGAACGCGGATCAGGCCCAGGTCGCCGAAGGGGCGGGCCTCGGCGCGGAAATGCGCTCGAAGGATCGGGCCGGCCGTATCGGTGAGCAGGACACCGACCAGCACGTCGTCTCCCGGCGGGCGGAGGCGGAAGCCGTAGTCGACGGCGGCCGGCGTGAACGGCGAGACGTACATGTGCTTGCGGCAGGCCTGGGCGTAGACGCCGTCACAGGCCGCGCCGGCCGGCATCACATAACTGGTGCGCTCGCCGACCGTATTACTCACCTCGTAGATAACGCCGGCCAATTCACCCGCCGCGTCGTACCCGAAGTAGACCGAGAGCGGATTGAAGGTATAGCCGAAAACGCGCGGGTATGTGAGCAGCCTCACACGCGCTGTGGCATGCGGGAGACCGTGGTCGGCCAGAACACGACGGGCCTGCACGGCGATCGGCGTGCCGTCACCGGCGCCGTAGTCGCGATCGTGGAGGCTGACCACGCCCGCCCTGTTGTACGAGAACAGCCGCGAGCCTCGGGCGACGTGGTCGAGGGCATCGACGTCGACCATCAGCGCGAACACATGGTAGCGCAGCCGATGGTGGCGGGCGCGCAGGCGGACGTGCACCACCTCGCCCGCGCAGATCAGTGCCTCGGCCGTCATTCTGCGGCCAGCGTTACGGGCGCCGTCGTGCGATGGATGCGGCCGGACTCGTCGGCCACCGCCCAGGGCCGGCGCACGCCGCCGAGATCCTCTGCGACCGCGAGGCCGGCCTGAATACCATCCTCATGGAAGCCGAAACCGAAATAGCTGCCACACAGCCACGTGCGCCGGCGCCCTTGCAGGGCCCAGAGCCGACGCTGGGCGGCCATGGCGTTGCGGTCGAACATGGGATGGCGGTAATCGCAGGTCACGATGACATTGCCGGCCCGCGGCGGTCGCGGCGGGTTGAGCGTGACGAACAGGTCGCGACGTGTCGCGAGGGGCTGCAGCCGGTTCATCCAATAGCTGACGGCCAGCCGCCCGTCGTCGGTGCCGAGGAAGTTCCAGCTCGACCACAATCTCCGCCGGGCCGGCATCAGGCCGGGGTCGTCGTGGAGCACCGCCGTATTTGCAGCATAGCGGAAGGCGCCGAGCGTCGCGCGCTCGTTGTCGTCGGCGTCGGCAAGGAGTGCCCGTGCCTCGTCCGCGTGGGTGGCGATCACGACATGATCGAAGCGTGCGGTGGTGGCGTCGGCGAGTTCGATGTCGACGCCGTCCGGCCGCCGCACGATGCGCTGTACCGGGTTCGAGCTGATGACCGCGGCGCCGGATGCGGCGACCGCGCGCGTCACGTATTCGCGACTGCCGCCGACGACGGTGCGCCACTGCGGCCGGTCACGCACCTGCAGGAGACCGTGGTTGGAGAAGAAGCGCGCGAACGCGAGCGCCGGAAAGCTCAGCATCTCGCGCGACGGCGTCGACCAGATCGCCGCGCCCATCGGCAGGATGTGGCGGTCGACGAAGGCGGTCGAATAGCCCTCGGCCTGCAGCCAGGCGCCGAGCGAGATGTCTTCGTCGGCGCCGGATTCGGCGAGGCGGCGGGCGTCGGGAAAGAAGCGCACGAGATCGGCCACCATGCGCCAATGTCCCGGCCGCAACAGATTGGACCATTGCCCGAACAGCCCGCCGAGCCCGGTGCCGCTGTACTCGTATCGGCCGGTGCCGAGGGAGACGGCGAACGACATGTTCGACGCGGCGGTGGGTACGCCCAGCGCGGCGAAGAAGGCCACGAGATTGGGATAGCTCACCGTGTTGTAGACGATGAACCCGGTATCGACCGCGCGCTCGCCCTCCGGAACCGCGACGGTGACCGTATGGGCGTGGCCGCCGAGCCGGCCGGCCTTCTCGATGAGCGTGACGCGGTGGCGCGTTCCGAGCAGCCACGCGGCGGCGATGCCAGATATGCCGCTGCCGACGACGGCGATGGAGAGCTGTCGCATGTCGTTCATGGTCCCCTTGGTGCCTTTACGACCAGCGCCGGCGCCTCGGATCACCCTCGGTCGAGGCCGCGCCCGGCCGCCGAGAGAATAATCCGCGCAAACCGCAGACCATTTAACTCCCTGTTAACCATACATGACAGATCCTCTTAACACGGAGCGCATGCCGGCGCTCGAAGGCACGCTCTCCGGAGGAAGGACTTAAGGAGTAAATAGTCATGTCCCCCTCCCGACCGACCTACCAGCCGCTCGCCATATGGTTCTCAGGGCTCTGGCTCCTGAGTGTCAGCGCACTTTCGGTGGCGATTGCGGCCACACCGCTCTACCAGCCCGGGTACCGCCTCGGACTGTGTGCCTCCTGCGAGGTCAGCACGACCAAGACGATGATCGCCAAGATCGAGCCGGCCAAAGCCGGTTGATCCCGCACGCCACCCGACTTGAATTCTTGCCCGTCCTGGTCGGCCGGCCACCGACCAGGGGGGCTTTTCATCCCTGGGGCTTCGGCTTCACGACGCGGTCGATCGCCTGCAACTCCCGGAGCAGCGACTCGAGCGCCTTCAATGGCACCATGTTCGGTCCGTCGGACGGCGCGCGATCGGGATCCTCGTGGGTTTCGATGAACAGCCCCGCCACACCGACCGCGACGGCGGCGCGCGCCAGAACCGGCACGAAGCGCCGGTCGCCGCCCGAACTGGTGCCCTGCCCGCCCGGCGACTGCACCGCGTGGGTGGCGTCGAAGATCACCGGACAGCCGGTTTCCGCCATGATCGCCAGCGCGCGCATGTCGACGACGAGCGTGTTGTAGCCGAAGCTGACGCCACGCTCGGTGACGAGCACGTTCGGATTGCCGCTCGCCGTCACCTTGGCGACGACGTTCTTCATGTCCCACGGGGCCAGGAACTGACCCTTCTTGATCTTGACGACGCGCCCGGTCCTGGCGGCGGCGACCAATAGATCGGTCTGGCGGCACAAGAACGCCGGGATCTGGAGGACATCGACCACCGCGGCGACAGGGGCGCAGTGCTGCGGCTCGTGGACGTCGGTCACCACGGGAAGGCCGTAACGCTCACGCACCTCGGCGAACACCGCGAGCGCGCCGTCGAGGCCGAGCCCGCGCTTGCCGCCGAGGCTGGTCCGGTTCGCCTTGTCGTAGGATGTCTTGTAGATGGCGCCGATGCCCAGCCGCTCGGTGATCTCCTTGATTGCGGCGGCCATCTCGAGGGCGTGCGCGCGGCTCTCCATCTGGCAGGGGCCGGCGAACAGGGCGAACGGTCGGGTCGCCGAAAACGTGACGGCGCCGACACGGACCTCGGCATTGGGCTCAGTCGAAGCGGATTGGGTCATGGGATTCCTATAGCGCGACCGGGCCCCGGCGATAAGTCTTTGAGACCGGATTGCCGACAGCGCCGTCAGTCGACCGGTGACGGCGCGAACGACAGGGCCACGCCGAAGGCCGCCGAGGCCGGCACCACCACGGTGCCCGCTGTGGTCGCGTGAGGCACCGCCTCGCCGGCAAGGTGGCGCGCGAGGGCCTCGGGATCGGGACAAGCCAGGCGCACCGCCACGAACCGCGGCCCAGCGTCCGGCTCGGGGACGGTGACTGCCGTGCCGAACGTCTGGCTGAGCCGGTCGGGCGTGAGCAGTTCGATGGCGCCGCGCGGCGTCAGTACGGCGAGCCCGCCCTCACGTCGGTGCACCTTGCCACCACCGGTGAAGGCCTCGAAGAAGGCCGCATGGGCATAGGGATCGGCAGCCGCCATGACGACGGCATCGATGCCGGTGACGCCGTTGGGATGGACCTGAAGGGCGGCATTCCAGAAGCTTTCCGGGGCATGCTGACGGCAAACGAAGAAGCCGGCATCGCGGATCCCTTGCGTGCGGGCGAAGGCGAGCGTGAAGGCCACCCGGACCGGGCTCGCGTCGGGGCGGTAGCCGGTGCGCTCGAAGTGGAAGGTGGCGGGGCCGGCGATGCCGTGCGCCGCGAACTCGGCCTGGTCGGCCTCGGCGTCGCGGCTCTCCAACACCACCATGGCCAGTCCCTCGCGCCGCGCCAGATAGTCGGCCAGGAACCCGGCAAAACCGGCCACCGGTTCGGCGTCGTCGGGCCGCGCGAAACCCGGCTCGGTGCCGAGCAGCTCGAGGAAGCAGCCGTCGAACTGCACGATATGGTTCAAAGTTCCCCAGTCATGGCGGTTGCGCTTGCCGACCTGAAAGCCGAGCCGGCGATAGAATGCGGCCTGGGCGTCGAGATCGGCGGTGGCCAGCACGAGGTGATCCAGACCACGCGGCATGGGTTCGTTCTCCGGTTCGGCCAGCGCGGGCGAAGGACACCCGCGGCCGGCGGGATATTCTTGCGTCAACAGATGATTAGGGGGGTTGCGGTATTAAGACGTACAGTGTTTGTCAGTCAAAGTCTCATGTGGATGCCAAGTTCCAAGCCGGCCAACTCCGCGCCGAACCCTCCGGGCGAGATCGGGGACGGCCTTGCGTGCGGAAGCGGCGATCGTTTTCATGCACGATTGCGCATCCATCATCGTGCTGGCGAGCGGACGACTGCCATCGCCCAGGCGTTCATCTGTTGCTTTTTGACGATCTATCATGTCGCACAGGCCGGTCCGGGCGGCAATACGGCGGTGGCGCTCGGCCTCGTCGCGATCCTCGCAAGTTCGATCGTCCGCTTCGTTCTGAGCAGCCGGCCACGCCTGCCGGAGCGGGCCCTCGATCTCATGACGGCATTCGACGTCCTCGTTTTCCTGGCGCTGATCTGGGGCTACCAGAGCGCCTATGGCCATCCCGCCGGCGGATCGCTGAAAGCGCCCTCGCTCGCCATGCTGTTCGTTCTGATCGGGCTGCGGGTGCTGCGCCCCGATCCGCGTCAGGTGGTGATCGCCGGGGTGACGGCCATCGCCGGCTGGGCCGTGGTGGTGGCTCTGGCGGTGCTGCAGGACGGACCGGCCGCTCTGGCGAAGGACTATCTCGGCTATCTCTCGTCCTACCAGATCCTGATCGGCGCCGAGATCGAGCGGATCATCGCCCTCGCCTTCCTGGCTGGCGTGCTCGCGGTGGCGGCGCGTGGCGCCCACCGCCTTCTGTCACAGGCGGCCCATGTGGACGACTACCAGATTGCGTTGTCGACCGCCCACGCCCATCTCGCCACCGCCGATGCCGCCCGCAACGAGACACAGGCCGCACTCGAATGTCTGCAGCGGCGCGACGGCGAGTTGCAGCGCCAGAACGGCCATTTCGGCGCCGCGCTCGACAACATGAGCCATGGGCTGTGCCTGCTCGACGCCCAGCGCCAACTGGTCGTCTGCAACCCGCGGCTGCTCGAAATCTACAAGCTTCCCGAAGGCCTTGCGGTGCCCGGCGTGCCGATTGCGAACATCGTCGCGCACGGCCGGAACTGCGGCATCTACGCCGGCGTGCACGACGACACGCCGGTGGATCTGCTGGCGGGCCTCGCGCCGGCCTCGCGCGAGGGCGGCAGCGTGGTCGAACTGGCGGACGGGCGGACGATCGTCATTCGCGCGCGCCCGATGGCCGACGGCGGCCTGGTGGTGACACGCGAAGACGTGACGGAGTTGCGGCGCAGCGAAGCCCGCGTCGCCCACATGGCGCTGCACGATACGCTGACCGGCCTGCCCAACCGGCGCCGCTTCCACGACCACCTGGTCGACACCATGCGCCTGGCGCGGCAGGCTGACGGCGCGGTCGTGCTGATGGTGCTCGATCTCGATCGCTTCAAGGAGGTCAACGAAGCGCTCGGCGATCTGGCGGGCGACACACTGCTCAAGCTCGTCGGCCGGCGGCTGACCAGCCTCGTCGCCCCTCATCTGGTGGCCCGCCTCGGGGCGGACGAGTTCGCCATCGTGGTGCCGACGTCGCGAACACTGGCCCAGCAGGTGGCAACCGACCTCGCCGAGACGATCGCGCGGGAGATCGCGCGGCCTTTCCAGATCGATGGGCGACTGACCATGGTCGGTGCCAGCATCGGTATCGCGCGGGCGCCGGACGATACCATCGACGCCGAGGACCTGATCAAGAAGGCGGATCTGGCGCTGGCCGGCTCGAAGGGCGACCAGAACGCCGCGTTTCGCTTCTTCGAGGCCGAGATGGACGAGCGCCAGCGTCGCCGCCGCCGTCTCGCCAGCGATCTCCAGCAGGCCGTGGTGCGCGACGAGTTGGACCTGCATTATCAGCCGCAACTCGATCTCGCCAGCGGGCGTATTTCCGGCTTCGAGGCGCTGCTTCGGTGGCGCCATCCGGACCTCGGCGCCGTGCCGCCGGGTGAATTCATCCCGATCGCGGAGGAAACGGGTCTGATCCGAACGCTCGGTGCGTGGGCGCTGCGGCGCGCCTGCCGCGATGCTGCACATTGGCCGGCGGACGTCGGCCTGGCGGTCAACGTTTCGGCCATCGAGTTCTCTCCGGCGCTCGTCGACACCGTGATCGCCATCCTCTCGGAAACCGGTTTCGCTCCCGAGCGCCTGGTTCTGGAGGTGACCGAGACCGTGGTCATCGAGGATGCGGCGGGCGCACTGGCCATTCTCGGCAGCCTGAACGACTTCGGCGTCCGCGTCGCGCTCGACGATTTCGGAACGGGCTATGCGTCGCTCAGCTATTTGCGGATGTTTCCGTTCGACAAGATCAAGATCGACCGCAGCTTCGTCTCGGACCTCGGCTCGGACCGCCGTGGCGCGCTTGCGATCATCCGCTGCATTACGCACTTGGCGGACAGTCTCGGCATGGAAACGACGGCCGAGGGCATCGAGACGATCGAGCAGCTCGAATCGCTACGGGCCGAGGGCTGCACGGAGATCCAGGGGTACCTGCTGAGCCCGCCACGGCCCGCGGCCGATGTGGAGCGCCTCCTGAAGAGCGGGCTGCCGGGGAGCGCGTGCGCGTCGGCCGCCTGATGTCTCGCTGCGCCGCTCCGGTACGGCGGTTCACGATCGGTCAACCGCAAACAGCGTTCGTGCGGCGCTTCAAGTCCGGGGTCGTGTATGGTCGTGACACTTGGACTGCGAAGGCACCGTCCTGCGGAGGGCGCCACCATGCTCGATGAACTGGGTACACGGCAGGAACGCTTGACGATCGGGCTCCCGGTCTGGCTGACCGCTGTTGCCATGAGCTATGCCGGCGTGCCCTGGCTGGTGGTCGTGCCACTCGGCGTGGTCGGGTTGGTGCTGGTTGCCGGGTCGATCGGCTCATCGGCGAACGCGGCGACCTGGGTGCCGGTGGTGGTGGCTGTGCCGCTGATCGCCGGACATCTGGCGTTTGCCCTGCCGGAGGAAACGTGGCGCCTGACGCACGCCACGCCGGCGCCGGCCAGCACGGCGCGGGCGCCGCTGCCGAGCGAAGTGGTCGACGCGGTGCACGGCGCCTATGCCCCGTGCTCGTACTGGGCCACCGTCGAGGCGCTGGCTCTCGACTGCCCGACTTGCCGGATTCCGGACCTGCGCGCCGACCGCGCCGCCGAGTTGTCCAAGCTCGCCGACAACCGCAAATGCGAACGCATCTTCGTGCAGACACTGGCGCACTGGCGCGGCCGGACCGACGATTGCCCGGCCCTGGTGCGCGAGCAGCCGCGCATCGCCCGTGAGCACGCCGCCAGTCTCACCTGCGTCAAGGGCTCCCACGGCACGCCGTGAAGGGCGTTCCGCGGGGTGGCTTGCCGGCAACATCTGCCCAATTTTTGTTACAACGACAAAAGTCCCCCACAAATCATTCGTGAACGCACTAGACAATACGCTCTTGCCCTGGCTAGCTCTTTCAATTCGTTGATGGACATACTGGGGTGAAGGGCCATGCCTCTGGAAAACAATAGATTTTCACGCAGAATCTCACCTACGCAAGCCGTTGTTTTTACCCGTGGACGGGCGGCGGCCGACGATGGCGCAAGTCTTCCCCGGTCGCTCTCGCATCGGGACACCGAGATCCTGAACTGGATTCTCGCCGGCAAGTCCGACCGGGAAATCGGGATGATCCTGGGTTTGTCGGCGAAGACCATCAACTACCACGTCGAAAAGCTGAAGGACCGGTTCACGGTCGTGACACGGATCCAGCTCGTGGCGGCGTGCCTTCATTTCGGCTGCCTCACCTGGTCACCTGAACACCTGATGCGTCAACCTGCCTCATAGATCAGCCTGACCGCAGCCACCCAACTGACGGGTGTTCAGCCTGCTGATTTCATGCGATAAACATTGTCCAAGATGCGCCAGGCTCCGGCCGCGTGTCGGGCGACACGCTCTGCATTTCAAGGTAGCCAGAACCCGCCGACGGAACGCATAATGGTCCGCCTACCGATTGGTGAGGACGGATCCACGTGCTGCAAAGTCCCCATCCGGGAACCACCTGCGAGCCGGCGCCCTTCGCCGCGCTCGACCTCGGCCTGCGGCTCGACCGGGCACGCTCCGAGCAGGAGGCGACCGAGCTCGGCAGCGGGTTTTTTCGCCGTTTCGGGGTCGATACCGTGGTCTGCGGACGCCTTCCGGGGAACCGGGCGGACCTCGAGGCCGGGCTGTGGTTCAACTCCCGTCCGCCAGCGTGGAACGAGGCCTACATCCGCCACAACATGCTGCGCGCCGACCCGGTGCTGCAGGAATTGCGGCGCGCGCCGCGCGCGCTGACGTGGACCGAGGCCGTGGGGCGTCGCAAGCTCGGCAGCGCCCAGCGCCAGGTGATGGGCACCGCGCGCGATTTCGGCATGGCCGAAGGGCTGGTCGTGCCGATCTTCGACACCCGGGGGACGAGCGGCATCGTTTCGCTGGCGGGAGCCGAGATGGATCTGTCGGCCAGTGCGCGTGTGAGCCTGACGATGGCGGCGGTCTACTTCTACAATCACATCTGCGCGCTGCGGCACGGGCCGCGAGAGTCGGCGCTGCTTACACGGCGCGAGACCGAGATCCTCAAATGGATCGTTGCCGGCAAGTCGGACTGGCAGATCGGCCAGATCCTGCGCATCTCGTCCAAGACTGTGAATTTCCACGTCGAGAACGTGAAGCGGAAGTTCGGCGTGGCAACCCGGATTCAGGCCGTTGTCGCCGCCGTGCAGCACGGTAACATGCACATCTGATCTGCGGGCGAGCCAGCCCGCCCGTCGTCACGGGCGGCGCAGAAAGGATGCCGTGTTCGTCACCTTCTTCACCGAACTGCGGGGCGCGGGCGTCCCGGTCACGCTGCGGGAGTACCTGTCATTGCTCGAGGCGCTCGATGCGGACCTCGCGGGCGGGCGGGTCGACCATTTCTATTATCTGGCCCGCACCACGCTGGTGAAGGACGAACGCCACCTCGATCGCTTCGACCGGGTGTTCGGGCAGGTGTTCAAGGGGCTGCAGACCATCGGCGACGCGGTCGAGGCGCAGATTCCCGAGGAGTGGCTGCGGGCGGTCAACCAGCTCTACCTGTCGGAGGAGGAAAAGCAGCGGATCACCGAGCTCGGCGGCTGGGAGAAGATCATGGAGGAGCTGCAGAAGCGCCTCGCCGAGCAGAAGGGGCGCCATCAGGGCGGCTCGAAATGGATCGGCACCGGCGGCACGTCGCCCTATGGCGCCTACGGCTACAACCCCGCCGGGGTGCGGATCGGGCAGAAAGAGAACCGCAACAACCGCGCCATCAAGGTTTGGGACAAGCGGGAATTCCGCGATCTCGACGACGCGGTCGAGATCGGTACCCGCAACATCAAGGTCGCGCTGCGGCGGCTGCGCCGGTTCGGGCGCGAGGGCGCCCAGGAGGAACTCGACCTCGGCGGCACGATCCGGGCGAGCGCCCACAAGGGCTACCTCGACATCCTGATGCGGCCGGAGCGGCGCAATACCGTGAAGGTGCTGATGCTGCTCGACGTCGGCGGCTCTATGGACTGGCATGTCAAGGTCGCCGCCGAGCTGTTCTCGGCCGCCCGGTCCGAGTTCAAGCATCTCGAACACTTTTATTTCCACAATTGCCTGTACGAGGCCGTCTGGCGGGACAATGCGCGGCGGTGGACGGAGCGGACCAACACCTGGGACATGCTACACACCTATCCGGCCGACTACAAGGTCGTGATCATCGGCGACGCCGCGATGAGCCCCTACGAGATCGCGGTGCCGGGCGGCTCGGTCGAGCACATGAACGAGGAGGCGGGCGCGGAATGGATGAAGCGGTTGACCTCGGTCTATCAGAGCTGCGTCTGGCTCAACCCCGTTCCGGAGGAGAATTGGGGCTGGACCCCGTCGATCGGGATGATGCGCGACCTGATGGGGGGACGAATGTTCCCGCTCACCATCGCCGGTCTCGACAGCGCCATGCGCGAGTTGATGCGTTGAGCCGACCGATTGACCGGAACTCCGTTTTCGGCAAGTTAGCGGTCATGCCAATCGACTCGCGGATCGCCCTTGTGCTGTTTTGTGGCCTGATGGTTTCAGGTTGCAGCAGCATGGGCCTATCGACCGCCTCCATCACCGGTTCGGAGGCGAAAAAGGCCGCCCCGGTGTTGCCGGCGGCGCCGGTGGTGGTCACCGATCCGATGCGGCGGGCCGCGAAGATCGGCGAGTTGTCGGCGAAGGCCGAGAAATGCGGCTACAATTTCGATGCGGCGCGGCTGCGCACGGCATACCTTGCCAACGAGGTCCAGCAGGGCCTGGACGCCGCAGCGACGACCAAGCTCACCAACACCTATGACCTCGCCCGGAAGGTGACGCTCCAAGAGATTGGCGAGGGCGAAGGGTATTGCACGGCGGCGCGCACCGAGGCGATCAAACCCGCCTTGCGCCAAGTGCTGGCGGGTAACTTCGTCGTATCGGAGATTCCAAGAAAGGAGTCGTCCGGGGTTTTCGGGGATCTCGTCGTCGACACCACCCCGGGCAAATTGAACCCGGAATGGATAAATGACCCGAAAAACCAACCTGTGACCCGACCTGCCTCCCGTGACTAGAGTGCTTCCGGTCTTGGCCGAATTGAATCGCCAGCCCGTAAGCCCTGCAATTCGTCGTTTCAGGCCCTGATTGAGGGTCTCGGTGGAGTCATTCCGCTTTAAACTCGACCGATCAGACCCTGGATCCGCTTGGCGATCATCCCGGCATCGCCGTCTCCACCAGACGCGCCCAATAGGACACGCCGACCGGAATGGCCTCGTCGTTGAAGTCGTAGGCCGGGTGGTGGAGTCCGGCCGTCGGGCCATTGCCCATGAAGATGAAGGCGCCCGGTCGCCGCTCCAGCATGAACGAGAAGTCTTCGCCGCCCATGACTGGAGCGAGATCGGAATTGACCTTGTCCGTTCCGGAAATCTGGGCCGCGACCGACGCGGCGAACGCGGTTTGGCGGGGGTGATTGGCGGTCACAGGGTAGTCGCGCTTGTAGGTCGCCACGGCGGTCGCGCCGAACACGCGGGCGGTGCCCTCGACGACCTCGACGAACCGGCGCTCGATGAGATCGCGCACGTGCGGCCGCAGCGACCGTGCGGTGCCGGTCAACTCGGCACGATCGGGGATCACGTTGCCGGCGTTGCCGGCGTGGAACATGCACATCGAGATGACCGCGGATTCGAGCGGGTCGACGTTGCGCGCCACGATCGATTGCAGGGCCGTGACGATGTGGGCGCCGACCAGCACGGTGTCGATGCACTGGTGCGGCTTGGCCGCGTGACCGCCCTTGCCGTCGATGATCACCGACAGGCGGTCGGAGGCGGCCATCAGCGGTCCGGGGCGCGTACCGAAACTGCCGACCGGCATGCCCGGATGATTGTGCATGCCGTAGACCTCCTGGATGCCGAAGGTCTCCATCATGCCGTCGTCGACCATCGCCTTGCCGCCGGCGCCACCCTCCTCGGCCGGCTGGAAGATGACGACCGCGGTGCCGTCGAAGGTCCGGGTCTCGCACAGATACTTGGCGGCGCCGAGCAGCATGGCGGTATGGCCGTCGTGGCCGCACGCATGCATCTTGCCCTTGACCTTGGAGGCATAGGGCAACCCCGTCGCCTCCTCGATGGGCAGTGCGTCCATATCGGCCCTGAGCCCGATGACCCGGCCCGACCCCGACGTGCGACCGCGGATCACGCCGACGACGCCGGTCCGGCCGATGCCGATGCGGACTTCGTCGCAACCGAAGGCCTTGAGGCGCTCGGCGACCAGCGCCGCGGTGCGATGGACGTCATAGAGAAGCTCGGGATTCTCGTGGAAATCGCGTCGCCATGCGGTGATCTCGTCTGTCATGGCGGCGATGCGGTTCACGATCGGCATGGGTCCCCCGGGCTCTCGATGCAGACCGGAAATCTGACATCATCGGCTGGACAAATCCATGCCTCTGCGCGCGCGGGCGTCCTGCGGCCGGCGACGGCGGTCCGTCCTGCCGGGCCGACGTGAAGCCGCCATGCTTCTCGCCCATAAGGCAGCGTCGCGCCCGGCCGGTAAGCCTTGGCGAGGCCGCGATCTTGGGGCTACCGTTCCAATTGATTCTGCAACCGCCAATTCCCTCGAGGCCCTGTCATGCTGCCGAAACCGCGCGCCGACCTGAAGCCGAACACAGCGGATTTCGAGCGCATGCCCCTCGTGAAGCCAACGGGCTTTCGCGAATACGATGCGCGCTGGCTGTTCCCCGAAGAGATCAACCTGATGGGGCTCAACGCCATCGGGCTCGGCCTCGCCACGCTGTTCCAGAAGCGCAGCGTGCCGAAGCGGTTCGTGGTCGGCCACGACTATCGCTGGTATTCGGGAAGCGTGAAGCAGGCGCTCATGACCGGGCTGTTGGCGGGCGGCGCCGAGGTTCACGACATCGGTCTCGCGCTGTCGCCGATGGCCTACTTCGCCCAGTTCGCCCTCGACGTCGAAGGGGTCGCCATGGTGACGGCGAGCCACAACGACAACGGCTGGACCGGCATCAAGATGGGCATGGGGCGGCCGCTGACGTTCGGCCCCGACGAGATGACGGCGCTCAAGGAGATCGTGCTCGCGGGCGCGTTCGAACCGCGGGTCGGCGGGCGCTACATCTTCGTCCCCGACATCGGCGCGCGCTACATGGCCGCCCTGCTCGACCGGCCGAAGCTCGGCCGCCGGCTGCGCGTCGTTGCCGCCTGCGGCAACGGCACCGCCGGCGCCTTCGCGCCGGAAGTTCTCGAGCGGGCCGGCTGCGAGGTCATCCCGCTCGACACCCGGCTCGACCACAGCTTCCCGCGCTACAATCCGAACCCGGAAGACCTCAAGATGTTGCACGCCATCGCCGAGGCGGTGATCGAGCACAAGGCAGACGTCGGGCTCGGCTTCGACGGTGACGGCGACCGCTGCGGCGTCGTCGACAACGAGGGGCACGAGATATTCGCGGACAAGGTCGGCGTGTTGCTGGCCCGCGACATCTCCGCCCGTTATCCCAATGCCAAATTCGTCGCCGACGTCAAATCGACCGGCCTGTTCATGACCGATCCGGTGCTGGCCGCCAACGGCGCCACGACGACCTATTGGAAGACCGGCCACAGCTACATCAAGCGCTACAGTCACGAGACGAAAGCACTGGTCGGTTTCGAGAAGTCCGGACACTTCTTCTTCAATCCACCGCTCGGCCGCGGCTACGACGACGGTATCGTCGCCGGGCTCGCGGTCTGCGACATGCTCGATCGCAGCCCCGGCAAGACGATGGCCGATCTCGTCCGTTCGCTGCCCAAGACTTGGCAGTCGCCGACCATGTCGCCACACTGCGACGACGAGAAGAAATACGATGTCGTGGCGCGGGTCACCAAGCACTACACCGGCATGTTCGAGAACAAGACCAAGATCGCCGGCCAGCCGATCCGGGAACTGATCACGGTGAACGGCGTGCGCGTGGTGCTCGAGGACGGGACGTGGGGACTGGTACGGGCCTCGTCGAACAAGCCCGAACTCGTCGTCGTGGTCGAGAGCCCGACCAGCGAGGAGAACATGCGGGCGATCTTCGGCGATATCGATGCCCTGCTGTACCGCATGCCCGAGGTCGGCGAGTACAATCAGAAGATCTGAGGGGATCGCTCGCGGCGGGCCAGCCCCGGCCGCGAGCCATGCCCGGATCACGCCGCCGAGCGCGTCCGGCGCTTGCGCATCAGTTCGGCCACGGCGAGCGCACTCCAGTCGCCCTGCCAAGCGAGCATGCCGGTCACGCCGGCGCGGTCGGCCTCGCCCTTGTTCTGGCTGAGCTTCTCGGTCGCCGTGATCGCGGTCACAGTGACCTCGATGCCGACGATGGCGGACAGCATCATCGCCTTGCGTGCGGCCGTCAGCTTGGACATCCGCCATGGCGGCTTCGGCAGCAATCGCTCCTCGAACTGGTCCGACAGTTGCTCGACCTGCCGCTCGGTTTCCGCCGCGTCGAGAATGCGAGCACGGCCGGTCAAGTGGGCCACCACGTAATTCCAGGTCGGCACCTGATCATGGCTCGCGTACCAGTCGGGCGAGATGTAGGCGTCGGGGCCCGCGACCGTCAGGAGGACGTCGGGCGCCTCGGCGACGACCTTGTAAATCGGGTTGGCACGGGCGACATGCAGCGCGATGCGATCGGCCGCGGGCGTGCGGTCGACGACGAACGGCACGTGCGACGCCTCGGGTCGGCCACCCGACACCGCGATCAGCGTCCCGAAGGCGCGCGCGCGGACGAACGCCCAGGCGTCGTCATCGGTCGTCTTGAAGGCGGGGGGTACGTACATGCTCAGTCTCCGCGCGCTGGAAAAAGGCCGGACGAGCGAAGGACAGCCGCGTACGGCCGCCGGACGCTTGTCCCGGCGGTCGAGGATGATGTTTTCTCTATTCGACGTAGAAAACGATCAACGCTGCGAGCCGCCGCCGATACGGCGGGCTCGCAAGGCTGCATGGATGGCCAGTGCATCGATCATGGGCGAGGGCATATCGTGGCTGTTCCCGCGATGCAAGTGCCGACACCTTTTGGCTCGACTAGCTGGCCGGCTTCGACAGTTCCGCCTCGATCGCGCTGACCAGAGCCTCCGACTGCGGCGCGACCGTACTGGTGTAACCGCCGATCAGCCGGCCATCCCGGGCCACGAGATACTTGTGAAAATTCCAACGCGGGGCCGCGCGCTCGCCCAGCACCCCGCGCGCCCACTGGTAGAAGGGATGAGCGCCCGGCCCTCTGACGCGTTGTTTGGTGGTCAGCGGAAATGTGATGGCGTAAGCGCCTTCGCAGAAGGCCCGGATCTCGCCCTCGGTCCCCGGCTCCTGGTCGCCGAAATCGTTGGAGGGGACGCCGATCACCACGAGGCCGCGCGCCTCGTACGTCTCCCACAATTTTTGCAGGCCGCCATACTGATGGGTGAACCCGCAGAACGACGCCGTGTTGACCACCAGCAGGACTTTGCCGGTGTGCGCCGACAGCGGCAGAGCCGTCCCGTCGATCGCCTGAAAATTGAACTCGAACGCCGAACGGGGCGTTTGCGGCTCGGCGGCCGACGGCGCAATCAGCAGCAGCGCGGTCGTCAGCAGCAACAGCATCCTGGTCGGCATGAGCGCTCTCCCGGTCGGTCCTGCCGTCAACTACGAGTCCGGCCACTCAATGGTTGCATGCGAGGGTGCCAAGCTCAGCGGCGGTACTGTACGAACGGCGATTTGGTCGCAACCTTGTCGTAGAGGCTGCGGGCGCGGGCGTTGAATTCCTGCGTCGCCCAGTAGGTGCGGGTGCATCGACGGGCATCCGATTCGCGATAGACCGCCTGGATCAGCGCCGCGCCGGCACCCTGCGCGCGTTCGGCGGGGTCGACGAACAGATCCTCGAGATAGCAGTACCAGGTCGGCGACCACGTCGAACGATGGAACAGCACGTGGGCGATCCCGACGAGACGGCCGTCGGCGCGGCAGGCGGCCAGGCCGAGCATGCTGCCGCCTTCGCCGGACATCAGCCGCTGCCAGGTCAGGTCGATGACCTCGTCGGACACCTTCGCCTCGTAGAAGGCGATGTAGGCCTTGAACAGTTCGCTCCAGCGCACTTGGTCGCCCGGTTGCAGGGGGCGGATCGCTAAGCTCATTTCGCACCCACCTCCGGACCCTGCCAGCGCCATTTGAAGCGGGTCTCCGTCACTTTGTAGGCCTTGTTCGGCAAGTCAGGATCGGTCGGGCTGATCTTGTTGCTGCGGCTGTCGAGGAAGGTGACCGTGCCCGCGAGCACGAGCGTGCGCCGACCGATCGGGCAGACATAGGGGCCGAGCCGCTCACCCGTGAGGTGCGACCACCGGGAATCGAGCACGCTCGCCCGGCACCAGACGTCGTCGCGCTTCAGCTGCGCCCGATGCAACTGCAAACGGACCTGCAATTGCAGACTGGCATTGATCCGCGCGCGCGCCAGCACTTCGTTGAACAGCATCGGCACGGTTGCAGATCCCACGGACGGGCTCACCGGCGGGGCCGCCGGTGCCTGCGCCGCGGCGGCGCCGGCAAAGCCCGAAAGGGCCGCCATAAGGATCAAGAGTCGCGTCATCAATAGCTTTCCTGCCCCGGCACTCGTCGGCACATGACGGTCAATCGGTGGTTGGGCACTGCACTCTACAGCAAAATTTCGCGGTTGCGAGAGCCGCCGCAGGCAGCGGCCGACTCAGCCGAGGAAAGCCGCGGCCAAGCCGAGGAAAGAGAAGAAACCGACGACATCGGTGACGGTGGTGACGAAGACACTCGACGACACGGCCGGGTCATAGCCCTTGCGATCCAGCGCCAGGGGTATGAGGATTCCAGCGAGCGCCGCCGCCACGAGATTGATGACCATCGCGGCTGCGATCACCAGTCCAAGCCCCAGCGACCCGAACCAGATCACGGCGATGACCGCCATCGCCGTTGCGAAGGCGACGCCGTTGATCAGTCCGACGGCGGCCTCGCGGACGACCACGCGCGCCGTGTTCGCTGGTGTCAGATTGCGGGTCGCCAACGCGCGGACGGCGACGGTCATGGTCTGCGTGCCGGCATTGCCGCCCATCGAGGCGACGATCGGCATCAGCACCGCGAGCGCCACCATCTTCTCGATGGTGGCGTCGAACAGCCCGATCACCAAGGACGCCACGATGGCGGTGCCGAGGTTGATGAGCAACCACCAGAACCGGCTCGGCGTAACGTGGCGGACGGTATCGCTCAGGCTCTCGTCGCCGACACCGGCCATCGCTCGCATGTCCTCGTCGGCCTCCTGCTCGATGACCTCGACGACATCGTCGACCGTCAGAACGCCAACGAGCCGGTTGTTGGCATCGACCACCGGGGCCGACACGAGACCGTAGCGTTCGAACTGACGACCGACCTCCTCCTGGTCCGCCGTGGCAAGGACACCCTCGCGGTCGCGATCCATGATCTCGCTGATGATCACGTCCCGCCGGGAGCGCAGAAGTCGCGACAGGTCGACGGAGCCGAGCACCTTGAAGCCGGGGTCGACGACGTAGATCTCCTGGAAGGTATCCGGCAGATCGTCGGCGTCGCGCATGTGATCTATGACGCGGCCAACCGACCAGAACGGTGCCACCGCCACGAAATCCGCCTGCATGAGGCGGCCGGCGGTCTCCTCGGGGTACTCGAGGTTTCGCTCGAGGGCCGACCGGTCGCCGACCGGGAGTTGTTCGAGGATCTCGCGCTGGTCGCTCGCCTCGAGGCTCTCGATGACATAGGCGGCATCGTCGGTGTCCAGCGCCTCGACCGCGCGCGCCAACGTGGCGTTGGGCAGAGCTTCCGACAACTGGTCGCGAACCGCAGGATCGAGTTCGGAGAAGAACTCGAAGTCTGTCTCCTGGCCGAGCGCCTCGATCAGCCGAACGCGGTCGTCCGGCTCCAGCAACTCGATCAGGTCGGCAAGATCCGGCGGACGCAATCCGTCGATCAGACTCTTGACCGACGCGTCATCCCCGGCCTCGAGGGCTTGGCTCACGCCGTCGACGAGTTCCCGGGTCGGGGAGTCGTCGATCTCCGTCGTTTCGTGGGCCGTCTCGTGGCGCATGGCTCTCCCTCCGGCAAGAGGACGGTCCGACCGCGGCTTGATTCGGCTCAGGCGGCCCCTGCTTACTACACCGCCCGCGGCCGATCCGCCGCCCCTCGGACGGCACTCGGCACCGTTCTTGTGGCCGCGCCGCCCGATCTGCGGCTCGTCTTTGATCCAGACACGGGCTCGCTCTTGCCCTTTCCCGGTACAATTTCATAGTAGTCGACGCGCGCGCCCGCTTCGCGGGGCGTTTGCGGCGCCTGATGCGCGTGGTCTGGGGGAGATTTGCGGATATGGGCAACTGGCTCAACGGCTGGACCCGCTTGGCTGTGGTGTGCGTCGCGGGCCTCGGTGTCGTAACGGTGGGGCCTCGCGAGGCGCTCAACTCGGCATCGACCTGCGGACCGGGCACGCTCGGCGTTTCGCGCACTGTCGAGATCGACACCAAAGGCGGCCCGCGTTACGGGCTCATGCAGTACAAGGACCACGATTTTCTGGCTGATGGCGAGGTCGTTCTGACCTTCGACGATGGCCCGTTGCGCCGGCACACGCAGGCGATCTTGAACGCGCTGGAGAGCCATTGCACCAAGGCCACGTTCTTCATGGTCGGCACCATGGCGCTGTCCGATGCCCCGATGGTACGGGAGGTCGCGCTGCGGGGCCATACCGTCGGCAGCCACACTTGGAGCCACCGCTACCAGCTCGGCCGCATCACGCCGCAGCGCGCGACCCAAGAGATCGAGCTCGGGATCAGTGCCATTCAGCTCGCCCTCGGCGAGCCGTTGGCCCCGTTCTTCCGGTTCCCCTTCCTGTCGGATCAGAAGGCGGCCATGGGCCATCTGTCCGAGCGCAATATCTCGGCCTTCTCGATCGACGTTGATTCGCTCGACTACCGCGCGAAAGGGGCCGGCGGCGCCGATGCCGTCTACCGGCGCGTCATGAATGATCTCGCCACGCTCAAGAAGGGCATCCTGCTGTTCCACGACATCCAGCCGACGACGGCGGCGGCGTTGCCGCGGATTCTGGAAGGGCTCAAGGCCAAGGGATTCAAGGTCGTCCACATCGTCGGCAAGACCAAGGGGACGACGCTCGCGGAGTACGACGGGATGGCGGAGAAAGAAGCAAGCCGCCGCCGTTCGGTCGTCGCGGCCGCGCCGCTCGCCCCGCGGGCCGTCACCTGGCCACTCGCCAGCCCGGCGACAACGCAGGGCTGGGCGCCGACCTCGGTGGCTCCGGCCAACGACACGGCGCCGGCGGCACCCGAGCCGGACTGGCGGCGCTCGGTCTTTGGAAACTGAAGGCGTAGATAGGACCCCCGCCCGGAGCGTCGGCGGGTCCGGGCGAACGTCAACTCTGGGCGCCGTCCGTGGACCGTGTGGCTGTCGACAGGGCGGCGCGTATCTCGTCCTCGCCCACGCGGCGCAGCGAACCGTCGATGAAGGCCCCCTCCTCCATCCGGATCACCTGATGGCGGATCTCGCCTTCTCCGTGCGCCTTCTTCAGCAGTTCGATGCGCAGCCCGAGGACGGTGCCATCGACGCGGCCATCAATCGAGATGCGCTCGCCGATCACCGACCCGCGCACGCGGCCGTTCTCCGAGATGATGACATCGGTGCCGTAGACATCGCCGGCGATCTCGCCGTCGATCCTGACGCCACCCCGCGTCACGATCTTCAGGTCGTGGCCACTGATCGACAACTCCCGGCCGATGACGGACAGGCCCTCGGTTTGCGGGCGCGGCTCCGCGACGGCCGGACCGGCCGGGTTGGTTCGCGCCGTCGGCAGTTCTGTTGACTTGGGCTCTGCTGGGACTGGATTCTGCGACCGACCGAACACGCTACCCCCCTGACGCAAAACAGACTTTGGCGGGCGGAGCTTCCCGATCCAGTGCGGCCGAACGATGGCGGGCGCGGCACCATTCGAGAGTATGGTTTCCACGCCGACTGTGCTGGTCGCCGCGATCGTGCCACCCGGTGGGAAAGACGGCTCCGCGACCACGCGAAACCCTTGCACCGGGCGGTCAGGTTTGTTAGGGAAACGGCCTCGCATGGCTCATCGAGTCGTGTCGGCCTGGGCTATCTCGATAGCCGGCCTGTTCCCCTGCGGTCGTGGCGGAATTGGTAGACGCACTACCTTGAGGTGGTAGCGGGGAAACCCGTGGAAGTTCGAGTCTTCTCGACCGCACCAGTCGTCCAAGACGTGGCATTGTGGCCCTGCGGGGCCCCGCAGGGGCGCCTTCCGGTGATCGTTTTGGCGCACCTCTCGCGACACTCCGGCTTGCGCCACCACTGTTGAATGGCGCGTGCGCCATAGTTCGGCCCCGCCCGGCGGCTCGACTTCGCGCTCGGATATCGACAGGGAGGCCTTGCCATGCGGGGTGCGGTTCTGGCGATGTCGGCGGCCATCGTTGCGGCGTCGCCCGCAGCATGGGCGTGCGCCTGCTGCACCGATCCCGGACAGCGGCTCGAGCAGACGGTGGCGCTCGACAGTGGCTTGCTCGACGAGGTGCAGCGGGTGGGTTTGGCACCCACCGCCAAACTATTCGCCGACACCGGATTTCCGGACAGCGTGAAGGGCGTGTCCAACCCGTCCGATAGGGACTATCGCGTCCGGCTCAAACTTGTCGATCAAACGCTGCGCTTCGACATCGTCGATCCCCGCGGGGAGGCTGGACAGATCATCGTGGCTCTGCCCCGCCGGATGAAACGGTTCGAGGTCGATCCGCGCCTCGCGGCGCCGGAACCCAACCATGGTCCAGTCCTTTACAAGGAGTGGCGGTTGACCGGGACGGCAAAGCTCGGTGGCATTTTCGCGGGTCGCGGTCGCGCGCAGCAGGCCCGGCTGGTGTTCCACGGCCAAGGCAACCGTTGCACGACCGCCAGCGATTTCATGCACTGGACCCTGGTGGTCACGGGGCCTGACGCGAAGTTCAGCCTTCTCGGCGAAGTCGCGCGCGACGCGCCCGCCCGCCAGAGACAAGCTCCGGCAAAAAGAAAACCGGGGTCCAAAGGACCCCGGTTCCGGATGAGCGGTCGGGGGACCGTTCGATCAGGGAAGCGTAACCTTCGCCGAGAAGACGAACCGCTGGTCGCATGACGACCCGCCGGACGTCCCACCGCCCGGCTGCGCGCAAGACGTTGTTGTTCCCGAAATGTCGTTATCCCAGTAGCGGACATCAAGTGTAAGCTTATCGACCGCGAACGCGACGCCCGCGTTCCAATAGAGGTAACTGTCGTCGCCCAGCGCCGCATTGAAACGCGTGGCGTTGAAAGTATTCTCAAACAATGTGGTGCCAAGCGTCGACGACAATGTTGGCACGAAAGGTCCAATTTTCGGGAACTCGTATCCCGCGGTTCCCTCGATCGTCCACGTCTGCCCCGTCTCGTTGATGTACTCCGGCGAGAAGAATACGGTGGCGCCGAGCGTCAGGTTCTTGACCGGCGAGCCACTGACGCCAGCCTTGAGTTCAACGAAGTTCTGCTCGAACCAACCCGTTGCGCCGCCATCGTTGGCACCCGGATATGCGTAGTAGATCACGCCCAAGTCGAAAGTCAGCGGCCCCCAAACGGGCTTGATGCCCGCATAGAGATCGACTTCTGCGCTCACAACGTCGTTGCCAGTGGTTGTGGTCGGACCAAAGCCAACCATTGACGACCAAATTCCAGCGTAGAAGATCCCGTAGGTGAGGTCCACGCCGCCCTGCAGAGCCGGGTCCTCGGCATTCTGCGACACGCCGCGGAACACGTAGTCCGAGGTGCCACCGATGTTGAAGGACCACGACAGCTGACGCCCAGCCGGCGCAGGAGCGTCTTTCACGCTACCGCCGGCAAGCGCCACGCTGGACAGAGCGGTCGACGCGAGCAGGCCCGCCACCAAAGTCTTGATAATCCCAGTCTTCATGTTCTTGCCCCTTCGCGTCTGTGCGGCCTTACCAAGATCCGACCGCCCCCTCAGGAACCCGGCCGGCCACGGCTCATGGATTGAATGAACACCGCTTCCGTTCGCAATCACAACAGGAAAACGCCGGTTTGTTCTCCGCTGCTTCGCCACCGTCACCCATCCGCAACAACAGTGCAAAAATGCCTAATTCAATGGCACGACTAGACAAAGCCCTGGGCACGCCGGCCGAGTCTTCTGCCTGCAAATGAGGCACTTTGTTCTACTCCCGTTCCAAACTGCTGTAGCACCGGCAGCAATCGCTCTAGCATCGGGGGTCGTATAGGATCGCAGCGTCACACATGGAGCGATCATGACGACAAACGTGCAGGGCCAGGCGGTGGCGCTGGTGACGGGAGCCGGGCGCCGCATCGGGCGGGCGATTGCGCTGGCACTGGCCCATCGCGGTTGTGCCGTGGCCGTCCACTATCGCAGTTCCGCGGCGGCTGCCGATGCCGTCGTCGCCGAGATCGTGGCGGCGGGCGGTCGGGCGGCGACCGTTCAGGCAGATCTGGCGCGGGAGGTGCCGACCGACGCCTTGATGACCCAGGCCGCCCATGCGCTTGGTCCGGTCACGTGTCTCATCAACAATGCATCGGAGTTTCAAGGGGATCGGCTTCCGGATCTCAATCGCGACGGCTATCGTCTCCACATGGCGGCCAATCTCGAGGCGCCGCTGTTTCTGACTCAGGCCTTCGCGCGTCAACTGCCGCCGGGAGCCGACGGGGCGGTGATCAACATCATCGATCAGCGCGTGTGGCGGCCCACGCCGGAGTTTTTCTCCTACTCGCTTTCGAAGGCGGCGCTTTGGGACGCCACGCGGATGCTGGCGCAGGCGCTCGCGCCGCGCATCCGGGTGAACGCCGTCGGACCGGGGCCTGTGCTGCAGAGCGTGCACCAGACCGCGGCTGATTTCGCCGCCGAACAGGGCTCGACGCTGCTCGGCCGCGGCGCCAGCCCCGAGGAGATCGCGGCGGCGGTCGGCTTCATCCTTGACGCACCGGCCATGACCGGCCAGATGATCGCGCTCGACGGTGGCCAGCACTTGGCCTGGCATCCCGGGCCGGTGGCGGGCGGCTAACGACATCCGCCGAGCGAAAGGCGCGAAGCCCTTGGATTCGATCGAGGATTTTCCCGGCACCGACGATGCGCCGCAGCAGCGCCGCAGCAGCCGGCGGATTTTCATCCGGGGCCTGGAGCTGGTCGGGTCGATCGGCATCTACGAGCATGAACGGCGCTACGAGCAGCGGGTCGTCGTCTCGCTGGATCTGCTGGTCCGTGACTCCTATGACGGGACCTCGGAGAGCATCGGCGACGTCTACGATTACGACAAGGCGATCGCCGCCGTGAAATCAACGATCGCGGCCCGCCACTATAATCTGATCGAGACGGTCGCCGAGAGGATTGCCGAGGCTTGCCTCGCGGATCCGATGATCCTGGTCGCCCGTGTGCGGATCGAGAAGCCGGACGTGCTGCCGGCCTGCCGTGGGATCGGCATCGAGATCGTGCGGGAGAGGTAGTTTGTGCACAGATCTGTCGGCTCGGGCCGGCCGCTGCCACAATTCCTCCTCGGCTCGCCCCAACTGCCGCCCCATTGCTCGGCAAGCTGCCATCGTCGGCGACGCGGCAAGGGTTCGTTAACCTCGATCGGCTTATGCCTATCGTCCTCTCGTCGGCACTGCGTACATGAAATTCAAAGTTGGGTGCCCCATGATGCTACGAGTGAGAGCTGCGCTGTCAGCTGCCGTACTCCTCGCCGCCGGGTCGGCCCAGGCGGGCGAGCTTCCGGCCATCAAGGCAACAGGCGCGAACGCCGTTCCTGCCTGCGTCACGCCCGGGCGGCTTGCCGCCTTCGTCGAAGCGCGCAACGCCAAGCTCGATCCGCGGTTCAGCAAGATCGCCATCGAGTACATGCGCCACGGCGAGGAACTCGGGCTGCGCTGGGACTATGCGTTCTTCCAGATGCTCGTCGAAACGGGCAACCTCGGCTTCCAGCGCGACGTGAAGCCCAGGCAGAACAATTTCGCGGGCCTCGGCGCCACCGGTAACGGCGAGCCGGGCGAGAGCTTTCCCGACGTGTCGACGGGTGTCCGTGCCCATCTCCAGCACGTGATGCTGTATGCCGGGCTGACCGTCGACAATCCGGTCGCGGAGCGCACGCGCAAGGTGCAGGAGTGGGGCATCCTGAAGTCCTGGCAGAAGGGCATGACCCGGCCGGTGACGTTCCAGGATCTGACCATCCGCTGGTCGCCGGGCGATCGGAATTACGCCCGCACGATCGACGGCGTGGCGCAGAAATTCTTTGCCGATGTCTGCCCGCAGTCGGACCCGAAGCCAGAACAGGTCGCCGAGGCGCGCAAGGGCCGCGGTGGCAACGTCGCCGCGACCGCGGCGCCGCCCGCCAAGACCGAGCCGGCCAAGGTCGCCAGCGTCGAGACGGCCAAGCCGGCGCCCGAACGCGCCAAGTCGGACGCCAACCGGTCGTCGCTCGGCGCAAAGTCGCTGGCGCCGGCGGCCGAAGCCGTTCGGCCGGCCGCAGAACCCCCGGTGATGGCGTCGGCCGCCTTGGCGCCTTCGTTCAAGGTCCTCAATCCCCAGAAGGCCGACGAGCCGGCGCCGACGCAAGCTCCCGCGCCCGCCGCGACGCCGTCTCCATCCACTTCGGCGGCTGCAGCCGCGCCCGCGGCCAAGGTCGAGCAGACCGCGGCCGCTGCCGGTGCAGCCAAGGCGACCACCGCGCCGCTGAAACCGAGCGAGGCGGGCAAGTGCCGTGTGTGGACCGCGAGCTACGGCGGCCAGAAGGCCATCATCATCAAGGCCCCCGCCGGTGCCCTCACCCACTACACCGTGCTCGAGGTCAATGCCGGCACCGAGAAGCGTGAGGCCGACGCCTACATTGCCGTCTATGCACGGGGCGGTCAGGCGATCGCCGAGTTCGCGACCCAGGAGCAAGCTCTCGACAAGGCATTCGATCTGTGCCCGGAAGGTTGACGGATCACACTATGCCTTTGGTGCAGGCCATCCGGCCCTGGCAGTTCCGCGCCGTCGTGCTTGCCATTCTGACCACACTGATCCCGGCGGCCTCTGCGCTTGCGCAGGAGCGGCCGAAAGGGCTGACCGCCGCGCCGCCGATCCGGCTCGCCCCCAACAATCTGGTGCCGTCCTGTGTGACGCCCGACCGGTTGATGGCGTTTCTGCGTACCCGCACCCCCTCGCTCGACCCGCGGTTCCGCGACATCGCCCACTGGTACAAGGTGCATGGCGAAGCCTGGCGGGTGCGCTGGGATTTCGCCTTCTTCCAGATGGCCATCGAAACGAATTTCTTGAGCTATCTCAGGCCCAATGGCCGGCGCGGCGACGTCGACCCTCGGCAGAACAACTTCGCCGGCATCGGCACAACCGGCGGCGGCGTGCCGGGAGACAGCTATCCCGACGTCTCGACGGGCGTCCTCGCTCAGATCCAGCATCTTGTCGTCTACTCGGGCCAGCGGATCGACGACCCGGTGGCGCCGCGGACGCGTTTGAAGCAGGACCACATTCTACTGGCGTCGCAGCCGGTGGCTGCGCTGCGGGCCGTCAATTTCCAGGATCTTTCCGGGCGTTGGGCCGTGGACAAGGCCTATGGGCGCTCGATCAGCTGGGTCGCGGAGCGTTTTGCGGCGGAGCATTGCGGGGGACGGCTGGTATCGCCGCCGATCGTGACGGCCTCCGCCGCGCCGCCGCCAGCCCCGGCGCCCCGCCAGGTCCCCGCGCCGGCGCCCGCCGCGCGGATCGTCGATGTCCCGCCGCCGGTCTCGGCACGGCCGGGCCAGCCGGGAAGTCTGCCGCCGCCGCTGCCCCATTGCCGCGTGCAACTCGCCAGCTATGGCGGAACACGGACGGTGCTGGTAAGGCGTGACGGCGCCTCGGAGACCGAACTCACCGCACTCAGCGTGCTGGACGGGTTCGAGCAGTCGATGGTGCAGAGCTTCCTCGAAAGCCATGCCCGCGGCGGCGTCGCGCTCGCCGCCTTCGCGACGCGCGCAGAAGCGCTCGACCAAGCCTACAAGATTTGCCCGGGCGCGAAACGCTGATGGGCGCGGACCGAGTGGGCTTCAGCTCGTCGGGCCATCCAGGCGCCGGGTCAGATTCTCGAACTCGCGGCGCAGTTCCTCGTTCTTGAAAATCTGCTCGAAGGTCGGCGCTTCGAGCTTCTGCAGCGCCTCGAACGAGGTCGCGGTGTCGCGCATCAAGGCGCGCAGCTGGAAGCTCGCCTCGACGGTCTCGAACGTGTTGTCGGCAATGCGCAGGTCGTGAGCCGCCCGCTTGCGGGCCGCCGCGATCTGCTCACGCTGCTGCATGAGATACCGGCGGTAGCCTTTGGCGGCATCTTCGGCGAGGCGCTGGCTGTCGCGGTTGGCCTCGAGCGCGCGGCGCTGATCGGGCCTGTTCTCGGCGCGCAGCAGTTCCGCCGTCCGGCGTTTCGCCGTTTCGATGTCGCGCGTGATCGCCTCGAGCTTGGGAAGATAGCTGGTGTCGATCTTGGCGATCAGGCTGTCCTGGGCATGCACCAGCATGGCGAACAGTGCCGCGTGCATCGCGAAGTAGCGGCGAGCCGCACTCATGTTCTCCCCGGCCGTGTTCATCAGCTTGCCGAGCTGGCCGTCGATGATCTTCGCCGAGTTGAAAATGGCGACCAGGCGCACGAGGTCGCCGGACAGCACGCCGTCGAGCAGCAGGTCCATCTGCTCCGGTGACAGCTCGATGCCCGACTTGGCCAGCCCCGCCTGCACGTCGCTCTTGGCCGCTTTGATGTCGTCGCGGTTGCCCTGGATGCGAGCCTTCGCATCCTCGATGTCGCGCGCGAGACTGTCGACGGTGTCGGCGAGAACGCCCGGAAGCAGCGAATCCTTCGGCGCCGTCAGCTGTTTTTCGCGATAGGTCGAGATGCGGTTCTCGAGGTCGCGAATGTTCTTGCGGCGCTCTTCGATGCGGCGCTGCACCTCGACGATGGGGACGTCGGTGACGATGGCGAGCGCGGCATCGAGCAGATCCCGGACCTTGCGCTCGCGGTCCTCCCGCGTTTCGGTCCACAGCGGCGGGACGACGAACTCGTCCTTCGACGGCAGCTTGCGGGCCTCGCCACGGTTCTTGGCGGTGTCCTGCAGAATGGCGTCGATGGCGCGCATCAGCCGCGCCGCCTGCTCGTACGCCAAATCGCCCTCGCGGGGGTCCTTCTCGACGGGCGCGGCCGGCGTCGTGGACCCCTTCGGAGCCTCGGACTTCAGGATCTCGCCGATCGAGTCACGGCGGCTCGTCTGGCCGAGCGCCGGGGCCGGCAGCACGAAGCCGGCGATCAGCAGACCCGAGAGCACCGCTGTCCGTCCACGCGAAAGTTCGATCATGGCCCACCTCCGCAGGTAAAACGCTTCAGAATTCCGGCGAATCCATGTTGGGGCGCCGCCCGGTCAGAACCAGCGGCGGGTTCGTCCGCTCCACGTCAGATAATCATCGCCGAATTGCGCTGCGAGGTGCCGCTCCTCAGGAATGATCGCCAGAACGGTCACCAGGACCGCGAAGACGGCTGCCGCGGGAACAAACCACAGGTTGAGGGTCACCTGGGCCAGTCCGAGCAGGATCAGGACATCGGCCATGTAGATGGGGTGGCGCCAGATCCGGAACGGACCCGACGTGATCAGCGCCGTCGCCGGACGATGGGGCAGGATGTTGGCCCGCGCTTTCGCCATCGTCACGATGGCCCAGCCGGCAAGGGCGAGGCCCGAGCAGCCGATCCCGTAGCCGATCACGCGCGCCGGCATGTCATCGACACCGAACCACGGCACCGGCACGGCCCAGCCGAGGCCGATCGCGCCCGCGATCGCCAGTGCGAGCAGCAGCGGCGGCCACGGAACCGCATTCGGCCGCGGTTGGTCGCGATCGTCCGTTTTGACCATGCTCGTCTCCTGACAACACGCAGGTGGTCATATAACCATCGTCACCGACGCACCCAATGCCTGGAGCACGCGGATGATCCCCAACGCCATGCCCGCCTTCAATTTCGATCTCGGTGAGACGGCCGACCAAGTTCGCGACACTGTGCGTTCGTTCACCGCCGACCGCATCGCCCCCATCGCCGCCGAGATCGACCGTACGGACGAGTTTCCGCGTTACCTGTGGCCGGAGATCGGCGCCCTCGGCTTGCACGGTATCACTGTAGAGGAAGAGTTCGGGGGCTCGGGTCTCGGCTATCTCGAGCATTGTATCGCACTCGAGGAGATCAGCCGCGGCTCGGCGGCAATCGGCCTGTCCTACGGCGCGCACTCGAACCTCTGCGTCAATCAATTGCGCCGCAACGGCACCCCCGCGCAGAAGACCCAGTACCTGCCCAAACTGATCTCCGGCGAGCACGTCGGCGGTCTCGCCATGTCGGAGCCCGGCGCCGGATCGGACGTCGTCTCGATGCAACTGCGAGCCGAGAAGCGGGGGGACCGCTATGTCCTCAACGGCACCAAAATGTGGATCACCAATGGTCCCGGCGGCGACGTACTGGTGGTGTACGCCAAGACCGATCCGGACGCCGGGCCAAAGGGCATCACCGCGTTCATCATCGAGAAGGGCTTCAAGGGCTTCCGGGTGGCGCAGAAGCTCGACAAGCTCGGCATGCGGGGATCCAACACCGGCGAACTCGTCTTCGAGGACTGCGAGGTGCCGGCCGAGAACGTGCTCGGCGGGCTCGGCAAGGGTGTCAACGTGCTGATGTCCGGGCTCGACTACGAGCGCGCCGTTCTGGCCGCCGGCCCGCTCGGGATCATGCAGGCGTGCCTCGACATCGTCATGCCCTACGTGCACGAGCGCCGCCAGTTCGGGCGCCCGATCGGCGAGTTCCAACTCGTCCAGGGCAAGGTCGCGGACATGTACGTGGCGCTGAGTTCGTGCCGGGCCTACGTCTATGCCGTGGCAAAAGCCTGCGATCGTGGCCAGACGACGCGGGAGGACGCCGCGGGCGCAATCCTGCTCGCGGCCGAAAAGGCGACCCAGGTCGCCCTGGACGCCATCCAGCTTTTGGGCGGCAACGGCTACATCAACGACTATCCGACCGGCCGCCTGCTCCGGGATGCGAAACTGTACGAGATCGGCGCCGGAACCAGCGAGATCCGCCGCATGTTGATCGGACGAGAGCTTTTTGCCAAATCCGGATGATCGTGCCACTCGATAGCATCATTGACATTAGGATCCAGATCCCGCATGACCCGTGCACGCTTAGATGCATGCACAGCTATGGAGGCCGCTATGGCCAGCGGGTTCGAGGAGGAATCGGTTCCGTTCCTGCATCAAGGATCTTCCGCCACCGCGTCGGGTCGCGGTCGGGAGATTTCGTTTCGCGCCAAGATCGGTCCCGGAGGGCGTATCGTGATACCGGCTGACGTGCGCGGCGCCATGGGCGTCACCGAAGGGGACGTCCTGCTCGGCGAACTCGATGGGGCGACGCTGCAGCTGTCGTCGATGGGCGGGCTCATCGCCTCGATCCAATCCGAGATGCGAAAACTCGTGCCGCCCGGTGTCAGCGTCGTCGACGAGTTCCTGGCCGAGCGGCGGGCCATGTGGGGCGAGGACGAGGACTGAGCGGTGGCGCGCGTCGTCCTCGATGCCTCGGCGATCCTGGCCGTTTTCCTTCACGAGCCCGGCTGGGACGCGGTCGCCGAGCAGATGAGGGAGGCCGCCATCAGCGCGGTCAACTTCGCCGAGGTGCTCTCGACGCTGTCTGACCACAAGGCGCCCGACGAGGTCGTTCAGATGGCGCGCCGGGCTCTGCAGCATCTGGTCGTCCCGTTCGACCATGCGATGGCGCTGCGGACCGCCGAGCTGCGGCGCGCGACGCGGACGCGCGGCCTGTCGCTCGGAGATCGCGCCTGCCTCGCGCTCGCGCTGACCGAAAGTCTGCCGGTGTTGACCGCCGACCGGCAGTGGCGCGACCTCGGACTGCGCCTCGACATCCGCGTCATCCGCTGAGGCCGTCGGCACCCGACCATGCCATGAGTTCAGGCCGCGGTTCCGACTGGACCGCCGAGCCGGGCGTCGGCTTGCCACTGCCGGCGCCCTCGGGCATGGTGCCGCGATCCCGACAAGAACAAACGAGGAAACGCCGTGCCGGCTGCCAAACCCATGCTCACCACGGGCATCTACCCGATCGCGCCCACACCATTCACCGCCGATGGCGCGCTGGATGCGGACGGCAAGCGCCGCGTGCTCGACTGCATGATCGACCAGGGCGTCGACGGCATCTGCATCCTGGCCAACTACTCCGAACAATTCCTGCTGTCCGATGCGGAGCGCGAGACGGTCCTCGAGATCTCGGCCCGGCAGGTCGTCGGGCGCGTGCCGCTGATCGTGACGTGCAGCCATTTCAGCACCGAGATCGCCGCTGGCCGGGCGCGCCGCGCGGCCGAAGTCGGGGCCAGCATGCTGATGGTCATGCCGCCCTACCACGGCGCGACGCTGCGCGCCGACGAGGACGCCATCATCGAGCACTACGCACGGATCGCCGAGGCCTCGGGGCTCGCGATCATGGTGCAGGATGCGCCGCTTTCGGGCGTGACACTGTCGGTGCCGTTCCTCGTGCGGCTCGCGCGCGAGGTGCCGCTGGTCACGCACTTCAAGATCGAAGTGCCGGGAACCGCGTCCAAGCTGCGGGGCCTGATCGCGGCGGGCGGCGCGGCCATCAAGGGGCCATTCGACGGCGAGGAATCGATCACGCTGATGGCGGATCTCGATGCCGGCGCGACCGGCACGATGCCGAGCGCGCTGCTGCCCGACCTCATCAAGCCGGTCGTGACGCTGCACGCCGCCGGCCGGCGCGCGGAGGCGGCGGCCGCCTACGCCCGCATCCTCCCGCTCATCAACTACGAGAACCGCCAGTGCGGACTGCGCGCCACCAAGACCGTCATGATGGCCGGCGGCGTCATCAAGAGCGATGCGGTCCGCCATCCGTTGCGGCCCCTGGACCCGCCGACGCGCGACGGTCTGCTGGAACTGGCACGCGAGGCGAACGTGCTGGCGCTGCGGTGGGGCCGCTGACGGCCGGCGGGCTATAGCAGACCCAGCGCCGCAAGCTCGCGGCGCAGTTTGGCCGGCATGGCGGCGCGGTCGTCCCCACGGGCGGCGCTGCCGTCGTCCGGCGGGGCGTCGTCGACGGCCAGATAGCGCCAGCCCTGGAACGCGCGCCGCGGCGTGGGGCGGACGGCTGTGAGCGGCGGATCGAGGATGATGTGGCAGCACGCCGAGCCATCCTCTTTGGTGCCCTCGCGCAGGTCGATGATGCGCTGGCGGACGAGGATCACCCCCTTGATGACCCAATAGAGCGAGCCGCCGTCGAGCAGATCGTCGCGGCGCTTCGGCGTCTGGAAGGTCTGGTGGTAGAGGTCGGCCGGGAGGCCGGCCTTCTTCAACGCGGCGATTCGGCCGGTCTGCCAGCGCGCGAGATCCTCGATACTTTCGGCGCCGACGCAGAGCTTGACGAGATGGACTGTCATCGGGCGCTATTCCGCAATCGTTGCCAGGACTGTGCGCTCCGTGACCTGAGCGCCCTCGGCGACGGGCAGCGTGGCGATCTGGCCTGAGCGGCTGGCTTGCACGAGGTGTTCCATCTTCATGGCCTCGACGATGGCGACGCGGTCGCCTTTCTCGACACTGGCACCGACCGCTACGAACAGCTTCGCGAGCTTGCCGTTGATCGGCGCGCGGACGAGGCCATCGGCCGGGCCGTCGGCGACGGCGGCAATGTCGTAGACGGGCCAGGCGACGGTGGTGTGCGACAGCGCCCGGGTGACCAGCGCGCGGGAGGCGTCGACCACCACCACGGCCGGATCGGGCTCGTCATGATGGGCGGTGGCCTCACCGATCGCCACGGTGAGACCCTCGGGCCCCCATGAGGCCTCGGCGACGACCGGCAGGCCCTCGGCGGTGAGATCGTACTTGACGCGGCGGATGCTACCGAGGCCGAACCCGTCGTCGGCGTCCCAGGGGGAATGCGCCGGTCCGGCGGTCGACCGGCGCGCCGCGATCAGCGCGAGGGCGCCGAGCGCCGCAGCCTTCGCATCGGCGGGACGGGCGGCGAGGCCGTCGATCTCGCGGCCGATGAGACCGGTGTCCATCGTGCCGGCGCCGACCTCGGCGTGGGCGAGCAGATTGTCGAGGAACAGCGCATTGGTCTGCAGGCCCGCCACCACGGTACCGGCGAGCGCGGTACGCAGCCGCGCGACCGCCTCGCCCCGATCGCGCCCGTGGGCGATCAGTTTGCCGATCATCGAATCGTAGAACGGCGACACCGCATCGCCGGAGCCGGGCCCGAAATCCGCGCGCAGCCCCTCGCCGGCCGGCAGCCGGATCTCGGCGATGCGGCCGATCGACGGGAGAAAGCCCCGGGCCGGGTCCTCGGCGCACAGCCTGGCTTCGATGGCGTGGCCGCACAGGGCTATGGCATCCTGCGCCAGCGGCAGCGGCTCACCCGCCGCCACACGGAGCTGCCATTCGACGAGATCGAGGCCGGTGATGGCCTCGGTCACCGGATGCTCGACCTGCAGGCGCGTGTTCATTTCGATGAAGTACCAGCGGGCGTCGGCGCCGAGCGTGCCGCCCTCGACCAGGAACTCGACCGTGCCGGCGCCCTGGTAGCCGACCGCGCGGGCGAGCTTCACGGCCGCGCCGGTGATGGCGGTGCGCAACTGCGGCGACATGCCGGGCGCGGGCGCCTCCTCGATCACCTTCTGATTGCGCCGCTGCAGCGAGCAGTCGCGCTCGAACAGATGGACGACATTGCCGTGACGGTCGCCGAACACCTGCACTTCGATGTGGCGCGGCGCCACCACCACCTTCTCGATCAGCACGCGGCCGTCCCCGAAGGCGCTCTCGGCCTCGCGCACGGCGCTCTCGAGCAGGGCCGCCAACTCCTCGGGGCGGGCGACCAGGCGCATGCCGCGCCCCCCGCCGCCGGCCACCGCCTTGATCATCACCGGATAGCCGACCGCCACGGCGGCATTGGCGAGCGTGGCGAGGTCCTGCGCGGCGCCCTGGTAGCCGGGCACCACCGGCACGCCGGCCTTGGCGGCGATCTCCTTGGCCGACGCCTTGCCGCCGAGCGCGCGCATGGCGTCGCCGGTCGGGCCGACGAAGACGAGGCCGGCGGCGGCGACCGCGTCGGCGAAGTCGGCATTCTCGGACAGGAAGCCGTAGCCGGGATGGATCGCTTCGGCGCCGGTTTCCCGGGCCGCCGCGACGATGCGGTCGATGCGCAGATAACTTTCCGTCGCCGGGCCGGGGCCGATGGCGATGCAGCGGTCGGCCTCGCGGGCGAACGGCTGGCCGAGATCGGCCTCGGAGGCGACCGCCACCGTGCGGATGCCGAGGCGGCGCGCGGTGCGGATGATCCGGCGGGCGATCTCGCCCCGGTTGGCGATGAGCAGGCTCTTGAACATGCTGCCGTTGTGGCGCGAAGCGGGGCCGCGCGCAATGGGGGGCGGGCGGCTGTTCACGACTGGGCGTGCGTGGTCACAGCCCAGATCCTAAGGCTCTTGGAGACCAGGCACCCGCAAACGGAAGACGCGGATCGCGTTCCGGTACGCCAATTTTTCCGCAACGTCCGGGGAAAGGGAGCCAAGCAGCTTTCGGAAGCGATCAGCGCGCAACGCGTAGATTTCCTGCCCCAGTTCTCGATGGGCGTTGTCCATCCCGACGCCAACGAAGCGATCCGGATAACGCTCAATCATCCGCCGCGCCGCCGGAAGAAATGAACCATTCTCTTCGAGAATGAATGTATGCGCCTTTGCCGCTGGCCAGCCCTTGCGTGCAGGATAATCCTCGCCGATCGAGTAGCCGTAGCCCTGACGGGTGTTGGTCATATTGGAAAGGTCGCAGAAAAGTCCGGGAAACTTCTGCAACATGGCCTCGATGATTTCAGGATCGACCCGGCCGCATGCATGAGACCAGACCAGTCGCAGCGCTCGATGTTTTTGCAGCAATCTCTCGAGAGCAGAGACGAGTAGCGGCTCGCCTTCCATATGAATGACGATGGGGACATCATTTCTGATGGCGAGCGCGGCGAGCCGTTCCATATCTTGCGTGTCGGGGCTTTTCCGCACGTCCATTCCTGGACCGGGCTTCACGTTGCTTTGGAAATACGGCCAATGGCGGATGATGACCTCGCCGATGCCGTAGTAAGCGCCGCTCGCGAGCTTCTTGTCCGTCAGCGCGTAAAGGTTCTCCATAGAGGCGCCGGGTGCATTCCAGTCGGCGGACGACAGAAACGGCAGCTGCATCCCGACCAAGGGGAAGAACTTGCCAGGATGTTTCTTGGCCAAGACTTCGGTCATCTGGTCGTTGCCGGGCAGATCGGCTTGATCTTTGGGATTGCCGTACTGGCGCGCCATGACGACCATCGCCGCCACCCCATGCTGAGACATGATGGCGAGCGTTCTGGAGTCGGTCCGAGATCCGTTCCAGTGATTATGGGCATCGATGAGCGGGCCTGCATAGTCAGCCGCCCGTGCCGTCGATCCTGCTGCGACCATCGCGATTAGGAGTAGTCAGACGAGCATGGTGCGTGCCCCCTAGCAGAACCGAGCATCTGCGCGCAAGCTTGCAATGCAGCAGGTTCCGAGCGCTTGATTGGTGTCAAACGTGGACGCCATTGCTCGACAAAAGTGCCGGCTCGCATTGTTATCGAAACGTCCGGCCCAGACACGTGACATCGCGGCAATCCCGAAAGTGACGGAACGGCGCCAGTGGCGGAAAGCTCTGGGATGGGCGGATGCGATGTTCCGCTCGTGGGATAACGCGCCCCCTCCGCGACTGCGTCATGATTGCGGATTGCCCTCGGATGCCCCTGCCCCACGGCCCCGGCAGCGTCTCGCCGCACCACGGCTGCGCCGCCTAGCCTGCACTCAAGCATCCAGATCCTGCGCGAAGGCGGCGTGATCGGGGCCGGCGTAGTCATGGATCAAGTGGACGCGGGCCTCGGGCTCGGACCCCGTCAGCGCGCCGGCGGTCTGGCCGAGCGGGCGGCGGCGCGCCTTCACGAAATCGTGGTTGCGGTTGATCGCTTGCGGGTCTGCGCTCCGTTGGGAATTGGTCGCAAACGCGATATGCTGCGGCGCGGGATAACCCTTGATCGGCCGATCAACCGCACGCTCGCGAGGAGGAATCGACATGTCGACCGTCCAGTTCAACCGCCGCGCCCTCCTCGCCACTGCAGGGTCCGTCTTGGCAACCGGGGTTTCGGGCCTGCTCGTGCCCGCCCGCGCGCAGGGTCTCGCACCCACGCCCACGATGCGGGGCGGGGCCAACAACTACCGCCCGGGTGCGCCCATCGTGGATCGGATCGGCGGCGGGGGCTTCTGGATGACGGGCACCGTGCGCCGCGCGGGCGATGGTGCGCCGCTTGCCGGCCAGCGCATCCAGATCTGGGCTCACACCACCGAAGGCTACGAGAGCGACGAGCGCAGCCACGGCGCCACGCTCACGGACGCGAATGGTGTGTTCCGGCTGGAGATGCCGCAGATCGTGCCCGCCTTCGGCCAACCGCACGGCCATCTCGCCTATGACGGCGGGGCCTTCAAGACCGTCTTTCTGCGCCCCGTGATGGCGAGTGCAAAGGACACGCGCCTGGAGGCGCACTTCGTCCTCCAGCCGGCTTGAGCGCGTTGCGTTCCCAATTGACGAGGTCGGCGCAGGCGGCCCTGATCTGGGCGGCCCTCGCGGTCGCGATCGCGGTGCCGATCGCCGCGGCCGCGACCAGTCCGCTGCTCGCGTGGCGCGGTCCCGTCTACATAATCGCCGGATTTGCAGGGATCGTCGCTCTGGGTCTCATGCTCGTCCAGCCCTTGCTGATCGGCGGCTACCTGCCGGGGTTTTCGGCCTATCGCGGGCGGCGGCTGCATCACTGGATCGGCGGACTGCTGGTCGTGGCGGTGGTGGTTCACGTCGGGGGCCTCTGGATCACCAGTCCGCCGGATGTGATCGACGCCCTTCTCTTCGCGTCGCCGACGCCGTTTTCCAACTGGGGCGTAATCGCGATGTGGGCCGTGTTCGCGGTCGCCCTGCTCGCCACGCTGCGCCGGCGGATGCGGATCCGTCCGCGGACGTGGCGCATCACACATGCGTGCCTCGCGGTGGTGATCGTCGTGGGGAGTGTGATCCACGGCTTGCTGATCGAGGGGGCGATGGAGACCCTCTCGAAGGCGGCCCTGTCGGCCCTGGTGGTTGTGGCGACCGTGAAGGTCCTGGCCGACCTGCGGGCGCGGAGCATGCGATCGACGGCGCGCTGAGACGCGCATGCGGATCAACGCGACCGGATCAGCTGGCCGCTACAGGCCGCTGCCGGGCCGGGCCCGCCCCTAGATGTCCAGATCCTTGGCGAAGGCCGCGTGGTCCTGGATGAAGCGGAAGCGGGCCTCGGGCTTGGAGCCCATCAGTGCGTTGACGGCGTCGCTGACGGCGGCGCGATCCTCGGCGATCTCGACCCGCAAAAGCGAGCGCTTCTTCGGGTCCATGGTCGTCTCTTTGAGCTGGCTCGCGTTCATCTCGCCGAGGCCTTTGAAGCGGCTGACCTCGATCTTCTGGTTGGGCTTGAACTCGCGCTTGGTCAACTCCTCGCGGTGGCGGTCGTCGCGGGCGTAGACGGTCTTGGCGCCCTGGGTCAGCTTGAACAGCGGCGGCACCGCGAGGAACAGGTGCCCGCGCTCGATCAGCTCCGGCATCATCTGATAGAAGAACGTGATCAGCAGCGAGGCGATGTGGGCGCCATCGACGTCGGCGTCGGTCATGATGATGACCCGCTCGTAGCGCAGGTCCTCGTCGCGGTATTTGGCACCGGTGCCGACCCCCAGCGCCTGCGAAAGATCCGCCAGCTCCTTGTTGCCGGCGAGCTTGTCGGAGGAGGCGTTGGCGACGTTCAGGATCTTGCCGCGCATGGGGAAGATCGCCTGGGTCTCGCGACTGCGGGCGCTCTTCGCGGAGCCGCCGGCCGAGTCGCCCTCGACGATGAAGATCTCGGTGTTGGCGGCCTGCTGGATCGAGCAGTCGGCGAGCTTGCCGGGCAGGCGCAGGCGGCGGGTCGCGGACTGGCGGCCGACCTCCTTCTCGCGGCGGCGCTTGAGCCGGTCCTCGGCCTGCTCGATGGTCCATTCGAGGAGCCGCGTCGCCTGCTGCGGGCTGTCGGCCAGCCAGTGGTCGAAGGCGTCCTTGACCGCGCCCTCGACGATGCGCGCCGCTTCCTGGGTGGCCAGCTTGTCCTTGGTCTGGCCCTGGAACTCGGGCTCGCGGATGAACACGGAGAGCATGGCGCCGGCGGTGCCCATGGCATCCTCGGCGGTGATCTGGGCGGCCTTCTTGTTGCCGACCAGTTCGCCGTAGGCGCGCAGCGATTTCGACAGGGCCGAGCGCAGCCCGCCCTCGTGGGTGCCGCCGTCGGGCGTCGGAATGGTGTTGCAGTAGGTCGAGACGAAGCCGTCGTCGTCGGCGATCCAGGCGACCGCCCATTCGACGGAGCCGTGGCCGCCGTCCTTCACCACCTTGCCGGCGAACACGTCTTTGGTGACGAGCGTCTTGCCCTCGATCGAAGCGAGCAGGAAGTCCTTGAGGCCGCCGGGGAAATGGAACACCGCCTCGGGCAGCGTGTCGTCCCGGATCAGCTCGGGCGCGCACGACCAGCGGATCTCGACGCCGCCGAACAGATAGGCCTTGGACCGGGCCATCTTGAACAGGCGCGCCGGCTTGAAGGCGACGCCCTTGCCGAAGATCTGCTCGTCCGGCTTGAAGCGGATCTTGGTGCCGCGCCGGTTCATCACCGGGCCGAGCTTTTCGAGCTTGCCGTCGGCGTGGCCGCGGCTGAAGCGCATGCGGTAGAGCTGCTGGCCGCGCGCCACCTCGACCTCGAGCAGCTCGGACAGCGCGTTGACCACCGAGACGCCGACGCCGTGCAGGCCGCCCGACGTGTTGTAGGCCTTGCCGTCGAATTTGCCGCCCGAGTGCAGCATGGTCATGATGACCTCGAGGGCGGACTTGGTCTTGAACTTGGGGTGCGGGTCGACGGGGATGCCGCGCCCGTTGTCGGTCACCGACAGGAAGCCGTCGGCGTCGTAGCGGACCTCGATCCAGGTGGCGTGGCCGGCGACGGCCTCGTCCATGGCGTTGTCGATCACCTCGGCGAACAGGTGGTGCAGTGCCTTCTCGTCGGTGCCGCCGATGTACATGCCGGGCCGGCGCCGGACCGGCTCCAGCCCCTCCAGAACCTCGATGTCCGCCGCGGTGTAGCTCTCTTCGGCCGCGCGGTTCCGGTTGCGGGCCTTGCCCTCGAATTCGGAGTCCAACTTGGCGAAGAGATCGCGGGATGAGGCCATGTGCAATGTTCCGTCGGTCGCTGGGCCGGCGAATCTGGCGCCGGCGCGGGAGCGGCTTGGTCGCACCCGCCCGGCCGTTTGGCAAGCCAGCCGACCGCCGCAGGGCTCAATCGTTGTCGCCGAACACCCCGCTCGAGGTGGTGCCGCCGGTCGGCAGATTGGCGAGCACGCGGCCGGCGAGACGGGAGAACGGCAGGCTCTGGAGCCAGACGGTGCCGGGACCGCGCAGGTGCGCGAAGAACACACCCTCGCCGCCGAAGATCATCGACTTGACCGAGCCGGCGCGGACGATGTCGAACTCGACCGTCGGTGTCATGGCCGCGACGCAGCCGGTGTCGACGTGCAGTTCCTCGCCCGGCGCGAGCTGGCGCTCGATCACGCAGCCGCCGACATGGACGAACGCGTAACCGTCGCCCTCGAGCTTCTGCATGATGAAGCCCTCGCCGCCGAACAGGCCGGTCATGATCTTCTGCTGGAAGTGGATCCCGACCGAGACACCCTTCGCCGCGCACAGGAACGCATCCTTCTGAGCGATCAGCCGGCCGCCGTGCTCCGACAGCTTGAACGCCAGGATGGTGCCCGGATAGGGAGCCGCGAAGGCGACGCGCGCCTTGCCCTGGCCCTGGTGGGTGAACATGGTCATGAACAGGCTCTCGCCGGTCAGCAGCCGCTTGCCCGCCGAGGCGAGCCGGCCGAAGAAGCCGGTGTTGGCCTGGGAGCCGTCACCCAGAACGGTGTCCATGTGGACCGCCGTGTCCTTGAACATCATGGCGCCGGCTTCGGCGATGGCGCTTTCGCCCGGATCGAGCTCGATTTCGACGAACTGCATCTCCTGGCCGTGGATCGCGAAATCGATCTCGTCGGCACCGCCACGGCCCGACGGGCCGCGACCGAAGATGCTGGGAACAGAACCATTCGACATGGGGACGTCTCTCCGACTGGGAACGGGGCTTTGCGCAACCGGCCGCACCCGGCGGCGTTCCCCCGGCGCGGTCCGATCGGCGTTGACTTGAACCAGCCTTGGCGCATCGGGGCGGGGGTTGTAAAGAGGCCGGGAGGCCCGATCGCGCTGGCATTGCAGCGACGACAGATCAAGGCGATCGTGTGGCCGGCCGAAACTTATCCCCAGCCCAGATCGAGATCCGGCCGTTCAAGGCGGTTGTCACAGGCGTGTTGAGCGGCATCGCTAAGTTGCCCTTGCGGAAAGGGCACGGGACTCGCGGCCATCTCCGTCTCAGCCGGTAATGCCATCGCCCTCAAAACGGCATTACAGGGCTCTGCTTGAAGGCCAGCCTGCGGATACCGTCGCGCTTCGACCCCGCTGAACGATGGTGCCCGAGGCTGGCCTCTTCAAGCCTCTCCTGCGCTTGCGGCCGACGGTCGTGCGCGGGTAATCGTCGTCCGCGCGTGCTTTTCCCCACTCACGTACCACCTGCGGTCTTGAGAAGGCCCCTGTTCCACCGCTATCGGGGGAGTTCAGCAGGCGGGAGCGAGTCGCCGGTGTTCATCGTCGTGATCACGATCATGGTGCTGGTGACGATCGCCGCGGCGGCCGTCTCGCTGGCGCCGCTCATCTCGGAAGGCCGCGTGGTCTACAGCGCCGAGCCCGACAAGCCGCACGCGTTCGGCTACCGCATGTCGTGGCTCGCCATCCGCTCCCGCGATACCGCGCGCATTCTCGACGCTCTCGGCGTAAACGAGCCCGTGGTCGCCAACTGGCAGACCGGTCTCGGCGTGGTTTACGACCGCCAGCTCGGCGACCAGCGCGTGTTCATCTCGCCGCCGGTCAACGGCTGGTCGTTCGTGGTCGGGCTGTCGCTGCCGCAGCCGATGGGCGGCGGCTTCGTCGACAAGTGGACGCCCTTCATCACCCGGCTCGGCCACGAGTTCATCGAGGTGCAGTACTTCTCGACGTTCCCGGCGATCGATTTCCATGCCTGGGCGCGGATGGTCGACAACAAGCTGGCGCGCGCCTTCGCGGTCGGCGACGACGGCGTCCTGCTCAACAAGGGCAAGCCGACCAAGGACGAGAAGAACCTCGGGCTCAAGCTGTTCGAGCTGCGCGGCGTGCGCGGCCGCACGGGCGACGCCGGCGGCGAATTGATCCTGCACCCGACCGAGGAGCACGTGATGAAGCTCGCCGCGCGGTGGAGCATCGACCCGACGCTGCTCGACACCGGGGCTGTGGCGACCGAGCGGGGCACCGGCTACGTGGCATTCGCGCCCGCCGCTTGGCACGCCGAGCGGGCCCGCCGAGCGGCCTGAGGCGTGGGTCGGGACGGGGATGCGCGCGAGCCCCTCGCCCCCCTTTTGCGTTCCCCGAAGCCGGACGCCGCGCAGCGGCGGACGGCTATCCGGGATCTCGCCCTCGCAGTCGCCGCGCTACGCCAGACCGCAGGCCGGGATGATACGGATCGCCCGTGCGGCGACGGCAAGACCCCGGCTCGCCTCGCGACGCTCGGCGTCCGGGGATGCAGGCGGAGGGGTGTTGGGCGTGCGGGAGATGCAGGCGGATGAGGCGCCGCGTGCGTGGACGCAGGAGGATGTGGCTCGGCGTCCGGAGAGGCAGGCGGAGGGGGCATCGGCCAGTCCCCCCGCGCCGAGGTGCCAAGTCTCGCGCGCACCGCTCCCCCTTGCGTTCCCGGAAGCCGGACGCCGCGCAGCGGCGGACGGCTATCCGGGATCCCGCCCTCGCAGTCGCCGCGCTACGCCAGACCGCAGGCCGGGATGATACGGATCGCCCGTGCGGCGACGGCAAGACCCCGGCTCGCCTCGCGACGCTCGGCGTCCGGGGACGCAGGAAGAGGGTTGTTCGGCGTGCGGGAGATGCAGGCGGATGAGGCTCCGCGTACGTGGACGCAGAAGCGCGTCTCAGGGGCTGAGCGTCCTCCCGACACGGAAGCCGCGGCTGTAGCTCCGGTCGACGGTGGCGTCCCAGTTGCGGTTGGCCGAGCGGAGGCTCCGTGGATAGTGGCTCCAAGAACCGCCGCGCAGCACACGGCGACTGCCATCCGTGCACGATGTCGTCCACGCGCTACCGTCGCTCGGAGCCCCGTTGTAGCTGTCGTGCCAACAATCTTCCGTCCACTCCCAAACATTGCCATGCACGTTGTGGAGGCCCCAGGGGTTGGCCGCGAAGCTGTCGACTACAACCGTCCTCTGCCGGTATTCGCCCTGTGATCCGCCGCCCTTGTAGGGATCGGCCGAGCCATCGTAATTCGCTTGGCTCGGCATTATCGAAGAGCCCCACCAGAACGGCGGCGTTGTCCCCGCCCGCGCCGCATATTCCCATTCCGCTTCGCTCAGGAGCCGATACGGTTTCCCAGCCTTTCGAGACAGCCACGCCACGTATTCCTTCGCGTCGTCCCACGAGACCCGCATGACCGGCTGCCGACCGCGACCCCAGTCCGTCTCCGGCTTGTGCTTGCAGCCGCTCGCCGCCACGCACGCATCCCATTCTGCGAACGTCACCTCAAACTTTCCTACGCCGAATGGCTTGGCGAGCGTCACCCTTCGCTGAGGTCCTTCGTCGCTTCCGCGCTGCGGCTCGCTCGCAGGCGAGCCCATCATGAAGCTGCCCGCAGGCACCACCACCATCTCCGGGCAATCGGGGCAGTCGCGGAACGTCTGACCCGAGCCCGGCTTCACGCACGCCGTGCCACCCGAGCCCAGCGTCACGTCGATACCGTCGCAGGCGGATGGCCGTGCCGTCGATGCAGGTGTCGGGGGCGGAGCAACAGACTTCGGCGCGGGCTCCGGCGCCTTTGCGGGCGGCGCTACCATCGCCGTCTGCGCACGGCCGGTGCCGGACGGCTGAGCCCCGGCAACCTGCGTCACGCGCACGCGCCGCGCCGATCGCTTTGCCAGATCGACTTCGAACTCATGCATCCACTTGGTGTTCACATACTCAACTCTGAAAACAATGGTGTCAGTACCTGTCGTAGTCCCTGACCTAGCATCGTAGGAGACCGTGATTCCCTCGCCCTTCACTCCAAGGCAGTGGCGAACGCCGGAACCAAGTGGTTGGGTGACGGCCGCTTGACGACGTTCCATGCTGACACGACCGAGTTGCGGCTGCTGAAGGACCTCGACGCGTGGGAGTTCGAGCACCTTGCAGTTATCGTCGACACTAATGAAACTCCAAACGTGGATGCTTCCTGACGATAACTCCCGGATACGCGCCCGGGCGAGGTCGGCAAAGACTGTTTTCTGAAATCTCCCGGCATAAGCCTCGAGATCGCCGATGTTGGACGTTTCCTTGATCGTGTCCCATACGGCGGCGGCATCTCCCTGCGACGCCCCTCCACCGAACATCACGCGTTCGCGCCGCTGGATGCCGTCCTCGGTCCACGGCACCTGATCGCCGCCGGTCTTGTCGATCACCGCGACGCGGACGTTGTGAAACATGCGAAGATCATCCTGGCCCGGCTTCTTCAACTCCGCGGCCAGCGCCGCCGCGTAGGGGCCGCTGCCCTGGCCCAGGTCGGACGCCGTCTTGCCGGGCTCGGCCGAGAACGCGAACAGCACGCCGCTCTGCTGGCCGACCGGCACAAAGCCCTTGCCGCCGCGTGCGCCTTGCAAGTTGTTCCGGCAGGCGTCCAGCACGATGTAGTGCGCCGCGTTCGGGGCCTCGCCGCGCAGGATCGCCAGAACCTCCGTGTGCTTGACGCCGCGCACCGAAAGCAGCCGCGTCGAAGGCTCGTCGACGTCGACCGGGATCATGAAGTTGTCGCCGCCCGAGGCGATGCCGTGGCCCGAGTAATAGAGGAACCCGACAGCGTCCTTACCCGCGTCCTTCAGCTTGGCCGCGAAGTCGTGGACGGCCAGCAAGATGCTGTCGCGCGTCGCGTTGGTGACGGGGTTCATCACCTCGAAGCCGACGGCCTTCAAGGCATCGCCGACGACGCGGACGTCGTTCAACGGGTTCACCAGCGCGCCGACGCCGGGCTTGTAGTCCTTGTTGCCGATGAGGAGCGCGATGCGCTTTTCCTGGGCGTGCACATCTTGGCTCGCGGCCAGCATCACCGCCGCGACGATCACCGTCCAGATCCAGCGCCCTGCGGTCACGATGCGCCCTCCGCACCGGTCGAGCTCAGCGAGCCGTCATGACATCCGGAAGGGGATGTCGCGTGGGCTTTGCAACGTCGATGGATCACGACCGGGGCGTCAACGCCTTGCGGACCACATCGGGGGCACTCGCGATCACTTCGAGATAGGCCCGGGCGGCCTGGTCCGGCTCGGCGCGGCCCTGCTCCCCCTTTTGCGTTCCCGGAAGGCGGACGCCGCGCAGCGGCGGACGGCTATCCGGGATCTCGCCATCGCAGTTGCCGCGCTACGCCAGACCACGCGCCGGGATGATTCGGATCGCCCGTGCGGCTACGGCAAGTCCCCGGCTCGCCTCGCGACGCTCGGCGTCCGGGGACGCAGGAGTAGGGGGGGGGGCGGCGTTCGGTTACACTGGAGGAAATGGGGCTGGTCGTCCGAGGTTGCAGGGGGCCGGGAGTTCGACGCCCGGGGAAGCAGTAGGTCGTCTCAGGGGCTATGCGTCCTCGCCAGCCGGAACCCCAAGACGTAGCCGCGGTTGTCCGGATGGCTGAGGTTGCGGATCGCCGCGCGAAGGCATTGTAACAGCCAACCTTTCGATGACGCGGCTGCAGAGCCAATTCAGACTTTGTTCAAGCTGAAAGACCCATAGCAATCTTGAACACCGGGAGCTTTCCCAACATAAGAACCACTACCCTTATTGCCCGAGACCCTCCCAGAGTACTGGCCTGTTCCGCCATCGGGCATCGTCACCAGAAAACTGAACCCACCTTCTGACGAGACCGAACCAGAACCACGCCCCAGACTACTTGAAGTCGCGATCCGCCCGCCGTTAATGCTAAGAACGACTGTCAGCGAGGTCGTCTTGCAGGCAGCACTAGACCGCTCCAAGCGCCACGCCCCGTCAAAAGGTCCTCTGCCCGCTTCTGCCCGAGGATTCGTCTTTCTCGAGGGATCGGCCACAATGGCCGTTTGTTGACGCTGAAGCTCCCCGATACGCGCGCGCGCCATCCCTGCAAACGCGCTAGTAGAATACTGCCGCTCGAACGCCTCTAGCACAGCAATACTGGTGGTATCCTTAGTCGCCACCCAAGCCTGCGCCGCCTCGCTCATGGGTGGCTGCGTCGGAGGTGGTGGCGCGGCAGCAGGTGCCGCCTGTGGCGGACCCGTCAGATACACGCGCCGCCCGAGGCCATTGCTCTCCCACGGCTGCTGCACGCCGCCCGTGCTCGCGAGAACGGTTTCCTTGACGTTCTGGAACAGGTTCAGGTGGTCGAGGCCCGATTTCGCAAGCTCGGCCGCGAGCGCCGCCGCGTAGGGGCCACTGCGCGCGCCGCGATCCGAGGCCGTCTTGCCCGGTGCGCTCGCGTAGGCGATGAACATGCCCTGCTGCTCGGCGACCGGCATCAGGCCCTTCGAGGTGTCCTTCGTCGGCAGTTGCAGCTCGTTCCGGCAAGCGTCGAACACGATGAACTTGGCGGCACCGCGCGCGCCATCGAGGAGCTTCAGGATGTCGTCCAGCTTCAGGCTCTCGTCCCAGAAGATCGTCGATCCCGGCTCCTTCGCATCGACCGGGATCAGGTAGTTGATGTTGGTGTCCTTCTCGGCCGCCCCGTGGCCGCTGTAGTAGATGAAGCCGATGGCCCCGGCGCCCGCCGCGTTCAACCTGCGCACCAGATCGCGGACGGCGGTCAGGATGGCGGCACGCCGTGCGTCCTTGACGAGGGGAAGCAGTTCGAAGCCCTGCCGTGTCAGCGCGTCGCCGACCAGCGCGATGTCGTTGTGGGGGTTCTTGAGAGCGCCGACAGACGTGTCGTAGGCCTGATTGCCGATCAGCAGAGCGATGCGCTTCTCCTGCGCGGCGACCGGCGCGGCGCCGAGAAGCACGACCAGCAATGCCATCAGGATCGTGCCGAGCCGCATCGTACCCGTCCGCCCACGTCGCCGCACGTTTCATGGCTACCATCGCAACGTGACGTTTGAAAGGGCCGTAAGGCCCGCCTGCACCCCCGCCGCGCGGCCGCAACCTCGCGCGGTTGGCTTGCAGCCCACCCCCTGGCGACAGGTCGCCAGAGACCCGCTCGCTCGAACAATCCGGGACCATCGCATCCGATCAAGCAACCTCGGCCGCGGTTCCGTCCGATCGGATATTGCCCTAGCAGGCTGTTGAACTTCTCGCCGGCTGACAGCCCTCCGCGAATATGAT
>JBMOGA010000006.1:0-111356 GCA_049318625.1 Hyphomicrobiaceae bacterium
GAGGGTGGTGAACGTCCGACCGGCGATCGTCCGCCGCGGGCGGGCGGGTTCCGCAGCCGCGAGGGTGGTGAACGTCCGACCGGCGATCGTCCGCCGCGGGCGGGCGGGTTCCGCAACCGCGAGGGTGGTGAGCGTCCGAGTGGCGATCGTCCGCCGCGGGCGGGTGGGTTCCGCAAGCGTGACGGCGACGGCCCGGCGAAACGGGACGGCAAGCCGCGTGCCGGCGGCAAGGGCGGCAAGGGCAAGCGCCCGGCCGAAACCTCGGGTCTCGACTCGCGGGTGCATGCCGCCAGCGTGATCGTGTCCGTGCTGTCGTTCGGCCGCGCCATGGGCGATGCCGAGATCTGGGCCGATCGCAACGTGCTGAAGAACACACTGATCCCCCGTGACCGGGCGCAATCACGCATGATCGCGACCACGGTGCTGCGCCGGACCGGTGAGATCGAGGCGGCCATCGAGCCGTTCCTCGATCGGCCGCTGCCGAGCCAGCCACCGCTGTTGCGGGCGATCCTCTACGCCGGTGCCGCGCAGTTGATGTTCCTCGAGACACCGGCACACGCCGCGATCAACATCGCGGTCGAGCACGCGAGCCGGGTGCCCGAGACCAACCGCTTCGACGGTCTGATCAACGCGCTGCTGCGCAAGGTGGCCGGCGCCGTGGATGCCCGCTCGCTCGAGCACGACCCGCTGCGCAACATCCCGGACTGGCTGATGCAGCGGTGGATCAGGACTTATGGCGAGGAGGACGCCCGCCGCATCGCCGAAGCGTCGCTCAGGGAGGCCGCGCTCGACATCACGGTCAAGAGTGACCCGGAGAAGTGGGCGGCGGAACTGGGTGGTATCGTGCTGCCGACCGGCACCGTCCGCACGCCCGCCAAGGGCCGCATCGACGCCTTGCCGGGCTTCAGCGAGGGCGAGTGGTGGGTCCAGGATGCCGCCGCCGCACTGCCGGCCCGCCTGCTCGGCGACGTCGCCGGTCTCACTATCGCCGACCTGTGCGCCGCTCCGGGCGGCAAGACAGCCGATCTGGTGGCGCGCGGAGCCAAGGTGACCGCGGTGGACATCTCGCTCGAGCGGCTCGGCCGCGTGCGCGAGAACCTGTCGCGGCTGAAGCTCTCCGCCGAGGTCGTCGAAGCCGATGCGGGGCTATGGCTGCCGGAACAGCGGTTCGATGCCGTGCTGCTCGACGTGCCCTGCACGGCGACCGGCACCATCCGCCGCCACCCGGACATCCTGCGCCTGAAGCGTTCCGAAGATATCGCCAAGATCGTCGACAGCCAGGCGCGGCTGCTCCGCAATGCCATCCAGCTGGTGAAGCCCGGTGGATTGGTCGTCTACTGCACCTGCTCGCTGGAGCCCGAGGAAGGCGTCGAGCTTGTCGGCCGGTTCCTGGCTGGGACCACCTCGGTCGAGCGCGTGCCGATCGAGGCCGGCGAGGCCGGTATTGCGGCCGAATGGCTGACACCGCGCGGCGAATTGCGGACCTTGCCGTTCCATATGCCGCACGAACAGCCCGAACTCGCGGGTCTCGACGGCTTCTACGCGGTGCGCCTGCGGGTGCTATGAGGCGGCGTGGACGGGACATTCTCGTCCACACCTAATCGCCGGCTTGCCTTGCCCTCGATGGCCCCCGGCGATTAGCTCGTCGGGGCATAGATTCGAGGGGCAAGCGGTTGTCGGCCAGCGGGACGATCAGGCACGCGGTGCGTCGTCCGCCGTCATTCGGCGAGCGGGTCGTCGCCACGCGCGCGGCGATGAAGGGCGCGGTGGGACGGGCCTCGGCCGCCGTGTCGCTCTCTCCGCTGTTCCGCTGGCGTTACGGGCCAGCGGCGGCGGACTCGCTGCTCATTCAGCCCCACGATCTGCGCAGCCCTGATCCGATCTTTGCCGCCGAGTTGCTGCGCGGCGAGATCGGGCTTGCCGGGCGCGCCATCGGATACACACTGGACCGCTTGTTCACCGAGCGGCCCGAATGTGCAGCCTGGTGGACCGAGTTGCACGGATTCGGCTGGCTCCGCCACGTGACCGCAGCCGAGGACGCCGAAGCCAGCCAACTGGCCGTCGCCATCGTCGATCAGTGGATCCGACGGGTTTTCGCACAGCGGGACCACAGCGCCTGGGAGCCCGGCGTCACCGCCCGTCGCACGCTCGCTTGGCTCGCCCATGCCGGGCTGCTGTACGAGGACGCCGCGCCCGAAGCCTACGACCGATTCGCCCAGGCGTTGGGTGCTCAGATCGTGCAACTCGCCGCGACGTGGGCGACCGGCCGCGACGGAACGGATCGGCTGTTGGCCGTCATCGCGCGCGTGGCTGCCGACGTCTGTGTGAAGGGCCGCGAGCCCCACCTGTCCCAGTCGCTCGGCGACCTCGCCCGCGAACTGGACCGCCAGATCGACGTCGACGGCGCCCATGTTTCGCGCAATCCCGATGCGACGGTCGAAGTGCTGCTGGATCTTCTACCGGTCCAGCATTGTGTCTGGGCTCGCGATATCGAGCTGCCGCCGGCCATCGACGCGGCGGTCACGCGGATGATGAAAATGATCCGCTACCTCAGGATGGAGCCCGATGGTCTCGGCCGCTTCCACGGCGGCGGCCGCATCGGCCTCGAGCATGTTGCCGCGGTGCTCGGTTACGATCCGCAGCCGGATCAGACTTACGAGAGCGGCCCTCGCGGCGGCTACATCCGCCTCGCGCGCGGACCTCTGACCCTGCTGATCGACGCCGCCGGGCCGCCGCCTCTGTCGTTCGCCGGACACGCCCATGCCGGCTGCCTCGCGTTCGAGCTGGCGATCGGCGATCAACTGGTGATCGCCAACGCCGGTGCGCCGCAGGCCGGCGTCGCCGGTTCCGGTCCCCAGGCCCGCGCCACCGCCGCCCACAGCACGCTGGTGCTCGCCGACTGCTCGTCGGCGAGCCTGTTGGCAGCCTCGGCACTCGAGCGCGTGGCCGGCGGGCCGCCACTGGTCATGTCCGGCCGGGTCACCTGGGCGGTCTCCAGCACCGACGCCGCCGAAGTGGTCGAGGCTGGCCACGAGGGCTACCTCGAAACTTTCGGTCTGGTGCATCGCCGCCGTATCGATCTGCGCGCCGATGGTTCCGAGGTGCACGGCATCGACCGGCTGCACGGTGCCAACGCGGCAACGGTCCGCCTCAAGAAGGATTTGCCGTTTGCGGTCCGCTTCCATCTCGGGCCCGAGGTGATCGCCACGGCGAGCACGCAGATCGACACCGTCGACCTCCGGCTGCTGGGCGGCGAGGTTTGGAGCTTCTCGGTGACCGGCGTGCACCTGTCGCTCGAGGAGAGCGTGCGCCATGATCCGGTCGTCGGGCCGATGATGGGTGGGCAGCTCGTCTTGCGCGGCGCCACCTTCGGCGACAGTGTGGTCGAGTGGCGGCTGGTGCGCCGGGCCTGAGCGTGGCCGCTTTGATCGCTACTTGACGTGTGTCAAAGTCAACGAGCCCGCGAACGGCGAGGCTACCATCAAGGTCCAACAGACGGCGAGACAACGGCCATGTCCTATAAAACAATTCTCGTGCATCTGCCCGACGACAAGCGGACCCCCGCGCTCATGTCCTTGGCACTCGACATCGCCCGGACGTTCGACGCGCATGTGATCGGTATCTACGTGTTTCCAGCCTATCGGATCGCGCCGCCGATCCCGCTGCCCTTCGGCAGCGATATCGTGGGCCAGATCAAGCGTGCGGTGGCCGAGGATATCGATCGCACCCACAAGGCCTTCGATGCCGCGACGGCCAATCAGCCGGTCGTTTGCGAATGGCGGGCCATCACCTCGCAGCGCCGCGATGCCTGCGACATCGTACTTGAGCACGCCCGCTCGGCGGACCTCGTGATCGCCAGTCAGGCCGATCCGGATTGGGATCTGACGGCCGTGCTGGATTTCCCAGACCGACTGGCGCTCGGCGCCGGCAAGCCGGTCATTGTGTTGCCGAACGCTGGAAAGTTCCGCATGCCGAAGCGTATCACGGTCGCCTGGAACGACCGTCGCGAGGCCGCGCGTGCGTTGACCGACGCGCTGCCGCTGCTGAAGCAGGCCGACGACGTGACCGTGGTCACGGTGACCGAGGAGAAGCCGCGGGAAGGCCAGCTGCCGGACACCGAGATCGGTGCGGCGTTGGCGCGCCATGGCGTCAAGGTGCGGCTGGTGGCGGATGAGCGCGGCGACCGTTCGGTCGGCGATGCCATCAACCGTCAGGCGGAAGCCGCTCATGCCGACCTCCTGGTGATGGGTGCTTACGGGCATTCGCGCGTCCACGAACTGGTGTTCGGTGGTGCGACGCGCCATCTGCTGGCGGATATGACGCTGCCTGTCCTTTTCTCTCACTGACCCTGGCGATCCACAGAGCGACCCATGCCCAAGATGACAAAACCCGAGGCCGAGCGGATGCTGCGGCGCGTCCGGCTCGAACTGGCGCGCGATCCGGACTTTCCGAGCGGCAGCCACGATCGCGGCTATGATTTCATCGCGCCGATCGACGACAACGGCCACATCAGCGCCGATGCCTGGCATCACCTGCGCGATCGCGCCCGCGTCAAGCGTTTCTGGGCCGACGAGGGCGACGAGATCGGCCACATCATCCGCAAGCCCGGCGGTTCCTGGGCCTTCCACTACGACATCCACGGGGATCCGAACCACGACGAGTCCGGCTACCGCTTCGACAGCCACGTCTTCAAGCCGGGCGAGTATGTGTCCATACGCGAGCACGACGGTGTGCTGCGGACCTTCTTCGTGAAGTCGGTCGTGGATCTCGATTGATCGCGCGAGAGCGCCCGCGCGTCAGCTGGGAAACCGGCGTTTCAGCTCCGCTACCTGCTCCGGCGTCAGCAACCTGACCGGTTGCCCGCGGAGCAGCAGGTGGAGCCGCGCCGTTTCCTCCAGTTCCTCGATGGCGTCGGTCGCGGCGGCGAGCGTGCTGCCCGCCACCACCGGCCCATGGTTGGCGAGCAGCACGGCGTGGTGCCGGCCGGCGAGCTTGCCGACTGCCTCCGCCAGTGTCTCGTCACCCGGCGGATAGTACGGAACCAGAGGCAGCGTCCCGACCCGCATGACCGAGTAGGCCGTGATCGGCGGCAGAACGTCGTGGCAGTCGGCATGTTCGAGGCAGCTCACGGCCACTGAATAGGTCGAGTGCAGATGAACGACCGCGCCGGCGCTCGGCCGCTCGCGGTACATGATCGTGTGCAGGAACGCTTCCTTGGTCGGCTTGTCGCCAGCGAGGTGGCGCCCGTCTCTGTCCAGGTGCGAGAGCCGTGCGGGATCGAGCGTTCCGAGCGAGGAGCCGGTCGGCGTCATCAGCCAGCCGCCGTCGTCGAGCCGCACCGAGATATTGCCCGTCGACCCGTGGGTCAGGCCGCGGTTGAACAGCGACGCGCCGGTCTGCACCACCAACTCGCGCAGCCGTGCCTCGGCGCTCATGTGAGCAGGCTCCAGGCCTTCAGGAAGAAGTCGGGCGCTCCGAAGTTGCCGGACTTCAAGGCGAGCACGAGATCCGAGCCGTCGAGGCTGCGCGTCCACGGCACGCCGGGATCGATCTCGGGGCCGATTTCGATGGCCGAGACGCCGAGTGCGCCGACCACGGCGCCCGAGGTCTCGCCCCCGGCCACGATCAGCCGGGTCACGCCGAGCCGGCCGAGCCCGCGCGCGATGTCGGCCAGCGTGTGCTCGACCAGAGCGCCGGCGGCCTCCCGCCCGAGCGTCGCCTGCACCTTGGCGACGGCGTCGGGCGCATCGCTCGAATAGATCAGGAAAGGCTTTCCGGGGTCCTGCGCGCTGGCCCACGCCAGCGACTCGGCGGCCGCGGCCTTGCCCTGCGAGAGCGCCAGCGGATCGAGACGGTGCACCGGCAGCCCGGCGTCGATGGCGGCCTTGACCTGGCCGCGTGTCGCCTCCGAGCAGCTGCCGGCCAGAACGGCGGCCCGGCCCGGTTTGGCCCGCATCGAGATCGGGGCCCCGGCCGGCTTCATCAGGCCCTGGCGCACGAAGTTGCCGGGCAGTCCCATCGCAACACCCGAGCCACCGGTGACGAGCGGCGCCCCGGCCGCCGCCGTGCCCATGTCGACGAGGTGCTTGTCGGTGACGGCATCAACGACAACGAAGCGCTGGCCGGCCGCCGCCGCCCGGTCGAACGCTGCCGCGATCGCCGCCGCGCCCTGGTCGACGATGCCGAACGCCACCAGCCCGACCGGCAGCCGCGTCTGCCTTTGCAGCACGCGCACGAGATTGGAATCCCGCATCGGCGTCAGCGGATGATCCTTCATGGAGCTTTCCGCCAGCGGTACGTCGCCGACGAACAGGTTGCCCATGTACACGGAGCGCTTGTTGGCCGGAAAGGCCGGGCAGACGATCGCCACCTTGCCGCCGACCTTCTCGATCAGCGCCTCGGCGACCGGCCCGATGTTGCCCGCGTCGGTTGAATCGAAGGTCGAACAGTACTTGAAGAACAGCTGCCGGGCGCCGCGGGCGAGCAATTGATCCGCGGCGGCGAGTGACCACGCCACCGCCTCCGGGGCGGGATTGGTTCGGGACTTCAGCGCCACCACCACGGCGTCGAAGCCGTCGAGATCGGTCGTCGCATCCGGAACCTTCATGACCTGTACGGTACGCATCCCGCTGCGCGTCAACATCAGCGCGAGGTCGGTCGCTCCGGTCAGATCGTCGGCGATGCAGCCGAGCAGCATGAGATGCGCTCCGTATCAGTAGGTCTTGGCCGCCGGCCCCTGGGCCTGGCCCCGGACCTCCTTCACCGCCGCCGCCGCGGCCATCGCCATCAGCCGCGCGTCGTTCAGAATGGTGCAGAGCTGGAAGCCCTTGTCGAAGCACTGGATCGCGGTCTTGGCGCCGTCGGTGTGGATACCGGCGATGAGACCCTTGGCCCGTGTCTTGGCGCGAATGGTCTCGATCGCCGCCAGCACCTCCTTGTCGTCCGGCGCCAGGGTCGGCGTCTTGCCCATCGACAGCGAAAGATCCGACGGACCGATGTAGGTTCCGTCGAGGCCCGGCACGCTCAGGATCTCGTCGAGGTTGGCCAGCGCCTTGGTCGTCTCGATCATGGCGAACAGCAGAACTTCGTCGTTGGCGTGCTGCCAGTAGTCGGCGCCGGCATACTGCACGGCACGATTGGGCCCGAACGAGCGGAAGCCCATGGGCGCATAGCGGGCGGCGCCGACGAAGGCTTCGGCTTCGGCCTTGGAATTGATCATCGGGCAAACGAGCCCGAACGCGCCGGCATCGAGGGTCTTCATGATGATCGCGGGGTCGTTCCACGGCACCCGCGCCATCGGCACGGCACTGGTCGTGGAGATCGCCTGCATCATGGTCACGGCGGCCTGGAAGTCGACCGGCCCGTGCTGCATGTCGATCGTCACGCTGTCCCAGCCTTGATGGGCATAGACCTCGGTTGCGTAAGAGTTCGCGATGGCGCACCAGCCGTTGATGATGCGACCACCCTCGGCGATCCGCTGCTTGAGCACGTTCTTGCGCATGGGACGTTGCCTTTCTATTCGCCGGCCGCGCGCTGGCGCTGGTCGAGGACTGCGGGGTTGAAAACGTTGGAGCGGACGAGCTTGCCGTCGAAGCAGTCGAGAATGTTCTGCGCCACCGCGACCGCCATGCGCACGACACCCTCCGCCGTGGTGGCCGCGGAATGGGGTGTCAGGATGAGACGCTTGCAGCCGAGCAACGGGTCGTCCGGCTTGGGAGGTTCCTCGACCTGAACATCGACGCCGGCACCCATCAACCGACCGCCGTTGAGCGCGGCGAGCAGCGCCGCCTCGTTGACGATGCCGCCGCGGGCGCAATTGATAACGTAGGCGGATGGTTTCATCAGCGCGAGCTCTGCGGCGCCGATCAGGTCGCGCGTGTCGGCCTGAAGGGGGCAATGGACCGTCAAGAAATCGGCCCGGGGCAGGGCCTCGTGCAGTGTCGCCACCGGCTCGCACCCCATCGCCCGGATCTCGGCGGGCGTGAACGCCGGGTCGATGCCGAGGCACTTCAGTCCGAGCGCGTTGAGCACGACCGCCAGGCGGCTGCCGATCCGGCCGAGGCCGACGATGAGCACGGTACGGCCAGCGACGTCGATCGCTTCGAGCTTCATCTTCCGCCAGTAGTCGCCACTGCGCACCGCGTCGTCGTAGTCCGGCAGGCGCTTCGCCAGCGCGTACATCATCGCGATCGTATGCTCGACGACCGACGGAGCGTTGGCCTCGCCGACCGTCGTCACCGGCACTCCGGCCTTTGTCGCCGCATCAATGTCGATGTTGTCGACCCCGACGCCGTGGCGCGAGATCACCTTGAGACGCGGCGCCGCGGCGATCATGCCTGCGTCGACGCGCGAGACGCGGATGGCCAGCGCGTCGGTGTCGGCGAGCAGCGGCATCACCGCCTCGCGATCGATCGAAGGCGGGATGACGACGCGGACATCGGGCCGCGATCGCAGCAGATTGAGGCCGTCCTCGTGGATCGGCTGAACGACGACGACCTTGTAGGTCATGACTATGGCCTCCTCGGCCGTCAGTGGATCTCGTCTTGCTTGGCGAGCGCGGCCTTGAGCTTCTCGACGGTGAAGCCCGGGGCCCGCGCCATGTCGAGAATGACCGCTTCCTTGCGGGCGAGCAGGTCGCAGGCGGCCGGGATCTTCTCGGCGAGGTTGGCAGGGATGACGGCGGCGCCATGACGATCCATGTGAATGAGATCGCCCGAGCGCACGGTCATGCCGGCGACCCGCACCTCCCGCCCGTAGCTGTCGAGGTGGACGTGCGCATGGCTCGGCGCGATCGAGCCGGCCAGGACCGCGAGACCCGGCGCCCATTGCGGAATGTCCCGGATCGAACCGTCGGTGACCACGCCGGCGACGCCGAGCGCCTTGTGCACCGTGCTCTGCACCTCGCCCCAGAACGCGCCGAAGCCGACCTCGGCGCCGTCGAGATCCTGGATCACGACGATCCCGGGCTGCGGTCCTCCACTGGCCACGTACTCGTAATAGCCGACCCGCTGCGCGCGCGCCGCCTTGCTATCCAGCTCGTTGGCATGCGTGGCACGGATCGTCGCGGTGCGCGCGAAGCCGACCACCGGGGCGAGATCCGGAAACGGACAGACGAGCGGGCGGATCGTGAACCCGGTCAGCCGCCGCGCCGGATCGACGATCTCCAGCGCATTGCAGATGGTCGGGGTGTCGAACGCGGCCAGCCGCGCCAGCAGTTTGGCATCCATCGTTTCCGGTCCTCGGTTAGTTGCCGGCCAGCGCGCGGTCGATGCGCGCCTGGTCGAGCCCGACCTTCAATGCAGTGCGGGCAATCGCCGTCCAGGTGTCGTCGGGCAGCGGAACGCCGTCGGCCAGCCGCTTGGCGCGTGTGTTGATCTCCGGCTCGCCGGGCGCCAGCACGGGCTCGCCGGCTTTGGCGGGACGCGAGCTCTTGAAGTAGTCGACGTACCGGTCGACTTCCGCCGGGAAGAAGTCCTGCACCTCGAGCTGCGCCGGATCGATATAGAACGACAGCATACCGTTGGCCCACCGCGGGCGCTCCTCGTTGGCCGCGCCCGTGCCGGTCAGCGCGCCGCCGAGGATCTCGACCATGAACGCCAGGCCCGAACCCTTGTGGTCGCCGAAGGCGCGGATGGCGCCCTCGCCCTGCTTGTAGTCACGCGGGCCGACCGGATCGAATGGCCCATAGAGGACGTGCGGGTCGCCGCTCATTTTCCCGTCCGGCGAGATCAGGGCGTGCGACGGCAGAGGCTTCCCGCCCTGGCTCGCCACCAGCACCTTGCCCTCGGCCACAACCGACGTCGCGAAGTCGAGGATCAGCGGTGGCTGGCCCTTGCGCGGGATACCGACCGAGTAGGGCGCCGTCGACAGGCGCCGGTCGACGCCGCCATAGGGTGCCACCAGCAGGCTCTGCGGGGCATTGCAGTAGTGCATCGAGACGAGCCCCGCCTCGGCTGCCATTTCCGCCCATTCGCCGACGCGCCCGACGTGTCCGGAGTTGCGCAGCGCGATCATCGAGAGGCCGGTGGCCTTGGCCTTGCGGATGCCGATCTCGACCGACTGCGGCGCCACCGTCTGTCCGAATCCGTACTGGCCGTCGACGACGGCGAGCACCGGCGTCTCGCGGACGACTACGACGGTCCGGTCCGCGATGAACGCCCCTTCGTCCTTCCACTCGATGTAGCGCGGCACGCGGACCACGCCGTGGCTGTCGTGTCCGGCCAGATTGGCGCCGACCAGTGACGTGCCGAGTTGCGTGCCTTCCTTCTCGGAGCATCCGGCGGCGACGAAGATGTCCCGCACCAGATCCTTGAGCGCCTGCGCGCGGATCGCGACCATTGTTCCCCCCACGAGTTTCTTTTTTTGACGCAGCGCGGCAGCCTCGCCATTGGGCGAGGTCCGCGCGATCGACGTGCATGGTGGCCGAAAGCGGCGCGCTTGGCCAGAGCCTCGGCCATTGGCGTCCGCGCGCCAGCCATCTCCATTGTGACTAGGTCGAAACTTGCATCGATCCGCCTCATCGGGGAAGGTCCGGCCGTCGCCGAAAGGATGGATGTCATGGATTTCGCACTGCCAAAAAAGCTTGGGGAACTGCAAAGCCGGATCGACCGCTTCGTGCGCGACGAGGTCATCCCCTTCGAGACCGATCCCCGTTGGACCTCCCATGGTCCGACCGACGAGCTGCGCCGCGAACTCAACGCCAAAGCGCGCGCCGCCGGCCTGCTGGGCGTCCATGTCCCAGCCGAGTACGGCGGTCTCGGACTCGACCACCGCGGCAAGGCCGTAGCGCTCGAGGCGGCCGGGTACTCGATCCTCGGTCCGGTGGCGATCCACGCCCAGGCCCCCGACGAGGGCAACATCCACATGCTCGACGTCGTGGCGAACCCCGCTCAGCGCGAGCGCTACCTCAAGCCGCTGGCAACGGGCGTCGCCCGCTCCTGCTTCGCCATGACCGAGCCGGCGCCGGGTGCCGGCTCCGACCCGTCGGCACTGGCGACCCGCGCCGAGCCCGACGGCAACGGCTTCGTGATCAATGGCCGGAAGTGGCTGATCACCGGCGCCGAAGGTGCCGCCTTCACGATCATAATGGCGCGCACCGGCGACGGCCCGAACGATGCCACCATGTTCCTCGTGGACCTGCCCAATCCGGCCTTCCGGATCAGCCGCACGCTCGACACGCTCGATTCGAGTTTCATGGGGGGCCACGCCGTCATCGACATCGAGAACCTGCGGGTCTCGGGCGACGCCGTGCTCGGCGAGGTCGGCCAGGGCTACAAGTATGCCCAGGTCCGTCTCGCCCCGGCCCGGCTCACGCACTGCATGCGCTGGCTCGGCTCGGCCAAGCGCGCCCACGACATCGCAGCCGACTACGCACGCAAGCGCCTCGCCTTCGGCAAGGCCCTCGGAGAGCACGAGGGCGTCAGCTTCATGCTGGCCGACAATCTGATGGACATCCACATCACGCGCCTGGCCATCCACCACTGCGCCTGGAAGCTCGACCAGGGCAGCACCGGCACGCACGACAGCTCGATGGCGAAGGTGATCTCGTCGGAGGCGATCATGCGGGTGGCCGACCGCTCTCTCCAGATCCTCGGCGGACTGGGGCTGACGCGGGATACAGTCGTGGAGCGGATCTTCCGCGAGGTGCGCGCTTTCCGGATCTACGACGGCCCGTCAGAGGTGCACCGCTGGTCGATCGGACGGCGGATCTTCAAGGGCGATCGTCCGCGCGAAGCTGGGCACTGAACGACTATGGGGACGGCGCCTGGACGCCGTCCCCATAATAATCTCCCTAGACTTGGACCGCCTGATCTCTGTGCGCTTTGAATGGCGTCATTTTCGGCCCGTCAACTGTCGACGGCGCTACCATGTAAGACCTGCGACGACGTGTCAAGCTGCTCGATACTTGCACAGCGCGCTTATAGAATAATATCGCAAAAACAGATGCTTATAATCGCGTGCGCGGCGCCTGCCTAGTTGCGAAGGCAGTGATTGCCTCAAGGACGGCCGATTCTGCTTCGCGCCACGGCGCATGTCCGACGCCGGGCAGTATCAGACATTCGGGTTCGACCGGCGCGCCGGTCATGACCCGATCGATCTGAGCCTGTGTGCCGTACTCGTCGTGATCTCCCTGGATCAGCAGGCTCGGCACGGCGAGCCGCGACGTCTCGTCGTCGAGCGACCAGTCGCGAAACGACGGATCCAGCCAGATCTGGGACCAGCCGAGGAACGCATCGTCGACGTGGTCGTGATAGCGCGCCAGTCGCTCCCGCAGTCCAGCCTTTCGATAGGTATCGGTGATCTGAGCGATGCTCCGTACCGAAATGGGCTCTACGAACACGTGCGGCGCCATGAGCACAACGCCGGCGACCGCCCGTCCACCGCTCGCGGCGTGAATGAGTGCGATCGAAGCGCCATCGGAATGTCCGATCAGAAGCGGATTGGTGATGCCGAGGCGGTCGAGAACCGCCGGCAGCACGTCGAGTGCCTCCTCGTGCATGAAGCGGGGCGTCCGCCGCCGCGCCAGCCCGGACGACCGCCCATAGCCGAAGCGCGAATAGACGAGGGCTGGCGCACCGATCCGGCGCGCCAGCTTGTCGGGAAAGTCACGCCACAGCGCCGCGCATCCGAGGCCTTCGTGCAGGAAGACCAGTGTGGGTCCGTGCAGGGCATCGCCGAGAACCATGCGGTACTCGATGTGCCGGCCATCCAGCTCCAGCGCCTGCATTGCGGTCAGACTCCGAGATGGCGTTGCATCAAGGCGGTGTCCGAGAGGATGGCGTCCGCGGCCCCTTCGACCACGATCTGGCCCTTCACGAGAATGACGACACGATCGACCACAGCCGCCACTTCCCCGACCGTCTTGTCGACGATCAGCGTGGCGATGCCGGCATCGCGGATGAGCCGGATCGTCTTCCAGATTTCGTCGCGAATGAGCGGGGCCAGTCCTTCCGTCGCCTCGTCGAGGATGACGAGGCGTGGATTGCCGACGAGGGCGCGGGCAATCGCCAGCATCTGCTGCTCGCCGCCGGAAAGCTGGTCGCCGCGATTGGCCAGCCGCTCGCCGAGCCGTGGGAATAGGGCGAGCACGCGGGCGGTATCCCACCCCGTCGTGCTGCCGGCGACCCGGCGCTCGGCGATGGCGAGGTTGTCGGCAACCGTCAGGCTCGAGAATATCCCACGTCCCTCGGGCACGTAGGCGATGCCGGCCCGCGCGATGGCGAACGTCGGCCACCGCGTCGCGGCCTGTCCATCGACCAGGATCTCGCCACGGGTTGCGGGAACGAGGCCCATCAGCGTGCGGATGAAAGTCGATTTGCCCATGCCGTTGCGACCCATCAGGCCCACCGACTCGCCGGGCCGGATCGCCAGCGACACGCCGCGCAGAATGTGGCTCTGCCCGTAGTAGGTCTCGAGCGCACGCCCCTCGATCACGGGCGGGGGCGGCAGGGCCGGCGGTTCGGGCGCGGGGCGCTGCATCATGCATGCCCCCCGAGATAGGCGCGCTGTACCGCCGCGTTGGCGCGGATCGCGTCCGGCGGCCCGTCCGCCAGCACGCCACCGTCGACCATCACCGTCATCCAGTCGGCGACCGCGAACACGAAATCCATGTCGTGCTCGATCAGCAGGATGGCGTGCTCGGCCGACAGGTCGCGCAGCAGCGCCGCGATGCGTTCGCCTTCCTCGGGCCCCATGCCCGCCAGCGGCTCGTCGAGCAGCAGCACTTGGGCGTACCCGGCCAGCGTCATGGCGATCTCGAGCAGCCGCTGCTCGCCGTGCGCGAGCGTTCCCGCGATCCGGGCCGCAGCGTCCGCGAGGCTGACCCGCGCCAGCGCCGTCATCGCCGCGTCCGCCAGTACCGTCTCGCGGTTGGCCGGCTGGAACAGGCGGCGGCCCGGCGTGCGTACCGCCTGGGCGGCCAGCCGCACGTTCTCGAACACAGTAAGCGACCGGAAGATATTGGTGCGCTGATAAGAGCGGCCGAGGCCCATGTGCACGCGCTGCCAGACGGGCGCATCGCCGATCGGCTGGCCGGCCAGCAGGATCTCGCCGCGCGACGGCGCAAGCTCGCCGGACAGCAGGTTGACCAGCGTGGACTTGCCGGCACCGTTCGGTCCGATCACGGCATGCAGCTCACCCGGCGACAGGGTGATCGACACGTCGCGGACGGCCACGAGGCCGCCGAAATCGCGGCCGAGGCCGCGGGTCGCGAGCAGCGGCGTGCGGCCATGCCGGTTTTCAGCCATGGGGCGGGATCTCCGCCTTCGCCGGGGCCGGCTTTTCGGCGTCCAGCTTCGGTGACCGGAAGACGCGACGGCCGAGCGCGCCCAACCCCGACAGCCCCTGCGGCAGCACCAGGACGACCGCGAGGATCACCAGCCCCTCGACCAACAGCTTGCGCTCGGTGAGCAGTTGCGCCGCCTCGCCGAGCCCGACCCAGGCGAGCGCGCCGATGATGGGGCCGTGCAGCGTGCCGAGCCCGCCGAGCAGGATCATCAACAGTGCTTCCGCCGAGCGGTGCCAGCCGACGAGTTCGGGGTTCACGAAGCCGCGGTGCATGGCCCACATGTGCCCTGCCACGCCGGCCAGCATGCCGGCCAGCACGAACGCCGCCAGCTTGTAGCGATAGGTGTTGAAACCGAGCGCCACCATGCGGTGCTCGTTGACGCGGATGCCGTCGAGCACGCGGCCGAACAACGACCGCAGCAACAGGGCGAGGCCGGCATACATCGCGACCAGCTGGATCAGGGCCACGTAATAGGTGCCGACCGGCCTCTGGCGGCGCGGCAGCTGCAATTCGAGCCCGAATGCCGAAATGAGCGGTCGCGTGAGATAGGCGCCGTCCGTTCCCCCGCCGATCTTGGTGTCGTGGAAGACGAAGAAGATCATCTGCCCGAAGGCGAGCGTCACCATCAGGAAGAAGAACCCCTTGGTGCGGAGTGACAGCGCGCCGACGATCGCCGCCGCCGCCGCCGAGGCGGCCATGGTGATCGGCAGCGTCATCCACATCGGCAAGCCGGCATCGGCCGGTGTCACGAGATAGACCGTATAGGCGGCGAGACCGTAGAAGGCGCCGTGGCCGAGACTGACGAGGCCCGTGCAGCCGACCAGCAGCTGAAGGCTGAGCGCCAGCATGGCGGCGATCATCGCCGTCGTCCCCAGTTCGATGTAGTAGATCGGCGCGAGCCAGGGCAGCGCGGCAAGCCCGGCGACCAGCAGGGCCAGCGCCAGCCATCCCGTTCGCGACTGCGGCAACATCGCCACGGGCATCTGCGGTGTCGTCATGTCGGCCGCCCGAACAGGCCGGCCGGCCGCCACAGCAGGACGCCGGCCATCAGGACATAGATGGCGAGCCCAGCAACTCCCGGCATATAGGCCTTGCCGAGCGTATCGACGAGGCCGATCAGCAATGCCGACCAGAAGGCGCCCGAAACCGATCCGAGCCCGCCGATCACCACGACGACGAACGAGATGATCAGGAACCCGTCGCCCATGTTCGGATAGACCGAGTAGAGCGGCGCCGCCAGCACGCCGGCGGTCAGTGCCAGCGCCGTGCCGATGGCGAACACGGCCAGATGGATGCGCCGCGCGTCGATGCCGAGCACGTCGACCATCTCGGGGTTCTCGGCGGCGGCCCGGATGATGGCGCCGAACCGTGTCCGCTCGATCCACCAGAACAGGCCGAGCGCCAGGGCGAGGCAGATCCCGATGACCACGAACCGGTAGGCCGAATAGCTGAAATCGCGGGTGACCGGCACGGAGAAGTCCAACGCAGCCGGGATCGGCACGCTGTAGAAATCATTGCCGACGATCAGCGACCGACCTTCCTCGAACAGCAGGATCAGCGCGAACGTCAGCAGCACCTGGTCGAGGTGCTCGCGCTTGTAGAAGTGGCGGAACAGCATCCGCTCCAGAAGGGCGCCGAGCACGATGCCGCCGACCAGCCCGACAGGCAGTGCGATCCACAGCGATCCGGTCGCCCGCCCGACCAGAAAGGCCGCATAGGCACCCACCATGAACAGCGAGCCGTGCGCGAGATTGATGATGCCCATCACGCCGAACACGAGCGTCAGCCCGCTGGCGATCAGGAACAGCAGCAGGCCATACTGAACGCCGTTAAGAAGTTGCGCGAAGAGACCGGCGAGATCCATGCGGGATGAAAGGGGTCCAAGGTTGAACCCCTCTCATAGCATCCCTGCGGATGGGCGGAAGCGGGCTTTGCAGCCCGCCTCGACCCGATCAGCTGACCTTGCAGCCCGTGCCCGGATCGGCGAGCTGCTCGGCGGCGACGCCCATCACCTTGTTCTGCCCGCCGACGACCTTGCGCAGATAGATGTTGTGCACGACGTTCTGGCTGGCCGACATGGAAATGGGACCACGCGGACTGTCGAGTTTGGCCGACCGCATGGCCTTGTACAGATTGGCCTCGTCGTCGATCTTGCCCTTCACGGCCTCGAGGCCGATCGCAAGCAGTTGCGCGGCATCGTAGCCCTGCACGGCGTAGACGTCGGCCTCGCGGCCGGCCTTGTCCTGGAACGCCTTACGGAACACCGCGTCCTTGGCGTTGGTCAGCCCGTCGCCGTAGTGCAGCGCCGTCTCGATGCCGTCGGCGGCCGCGCCCTGGGCGCCGAGGGTACCTTCGGTCAGGAAGCCCGAGCCGCACAACGGCACCTTGATGCCGGCCGCCGCATACTCCTTGACGAACTGGACGGCCCCGCCACCCGCGAAGAAGGCGCCGACCGCCTCGACCCCGAGACCCGGGATCTGTGCCAGCAGCGGCTGGAAGTTGGTCTGCGGGAACGGCAGCTTCAGAACTTCGACGAGCTGGCCGCCGTGCTTCTCGAGGCCCTGCTTGAAGCCCTCAGCGCTTTCGGCGCCGGCCGCGTAATCCCACGTCACCCACGCCGCCTTCTTGATGCCGCGCTTGCCGAGCTCGAGGCCCATGCCGTGCGCCGGCTGCCAGTTCGAGAACGAGGTGCGGAACACGTTCTTGGCACACAGATCCCGCGTGACGGCGTTGTTGCCGGCGTTCGGGACGATGGTCAGCGTGCCGCTTTCCTTGACGACCTTGTGGATGCCCATCTGGACGCCAGAGTGCACCGTGCCGATCAGCACGTCGACCTCGTCGCGCTTGACCAGCCGGTCGGCATTCTGCGGCGCGTTCTCGGGCTTCGACTCGTCGTCGAGCTTGATGATCTGGACGTCGCGACCGCCGAGCTTGCCGCCCTTCTCGGCGATCAGCAACTCGACCGCGAAGGTGATGTTCTCGCCGAGCTTCGCGAACGTGCCCGAGTAGGGCAGCATCAGCCCGAGCTTCAGGGGCCGCGTCTGCGCGATCGCCCAGCCGGTCGGTACGGCGGTGGCGGCCATCGCCGCAGCCGCACCCTTGAGCACGCCACGCCGCGAAGCGCGCGAAGTGATGATGGACATGTTCTTCCCTCCCGTCGGCGCTTGGCGCCAGCAACTGTGGATCACGCGGCCGCACAGGCGGCGCTCGGCGGGTCTTGTCGCCCGCCGAGCATGATATCGGCCACCACCGCCAGGGCAAGAGGTCGCAGTCTATCCCGAGAGTTTTGCCAGATCGGGAACCGGCCGCCGCGTTTCCGGGTTGTCCGCCAGCACCTGCTCCAGCGCGTGCGCGACCTCGAGCACCAGCCCGTCCGAGCCGTTCGGGCCGACGACCTGGATGCCGAACGGCATGCCGAGATGATCGACGCCACAGGGGATCGTCGCCGCTGCCGGGATCGCGGTCGTCAGCGCATAGGTGATGGCGAGCCACCGCATGTAGGTCGGCATCGCCTCGCCGTTGAGGGTGTCGACATAGCGCTGGCTGTGCGGGAATGGCGAGATCGACGCCGCCGGACAGATCAGCACGTCGGTATCCTCGAAGAACGCCAGGAAGCTCTGGTAGATCCTGGCCTGCTCGAGCTGGGCGAACGCGATCTCCTTGGCGGTGAACGCCAGGCCGCGCTCGGTATTGTCGATCACGTTGGGGCCGAGCAGGTCGCGGTGCTTCTCCAGCCGCTCGGCATGCGACGCCACGAAATGCACGCCGCGCAGGACCTCGAAAACCTCGTGCACGTTGCCGAGTTCGGGATCGCGATACTGCGCATCGGCGAAGCAGCCGCGGAACGACTTCACCCGGTCGAAGAACACCTGCCGGATGTCGTTGTCGATCGGGCAGCAGCCGAGATCGGTCGAGACGGCGACACGAACCGTGCCGAGATCGATGTCGTGCAGGAATTCCGGAATGCGCATCGCGTCGTCGCTCGAGAACAGGTCGCGCTTGTCGAGGGCGATCTGCGCCTTGAGCAGGAGATGGGCGTCGCGGATCGTGCGGCCCATCGGCCCGTGCACGGGAAACGGGTTGAGCTGGTTGGCGCGGTCGGGACCGGGCACCATGCCGGGCGAGGGACGGAAGCCCGCGACACCGCAGAACGCCGCCGGGGTCCGCAGGCTGCCGCCGTAGTCCGAGCCGGTGGCCAGCGGCACCTGTCCGGTCGCCAGCGCTACCGCCGAGCCCCCCGACGAGCCGGCGCACGTCTTCTCCGGATCGAACGGATTACCGGTCGCGCCATACACGCGGTTGTTGGTATTGGCGCCGGCGCCGAACTCCGGCGTGTTGGTCTTGGCCAGGATCACGGCGCCCTCCTCGCGGAGCTTGGCGACGGTGGCCTCGTCGTCCTTCGGCACGTGGTCCTTGTAGATCAGCGAGCCCCACGTCGTCGTCAGCCCGCCGGTAGCCTGCAGGTCCTTGATGCCGAGTGGCAGCCCGTGCAGCAGGCCGAGGTCGTCGCCCCGCATCACCGCGTTCTCGGCGGCCTTGGCCGCCTTGCGCGCGGCCCGCTCGTCCATGGCGACAATCGAGTTGAGGGCCGGGTTGGTCGCCGAGATGCGCTTGAGGCAGCTGTCCAGCAACTCGACCGGCGAAAGCTTCTTGGCGCCGATCAGGCGCCGAGAGGTCACGGCGGGCAGATCACAAGGCTCGATCGGATTGTCGGTCATGGCGCGTGCTCCCCCGGTGCTGCCTTTCGCGAAACGCCCCCTTGATGGCCCATCGGGAGAGGCACGTCGAGGCCGGTCGATCGGAAAAACGCATGGCAGTCATGCCGGCCCCCCGCAATCGACGGCTTGCCGACGCCGCAACGGCGGTCTCAATCTGCCGGCTGCATCAACTCCTGGGAATTGCCTCGTGTCCTCGTTCGAGAGCCGCAAGCTCGCGAAGCTCCGCGCGTCCCTCGTGGCGAGCGGCCGGGCCGGCCGCCGCGACGAGCCGGTGGCGGCGTTCCTGTGGGTCACGCTCGCGATGTTCCTTTTCGCCGGCCTCGGCGCGTTCGCCAAGCTCGCCGCGCAGTTGATGCCGCCGGTGGAAGTGATCTTCTTCCGCAACCTCGGCTGCGTCGTCTTCATGTTGCCGCTGCTGTGGGTTCGGGGCCGCTCGCTGCTGCAATCGCAGCAACTGTCGCTGTACGGCATGCGGGTCACCATCCAGATGGCCTCGATGGTGGCGTGGTTCACCGCCATCACGCTGATCCCGCTGGCCGATGTCATGGCCATGAACTTCCTGGCGCCGCTGTTCGGCACGTTGTTCGCGGTGCTGTTTCTGGGCGAGGCGGTCAGGGCGCGGCGCTGGACGGCGCTGCTGATCGGCTTCACCGGCGCCATGATCATCCTGCGCCCGGGCGGCAGCGGCTTCGGCCTCGGCCAGATTCTTGCCCTCTCCGCCGCCTTCGCGAGTGGCGTGGTCGGACCAATGATCAAGCAGCTCACCTCCACCGACGACGCGGACAAGATCGTCTTCCTGACCAACGCCATGCTGGTGCCGGTCTCGTTGCTGGTGGCCCTGCCGTTCTGGGTCTGGCCGCCGGCCGCCGCCATCCCGCTCGTCATCGGCATGGGGCTGTGCGCCGTTGTCGGCCATGTCGCCCACGTCCGCGCCTACGCGGCGAGCGATGCGTCCCTGGTCTTCACCTACGAGTTCTCGCGTCTGCCGTTCGCGGTCGCCATCGGGTGGTTCACCTTCGGCGAGACCATCGACGTGTGGACCGTCGTCGGCGCCATGATCATCTTCTCGTCTGCGCTCTACATCGTGCGCCGCGAGGCCCAGGTCCGCCGCGAGAAGGGCATGGTTCGCGGCCGCACGGTGTCCGATCCGCTGGCGCTGACGCCGCTGACGCTGCGGCACGACTGAGGCGGCGGCTCAACCGCCCGGACGGCCTTTCCGGATCGCCGTGACCGCGGCTGTCACCGCCTTCAGTGCTTCGTCGCGGTCGCTGGCGAGTGCGGCGATGGGGCGATCACCCACCATCGCATCGACCCCGTCGACCGCCTGCGCCTTGAGCGTATCGGTCAGCTGGGGCTGACCGAGCGACTCCCACCGCTTCACCTGGCTCGGGCCGAGGTGGTCCAGGTAATGGCGGATGCCGCCGGCCCCGCCCGCGAGGTGGTAAGTCTCGAACGGCCCCATCCAGGCCCACCGCAGTCCGGGCCCGAATTTCACCGCCCGGTCGATATCGGCGACATCGGCGATGCCGTCCTGCAGACAGAACAGCGCCTCGCGCACCAGCGCCGCCTGCAGCCGGTTGGCGAGGTGGCCGACCGCCTCCTTCTTGAGAACGACGGGCTCGCGGCCGAGCGAGCGGTAGAACGCCACCGCTACCGCGACCGCGGGCGCGTCGGGCGATGCCCCGACGATCTCGACAAGGGGAACGAGGTGGGGCGGATTGAACGGATGGGCGACGACCACGCGCGCGCCGTCCCGGCACTTGGCGACCAGCACCGAGCGCGGAAACGCCGTCGTGCTCGAACCGATGACCGCGTGCGCGGGCGCCGCGGCGAGCAGGCGGGGAATGAGATCAGCCTTGAGGTCCTCCTTCTCCGGCGCGTTCTCCTGGATGAAATCGGCGCCCGCGACCGCCAGCGCCGGATCCGAAACGAACGTCAGCCGGCCGGGCTGGGGTGGATTCAAGGGCTGGGCATCCGGCAGCGCGCGCGCCACGAAATCTCTGAGGCGCGCTTCCGCGCCGGGGGCCGGATCGGTGGCGACGACGTCGTAGCCGTGGGCCAGGAACAGCGCCGACCAGCTGGCGCCGATGGTGCCGGTGCCGATCACCGCGACGGTCTTGATGGCGGGTTGCGTCATGCCTTGGCTCCATTGGCGGACACTGCGGCCCGCCACGCCGCGATCATGGTGTGCGCCGCCTCGCCCACGGCGGCGGCGGATCGGCCGGGCTGGTACAGCGACGTGCCGAGCCCGAAGCCGGTGGCGCCGGCCGCGAGGTAGGCCGCCATATTGCCGGCGTTGACTCCCCCGACCGCCAGCAGCGCGGTCGACGGCGGAAACACCGCCCGCCACGCCTTGACGATCGCCGGCGGCATGGCCTCGGCCGGAAACAGCTTGAGCGCATCGGCGCCGGCGGCCAGCGCAGCGAACCCCTCGGTCGGCGTCGCGGCGCCCGGTACGCACCACAGCCCGGCGCTCTTGGCGGCGCGAATGACGGCCGGATCGCCGTGCGGCATCACGATCAGGCGCCCACCGGCGGCCGCAACCTCCGCCACGTCGGCCGGGCTCATCACCGTCCCGGCGCCGATCAGCGCCCGGTCGCCGAACGATGCGGCCAGACGGCGGATCGATTCGAACGGCTGCGGCGAGTTGAGCGGCACCTCGACGACCGTCAGCCCGGCGTCGATCAGCGCGCCGCCAACCGCCACGGCCTCGTCGGGCGTGACGCCGCGGATGATCGCGACCAGGGGGCAGCGGGCGAGCGCGGCGTCGAGCGTCGGTGTCATGTCAGGTGCGTCCCATCAGTCCGGCGGTGCGTGCAATGGCGAGATGGCCGGTTACCACACAGTCGGCCGGCGCGGCAGCGGCCTTGAGGCCGAGGAGTTGCGCGCCCTTGGCGTAGCGTTCGGATAGATCGGAGCCGGCGACGATGGTGAAGCCGCCCTTGAGCCCGCTCGCCCCCGCCGCCAGCTCGGCGCCGATCAGCAGGCCGGAGAGATAGTCCGACAGCTCGGGCGGCGGCACCTCGCCGAACAGGCCGAGCGTGCGAACCGCAAACAGCCGGTTGAGAAGCTCGCCGGGCGACCCGGCCACGCTGCCGGCTGCCAGCCCCTTCGCAAGTCCGGCGCCGTTCCCGCCCTTGGGCGTCATCAGGCGGCCGAGGATCGTGTGGCCCTTGAGTGCGGCGAACACTTCGCCCGTCATGTAGGTCTTGAAGCCGGTGATTGCGCCGGCCTTCACGGTGATCCACTTGGAATGGGTGCCCGGCAGCACGAACACGCCGTCCCGCAGGTCGAGCGTGGCCAGCGCGCCGATCACCTGCGTCTCCTCGCCCCGCAGCACGTCCGGCGATCCGTCGGCCGCCCGCGCTTCGAGCCCCGGCACAAGGGCCACGGGGCCGAGATCATCGACGTCGATCTTGGACAGCCGCGCTGTGATCGCCTTGAGGTCGGCGGGGCAGCGCACGTAGGGCGCCTCGACCCACCCCTGCCGGCTGCCGATCATGCCGGACATCAGGATCGGAAGCTTGCCGTGGGCTTTGATCCACGGCAGCGCCGCCTCGCTCAGCACGTCGGCGAACCGTCCGCCGCTGACGGCCAGGATGCCCTTCGCGTTCGTCACCTGATCGAGGATCGCCCCGTCGGCTGCCGCGAGATAGGCCCGAAACGAGGTCGTGCCCCAGTCGACGGCGACAAGGGCGGGCTGATCGCGCATCGAGTCCTCCTGGGTAGAGCGGCGGGTTGCCGGGAGGGATCAGGCCTCGCCCGCCCTCGGCGTGAACCTTTTCAGTATCTCGTGCTGGTTGTCGACCATATGCCGCAAGGCCTCTGTCACACCCTGCCACGTGTCGGGGCGGCCGAGATCCGAGGCGCCCATGCGGTCGCGGATGTCGACGAGCTTGTCGTGCAGCTCCTGCTCGCCGGGCAACAGCCCGTTGTCCGATCGCGCCGCGTGCTCGATCTCGTCGATCAGGTAGTCGATCAGGCCGTTCTCGGGGAACAGCATGATGATGTGCAACTCGCGATCGATGAGGTGTGCGAGCCCGTCGAGGGTGTCGACGAGATCCTGTCGGCCGTTGGCGTCACTGCGCAGCTGGGAATAGACCTCCGACACCCGCTGCTCTTGCGTGGCTTTGTGCTCGTCGAGGAAGCGACGCAGCAATTGGCTCGACTGCGTCAGCCGATTGAGCTGCATCCAGGCGGCGAGTGCGGCCTCCCGGACGCCCGGTTGATTGAGGCGCTGCGCGGCCGTCTCGCCGCTGAGGCCGAGTGCCGAGAACAGCGCGTGGCGGCAATGGCGCTCCCAATCGACGCCCGCCGCCGGCTCGTCATGGCGCGCCGCCGGTTGCTGGGACGTCTGATCGGTGAGCCGGTAGTCCAGCGGCGTGCGGTCCGAGCCGACCATGCCGGCCGAGAGAGGCCCACCGGCCAGCGTGCCGCGGCCGGCGGCCGATGCGATGGCGGCGCGCGGGCTCGACGACGACAGCATGCGGGCGCGCAACCGGACCAGCACTTTGTAGAAGTCGCCGTGGATATAGTAGTGCCCGGCGTCCTCGCCGACCCGCTGCACACGCTGATACATCGCGCCGGCGTTGAGGGCCGTGCGCACCACGCGCTCGCCCTCCGCGCCCGCCCCATCGGTGCTGGCTGCGACCTCCGTCATGCGCACCTCGGCCATGAAGCCGTGCTGCTCGCGGATCGGATGCATGAAGCTCAGCACCAGGCTGGCGCCGTGGCCTACGTCCGGCAGCAGCGCGACCGAGACGGTCCGCTCGAGCTCGGCCAGATTGACGTGCTCGCGATTGGACTCGAACTCCCGCTTGGCGACCTGAGAGAGGTACTCGAACAGCTCCGCGCGCACCTCGTAGGCGTGCTCGCCGCGGTCCGCATGGCGCACGGCCCCGATCGTCGCGCCCGCATTGAGGACGCGACGGATGTCGCCGGCATGAGGGTCGTCATCGGAGAGGGTGATGCGGGCCATGTAGCCGTCGCTGAGTGTTATCGGCCGCATGGCGCCAAGTACGAGCCGGGCGGTATCGAGTTTGTGCGGGATCAGCGCGGCGTCGATGATCGCTTCGAGCTGGCGGGCGCTGCGCGCCTTGCTGCTCGGCACGTCCGACAGCGGCGAACGCAGGGCGTTGGCGCCGAACAGGCCCGACATGAACACCAGGCTGTCGATCGCGATGGCGATGGCCAGCGCCAGATAGGCCAGACGGTTGCCGTCCTGGAAGGCGTTCCAGGTCACGACGAACCGGTGCGCCTTGTCGTCGCGATTGAGTTCGATGAAGTTGATCTTGGTGCGGAGCTGGTCGGTCTCCTTGCTCGGCAGGCCGCTGTCGGCGAGGCATTTGCGGGCGAACCCGAACAGCGCGTCGGCGCCTTGCAGGCCATTGAGCCGCTCGCCGCCCGCGCAGACCTCCGAAAAGCGCACGCCACCGGCGTTGAGCGCGAACAGCACGCCCGCCGCCTCGGCCGTCTGCTTGGGATCGCAATCGACATTGCGCACGCGCGGCTTGGTGATCTCGGTCGACAGCATCGCGTTGACCACCTGTGTGCACTGCTGCTGCAGCTTCAACAGGCCGGCGGTCTCGGGCTTCTGGCGGAACTCCGCACGCGCCGCCTCGAAGGCCGGCAGCACGCGGGCCGGATCGACCCGGGCGGCCGGATCATCGCTGCCCTGGTCCTGGGTCAGGCGGATGCGCTGCTCGGCCGTCTGAGCCTCGCCCTTCAGCTTGGCCAGATCGCCGTCGAGCGTGGCCAGTTCGCGCTGGATCTGTGCCACCCGGCTGTCGGTCGTCGTCAGGCGCTTCTGGGCGTCGCGGACGCGATCCTCCTGGATCTTCTGCGCGGCCTGCAACTGGGCCAGCTCGCCCATGATGCGCTGGAACTGCGGGCCACGGCCCTGCTTCAGCGTGCCTTCCGCGCCTTTTTCTTCGGCCATCGCCTCGACGCGCTTGGCATCGACCGAGCGATTGCGGGCCTCGAGTTCGGTCTGTTTCTCGGCGAAGTCGGCCGCCAGCGTGCCGCGCTCGCCCTTGAGCCGCGTCAGTTCCTCGACCAGCGTCGTCTTCTTGGAGCCGAGGCCCGCCTGTGTGCTCTGCGAGGTGGCGATCCGCTCCTGCTGTTCCTTGATGGCGCGGTTGCGCGCCTCGATCTGGTCGTTGAAGAACTTCTCGATTTCCAGGGTCGACGCCTGGGCGGCGGCACCGAGCCGGGTCAACTGCTGATCGTAGGCGGTCCACGCCGGGCTCGAAAACAGTTCCTCGGCCGCCAGCTGGCGCCGCCGGCGGATCGTCTCGCCGATGTCGGCGACGATACCCGCGACCTGGTTCTGGGCGCGCAGGTCGGCGGCGCGCACGCGCTCCTCCTTGGGGAAGATCGCCGTGAACAAAGAATCGAACGAGAAGAATACGCTGGTCGCCATGCAGGCCAGGAACATCACCCAGAGCACGGAGTTGCGCACGATGATCCGCACGCTCTGCACATAGGGTAGCGCCAGATCGCTGCGGGCCTTGAGCGCGATATAGCCGACCACGATCATGGCCGCCGCGAACCACAAGGACGTGTCGGCCGCGCGGATCCAGTCGATCTCGAGCCGGCCCGAGACGGACCAGGCGATGGCCCCGGTGGCGAGCAGGGACCAGTACAGCAGGGCGACCGTTGCCGCGATGCCGAGCAGCGCGCCGATCGCGGCATTGAGCGTCGTGCTGGCGGTGCGTTCGGCGCGCTGGCGGTTCATCCCGGCGGCAAAGCTCTCGCCGATCAGCCAAGCGGCGATCAGCATCACGCCCTGGATGCCGAAAGTCACCATCGCCGACAGGATCGGTTCGCCGGTGAAATTGCGCATGCCGTCCCACGTCGTCCATCCGGAGGCCACCGACAGGATGATGCCAGTGGACCCGAGGAGAGCGAGCTGCCAGCTCGACGCGATCGTGCGCTCGAGAGCCGCCCACACCCGCACGACGACGGAATTGCCGCGCAGCAGCCAAACGGCCATCGCCATGACGGCGACGAACACCGTGGCGCGCCCGGCCGGGCTGCCCACGAACGCCAGCAGCCCTTGAGACAGCTGCTCGAGCAGCTGCGCGCTATCGAGGTTCATACCTCAATCTCCCCGCTGGGATGGCCGCCCGCCACCCGCGAAACCGAGCGTCGAGACAACCCCGATCGCCGACACACCACTGCAGGCAGTTAAGACGGATTTCGCGCGGTTTTCGCGGCCGACGTGCGGCGGAAAAGTGGACGCAACGAACTCTGAGGCCGCTCCGGTGGAACGATGGCCTCAACCTAGCGATGCGCCGACGCGGGAAAAAGACGAAAAACCGCTTTCCCTCTGCGAATCAGTTTCGCCCGACCGCCTCGAACAGCGCCGCGAGCCCCAGCCCTCCGAACGTGCCTTGAACGACAGCGCCGTAGCGCGACTTGCGGTCGTGCTCGCGCACCAGGTCGGTGAACAGCCGCACCGCGAGCACGGCGCCGGTTGCACCCAGGGGATGCCCGCGCACGACGCCCCCGCCGGCTGGATTGAGGATATCGGCATCGAGCCCCATCGCCTCGGCGAGTGCGAGCGCCTGGGCCGCCGATGTCTCGCCCATCTCGATGGTCCGGATCGCGCTGCGATCGAAGCCGTTGAGACGGCCGTAGAGCTTCTTCATCGCGGCCGCCGGCGCCGCCGCCTCGTCCTCCGCGCCCACGCCCTGGGTTGCGCTGGCGATCAGAAGCAGTGCAGGCGGCTGGCCGAGGCTGGTCCACACAGCCTCCGAAACGACCACAACCAGAGCCGCGCCGTCGTGCGGCATGCTCGTGTTGGCCGGCGTCAGCGTGCCCGATGGCGGCGCGAACGGCCGCTCCTTTTCGACGTCGTCGGGGGTCGGATCGATGGCGCTCTGGTCGCGGGCCTCCTCAGCCGTGCTCCGCAGCGGCAGGATTTCTCCGACGAAGCGCCGGTCCTCGCGGGCCTTTTCGGCGCGCGCATGTGATTTGAGCACCCAGGCATCCTGGCGCCCGCGTCCGATCCCGAGTCTTGCCGCCAGCGTCTCGGCGGCCTCGAACGGAGCGCCGTCGAACGGATCGGTGACCGCCGGCTCCAAGGAGATGAAATGCGGGGTCTGATAGAGGCTGCGCGGCTTGGCGATCCGCCAGGGCGCCGTCGAAACGCTTTCGGCGCCGCCGGCCACCGCGACCTCCGCGTCACCAGCCGCGACATGCCCGATCGCCAGCAGGATGGCATCGAGGCCGGAGCCGCACTGGCGGTCGATCGTGAGCGCCGACACGGTCTCGGGCAGCCCGGCGGCCAGCGCGATCAGTCGGGCCGGATTGCCGCCCGCGGTCGTGTTGCCGAGGATCAGCTCATCTACTTGGCTCGCGTCCACCTTGGCATCGCGCAGCACGGCGGACACCAGCGGCGCGGCCAGCTCGTCCAGGCGCCGGTTGCGGTGCAGCCCGCCGACGCGCCCCAACGCGGTGCGTCGCGCGGCGATCACATAGGCCGGCAGGGGCTTGGATGTCATGAATCAAGCCGGTTCTGGGTCCGGCTCCCTTGCAGTCGTCGTTGCTGGCTGCAAGGACCATAGAAGTTGGGCGGAATCTCGTTGCTCCCCATGTGGCGTTCCAATGGGCAGGAAGTGTGATATTATTACTCCTAAGGAGTCGATCATGCGCACCGAAACTCGCCCCAAGCAGGACGCCGCGTCGTTCCTGCCGGCCGACCACGACCACAAGCGCTGCACGGCGAGCCTCGTCGAAAGGGTCAGCCGCGTCTGCGAGGCGAGCAATGTCCGGTTGACGGACCTGCGCCGGCGCGTGTTGGAGGAGATTGCCAGCTCCCACAAGGCCGTCGGCGCCTACGACCTCATCGAATCGATGGCCGCCAGGGGCGTGCGCTTGGCGCCGATCTCGGTCTACCGGGCCTTGGAGGCGCTGGCCGGGGTCGGCGCCATCCACCGTATCGAGAGCCGCAACGCGTTCTTCGCCTGCCACGCCGACCACCGGGGCGACGATCCGCGCGTGATCCTGGTCTGCGAAGACTGCCTGTCGGTCGCCGAGGTCGCCAGCCCCGCCACGTTCGGCGCCATCGCCGAGGCCACCGAGCGGTCCGGATTTACCGTGAAGCGACGCATCGTCGAGGTGACGGGGCAGTGTGCCGCCTGCCAGGGCCGCACGAGCGCCGGAACCCGGCCATGACGGACGCCAGCGGCGGTGCCGGCGCGCCCGCGCACGATCACAACCACAACCATCACCACCACCACGACCACGGCGATTGCAGCCACCATCACCACCCGCTACCGGTGCGGCCGGATGCGTTGATCAGCGCCCGCGGCATCGGCCTGATGCGCGACGGGCGCAGCATTCTCCAGGGCGTGGATCTCGATATTCACCCGCGCGAGATCGTCACGCTGATCGGCCCGAACGGGGCCGGCAAGACGTCTCTGGTCCGCATCATGCTCGGCGTTCTGGCTGCCGACCGCGGGACCGTCACGCGCAAGCCGGGGCTCGTGACCGGCTACGTCCCGCAGCGCTTCGACCTCGATCGCGCGGTGCCGATCACCGTCGAACGGTTTCTGACGCTGTCGCATCGCGCCAGCCGGGACGAGATCGCGCGGGTTCTGGACGAGGTCGGCGCCCGTGACGTCGCCTCGCGCCAGCTGTTCCATCTGTCCGGCGGCGAGCTGCAGCGCGTACTGCTGGCGCGCGCTCTGATCCGCAGTCCGGATCTGCTGGTGCTCGACGAGCCCTCGCGCGGGGTCGACTATGTCGGCGAGGCCGAACTCTACGATCTCATCGGCCGGCTGCGCACCACGCGCGGTCTCGGACTGTTGCTCGTCTCGCATGATCTGCACGTCGTCATGGCCAAGAGCGACCGCGTGATCTGCCTCAATCAGCACGTCTGCTGTGCCGGCGTGCCCGACCGCGTGGCGCTCGATCCGGCCTATCAGCAGTTGTTCGGACTGGCCGCCGCCCAGCAGCTCGCCGTCTACCGTCACCACCACGACCACGCCCACGATCTGGCCGGCAATCCGAAGCCGCCGGCCGTACCACCGGAGGCCTGAGCGATGGCGCCGTTTCTCGTCTACGCGCTCGCCGCAGGCCTCGGTGTCGCGCTCGTCACCGCGCCTCTGGGCTGCTTCGTGGTCTGGCGGCGCCTCGCCTACATGGGCGAGGCCGTGGCCCAGGCGGGTCTGGTCGGTGTCGCACTGGCGATCCTGCTCGAGGTCGACCAGACGGCCGCCACGCTGGTCGTCGTCGCGCTCACCGGCATCGGGCTCGCGGCGCTGGCCCGGCGCACCGTGGTGCCGATCGACAGCCTGCTCGGCCTCGTCGCCCATGGGCTGCTGGCACTCGGCGTCATCGCCACCTTGATGGTGCGCGGTGGCCGGGTCGACCTCATGGGTTTTCTGTTCGGCGACATCTTCACGGTGACGGCGGGCGATCTGGCCTGGGTCGGCGGCGGCGCCGTGGTGGTGCTGGGGGCCCTCGCGTGGCTGTGGCAACCGCTGCTGCGGATCGCCATCCACGCCGAGCTGGCGGAGGCCGAAGGCGTGCCGCGGCACCGCATGGACGTGGTGTTCATGTTGATGCTGGCCCTGTCGATCGCCATGGCCATCAAGGTGGTCGGTGTCCTGCTCGCCGTCGCGTTCCTGATCATGCCGGCGGTGACGGCGCGGCCGTTCGCACGCACCCCGGAGGCCATGGCGATCCTCGCCGCGGTGATCGCCGCGGCCGGCGTGGTACTGGGTCTCGCCCTCTCTTTCAGCTATGACATTCCCGGCGGACCGGCGATCGTGCTGGTGCTGGCGACGGCTGCGATCGCCGCGGTCCTGGCGCGTCCGCTCGGCCGGCAAGGCTGAGCCGGACTGGCAAGTCGGCCGCTGTTCGATTACCTACGACGTGGGATCGATGGAGCGTCTGCGATGACCGATCTGAGAAGTCCGCGTTTGAAGACCACGGCCGTCGACGTCGCTGGCGTCGTGATCGGTGGTGACGCACCGATCGTCGTGCAGTCGATGACCAACACCGACACCGCCGACATCGAGGGCACAGCCCGTCAGGTTGCCGATCTGGCCCGCGCCGGCTCCGAACTGGTGCGCATCACGGTCGACCGTGACGAGGCGGCCAAGGCCGTGCCGCACATTCGCGACCGGATCGCCAAGCGCGGCATCTCCGTGCCGATCATCGGCGACTTCCACTACAACGGCCATAAACTGCTGGCCGACAATCCGGCCTGCGCCGAGGCACTCGCCAAGTACCGGATCAATCCCGGCAATGTCGGCTTCAAGGACAAGAAGGACCGCCAGTTCTCCTCGATCGTCGAGATGGCCCTTCAGCATCGCAAGCCCGTGCGCATCGGCGTGAACTGGGGCTCGCTCGACCAGGAGCTGTTGACCCACCTGATGGACGAGAATGCCAAGAGCCCCGCGCCCCAGGAGGCGCGCGCGGTCATGCACGAAGCGATCGTCCAGTCGGCGTTGCTGTCGGCGGCCCGCGCCGAGGAACTGGGTCTCGGCGCCGATCGCATCGTCATCTCGGCCAAGGTCTCGGCGGTCCAGGATCTGGTCAGCGTCTATACGCTCCTTGCCGCCCGCTCCCGTTATGCCCTCCACCTCGGTCTGACAGAGGCCGGCATGGGGTCCAAGGGGCTGGTCGCGTCCTCGGCGGCCATGGGCATTCTGCTCCAGCAGGGTATCGGCGACACCATCCGCTTCTCTCTGACGCCCGAGCCTGGCGGCGACCGCACGGCCGAGGTGCGCGCCGCCCAGGAGCTGCTCCAGACCATGGGCATCCGGGCCTTCGTGCCGATCGTCGCCGCCTGTCCCGGCTGCGGGCGTACGACGTCGACGGTGTTCCAGGAGCTGGCCCGTGACGTGCAGGACATGATCCGCACGCGGATGCCAGAATGGAAGGCCCGCTATCCCGGCGTCGAGACGCTGAACCTCGCGGTGATGGGCTGCATCGTCAACGGGCCGGGCGAATCCAAGCACGCCGATATCGGCATCTCGCTGCCGGGCACCGGCGAGACGCCGGTCGCGCCGGTCTTCATCGACGGCCAGAAGGCCATGACGCTGCGCGGTGCCGGCATCGCCGCCGAGTTCAAGACCATCGTCGAGGACTATATCGAGAAGCGTTACGGCCAGCGCGCCGCCGAATAGCGATCAGGCACGCCGGGGAAAGATCGTGTCGGCCGCCGCCAGCAGTGCGCCGACGACCACGAGCGCCACGGCGAGCCAGATCAGCGGGCCACCCTGGCCGAGCCCGAGACCGACCAGCAGCGCCGTCGACAGCAGCGGCGTGGCGTACGACAGCACGCCGAGCAGCCGCAACTTGCCCTGCTTCATACCGGCGTCCCAGAGATAGAAGGCGATACCGACGGGGCCGAGGCCGAGCAGCCCGCTCACCGCCCACTCCACCGGGTCACGGGGCCATTGCGTCGTCTCGAGCAGCAGATGTCCCGCCGCCGCGCCGAGCGCCGTCAACGCGCACGAGCCCATGACGGCCGCACTCGGCACCCGCGCGAACAGTCGCGAGGCGACCGAGTAACTCGACCAGATGAAGGCGGCGGCGAGCGCCGCGCCATAACCGATGGCACTGCCCGACAGATCGAGCTGCCCGCCGCGTGCGAACGGCACCAGCGCCGCGCCCGCGAACCCCAGGGCGGCGCCGGCCACATGCCACCAGCGCAGCGGGCCACCCCCCGCGCTGGCCGGCAGCAGGCCGGAGAACAGCACGATCAGCAACGGCCAGAGATACGAGATGATCGAGACCTCGACCGGCGGCGCCGCCTTGATCGCCAGGAAGTAGGCGACGTGGTAGCCGAGCAGGCCATACACGCCGAGCGCCCAACTGCCGGCCGGCACGGCCGCGAGCAGGCGGAAGCTCTGCCCCGTGGCGATGAAATAGCCGAGGCCGACCAGCGTCGCGAGCGTGAAGCTGATGGCGGTGAGTTGGAACGGCGGCACCGGACCGGAAAGCGCGCCGAGGCTGGCGAGCGTGCTCCACAACGCGATGGCGACGATACCTTGGGCTGTCGCACCCCAGTTTCCGCTCTCGCCGCTCATGTCCGGTCTCGCCGTGGAAATGCAACGAGCGGCGCCGTGGGGGCAGCCGCTCGCCGATGCGCATAGACCGGACGCCGCGATGGCTCAAGCCATGTATTGGCCGCCGTTGGCGTCGAGGCAGGCGCCGGTGATGAAGCCCGCCTCGTCGGCCGCCAGGAAGGTCACGCAGCGCGCGATTTCCTCGGCGGTACCGAGCCGGCCGACCGGGATCAGCGGCAGGATCTTCGTCTCCAGCACGTCCTTCGGCACCGCCGCCACCATCTCGGTGTTGATGTAGCCGGGTGCGATCACGTTGCAGGTGATGCCCTTGGTCGCCCCTTCGAGGGCTACGGCCTTGGTGAAGCCGAGCAGACCGGCCTTCGCCGCCGAATAGTTCGCCTGACCCATCTGACCCTTGCGGCCATTGACCGACGAGATCGAGATGATGCGGCCGAAGTTGCGCGCACGCATGCTGTCGATCACCAGCCGCGTCAGGTTGAACACCGAATCGAGATTGGTGCGGATCACCGCGTCCCAGTTCTCCTTCGTCATCCGGTGCAGCATGCCGTCACGCGTGATGCCGGCGTTGTTGACCAGCACGTCGACCGGGCCGAGGTCCTTGGTGATCTGCTTGATGCCGGCCTCGCACTGGGCCCAGTCGCCGACGTCGAATTTGAAGACCGGAATGCCGGTCTCGGCCTGGAACTGGCGGGCCACGGCATCATTGCCGCCGTAGTTGGCAGCGACCCGGTAGCCTTTGCGCTGCAATGCGATCGAGATGGCGTGGCCGATGCCGCGCGTACCTCCGGTGACGACGGCTACTCTCGACATGAGAGGCCTCCCCTTCTTGGATTGTTGCGTGCTGAGCTTCAGTAGGCGAGTGGCCGCCGGGCCGTCGAGCCCGGCGGCGGAGTGTCAACAGGGATCAGAGGCGCTCGACGCACATGGCGACGCCCATGCCACCGCCGATGCACAGCGTGGCGAGGCCCTTCTTGGCGTCGCGGCGCTTCATTTCGAACAGCAGCGTGGTCAGAACGCGGGCGCCGGAGGCGCCGACCGGATGGCCGATGGCGATGGCGCCACCGTTGACGTTCACCTTCGCGGTGTCCCAGCCCATGCCCTTGTTGACCGCGCAGGCCTGAGCGGCGAACGCCTCGTTGGCCTCGATCAGGTCGAGGTCGGCGACCGTCCATCCGGCTTTCTCGAGCGCCTTCTTCGACGCCGGGATCGGACCCGTGCCCATGATCGAGGGATCGACGCCGGCGTGCGCCCAAGAGACGATCTTGGCCATCGGCGTGATGCCGCGGCGCTTGGCCTCGCCGAGCGTCATCAGCACGACGGCGGCGGCGCCGTCGTTGATGCCCGAAGCGTTACCGGCGGTCACCGTGCCCTCCTTGTCGAAGGCGGGGCGCAGCTTGGTCATGTTGTCGAGCGTCGTGCCTTCGCGGATGTACTCGTCGTCGGCGACGACCGTCTCGCCCTTGCGGGTCTTGATCGTGACGGGCACGATCTCGTCCTTGAACTTGCCGGCCTTCTTGGCGGCCTCGGCCTTGTTCTGCGAGGCGACGGCGAAGTTGTCCTGCTCTTCGCGGGTGATCTGCCACTGGCGAGCGACGTTCTCCGCGGTCGTGCCCATGTGATAGCCGTTGAAGGCGTCCCACAGGCCGTCCTTGATCATCGTGTCGATGAACTTGACGTCGCCCATCTTGGTGCCTTCGCGCATGTGGGCGCAGTGCGGCGCCAAGGTCATGCTTTCCTGGCCGCCGGCGACGACGATCTTGGCCGAGCCCTCCAGGATCTGCTGGTAGCCGAGAGCGACGGCGCGCAGGCCCGAGCCGCACAGCTGGTTGAGGCCCCAGGCCGGCGCGTCGACCGGAATGCCGGCCGCGATCGAGGCCTGGCGGGCCGGGTTCTGGCCGGTTCCGGCGGTCAGGATCTGGCCCATGATGACTTCCGAGACGTCGCCCGGCTCGACCGCGGCGCGCTCCATGGCGGCCTTGATGGCGACCTTGCCGAGTTCGTGAGCGGGCAGCGCGCCGAGGGCGCCGTTGAAGCTTCCGACCGGCGTGCGGGCCGCGCTGGCGATGACGATGGTATTGTCTTCAGACACAGGTTTCCTCCTTGGTGGGCTGATCGCTTCCAGGCGTGACCGCCGATTGACACGGCGGACGGCACGAAACATTGACACAGGTCAGGCTGGGCTCGGTCATCGCGTCGACGATCCGCTGCGCTGAGCTGAGCACTACCAGCCGACACCGGGGCTGTGCAATTCGGCTGAAGGAGTGGGTGCTGGAGAAAACGGCTGGCAAGCCCGCCGCCCCCCATGGTATCTTTCGCACTGCGGTATATCCTCGAACCATCGATTGGTTTTCATGCTCGACAAACCTGACAAGGACTCGGGAAACAAGGACGCGGTCGTCATAAAGAAGTATGCGAACCGCCGCCTCTACAATACCGAGACCAGCAGTTACGTGACGCTCGAAGATCTCGCCAAGATGGTGCGGCTCGATCGCGAGTTCATCGTCTGTGATGCCAAGACCGGCGATGATCTCACGCATCAGGTGCTGACGCAGATTATCGTCGAGCAGGAGTCGCGGTCAGGCGGCCAGACGCTGCTGCCGGTCCCCTTCCTGCGCCAGCTCATCCGCTTCTATGATGACAGCATGGCCCGTCTTGTCCCCGGTTTCCTGCAGATGAGCCTGGAGACGCTGTCACGCAATCAGGAGCGCTATCGGGACCAGTTCGCCAACGCCTGGGGCCCGTCACCGTTCGATGCCTACCAGGAGCAGGCCCGCCGCAATCTCGAGTTGTTCGAGCAGGCCATGAAAATGTGGACGCCCTTCAGCGCGGGCATGACGCCGATGACGGGCGACTTGCCCGCCACTCCTAACGACGTGCCGAATCCGCCGGCCGAGATGCGGGACAACACGCTGTCGGACATCGAGCAGATGAAAGCGCAATTGGCCGCCATGCAGGCCAAGATCGAAAAGCTGTCGGGCGGCAATTAACGACTGGAACAGCGACGAGACGGCGGTGGCGCCATCTCGTCGGTCCGGCGCGGGCGGTTCGCTTTAGTTACTCGCCGCCGATCTGCAGGTCGCGCTTGGCGACCCGGATGCCGATGGTATAGCCGGCGATCACGTCGATCAGGGTTGCGACGGTGATCAGGAAGAACACCGACGTCGCCGCCTTGGGTACGATCAGGAACTCGATCAGGCAGATGATGAACACGACCATGGAGAGGCCGTGGTCCATCAGCGATGCCGACGACGTGTAGGTCGATTTCAGGATCTCGACGAACAGCACGAGCAACGTCACGAGGAGGATCAGATCCGCCCACGTGAACGGCATGTTGGCGCCCGGCGAACTCATCACCGGCAGGGCGAACAACCGGGTCGCCAGGATATCAGCCGGCGCCGCGCTGCCGCCGAGCAGCACCACGACATTGTAGAGCACGAGCGCAACGGCGATCAGCGGGATCGATCTCAACGACATGGCCACCTCGAGTAAGAGCCCGTGAGGGCGGAACACTAGGACGACTCTCGGGATGTCAGCCGCCGGACACTCATCCGGCCGCCGGGCGACGGATCAGACGTCCGCCTTGGCCGGCAACACCTGACGGCCGCGATACTTACCGGTCTTCAGGTCGATGTGGTGGGGACGACGGCGCTCGCCGCTCTCCTTGTCCTCGACATAGGTCGGGGCCTTGAGCGCATCGGCAGAGCGGCGGAAGCCGCGCTTCATCGGCGAAGTTTTCCGCTTAGGTACAGCCATATCACGTCTCCACGAGCGAACACCGGGCCATGACCGCGGAACATTTCGCGGCGCACAGGACGGCGTAATTGGGTTTGAGAAACGCCCACGGCTACGCGACCGCGTGGCCGCCCGGGTCCCCCTGATCGGCGTGCTTATAGCCGCGAACCAAGCGAGACGCCAGTCCCCAATGTCACCGAATCGGACCGTAAATGCAGTCGAACCGATGGCCGCCGCGGCGCGCTCGCGTCTCGATGATGCCGGCCAGCCGGCTGAGCCCGGGACCGGGTCGGCCGGGGCGTCGCAACAGCGGGTTGGGAAGCGCGGCCGCCATCAAGGCAGCCTCGGGTGCAGTCAGCCGGGCGGCGGCCTTGCGGAAATGGTGGCGGGCCGCCGCTTCGGCGCCGAACACCCCCGGTCCCCACTCGGCGATGTTGAGATACATCTCGAGCGTGCGGCGCTTCGTCCAGACCAGCTCGATGGCCACCGCCATGCCCATCTCGACACCCTTGCGCAGGTAGTTGCGGGCCGGTATCAGGAACAGGTTCTTGGCCACCTGCATGGTGATCGTGCTGGCCCCGCGCACCACATCGCTGCCCTCCTCGTCGGCCTTCGCCATGGCCGCTTCGAGCTCGGCCAGGTCGATACCGCGATGCGTACAGAAGTTATTGTCCTCGCTGGAGATCACCGCCCGCACCAGATGCGGTGAGACGGCATCCAGCGGCACCCACTGCTGGTCGATGCTCTGGCCTTGCAGGCGCTGGGTCAGCATCAGCATGGACCCGGGGGGATCGACGAACCGCAACACCAAGAGAAGCCCGAGCACGCCGACCGCGAGGGCCGCGAGCGCGACGACCAGCACCTTGGTGGCGGCGACGAACGACGTGACCAGCGCACCGGTCACCAACCGGACCCGGCTTCGCAGCCCGCCTGCGGCGCGGGCTTGCGGTGCGGTCGGGCGACCGGTATGTCCGGGCTTGCGAGGTTTGTCTCCGTCCGGACCGGGCAGTGAGCTGAACTCGGACATGAGTACTCGACAGGTGGCCTGACGGCGCAGTCGCCGGGCACGTAGCGCCGGGAATGCTCTCCGATGACCTTCAATCAGAGGCTCGCGGCCGCGGCAAGCGCGGTCGAGGTACGGTTCGGCGAAATACTGGCCGGCGCCGACGAAACTGTGCCCGACCGTCTGGCGGCGGCGATGCGGCATGCCGTGCTGGCCGGAGGCAAGCGGTTCCGCCCGTTCCTCGTCATCGAGATCGCTGCGCTGTTCGGCGTCCCGGCCTCGCAGGCGGTGGAAGTGGCCGCCGCGCTGGAGGCGATCCACTGCTACTCGCTCGTCCACGACGATCTGCCCGCCATGGACAACGACGAGATGCGGCGCGGCCGGCCGACGGTGTGGAAAGCCTATGACGACTGGACGGCTATATTGGCTGGTGATGCGCTGCTGACGCTCGCCTTCGAAATCGCCGCCGGTCCGCGGACGCACCCCGACGCCGAGGTCCGCGCCGCGATCACGTTGGTGCTTGCCCGGGCCTCTGGCTGGAGCGGCATGGTCGGCGGCCAAGCCCACGACCTCGCAGCCGACAAGCTCGGATTGCCGGCCGTTCCGTCGCTCGCCCACGTGCGCCGGCTGCAAGCCATGAAGACGGGAGCACTGATCCGCGCAGCCTGCGAGACCGGGGCCATCCTCGGGCGGGCCGCGCCGCCGGAGCAGGCCGCGCTGCAGGCACTCGGCGACCATCTCGGCTTCGCCTTCCAGATCTCCGACGACCTGCTCGATGCCGAGGGTGACGCGTCGGTGGTCGGCAAGGCGACCGGCAAGGATGCGGCGGCCGGAAAGGCCACGCTGGTCTCGCTGATGGGGATTGCCGCGGCGCGTCAGGCGCTCGCCGACTGCGAAGCGTCTGCCGTCGCGGCGCTGTCAGTCTTCGGCGCGCGTGCCGCGACCCTGATCGAAGGCGTACGCTTCGTGGTCCACCGCCGGGCCTGACACGGCCCGCGGACCATATCGTCGGCTGGGCCCGGCTGGTGCGGCGGGCTCAGGACGGACGCTTGTTGAAACAGAACGCCCGGTGCAGCGCCAGGATCACCTCGCGCACGGCGTTGCTCGCGAGCGAGTAATGGATGTTGCGGCCCCGCCGGCGCGTTGTCACCAGTCCGACCTCGCGGAGCTTGGCCAGCTGCTGCGACAGGGCCGGCTGGCGCAGCTGCAGCAGCTGCTCGAGCTCGGTCACCGTCTTCTCGCCCTCGGCGAGTTGGCAGAGCACGATCAGCCGCGTCTCGTGGGATAGGGCCTTGAGAAGGTCCGTCACCGCGGGCACTTCGCTCAGCAGCTCGCTGATGTCGGCAGCAGGCTGTGCGACCAGCAATCGAGCGCTGTCGGTGTAGACGGTCTGGAGTCTCATGGATGCCGGTCCAGGATGTTGTGTCCACCTGCCGGGAGCCACGTTCCCGGCCGTCACGCTGAAGGCCATCCTAGGAGCCAGTGGTTTCATGTCCGTTATCAGACGATACGTCCACGCTGTTCTGTATTGTTGAAACAGATTTTGGATTGATATGGCAATAGTCAGGCGACTGGCGGGGCGGCCATCGTTGACGGGGCAAGTCATCGCTAGGCCGGCATCCGGTCTCCCGCGACGACACGCCGCTGCCAGCTAACCCATTGGATATCAGACTTTCCTTGTCGTAGAATACCACATCGTCGTTTCGTCCAATTGTCGGACAGATGCCGCGCGATAGATGTCGGTGCGGCATCACGCGGACGCTCAGGAGCCACCAGAATGAAGAAGACCCTTTTGATTGCCTTGTCGCTCGCCGCGATGGGCACCACGGCCTACGCTCAGGATCCGGCAGCCGGCGAGGACGTTTTCAAGAAGTGCCGGGCCTGCCATCAGGTTGGCGAGACGGCCAAGAACGCCGTCGGCCCGAAGCTCAACGGCATTATCGGCCGCACGGCCGGCAGCGTCGACGGGTTCAACTATTCGCCCGCCAACAAGGGTTCGGGCGTCACCTGGACCGAGGACACCTTCAAGAAGTACATCGTCGATCCCAAGGCGTTCATGCCGGGCAACAAAATGGCCTTCGCAGGCGTCAAGGACGACAAGGACGTGGCTGACCTGCTCGCGTTCCTCAAGCAGTACGACGCCGAAGGCAAGAAGAAGTAGCAGGCGGTCGCCGCACTGGCCCTTTCCAGCGGGTGGGATCGCAAGCCGGTCCTGCCCGCTTCGCGTTGTGGGAAACCAAACCGGTGGAGCCCGGTTTGACGGGCGGCGACTCGGCCGATAGACGGGACGACGGTTGCAAGGCGCAGCCAGCGCAGGCAACGTGGGGCCCTTCGGTCTGACCCTGACCTCGCGCAGGACCCCATGAGCTCGGACGCTTCCCAGGGAACAGGATTGAGCGCCGACGTGCGCGCCTTGGCTGCGATCCTCGAGTCGGCCGTCTCGGCCATCGTCACCATCGATTCCAAGGGCATCATTCAGACGGCCAATCCGGCGGTCGCGCGCCTGTTCGGCTATGAGGCGCGCCAGCTCATCGGCGAGAACATCAAGACCCTGATGCCGGAGAATTATCGCCGAGAGCACGACCAATACATCGCGAAATTTCTCGAAACGGGCCGTGCAAGCATCATCGGCATCGGTCGTGAAGTGACCGGCCTGCGCGCCGATGGCTCGACCTTCCCGATGCATCTGTCGGTCGGCCAGTTCGAGGTCGGCGGCCAGAGATTCTTCACCGGCATCATGCACGACATCGGCGCGCAACGCCGGGCCGAGGCCCAGTTGTCGCATCAGGAGGCGCTGTTCCGCTCGATCTTCGAGAGCATCCCCGACCCGATCATCATCGCCGATCCGACCAGCACCATGCGGCTGCTCAACCCAGCCGTCACCCGTGTTTTCGACTATGCGGCCGACGAGTTGATCGGTCGCAACACGCGCATGCTCTGCGAGAATGCCGAAGAATGGGACCGCCACGCCCACGAGGCAACCGCCTGTCCGGCCGGCTTCGACCCGCGCCCGCAGATCATCCATTATCGGCGCAGGAGTGGCCACCCGTTCCCCGGCGAGACGGTGCGGGCCGTCATCCGCGACAAATCCGGCCAGGCGCTGGGGTTTCTGGTCGTCACCCGCGACGTCTCGGAGAAGCTGAGCCAGGAGGCCGTCCTCCGTCAGGCCCTGAAGATGGAGGCGATCGGCCAGCTGACCGGCGGCATCGCGCACGATTTCAACAATCTGCTGACCGTCATCCTCGGCAACGTCGAGCTGCTGGAGCAGTTGCTCACCGAGTCGCTGCCGTTGACCCTGGCCCGGGAAGCCCGCGAGGCCGCCGAGATGGGCGCCCGTCTGACCGACCGCCTCCTGACTTTCTCGCGCCGCCGCCGCCTGGAGCAGAAGACCGTCGATCTCAACGAGATCGTGCTCGGCATGTTCGAGCTGCTCCGTCGCACACTCGGCGAGCCCATCGACGTCAGTACGGCGCTCAGGAGCGATCTCTGGCTGACCGCGGCGGATCCGGTCGCCATCGAGAACGCCATTCTCAACCTCGCCATCAACGCCCGCGACGCCATGCCGAAGGGCGGACGCATCGTCATCGAGACCCGCAACGCGGTCCTCGACGACGAGGCGTTGGCCCAGATCCCTGGCCTCACCGCTGGAGAGTTCGTGCAGCTCTCGGTCTCCGATGCGGGTGAAGGCATGACGCCCGAGGTCCGCGATCGCGCGTTCGAGCCGTTTTTTACCACCAAGGGCCCGGGCAAGGGCAGCGGGCTCGGGCTGGCGACCATTTATGGATTCGCCAAGCAGTCGGGCGGTCATGCCACGATCTACAGCGAGATCGGCCAGGGCACGACGGTCAACATCTATCTGCCGCGCGCTCTCGCCGATGACCGGATGGTCGAGGATATCGTCACCGAGCCACCAGCCAGCCGTGGCCGTGGCGAACGCATCCTGGTCGTCGAGGACGACGAGCGGGTGCGCCGGTTGACGCGCGGCCGCCTCGAAGCGCTCGGCTACGTCATCGTCGAGGCGGCGTCGGGACCCGAAGCGCTCGCACTGTTGACCGCCGGCGAGCCGGTGAGTCTGGTCTTCACCGATCTCGTTATGCCGGGTGGCATGTCCGGCATGGATCTGTGTCGGCACATCCGCGCCCGCTGGCCACAGATCCGGCTACTCCTGACATCCGGCTACTCGGCGGAGTTGCTCGACGGCGAGGAGCTGAGCACCCTGGACCTCGAGGTCATTCGCAAGCCCTACCGGCAGGTCGAGCTTGCCCGCTTCATCCGCGATGGCCTCGACGACGTGGATTGATCAGCCGGCCGTCACGTCGGCCGTGAAGCTGTAGCCGACGCCGCGGATCGTCTTGATCAGCCGCGGATCTTCCGAATCCTCTTCGATCTTCTTGCGCAGCCGCGCGATGAGATTGTCGATCGACCGGTCGAGCGGGCTCCATTCATGCCCGCGCAACATGTCCATGATCTGGTCGCGCGAAAGCACCCGCTTGGGGTGGCGCACGAAGACCTCGATCATCCCGAACTCACTGGTAGTAAGGTCGCAAAGTTCGCCCGACTTGCGCCGCAGCTCCCGCTTAGGGATGTCGATCACCCAGGCGCCGAACCGGAACACACCCTCGAGCGAGGTGGCAGACTCGGCGGGCGCTGCCGCCGTTGCGGCCCCCTCGGAGCGACGCAAGACGGCACGAATGCGAGCCAGCACCTCGCGGACATGGAACGGCTTGGCGATATAGTCGTCTGCCCCGATCTCCAGCCCGACCACGCGATCGATCATGTCGCCCTTGCCGGTCACCATCACGATCGGCACGCGCGACTTGGCGCGAATATCCCGGGCGATGGAGAGGCCATCGCTGTCGGGCAGGGTGAGATCGAGGGTGATGAGGTCGAGCCCGCCGGCCGTCACCGCACGGTCGACCTCCTCCCGCGTCGAGGCTGCGCTGACGCGATACCCCTCGCTCTCGAAGCAGCGTCGGAGCAGCAGCCGGATCTTGGCGTCGTCGTCGACGACGAGCAGGTGATAGCTGCGGGGTTGGTTCATGTCCTGGGTGTGTGCGCGTTCTGCGATCGAGGATGGGACGGAGACCCTGGACCCGACGGGGATCCGGAGCGCGGTAGTGTGCAGTCTAGCGGGTTACAATTCGGAATTACACACCGATACAATTTGTGACGGAAGTCACATAGAGGGCCGACATGCCTCTGGTCTGATGGACGTAGTCGCAGCCCCAGAGGTCGCCGTTGATGCTCGCCCTATCTCACCACCACGAAACATTCCCCGTGCCGCGAGCCGTCGAGCGCCCCCCGGTCCGATCGGACTCTCTCAGTTCTTTCGATTGCGACGGCCACAGTTTCATGCTGCCGGCCAAGCAGGATGTCTTCGTCGAGGGCGACCGAGCCGCCTTCGTCTACGAGATCGTGGAGGGTACGGTCGCAGCGTATCGCATCCTGCCGGATGGCGAGCGCCATGTCGTGTCCTTCTATTTCGCGGGCGATGTGCTGGGGTATTGCTGCGGCAAGACGTACCCCATGAGCGTCCACTCGATCACCCCGGTGCGGCTGCGCCGCGTGCCGACGGCCGCTGTCGAGCGGCTGCTCGACGATCAACCGGCCCTGGCGCGGCGCCTGCTGCGTCTGGCCTCCGAGGAACTGACCGCGACCCGCGATCATCTGGTTTGCATCGCCGCAAAGTCGGCGGAGGCCAAGATGGCGTCCTTCCTGCTGGCGCTCTCCCGGCGCAATGCGTCGACCGGCATGAACCCGGCCGAGCTGATGCTGCAGATGACGCGCATCGATATCGGCGACTATCTCGGCCTGACGGTCGAGACGGTCAGCCGGACGTTGACCAAGATGAAGCAGGCGGCGGTCATCGCACTGCCTCGTTCGAACCGTGTGCTTCTGCGGAACATGGCTGTCCTCGAGGCTATGGCCAACGCGTGACGGTGGCGAGCCGGGTGTAGGGGCTTGGCGGGCGAGGCCGGCCGGTCAGGCTGAAACGAGGCGGACAGGGACGAAGACGAGCTGTGAACCGATCCAGAAAAATGCGGTTCGTTGTAGGCCTTTTCGATGCGGCGGGCGATTTGCGTCGGGCGGTGGAGGCGCTGTTCCGCTTTGGCGTGACCTGCGAACGCCTGTGCGTGCTTGCGGTCGACGAACACGAAGATCCCAGGACCGAGACGCCGGCCAAGCAGCCGGAGTTGGCGCTGGAAGGGCTCGCTCCGATCATCCTGAAACCCGCCGGTCCGCGGCTCACGGCACAGGTCTTGGCATCGCCACCGAAGGCGTGCGCAAAGAACGCCTGTGATGGCGCCTGTGCCATCGACCCGGAACTTGTCGCGGGCTTCCCCACGTGGGTCATGGGACGTCAGGCCCGCCAGCTCGAAGATCAACTGATGATCGGCGGCACGCTGTTGTTCGTGCGGGTCAACGATGACAACGAACAGACGGCGGTCGGGCGCACTTTGCTGCGCCATGCACGCAACGGCGTGCAAACCCACGATTTCATGGCGCACTGAAAACCAGAAAGGGTGCCGCTGCGCAGCACCCTTCGTGGCGATGATCGTCGAATGGCGAAGCCCTGTCAGCCGCGCAGGCGTGACCGCACGATCCTTGGGAATTCGTCATCCTGTCCCTGCTGCGGCGCCGTTGCGGCCGGACCCGGTGCCGGGGCGGGGCGCGCCGCCGGTGTCTCTCCAGCCCACCACGCATCCGTGCCGGGTACCGGGCGCTGGGGCGGCGCCGGCTGGGCTCGCACTTCGCCGGCCAAGCGACCACCGGCCAGCCCGGATTCGGGCCCGCCAGCGAACCAAGCCTCGATCAGATCGAGTTCTTCGACCGAGAGATTGAGTCCCTGGCCGCGGCATCGCGCCACGACGAAGTTCCGGAACCGTCCGGCGAACAGATTAGCCGACGCGCCCTGCTCGAACCACGGATCCGGCTCGCTGACGACATCGAGCACGAACCGGACGTCGTCGCGCTGCAACTGCAAGCTTCCGGCCAGGGCCCGCGCCTGGATGTTGGCGAGCGTCTGACTGCCCTGCAGCCCGTTTTCGGTGATCTCGGCAGCCATCGCCTCGAACAGACGGCGATAGTCCGGAGGAGACAGCGGCGGCGCCTGGCAGGCCTCGTAGATCCGCGTCACGGACTGCTGCAGGGCGGCGGCCGCCGTGGAGCGGGCCGACGGCTTGGGCGCCGGAGGCGCCGCCATGGCCCGACTCGGCTGCGGCTGCTGTGTCGGCAGGGGGGCAGGCGGTTGTGGGGTCTCGGCGGCCGGCGCGCGACCGTAGGCATAATCGGGCCGTGGCTGGGCCGGCTGGCGCACCGGCGCGCTCGGCTGAGATGCTACGCTCGGCGCCCGCGGGGCGACCGGCAGCGGTGCAGCCTCGGGCTCGTCGGCCGGATCGTCGAACGCTACGACCGGTTGCGTCTCGAGCAAAGGCGCGCGACCGCGTGGCGCGCTCGAGGCCGACGTCGAGGCAGCGGCCGGAGCCTGCGGAGCGGCAGGTCGACCGGCTGGCGCCTGCGGCGGTACCGGCCGGCTTTCCAGCGCGGCAGGTTGCGGCTCCGCCGGCTGGCGCTGCGGGACCTCGCGACGCGCCGCGGGCGGGGCGTCGACCGTCCGCGATTCGCGGGCGATCATGGCCGGTTGCGGCTTGCTCTCGACGATGTAGGCGAAGTACGGCGGCTCGTCGGTCAACCGGATGTCGGCCGGCAGGCCGTCCATCAGCAACTCGCGGAAGCTGCCGGCACCGGCCCAACCCGACCCGGCTGTCCGCTCGTGCCCCAGCACGCGCACCGAGCGCTCGGCCAGCGCCTCGAGCGGCACCGGCTGTCCGGCCGATCGGATCTGGTTGACGACCTCGGCCAGGATCTCGCTGCGCTGGGCGACGCCATCGGCCGTCGCCGCCAATGCGGAGGGGCTGTCCTGCTCGATCCGCCCGTCGACCAGCAACCGGATCAGATCGCTTTCGCGAACCTCGCCGTCGCAGATCGCGGTGTACGGTGTCGCGGTGTAGTCGTTCGCGAAGATCACGGTGCGCCGCGCATGCGCCCGCAGGCGATGCAGAACCGGCGTGAAATCCGCATCACCCGAGAGGATGATGAATTCGTCGAAGTAGGTCTCGTGGGTGAGGAAGTCGCGCACATCCATTACGATCCGGATGTCCGACGAGTTCTTGAGCTGCGCGGTCAGCGGCGGACAATCGACCACCTCGAAGCCCGCACGCAGGAAGTGGTGGCGCACGAAGGGGAACGAGTTCATGTCGGTCGAATTGTCGTGCCCGCTCCGGCGCGGCACCGGATTGCCGTAGCAGCGGTTCATCACCATGCGCCGGCGAATGTCGCTCTGCGGCGTGTTGGTCGGCGTGATCAGGCGCCCGGTCTCCAACTCGCGCAGCCAGCCGGCCGCATCCTTGGAGAAGCGCTTGGCGGCCTCCTCGCTCTTCCGGCGCAGCGAAAGATAGATGTTGTCGTAGTCGACGAACACCGCGCTGAGGATGGCCCCATTCGACTCGCGCTTCATGCTCTCGCCCCGCATCGTGATACTTGCTTTCGGTGACTGAGCTAATTGTGAGTCGCGCAAGGGGAGCAAGCGCAGGGGGCCGACGGCATCACTTGAGCGTTGGATTTCAATGGAAAAGGCTGGTTACAGCGCGAAAAGATCCACAGCTTTTCGGTGGCTGCGCGCAGCAAGCGTTTCGCCTGTGGTCTGAGGGCATCAATCCAGTCGGGGATCGAAGCCTGCCGGCGCCATCTCGAAGTGGTCGAACAGGAACCCCGGCGCCACCGTGCAGCCGACGAGCGACCAGTCTCCGAGGCTCTGAGATTGCTGCCAGGCGCCCGGAGGAACGACGGCCTGCGGGTGCTCGCCCGCTGTGAGATCGGCGCCGAGTCGGACCTCGGCGAAGGCCCGGCCATCCGCGATCGACAGCCGCAGCGGCGCCCCGGCGTACCAGTGCCAGACCTCGGATGCGTCGATCCGGTGCCAACGCGAGATTTCGCCGGCCTTCAGCAGAAAGTAAATGGCGGTAGAGGCAGCCCGCCCGCTCGCCGGGTCGGCGCGATCGCGGAATGTCTCTCGAAAATGCCCGCCCTCCGGGTGGGGGACGAGCCCCAGCCGGGCGATCACGTCGTCGGCGGTGAGCGTGCTCATCCCCGGTTCTTGCGTTCGCGGATCTCGCCGAACACCTGCCAGTCGGCCGCCGCCGTCATGCCGAGACGGGTCCGGATCGACGCCACCTGTGGCCGCAGGAACGGATTGGTGTCGAGTTCCAGCCCGATCTCGGTCGGAACGGTCGGGCGACCGCTCGCCCGCAGCCGCTGCGCTTCCTCGGAACGCGCGGCGAGCGCCGCGTTTTCCGGTTCGATGGTGAGCGCGAACTTGGCGTTCGAGAGCGTGTACTCGTGACCGCAATACACGCGCGTGTCGCGCGGCAGTGCGGCGAGCTTTGCCAGCGACTCCCACATCATCTGCATACTGCCTTCGATCACGCGCCCGCAACCGAGCACGAACAGCGTATCGCCGACGAACGCGACCTTCGAGCCCGGCATCCATAAGGAGATGTGGCCGGCCGTATGCCCGGGCGTTCCGATCACGCGAACCTCTTCGGCGCCGAACTGGAACACGTCGCCGTCCCCGACCGTCGTGTCGATGCCGGGGACCCGGGCAGCCTCGTCGCGCGGCCCGATGATCGTGCAGCCATGGGCGGCCTTCAGCGCCAAGTTGCCGTCCGTGTGGTCATGGTGATGGTGGGTCGTCAGGATATGGGTGAGCGTCCAGCGCTTTTCGGCCAGCGCCGCCTCCACCGCGCGCGCCTCCGGTGCATCGATGGAGGCCACCAGACCGGAGACCGGTTCGCGCACCAGCACACCGTAGTTGTCCGAGAGGCAGGGAAAAAGATGGATCTCGAGCATGGTCGGTCTCTGCGGCTGGTAAGGTCGGGGCCTGCGGCCCTGATCGGGGACTGGAAAGGTCCCCCGGGACAGTGGCGCGGACGGTATCAGTCGAGGCCCGGATTGCAAGCCGGGCAGTGGCTTGCCAGATAATGTGCCAAGTGAAGGAGCCCGATGCACCTCGACGCTGGCGATCTCCTGGAGTTCTACGCGCGACCGCTCGGAGCGGTGGTGCGGCGCCTGTTGTCGCATCGCATCCGGGCCCGCTGGCGCCGCGTCGACGGCCAGACGGTCATGGGCCTCGGCTTCGCCACACCTTACCTCGGTACCTTTCGCGGTGAGGCGTCACGGCTCGGCGCCCTGATGCCGGCGCCCCAGGGCGCACTGGTCTGGCCGCCCGGCGAGCGTGGGTTGACCGTGATGGTCGACGAGGACCGGCTGCCGCTCCCCGACAACTGCGTCGACCGGCTCGTCGTGGTCCACGGGCTCGAGTTCGCCAACCATATCTCCCAATACTTGCGGGAGTTGTGGCGGGTCCTGGCGCCGGAGGGCCGGATCCTTTTGATCGTGCCCAATCGCGGCGGCCTGTGGGCCCGCACCGAGCGGTCGCCGTTCGGCCACGGCCGGCCCTACAGCCGCACGCAGCTCGAACGGCTCCTCGGTGAGGCCATGTTCACGCCGCTGGACTTCTCCTGGGCGCTGCACGTGCCGCCCATCGAGCGCCGCCTGGTGCTGCGATCGGCTATCGCCTTCGAGCGCATGGGGCAACGGTTCTGGCCGAGTGCCGGCGGCGTCCTGCTCGTCGAGGCGAAGAAGGAACTCGTCGTGCCCGTCGGCCGTCTGAAGCCGGCGCGCGCGGTCGGTCAGCTCGTGACGCTGCGGCCTTGACCCCGGCCGGTCAGCGGCTGAGCCCCTTGGCCGCAAGCTCCGCCAGATGCTCCGCCCATCGCGTCTCCTTTTCGCGGCCGAGCAGGGCGAGATACGACCACGCGTAGAGGCCGGTGTCGTGGCCGTCGTCGAACACGATCCGCACCGCGTAGTTGCCGACCGGGCGAAGTTCCTTGATGCGGACGTTGCGCTTGCCGGCCACCGTGACCCGCTGTTCGGGCGAATGACCCTGCACCTCGGCGGACGGGCTCATCACGCGCAGCATCTCCGCAGCGATCTCGTGGCGCTCGCCGCCCGGAAAGATGGCGAGCAGGCTGTCGCCGGCGGATGAAACCGTGAGCGAGGGCGGTTGCGCCCCGCCTTTTCGCCCGCCGTCGATCTCCGCCCAGACCCGGGCTGCGATCTCGCGAAAGATCCGTGCGTGCGGCCCGTCCGGCTCGGTGGCCACGATCGGCTGCCCGCTGTCGGAGCGTGCGCGGATTTCCATGTGCAGCGGGACCGCCCCGAGGAATGGGATCTCAAGGCGCTCCGCCTCGTGCTCCGCTCCGCCGTGGCCGAAGATGTCCGAGCGCTCGCCGCACTTCGGGCAGACGAAAAAGCTCATGTTCTCGATGATGCCGAGCACCGGCACGTCCACCCGCTGGAACATCGCCAGCCCCTTGCGGGCATCGATCAGCGCCAGATCCTGCGGCGTCGACACGATGACCGCGCCGGACAATGGCACCTGCTGCGCCATCGAAAGCTGCACGTCGCCGGTGCCGGGTGGCATGTCGATCACGATCGCGTCCAGGCCTGGCTCGCCCCGGCCCGTCGTGCCCCAGGCGACCTCGCGCAGCATCTGCTGGAGTGCCGACACGACCATCGGCCCGCGCCAGATGATCGGCGTGTCCTCCTCGACGAGGAAGCCCATCGACATCACCTCGATGCCATAGGCGACCATCGGCTGCAGTTTACCGTCCGTCGTTCGCGGCCGGCCGGTGAGCCCGAGCAGGCGGGGCTGCGACGGCCCGTAGATGTCGGCATCCAGGATGCCGACCTTGTGCCCGAGCGCCTTGAGCGCAAGCGCGAGGTTGACGGCCGTGGTCGACTTTCCGACGCCGCCCTTTCCCGATGCCACCGCGATCAGATGTTTGACCCCCGCGACGCCCGGCGCCGCGCGCTGGGGCGCAGGCGTGCTGCCCGCCCGGCCGGCTGGCGCGGCCGCCCCGCCCTGACGTGCCCGCGCCTCGGCAACCCGGGGCGATTCGGCGACACCGGAGGCCGCCGGCGCTCGCCGCGCCTCCGCTGTCAGCACGGCGGTGACGCCGCTGACCCCCGGCAGGCCGGCAACGACTTGCTGGGCCGCTTCGCGCAGCGGCTCGAGCTCGGTCGCTCGGTCCGCCGGCACGGTGATCGCGAAGTAGACCCGACCGTCCTTGATCAGCACCTCGGACAACAAGCCGAGATCGACGATGTTGCCTTCCAGATCGGGTCCTTTGACTCGTCGCAGGGCTTCGCGCACCGCGGCTTCGGTTGGCACCATGTCCAAGGGCTCCGGTTTGGTTTCGTTCGATCGAGCGCTGCCGCAAGATATAGGCGGAAGGACACGCGCGACATAGGGGGCGCACAGAGTGAGCCGCGTCGTCGCAGGCCGCCCGAAGACCTATGAACCGGAAATTCCACATGCAACAACATGTTGAACGTTCGGTCGGGGCGCCAGAGTACGGGCGGAAACCATGATTCGATCGGGCGGCTCCAAGAGGCATTCTTGCAACGCAATTTCGGTCATGTTGCAATGGATTGGCCGTGCGTTCGGTAATATAGACTATGGCCCACGCAGAAGGGGCGAAGGCAAGAATCGGCCCGTCAGTGGCTTTGGAAGGGAAACGTCACATGCAGGTTTGGCTTCGGTTGAGCCGCGCCATCGATTGGCTCAACGGGAAAGTGGCCATCATTGCCAACTGGCTCGTCCTGCTGGCGTGCTTGATCAGTGCCGGGAACGCAGGAACCCGTTATCTGTTCAACCTCAGCTCCAACGGCTGGCTGGAAGTCCAGTGGTACATGTTCGCCGGCATGGTGCTGCTCGGCGCCCCCTATACTCTGGCGCGCAACGAGCACGTTCGGGTCGACCTCATTTACGGTGGCGTCTCCGACCGCACGCGGCACTACATCGATCTGGTCGGTGGGCTGTGCTTCCTCATGCCGATGACCATCCTGATGATGTACATAACGTGGCCTTGGTTCTTCGAGTCCTTCATCACGAACGAGCAGTCCTCCAACGCGGGCGGCCTGGCCCGTTGGCCGGTGAAGCTGCTGCTGCCCTTGGGCTTCGGATTGCTGGCCATTCAAGGCGTGTCTGAGATCATCAAGAGTGTCGCGGCGCTCGCCGGCATCGTGAACGAGGAAGTCAAGTACGAGAGGCCGCTGCAATGAGCGACGTGACGATTCCCCAGAAGCATCGCCCGATCGCGATCAATCTGCTGCTGATCCTCGTGATGGTCTGTGCGTTCATTGCGGGCGTGTTCGCCCTCGGCGCGCGCTTCACCACGCACGAACTGAACGAGATCATGGCGCCGCTGATGTTCGGCGGCTTGGTCTGCTTCCTGTTGATCGGCTACCCGGCCGCCTTCTCGCTCGCCGCCGTGGGCCTGTTCTTCGCCATCTTCGGTATCCGGTTCGGGCTGTTCGTGCCGGACTTCATGGGCAACCTGACCTACCAGCTCTTCTCGGTGGTCTCGAACGATCTGCTGCTGGCGATTCCGTTCTTCACCTTCATGGGTGCCATCCTCGAGCGATGCGGTCTGGCCGAGGATCTCCTCGACTCGATCGGCCAGTTGTTCGGCCCCGTTCGTGGCGGCCTCTCCTACGCCGTCATCATCGTCGGTGCCATTCTGGGCGCCATCACCGGCACCGTGGCCGCCTCGGTGATCGCTATGGGCATCATCTCGCTGCCCGTGATGATGCGCTATGGCTACGACATGAAGCACACGACGGGTGTGATCGCGGCCTCCGGCACGATCACGCAGCTCATCCCGCCGTCACTCGTTCTGGTGGTGCTCGCCGACGTTCTCGGCCGGTCGGTCGGCGACATGTACATCGGCGCGACCATTCCGAGCCTCATCCAGCTCGCCCTGTTCTGCGGCTGGGTCTTCATCCTCAGCATGATCTGGCCGAAAGCGGTGCCGGCTCTGCCACCCGAGGCGCGCACGTTGCGGGGCTGGGCGCTGCTGTCGAAGTGCCTCTGGGGTATCATCCCGTCGGGCGCGCTCATCTTCCTCGTGCTCGGCACGATGTTCATGGGTCTGGCGACCCCGACGGAAGCCGGCGCGATGGGCGCCGTCGGCTCGCTTCTGCTCGCCGCCGCTAAGCGGACCCTCACCCCGTCGCTGGTCTATCAGGCGATGGGCAGCACCATGCGCATCACCGCCATGGTGGTCATGATCCTCATCGGCGCCCGTACGTTCAGCCTCGTGTTCAATGGCGTCGGCGGTGGCGAATGGATCGCCCATTTGCTCTCGGGACTGCCGGGCGGCCAGACCGGCTTCCTGATCTTCGTCAACATCTTCATCTTCTTCGTGGCGTTCTTCCTCGACTTCTTCGAGATCGCCTTCATCATCATCCCGCTGCTCGCGCCCGTGGCCGAGAAGATGGGGATCGACTTGATCTGGTTCGGCGTTCTGATCTGCGCCAACATCCAGACCTCGTTCATGCATCCACCCTTCGGGTTTGCACTCTTCTACCTGCGAGGAATCGCACCTCCAGAGGTCAAGAGTTCCGACATCTACCTGGGGTCGATCCCCTGGATCATTCTGCAGATCTGCCTGGTCGCCATCCTCATCGCTTGGCCGGGCTCGGTGACGATGATGCTGGACAGCGGCAAGAAGATCGACACGTCCAAGATGGAGATCGTGATCCCGTCGATGGGCATGGGTGGTGGCCCCGGTGGCCTCGGCCCCTCGCCGTTCGGTCTCCCGCCGGGGCTGGGCGGCCCGCCGCCGGGTCTGGGTGGTCCGCCTCCAGGCCTCACGCCGCCGCCGGCCATTCCTGGGCTGACCCCGCCGCCGGCCCTGCCGGCACCGGAGACGAAGTCGAACTGATCCGGTTCGACGTCCGAAACAAAAAAGGCCGCGATCCGAAGAGGTTCGCGGCCTTCGTAGTTTGGGGGACTCGACCGACCGCGCACAGAAAAGCCCCGGCTGTTGCCAGCCGGGGCCTGTCTCAGACGGTCGAGTTGATCACAGCTGCTTCTTGCGCTGCTGAATCATCATGTAGGTGTCGAAGGTATTCTCGGACAGCTGGAACCAGAGATAGCTGTCGGCGCGGAACGCCTTGGTCGACTCGTAGACCTTCTTGAAATCGGCATTCTGCGCGCTGATTTCGTCGTAGGTCTCGGTGGCGGACTTGAACACCGCATCGAGCACCGGCTCGGTGAACGGACGCAGCACGGCGCCCGAGGCCACCAGACGCTTCAGGGCCGCCGGATTCTGCACGTCGTAGCGCGCCATCATGTACTCGTTGGCGCGGTTCGAGGCCGCCTTCACGATCGCCTGATAGTTCTTCGGCAGGCTGTTCCACTTCTCGAGGTTGATGAAGTTGTGCAGCATGGCGCCGCCTTCCCACCAGCCCGGATAGTAGTAGAACTTGGCGACCTTGTAGAACCCGAGCTTCTCATCGTCATAGGGGCCGACCCACTCGGCGGAGTCGATGGTGCCCTTCTCGAGCGCCGGGTAGATGTCGCCGCCGGCGATCTGCTGCGGCACGGCGCCGAGCTTGGAGATGACCCGGCCACCGAAGCCGCCGATGCGGATCTTCAGACCCTTGAGGTCGTCGACGGTGTTGATCTCCTTGCGGTACCAGCCGCCCATCTGGGCACCGGTGTTGCCGGCCGGCAGACCGAAGATCTTGTGCTTGGCATAGAATTCGTTGAGCAGGTCGATGCCGCCGCCCTCGTAGTTCCAAGCATTCTGCATCCGGCAGTTGAGGCCGAACGGTACCGCCGTTCCGAACGCGAACGTCGGATCCTTACCCCAGTAGTAGTAGGACGCCGTGTGGCACATCTCGACGGTGCCGGCGGTCACGGCATCGGCGGCCTGCAGGCCGGGCACGATTTCGCCGGCCGCGAACACCTGGATCTGGAACTTGCCGTCGGTCGCCTCGGAGACCGACTTCGAGAACACTTCGGCCGCACCGAAAATGGTGTCGAGCGACTTCGGGAAGCTCGAGGTGAGCCGCCACTTGATTTCCGGGGCGGACTGCGCGATCGCCGGGGCGGCGACCGTGGTCGCACCAGCGGCGCCGACGGCCGCAAGTGACGTTGTCTTGATGAAAGCACGGCGGTCGATCTTCTTCGACATCGAAGTTGTTCCTCCCAGAACCGATGGGTATCAAAGTCCGACGGCGACGGAGCCGTGCGGGCCGACGCGAGCGCGAACCGCTACGCGCATGCTGCGCACCACTTATGTATTTATGGCGGAATTGGCAACCTCCCGAGCCATCGGTTCGGGGTGGCTTAGCCGACCAGAGTCAGGATTGGCAGACTTGTGGCTGGCGAGACCCGGTTTTATCGAGCACCCGCTGGCCCTTGTCGTCGACCGCGGGGAGGACCATTCTCCCGTCGGCACGGCCGAGCGTCCTTCGGTCGAGCGCCGATTCGGGCGCGTCAGGTCACGCGGGGTCTCTGGTGAAGGAATTCGAGGTTCGGCCGACGCCCGACGATCCGCGACTGGCGGTGACGGTGCAGGGCATCGATCAGGATGGCCGCGAGATCGAGACGAACGTGGTCGCCGAACGGCCGTTGACGCTGTTCCTGAACGCCCGCGAGATCGTGACGATGATGACCATCGGCGATCATCCCGATCTGCTGGCCGTCGGCTATCTTCTGAACCAGAACATGTTGCGCGCCGACGACGAAATCACCGCCGTCGACTACGACGACGATATCCAGACCGTGGTCGTGCGCACCCGGCGCCAGACCGATTACGAGGAGAAGCTGAAGAAAAAGGTGCAGACGTCCGGCTGCGCCCAGGGCACGGTCTTCGGCGACCTGATGGAGGAGTTCGACCGGATCGAACTGGACAAGGGCGCGCGCCTGCGCACGTCGTGGCTCTATCAGCTGACCCGCAAGATCAATACCGAGCCGAGCCTGTATCTGAAGGCTGGTGCCATCCACGGCTGCGTATTGTGCCAGGAGGACCGGCCGTTGATCTACATGGAGGACGTCGGCCGTCACAATGCGGTCGACAAGATCGCCGGCTACATGTTCCTCAACCGGATCTCCCCGGAGGACAAGAGCTTCTATACCACCGGCCGACTGACCTCCGAGATGGTCATCAAGACCGTCAAGATGCGGATCCCCATCCTCATGTCGCGCTCGGGCTTCACCGCCTGGGGCGTCGATCTCGCCCGCCGGGCCGGGCTGACGCTCATCGGCCGGGCCCGCGGCCGCCGTTTCGTCGCCTTGGCCGGTCAGGAGCGGATCATTTTCGACGCCGACCCCGCACGGTTCGCCGAGGAGGACCGGCGCTACGCCCGCAAGGGCAGCGGGGGCGACGACTGACCATGGCGGAGCCGAAAAACGACATCACCGGCCTGCTGCTCGCCGGCGGCCAGTCGCGGCGCATGGGCGGCGGCGACAAGGGCCTCCAGGACCTGGCCGGCAAGCCCATGCTCGTCCATGTCCGTGACCGTCTCGCGCCCCAAGTTGGCCGCATGGTGCTCAATGCCAACGGCGATCCGGCGCGTTTCGCCCCGTTCGGGCTTCCCGTCGTCGCCGACACCGTCGAGGGCTTCGTCGGGCCGCTGGCCGGCATTCTCGCCGGTTTGCGCTGGTCGGCCGCCGCAGCACCCGGGGCGCGGTTCGTCGCCAGCGTGTCGACCGACGCCCCGTTCCTGCCGTTGGACCTCGTCGCGCGCCTCGCCGCCGCGCTCGATTCGTCGCCCGGATCGATCGCGCTGGCGCGCTCGTCGGACGAATTGCACCCGGTGATCGGCCTGTGGCCTGTCGCGCTCGCCGACGATCTCGAGGCTCACCTGAAGGCGGGACTGCGCAAGGTGCTGCATTGGACGGACCGGCACGGTACGATCCCCGTCGACTTCGCGCTGGTCCGGATCGGTGGTGAGACGGTCGATCCGTTCTTCAATGCCAATACTCCGGACGAACTCGCCGAGGCGCGTCGCTTGCTCGAGCAGGTATGACCGATCCCATGAATCGCACACCGATCACGCATGCGCCCTCCGGGGCCCCGCTCATCGGCATCGTCGGCTGGAAGAAGTCCGGCAAGACCACGCTGACCGTGCGGCTGGTCGAGGAGTTCACACGCCGCGGCCTGCGCGTCGCGACGGTCAAGCACGCCCACCACAGCTTTCGCATCGACGACGAGGAGACCGACAGCGCGCGCCATCGCCGCGCCGGCGCCGGTCAGGTGGCCATCGTGTCGAGCCAGCGCTGGGCGGTCGTCACCGAGCTGGCCGGAGTGGCCGAGCCCGACTTCGCCGACGTGATTGCCACGCTCGCGCCGGCCGACCTGATCATCGTCGAAGGCTACAAGTCGGCGCCCATCCGCAAAATCGAGGCGCGCCGGCAGGGCGCCTTCGAGCGCCGCCCCCTCGCGGAGGGCGATCCGCTGATCGTCGCCGTGGCCGCGGACCACGACCCGGCCGACCGGCGGCTGCCGTGGTTCTCGCTCGACGCCATCACCGATATCGCCGATTTCATCACGGCGACGCTCGCCGTCGCGCCGTCACGCACCGAACGTCGGGACCCAGCCGATGCGCCGCCACGTCGTTAGTCTCGTCGCCGGAGTGGCGACCGGCCTCCTCGCGACGGGCGCTTCGGCCCAGCCCCGCGACCCCCCGGTGCCGCCCGGCCTCGATCCGGGTGGCGTGCCGGTCGCCGTCTTCGCCGACGGCATCGATTACACCGACCCGCAGATCCTCCGCCGTCTTGCGCGTGACGGCGAGGGCGACCTTGTCGCCTGGGACTTCACCGATGGAGATGCTCGCCCTCACGGCCCGAGCGATCCGCGTGTCGTGGCGCTGCTCGGCCTGACGTCGTCGCTGCGTCTGATCGTGGCGCGCGGCGCGGCAGCCGATCCGGCGCGGGCGGCACGTTTGACAGCATTCGTGGTGCGCACGGTGGCCCGGATCGTGGTCGTGTGGGATACGGCACCGGGCCGCCCCGACTGGACGCTGTTTCTCGAAGGTGTCCGGCGGTTTCCGGATCGGCTGTTCGTCGTCCCGGCCGTCGCGGGTCTGAGCTATCACGAGGTTCGGTCGTACCCCAATCTGCTGGTGGCCGCACGCGCCGGCGCGATCGCAGACGTGGTATTCCATGGCTTGCCCAACGACGGGGGCGCCGATCATCTGGCCGCCAGCAACGCCGCGGCGCTCGCCGCCGATGCCCTGGCGGACCAGCCGCGGTTGGCGGCGGCCGAAATCAAGGCGCGACTGCAGAGACAGTGCGGGTCGGGCTGCAGAATTGGCGTGCCGGCTCAGCCGCGATAGTGGGAATACTGACCGCGCGGACGATAGCGCTCGAGGTAACTCGGAACCACCGTCGACACGGAATGCGGTGCCGTCACACCGAGATCCGCCAGCGTACGGCCTTCCGACTTCGCGGCATCGCTGACGACATTGTCGCGGGCCAGCATGCGCACCTGATCGACCGTGATGGGGCGCAGCGCATTGGGCAGCGGCAGGGTCAGGATCGCCTGGAGCTTGGCCATCCACCGCGGCATCGGCAGGTAGGGGCGGGCGCGGCCCGCCCACTGCTGGGTCCGGTCGAGGAGTTGGCGGAACGTCTGCACCTCCGGGCCGCCCACTTCGTAGATCGTGCCCGGTTTCGCCTGCCCGTCGCAGGCATGTGCGATGGCCGTCGCGAGATCGCCGACGAACACCGGCTGGAATTTGGTGCGGCCCGAGATCAACGGCATCATCGGCGCGATACGGGCCAGCGCGGCGAAGCGGTTGAAGAATTCGTCCTCCGGCCCGAACACGATCGACGGACGGATGATCACGGCGCCTGGGAACTCCGCGAGCACGGCCTCCTCGCCCGCCGCTTTGGTGCGGGCATACTGGGCGCCGCTCTTGGCATCGGCGCCGATCGCCGAGACATGGATCAGCCGCTTCACACCGGCCTCGCGCGCGGCCTTGGCGATGGCCCTGGCGCCGGCAACGTGGAGGGCGTGGAAAGACTGCCGGCCGCTCGGCGCAAGAATACCGACGGCGTTCACCACCACTTCGGCACCCTCGACCGCGCGCCGCACCGAATCGGGATACCGCAGGTTCGCCTGCACCGCATGGATCTGGCCGGCGACGCCCATCGGCTGGAGGTGGCCGGCGAGATCCGGACGGCGCACCGCCGCGCGCACCCGATAGCCGCTCTTGGCCAGCGCCCGCACCGTGTGCCGGCCGACGAAGCCCGACCCTCCGAACACCGTCACCAGTGCGCCCGTGTCCAGCCGCGAAACCATTGCCGCATCCCCGCTCGTTCCGGTCTCTCGGCGCGGGGTTTACGCGATGCGGAGGACCATGTGAAGCGCGCGCACGTCGCGCCACGCTCCGCCAAGGCGGCAGAACGCGCGATTCCCGGCTTCTGGCGGGAGCCGATTTGGCGTACCGGATAGATCGAAAGTCGGAGAGAGAGGTCCCCATGCCCGCGACGCGCATCCTGTTGACCCACACGCCGGACATGCGGCGCAACTACTACGGCGAGGCGGCGTTCGCCGGCCTCTCTCGGCTCGCTCCCGTCCGCATCCATGCCGATGACGCGGCGCTCACGCCCGAAGGTCTCGTTCAGGCCGCAGCCGATTGCGACATCGTCGTCGCCGATCGCAACACGCCGGTGCCGGCCTCCGTCTTCCAGGCCTTGCCGGGCCTCATCGCCGTGCTGCGCGTCGCGGTCGACATCCGCAACATCGACGTGGCTGCCGCCAGCGCCGCCGGCGTGTTGGTCACCCAGGCCAGCCGCAGCTGGGTGCCGGCCGTCAGCGAGTTGGTGCTCGGTCTCATGATCGACATCGCCCGCAACGTTTCCACCGCAACCGCGTGTTATCGCGCCGGTGGCGCCCCGCCGGTCGGTCACGGTAGGCAGCTCGCCGGCGCGACCGCTGGTATCGTCGGCTATGGCCCGCTCGGCCGCCGCGTTGCAGAACTCTGTCTCGCATTCGGAATGACGGTCGTCGTCTGCGATCCCTATGCGAAGGTCGACAACCCGGCGATCCGCCAGACCGGCCTCGACGATCTCCTGCGGCAGTCGGATTTCGTCGTGCCGCTGGCCGTCGCGACCGCCGAGACCGAGAACCTGATCGGTGGCCCGCAGCTGGCCCTGATGAAGCCGTCCGCCTTTCTCGTGAACCTGTCGCGCGGCAATCTGATCGATGAGGCGGCGCTCGAGTCCGCCCTCGATCGGCGCGCCATCGCCGGGGCTGCCCTGGACGTCGGCCGTGCGCCCGATCAGATGCCGTCGCCGCGTCTGGCGCGCCGCTCGGATGTCGTGGCGACGCCGCATATCGGCGGCCTGACCCGCGAAGGCATCGAGGGCCAGGCGCTCGAGACCGTCCAGCAGGTCGCCGAAATCCTGGCCGGTCGCGCGCCCAACGGCGCCGTGAACACCGCAGCGGCCGCGCGGCTCGCGCGCTTGGCCAATTCCTGAAATCCGACGCCGGAGCCGCTGGACAGCCGCGCCTGTCATCGGCTTCAGTTCGTATCCCGTCCTCAGATGACCGAGGTCCCCCGATGCCTGGCCCGCTCGCCCATGTTCGTGTGCTCGACCTCTCGCGCATTCTGGCAGCGCCCTGGGCCACACAGTTCATGGCCGACATGGGCGCCGAGGTCATCAAAATCGAGCGGCCCGACACCGGCGACGACACGCGCGGCTGGGGCCCGCCCTTCATCGTCGAGCCGGGCGAGGGCGACGCCGGTATGGCGGCCTATTTCACTTGCACCAATCGCGGCAAGCGATCGGTCGCGGTGGATTTCACCGAGCCTGCCGGCCAGGAGATCGTCCGCAGGCTGGCGGCGCAGTCCGACGTGCTGATCGAGAACTACAAGGTCGGCGGCCTCGCCAAGTATGGCCTCGACTACGAAGCGGTGAAGGCCATCAATCCGCGCATCATCTACTGCTCCGTCACCGGATTCGGCCAGACCGGCCCCTACGCGCCACGCGCCGGCTATGACTTCCTCATCCAGGGCATGGGCGGCCTGATGAGCATCACCGGCGAGCGCGACGATCTGCCGGGCGGTGGTCCGCAGAAGCTCGGCGTCGCCATCTCCGATCAGATCGCCGGGTGGAACGCGCTGTCGAGCATCCTCGTCGCGTTGATCGACCGCGACCGGACCGGACGCGGTACCCAGATCGACATCTCGCTGCTGGATTGCACGGTGGCCGCCCTCATCAACCAGGCCGCAACCTATCTCCACGCCGGCACCGTGCCGGGACGCATGGGCAACGCGCACGCTACCGTCATCCCCTATCAGGTCTTTGCTACTGCCGACGGTCACATGATCCTCGCCACCGGCAACGACCGTCAGTTTACGGTATTTTGCGAGATCGCCGGCCTTTCGCATCTGGCCGGTGATGCGCGCTTCAAGACCATGCGCGGCCGCATCGAGAATCGCGCCGCGCTGATCCCGGACATCGCCGCCGCCATCGCCACACGCACCACCGACGCGTGGATGGCGGCGCTGGAGGCCGCCGCGGTTCCGTGCGGACCGATCAACACCATCGATCGCGTGTTCGCCGATCCGCAGGTGCAGGCGCGCGGCATGGTCCGCACGCTGGAGCAAGGTGCCGTGGCGCCGATCCGCTCCGTCGCCAACCCGGTGCGGATGTCGACGCACGACACGACGTCCGCCAAGGCGCCGCCTCTGCTCGGCGAGGATACCGATGCGGTGCTCGGCGAGTTGCTCGGATTGTCGGCGGCCGAGATCGCGGCGCTGCGCGAGACCGGTGTGGTCTGAATTCCGGCGCAGGAAAGAACGGCCGCGATGCTCCCCTCTTTGACGCTACTGCTGGTCTGTCAACTCGCGGGCGAACTGGCGGTTGCGGCACTGGGTCTGCCGGTTCCGGGTCCGGCCATCGGCATGGCGCTGCTGTTCGTCGGACTGGTTGTCCGCGGCGGTATTCCCGATGACCTCGCGCGCACCGCGGACGGCATCCTCGCCAACCTGTCTCTGCTGTTCGTACCGGCCGGTGTCGGCGTCATGCTGCACGCGCCGCTGCTCGGCCGTGACTGGCTGGCGATTTCGGTGGCGTTGGTCGGATCCACACTGCTCACCATCGCCGTGACCGCGCTGGTCATGCGCTGGCTCCAGCGCTGGAGCGCGCCGAACGAGAACCCGCCTGCATGACCGGTCTTCGCGATATCTGGGCCTATCTGTCGGCCTCGCCACTGCTGCATCTCACATTGACGCTCGTGGCGTTCCAGGCGGGATTCTGGATCTACCGGCGGGTCCACCTCAATCCACTGTGCAACCCGGTGTTGCTGGCCGTACTCGCGATCGTCGCAATTCTGACGGCGACCGGCACCTCATACAGCCGCTATTTCGAGGGCGCCCAGTTCGTCCACTTCCTGCTTGGACCCGCCACCGTGGCACTCGCCATTCCGCTGTATCGCCAGTTCGAGCGGGTCCGTCGCTCCGCGTTCGCCATTCTCGTCAGCTTGCTGATGGGATCTTTGACCGCGGCACTGTCGGCCGTGCTGCTGGTCAGACTTTTCGGCGGCAGCCGGGACACCATGATCTCGATGGCGCCGAAATCGGTGACGGCGCCCGTCGCCATGGGCATCTCGGAACAGCTCGGCGGCCTGCCTTCGCTGACGGCCGTGCTAGTCATCCTGACCGGTATCCTCGGCGCGATGCTCGGCCCGCCCCTGCTCAATCTCCTCGGCATCCGCGATTGGGCGGCCCGCGGCCTGGCGATCGGCACGGCCAGCCACGGCATCGGCACCGCCCGGGCGTTGCAGGTGAATGAGGTGGCGGGGGCCTTCGCGGGCCTCGCCATGGGCCTCAACGCGCTCGCCACAGCGGTTCTCCTGCCACTGCTCTGGCGGCTGCTGTTCTGAAGCCGTCAGCGGCCCGGCCGTCCACCTATTCCGCCGCCAGCCACTGCCTGAGCGTCGTCTTGAGGATCTTGCCGTAGTTGTTCTTCGGCAGGGCCTCGACGAACCGGTAGCCCTTCGGCCTCTTGAAGCGGGCGATGTTGTCGAGGCAGAGCCGGTCCAACTCGGCCTCCCCGACCGCCATCCCCGCCCGGCAGACGACGAACGCGATCACCTCCTCGCCCCAGTCGGTATGCGGGCGGCTGGCCACCGCGCATTCGAGCACGGCCGGATGGGTCAGCAAGACTTCCTCGATCTCGCGCGGATAGATGTTCGACCCGCCCGAGATGATCATGTCCTTCGAGCGATCCTTGAGGGTCAGGAACCCCTCTGCGTCGATCGAGCCGAGATCGCCCGTCCACAGCCATCCGTCGCGCAGCGATTTGGCATTGGCGTCGGGGTTCTGCCAGTACCCGGTCATGACGCAGTCGCTGCGGGTGATGATCTCGCCCACCTCACCGGTCGGCAACGGGCGCCCGTCCTCGTCGACCACCCGGAACGCGCAGCCGGTGCGCGCCACGCCCGCCGAGGCGAGCCGCTGCTCGTAGCGGGGGTGGCTCGAATCGGCATGCAGCGCCTTGGTCAGCCCAGAGATGGTCATCGGCGCTTCGCCCTGTCCGTAGAGCTGGAAAAAGCGCGGTCCGAACTGCGCGAGGCCGCGCTTGAGGTCGGCGACGTACATCGGCGCGCCGCCGTACGTGATCGTTTTGAGGCCGCGCGTATCGCCGCCGGCCGCCGGGTGGTTCAGCAGGCGGACGACCATGGTCGGCGCGGCGAACATCGAGACGTTGGCTTCGGTCCGGAAGGCGGCCAGGATGCGCTCGGCATCGAAATGCGCATGCACGATGTTGTGCGAGCCGCGCAGGACATGGCAGAGGCCGTAGAGGCCGGCCCCGTGCGACAGCGGCGCCGCATGCAGCATGGTGTCGGTGGCGCCGACGAAATCGACGTCTGCGTAATAGGCGTGACACATGAACAGCAGGTTGCGGTGGGTCAGCACGGCGCCCTTCGGCCGGCCCGTCGTACCGCTGGTATAGAACAGCCACGCCTCGTCGCCGGGCTCTGTCGGGGCCTGCGTGATGGGCGCGCCCGCCAGCAATGCGGTCCAGTCACGCGTTTCGGTCACGACGATCGGCGGCAACGGCGCGCCGAGACCCGTCAACTTGTCCGCCAAGTCTGCCGTCGCCAGTACCAGGCGGGTCTGGGAATTCTCGATGATCCAGGCCAGTTCCTTGGGGTGCAACTTGGCGTTGATCGGCACCGCCGTCAGGCCCGCCCGCCAGATGCCGAACAGGGCCGGCAGGAACTCCAGACAGTTCTCCATCACAATGGCCACGCGGCTGCCGGGCGCGAGGCCGTGGTGCGCCCGCAAGGCCCCCGCGATGGCCCCTACTTGCGCTTCGAACCCGCCGTAGGTCAGCCGGCCGGTCTCGGCGGTGATCGCGGGGTGATCGGGGAGATGGCGGGCGACGGCTTGCAGCGTCAGTGAGAGGTTCATGGGGCGTTTCCGTCGGCTCTGTTCTGTGCGGCGGAGCTTGCCATCCACGCCGCCGGCCCGCAATGCTCGCCCCGACGTCGCAGACCGCCGACCCGGAGCCCGAGACCATGGCCAGGACTTTCAGAACGCTCGCTCTTTCGCAGCCGCTGCCCGGCGTCGGCGTGATCACCATGAACCGGCCCGAGGTCGCGAACGCGCTCAACACCGCGATGATGGAGGATCTGCGCGATTGCTTCGCGGCCTACTACGTCGAGTTCGACAGCGCACCGCGCTGCCTCGTGCTGACCGGCGCCGGCGACAAGGCATTCTGCGCCGGCGGCGATCTCAAGGAGCGCAATGGCATGACGGACGCCAATTGGCGGCGTCAGCATGCCATCATCGAACAGATGGTGCGCGCCATTCTCGACTGCCCGATCCCGGTGATCGCGGCCGTCAACGGCGCCGCCTACGCGGGCGGTTGCGAGCTGGCCCTGGCCTGCGACTTCATCTACGCCGCCGAGCAGGCCCGCTTCGCCCAGACGGAAGTCCAGATCGGCATCATTCCTGGCGCCATGGGCACGCAGAACCTGCCGCGCGCCATCGGTCTGCGCCGTGCCAAGGAGGCGATCCTGACCGCGCGGCCGTTCACGGCCACCGAGGGGTACGAATGGGGCCTCGTCAACCGGCTGTTCACGTCGGATCGCCTGCTGCCGGAGGCGCTCGCGACGGCGGCCCGCATCGCCGAGCTGGCGCCCGTCGCCGTGCGTCAGGCCAAGCGCGCCGTCGACAAGGCCGCCGACCTCGACCGCGCCAACGGCTATGCCTTCGAGATCGAGGCCTACAACCGCACGGTGGGCACCGAGGATCGCCAGGAGGGCATCCGCGCCTTCAACGAGAAGCGGAAAGCGGTGTTTCAGGGCAAGTAGGCCCGTTGGATATCCCCCGCCGAGACGGGTATTCTGCGTGCCATGACGAAACTGCTCGACGCCGCCATCGATCGTGTCCGCCAGATTCCCCCCGAGGCACACGAAGAGCTTGCCGCTGCCATGCTTCATTTCGCCGAAATGGATGTGCGCGGCGTACCACTGACGCCCGAGGAAAAAATCGCGATCGCCGAAGCGGAAGCTCAGTTGGCGCGCGGAGAGCGAGTGTCGGATTCTGAACTGGCGGCATTTTGGACAGCGCACGCGCTTTGAAAGTCGTTTTGGCGCCACGGGCTTTTTCGGACTTGTCGGCGACAGCGTCCTATCTTGCCGAACGGAATCCCGAGGCCAAGCAACGGGCGATCGCGGCCATAAGGGAACGTCTTCGAAATCTGGCCGATTTCCCGACGGCTGGACATCGTCTCGAAGTGGAAGGCCTTCGACGCCTCGTCGTCTTGAAGTATCCTTACATGATCATCGACCGCATAGCGGGCGACGAGGTGCTCGTCCTTCACGTGCGGCACGCATCGCGCAAGCCCGTAACCCCGAGTCGATTGGTAGCGACTACCGCACGTGCGGCCCCTGCCGTGGCACGCCCTCGAGCCGCTCGCTGCCCGGCATGTAGCGGAAGCTCGCCTGGGCGGCGGCAAGCAGCGTGCCGTCGGCGCCATACATTTCGGCATGCGCGGTCGCGACCCGGTCATGGATGCCGATCAATCGCCCGATCGCGCGCACCTGCCCGTCCCTGGCGGCGGACAGGAAGGACGTCGTCAGCGAGATCGTGACGCAGGTCCGCGTGTTCTCCGGCACCGGGCAGAACGTCACCGCGTGGCCCTGCGCCGCATCGAGCAGCGTCGCATACACCCCGCCGTGGACGATGCCGAGCCCGTTCATGTGCTTCGCCTCGAGGTCCATCACGAGTTCCGCGTGCCCCGCGCGCCAGACGACGATCCGATAGCCGAGGAGCTGGCGAAATCCCGAGGGCTTGCCCTCCGTGAAGTGTGGCTTGTCCGGCATGCGTGCGCTGCTAATGTCCCGTCGAAATCCGAGGCACGCCGGGGGCGGCCCGCCGACAACCGCCATAACACGGGGAGACCCATATGACAGCACGCCCCGTGGCACCCGAGGTCATCGATCGGCTGAAAGCGCTGGTCGGGCCGGCGGGCGTCCTCGAAGCGCCGTCCGACACCGCCTCCTATTGCCGCAGTTGGCGCGACGACTGGGAGGGCCGGGTGCCGCTCGTCGTGCGGCCCGCCTCGACCGCCGAGGTCGCAGCGGTCGTACGGGTGTGTGCCGAGACCGGTACGCCGATCGTGCCCCAGGGTGGCAACACGGGCCTCACCGGGGCGAGCCAGCCCCATGCCGACATGAGCGAGATCATCCTGTCGACGTCCCGCATGAAGGCCGTGCGCGCCATCGACACCTGGAACGACACGATCACCGTCGAGGCCGGCGTCGTCCTGGCCGAGATCCAGCGCGTCGCCGCCGAACACGACCGCCTGTTCCCGTTGAGCCTCGGGGCCGAGGGCTCCTGCCAGATCGGCGGCAACCTCTCGACCAATGCTGGCGGCACCCAAGTCATCCGCTACGGAAACACCCGTAATCTGGCGCTCGGCCTCGAGGTCGTGCTGCCCGACGGGCGGATCTGGGACGGCCTGAGAGGGCTCCGCAAGGACAACACCGGCTATGACCTGAAGCACCTGTTCATCGGCGGCGAGGGCACGCTCGGCATCATCACCGCCGCCGTGCTGCGTCTGTTTCCCAAACCGACGGCCGTCGAGACGGCGTGGCTCGCCGTCCCCGATCCGGCCACGGCCGTGCGCTTGCTCGCGCACATGAAGGCGCGCCTCGGCGATCAGATCCAGGCGTTCGAACTCATCAACCGGCGCATCGTCGATCTGCTGCTGGCCGGCGTGCCGGGCCACGAGGACCCGATGGCGGTGCGGCACGATTGGTACGTGCTCATCGAGGTGGCGGGCCAGGGGGCGCCTGGCACGCTGGCCGATCCGTTCACCGGCGCGCTGGAGACCGCGCTCGAGGCCGGCCTCGTCGTCGACGCGGTGATCGCGGCATCGGGGGCCCAGTCCAAGCGCTTCTGGAAAATGCGCGAGGACCTGGCCGAAGCCCAGAAGGCTGCCGGCGGTGCCATCAGCCACGACATCTCGGTGCCGGTCTCCGCCGTCCCGGCTTTCATCGCCGAGACCGACGCCGCCCTCGCACGGGCTTATCCCGGCGTGCGCCTCGTCTGCTTCGGCCACCTTGGCGACGGCAACATGCACTACAACCCGATCCGCCCCGAAGGCTGGGCCGCCGCCGACTGGAAGGCCGAGCGCGGCAACGTCAACCGCATCGTCCACGACCTCGTGATGGCCAAGGGTGGCGCCATCAGCGCCGAGCACGGCATCGGCCGCCTGCGCCTCGCCGAGAACGAGCACTACAAGAGCCCGGTCGAACTCGACCTGATGCGCACGCTGAAACGTACGCTCGACCCGGCCAACATCATGAACCCCGGCAAGGTGGTGCGGGTTTAAGCGCCCTTCCGTAGTCCCGTATGCCGGGCCGTATTGCGCCGCGGCGATCCGGAACCCGGCGGCAGGAAAAGCGCTGATCTCCCTCCCTTCATGTCGCGACGCTCATGGGGAGACCGGAAAGCCCCCTCTTGCGTTCCCGGAAGCCGGCCGTCACCCAAGCGGCGGGCGACTATCCGGGATCTCGCCATTGCAATCGGCACGCCGCGCCCGACCACGGGGCGGGATGACGGATGTGGGGAGGAGCGGGCTGAGATTGCGCGCGCCGCGTCGTCTCAGACTTCGAAGTCCATGCGGGAACTGCAGAATGAGGGCGCAGCGCTGCGGGCCAAAAGCAGAGCGCATTGAGACGCGCACCTCGTCATGATAGCAGAGTCCCAAGTCATGAAGACTCGACGAGTTGCGAGGAACACGCATGGCCGCCACCAGGGATCGCTGGAAGCGCGTACCTTTTGCCGCCGGCATTCAAATACCATTCGCCAACGCGTACTCGCGCAGGGAGTTCGACAAAATTCGGGAGGGTTTGGTTCCCGAAGACATGGAGGACAAGTGGTTCATCTATTTTGAGGAGCCGCATCTCTTCCTGCACAACAGCTGGACTGGTCAGCCCGTTTACCGCGTTACTTTCGAGGCAACGGAGGAAGGTGCTTCCGTTGCGGAGGCCTTGTGTGTTGTCGAGGCCGTTGCGAGCACCAGCCGAGACTACGAAGCCTCCCTTCTCGATTTTCTCATCGGTAATCTGCTTCTCGGCGAGCAGAAGCCGTTTCCCGTGCCGCCCCGTGCGAAGAACGCCGCAAGCGGACTTCTGCAGCATGTGATCGCCGGCACGGGGTTTAGGCAGACTTTCCCGAATAAGGATGCGGCGCGTCGAAGGTGGTGGCAATTCTGGCGCTGAACCAGAGGTCCGGCGGCGCGACCAAGGCTGCCCTTGGTCGCGCCGCCGGCCGGGCTGATGTGGCGCGACATCAAGAAACGTGAGGTGATTTGGTGCGGGGCAAGAACGTATACGGGTTCCGCGGGCGCATCGCGACGACGCTCGCAGCGTGCCTCTTTGCTGCGATGAGTTCTGCGAGTACTCCGGCAGCTTCCGAAGACAATCCACCGGAGATTGAGCGGGCCAAAGCCGAGCCTGCCGACGTACGTATCGTGCGCGACACGGTTTACTACACCGGCAACGTTTCGAAGGCGAGTTCTGCGGCCTTCGACGCAGCGGTCGCCGGCGTCGCCCCTGGCCAGGTCACCCGGCTCGTCATTAACTCAGGCGGCGGCGACACCGTTGCCGGCCGTCACATCGGTCGCTGGGTGAGGAGCATGGGCGTGGTGGTCGAAGTCGACACCATCTGTTTCTCGTCCTGCGCCGACTACGTCTTTCCCGCCGGACGGGCCCGCGTGATCCGTGCCGATGCCTTTGTCGGCTGGCATGGCAACGAACGCCAGTTTGCCGTGCTCGCCGCACGTCGAGGCGTCAGTCTCGCGGATGAAGTGCGCAGGTTCGTTCCCAAGGAGCTGTCAGCCGAGCAAAAGGCGGCCTTCGTGCGTGACGTCATCGAGACCTTGAAGATCACCCAACAAGATGAAGCGAACTTTTACGCGCAGTTGGGACTTGACGACGCCTTCGCCGTCTGCGCGGTCGGGGATCATCTTGAAAAACAGCCTGGTTTTTCCGGGCGCAAGGGCTGGGGCTTCTCCCTCGAAGATATGGTGTCCCTTGGCCTGACCAATACCGTGTATCTGGGCCACGGCAACTATGAAAAAGACTCGACGCGTTTCCGCAAGTACCTCGTCCAGATCAGTGCCAGCGAGTGTTTGGCACTGCTCAAATGATCCCGTTACACCTCAAAAAAGTGCGCTCGATGACAACCGCCGGCAGTAGCTCATTCGCGAAAGAAGAACGGTTTTCGCGGTTGGAAGATCCTGCGCGCGATTTCCCGTTCTACAACGGAGCGCCAGCGTCCATTTCCAGCGGGCAATGGCTGTTCGTCATGGCCATGGTCGTCGTCGGCTTCCTCGTGCTGGCTTTGCCTATCCGCTGGCCCGGCGGCGCCTTCGCACAATTCATCCCGTCCGTGTTGATGCCACTTATCCCACTGGCCGCGCTGGCGTACGTGGCTCCAGGCCACTGGAAGGCCATTTTCGGCAAGGTGGGCGGCCGCGAAATAAAGCTGATGTTCGGATTCGCAGTGCTCAATATCGTCGTGAGCATGGGCGTCGGCGCCATAGTTTTCGCTTTGACAACGGTGACGCCAAACGCTGCGACGGCCCTGTTGAGCGGTCTCGGCACGGCGGAGCGCATCTTGTTCTTCGCCAAGATAGTCCCACAGCTGTTCGGCGAGGAAGTCATCACGTTCCTGCCGTTTCTGGCCCTGTTGCAGTTGTTGTCGAAGGGCTTCGGCTTCAGCCGCAAGGCCGCGATCATCGGCGCATGGCTGATCTCAGCCGTCATCTTCGGTCTGATCCACCTGCCGACCTATAACTGGAACCTGATCCAGTGCATCGTCATCATCGGCTCGGCGCGCCTGATTTTGACGTTGCCGTGGATCATGACGAAGAACATCTGGGTCTCCACCGGTGCGCACATCGCCAATGACTGGCTGTTGTTAGCCATGGGCCTTCTGGGCGCGAGCCTGGTGGGCAAGGGCTGATTGCCCGAGAAAGGCCGCTTGATCCGCGTCAGCGGTCATAATCCGTTTGCGAGCCGATTGGACCGCGCTGTTTGAGGATCGCACCGTTCGTCAGCGGCCCAAGGCGACAAAAGCAAGTATAGCGATCACGACGATCGGTGTGGGTGACGTGCACGACTCAGCGCCTTTGCCAAAGGTGTCGGCTCGCCCCCCTCTCCAAACCCTTCCCCCCGCCCCCGTTCGGCGGTAAACCCGCCGTTCGCCGCCGCAATCACCGAAGAACCGCCGATGTCCGCGCCCGAAACCCCAGCACGAACCGCACGTCCCGAATGGGCGAATGCGCGCCGCATCGTCGTCAAGATCGGCTCGGCGCTGCTCGTCGACCGCGAAACCGGGCGGCTGCGCGCCACGTGGCTCAATTCGCTGGCCGACGACGTCGCGGCCCTGGTCGCCGGCGGCCGCCAGGTGGTCCTGGTCTCGTCCGGGGCCATCGCCTTTGGCCGCCACCTGCTGAAACTGCCGAAGGGCCCTCTCGAACTCGACCAGAGTCAGGCTGCCGCGGCGGTCGGACAGATCAGCCTGTCGAGCGCCTATCAGGATGTGTTCCGCACCCGCGGCCTCACCGTCGCTCAGGTGTTGCTGACGCTGGGCGATACCGAGGAACGCCGCCGCTATCTGAACGCGCGGCGCACCATGCAGACGCTGCTCGAACTCGGCGCCGTGCCGGTCGTCAACGAGAACGACACGGTCGCGACCTCCGAGATCCGCTATGGCGACAACGACCGCCTGTCGGCCCGCGTCGCCGGCATGACGAGTGCCGATTGCCTCGTCCTGCTGTCCGATATCGACGGGCTCTACACCGCCCCCCCGCACCTCGACCCGTCGGCCAAGCGGATCGACCTCGTCACCGCCATCACGCCCGAGATCGAGGCGATGGCGGGGGACGCCGGCACCGAGCTTTCGAAGGGCGGGATGCGCACGAAGATCGAGGCCGGCAAGATCGCGCTGGCCGCCGGCACCAGCATGGTCATCACCACCGGCAAGGACCTGCACCCGCTGGCCGCCATCGCTGCCGGCGCGCCCTGCACGTGGTTCCTCGCGCCGTCCGACCCCGTGGCCGCCCGCAAGCGCTGGATCGCCGGTCAGCTCGAGCCCAAGGGGGCTGTTTGGATCGACGCCGGTGCCGAGAAGGCGCTGATGTCCGGCAAGAGCCTGCTGCCGGCCGGCTGCGCCCGCATCGACGGCCAGTTCGACCGCGGCGATGCCATCGTCATCCGCGGCGCCGACGGCCGCGAACTCGGCCGAGGGCTGGTCGGCTACCCGAGCGACGAGGCGGCCCGCATCCTCGGCCGCAAATCGTCCGAGATCGCCGAGATCCTGGGACACGCCGGCCGCAGCGCCTTCATTCATCGCGACGACATGGCGCTCGGCGGCGCGCCCGCTCGGAGGACCGACGCATGACGGATCAGACACCCGTCGCCGGCAGCACCGCCGACCTCATGATGCGCCTCGGTCGCGAGGCCCGCGCGGCCGCCCGGATCGTCGCGCTCGCCGACGCGGAAACCAAGAGCCGCGCCTTGCGCGCCGCGGCCCGCCTGATGACTGCGCGCACGCCGGAGATCCTGGCCGCCAACGGGCGCGATCTGGACGCCGCCCGCGCCGCCGGCCGCCCGGCCGCGTTCCTCGACCGGTTGGCCCTCGATGCCAAGCGCGTCGGCGCCATCGCGACGAGCCTCGACGACATCGCCGCGCTGCCCGACCCGGTCGGTGCGGTCATGGCGGAATGGACGCGGCCAAACGGTCTGGTGATCGCCCGGGTGCGGGTGCCGCTCGGCGTCGTCGGCATCATCTTCGAGAGCCGCCCCAACGTGACCGCGGATGCCGGCGGTCTCTGCCTCAAATCCGGCAACGCCGCCATCCTGCGGGCCGGCTCGGAAAGCTTCCACTCAGCGGGCGCCATTCATGCCTGTCTGGCGGCAGGTCTGGCCGAGGCCGGGCTGCCCGCCGCCGCCATCGCGCTGGTGCCGACGACCGATCGCGAGGCCGTCGGCCTCATGTTGCAGGGTCTCGGCGGCGCGATCGACGTGATCGTGCCGCGCGGCGGCAAGAGCCTCGTCGCCCGCGTCCAGGACGAGGCGCGGGTGCCGGTGTTCGCCCACCTCGAAGGCATCTGCCACGCCTACGTCGACCGCGACGCCGATGCCGACAAGGCCGTGGCGATCGTGCTCAACGGCAAGCTCCGCCGCACGGGAGTCTGTGGCGCCACCGAGTGCCTGCTGGTCGATCGCGCGGCGCCGCCCGGCCTGCTGGACCGGCTCGTCACGGCGCTGCTCGATTCCGGGTGCGAGGTTCGCGGCGATGCCGCGACGGCCGCCATCGACCGCCGCGTCCGGCCCGCCGCCGCGGACGACTACGGCCGCGAGTTTCTCGACACCATCATCGCCGTGAAAGTGATCGACGGGGTCGGCGAGGCGATCGCGCACATCGCCCGCTACGGCTCGCAGCACACCGACGCCATCGTCACGGAGAACGCCGCGACTGCCGAGCGCTTCACCCGCGAGGTCGACAGCGCCATCGTGCTTGTCAATGCCTCGACCCAGTTCGCCGACGGCGGCGAGTTCGGCTTCGGTGCCGAGATCGGCATCGCCACCGGCAAGACGCACGCTCGTGGGCCCGTCGGTGTCGAGCAGTTGACGAGCTTCAAGTACATCGTCCGCGGCACCGGCCAGGTGCGCCCGGGTTGATCACACTCGATTTCTGAGAGTTGGGGAGTGATCCACGCGCTCGGTAGACGCGCTGAGCGCATCCACCTCCACCGATCGCACCCTATCCCCGCGCCACCACGGCAACCCCGGCGCCGACCAGCAGCGTGCCGCCCGCGCGATTGACGGCGCGCTGCACGGCCGGGCGGCGGATCGTCGCCCGCGCCGAGTTGGCGAGCAGCGCGTAGGCCGCCGCATTGAGCGTGGCCAGCACGAGAAACGTCACCTCGAAAATGATCATCTGCGGCACCACCGGCCGGTCGAGCGTCAGGAACTGCGGCAGGAACGCGATGAAGAAGGTGAGGCTCTTCGGGTTGAGCGCCGTCACCGCGTAGGTGTGCAGGAAGATCGTCCGTGCCGAACGCGCACTGCGATCGGCCTCCGCCTCCGATGTGGAGACCGGCGCGCGCCACAGCTTGATGCCGAGATAGATCAGATAGGCCGCCCCGATCCACTTCAGGATCGTGAAAATCTCCGACGAGGCCGCGAGCAGCGCACCGAGACCGAGCATCGACGCGGTCATCGCCGTGAAATCGCCGAGCGCCACCCCGGCGACCGTCGCCGCCGCCGACCGGCGCCCATGGCCGAGGGCATAGGAGATCACCAGCAGAATGGTCGGGCCCGGAATCGCGAGCAACACGGCCGAGGCGGCGACGAAGGCAAGCCAGTGTTCGAGCGACATGGACGCGACACCTTCTTCAATGAGCGGAGACAGTATAAGGCCAGCGCCGTCTGAGGCTTGCCGAAAAAATGGGCACGTCGTGCCCGTCTTGCGTGCGGGCCAATCCTGACTGTGGTCGCCTGATGCCCGTTGAACATCGCGACCGCGCGTGGCACGGCTCTTGCCAGTTTTCGATCGCCCCGTTCCCCGTTGGAGACGAACCACGCATGTTGCCGCCCCATCGTCCGCAGAACAACAAGGCACGCGCCGTCAAGTTTGCAGCTCGCAAGCCGGCGCCCCGGCTACCGGAAGTGACGAGCCCTCTCGATCGCCTCGCCGTGAAGAACATTCGTTTGCGCCTGCGCCGTCGCATCACCCCGTTGAAGCCGTCCTTGCGTGTGCTCGGTCAGGCGGAGGCTCTGGCCGCCCGCTGACGCCGCGCGCGGACGACAGATCCGGCATGCATAGCCGCGAACACCTTGGCGCAGCACCGTGACTTGAAATAAGTCAGCGGGACGCTTCACGCCCGGGAGGAGCCTCGGCGCATGCCCAAGGGCCTCAACCGCATCATGACCGTGCTCGCGGTCACCCAGATCATCGGTTGGGGATCGAGCTTCTATCTTCCCGGCATCCTCGGCCGCCAGATCGGCCAGGACCTCGATATCTCGAGTGGCGTCGTCTACGGCGGCGTGTCCGTCATGGTGATCACCAGCGCCCTGCTGTCGCCCCGTATCGGCAAGGCGCTCGATCGGCACGGCACGCGGCTCTTCATGGCGGCCGGATCGGTACTCATGGCCGCTGGCCTCGCGGCCCTGGCGATGGCCCAAGGCCCCATCACCTATCTCGCCGCTTGGGCGATCATCGGCGTCGCGTCGGTGCTCGCCCTGGCCCTGCCGGCTATGACCACGCTGGCCCAGGCGGCCGGCGGCGCCGCACGCCGCGCCATGGTGATTCTCATGCTGTTCTCCGGCCTCGCGTCCAGCATCGTCTGGCCGTTGACGGCCGCCATCGAGCCGATGCTGAGTTGGCGCGGGGTGTGTCTGCTCTACGCCGCCGCGCACCTTGCCATAGGTCTGCCGCTGCACCTGTTCGGCCTGTCGGCCCGCAGGGAGGACTCCGCGCCGGGCACACATGCGGCCTCCGTCACGGAGGGCGTCGTGGCGCCGGGCCGCGAACGGCTGGTCTTCATCGCGGTCGCGACGGCCTTCTCGTTGTCGGGGTTCGTATCCTGGGGGCTGTCGCTCCACGTCATCACGATTCTGGAGACCGGTGGACTGTCCGCCACCGCGGCGTTGGCCTGGGGCTCGGCGTTGGGGGTGATGCAGGTGTCGGCGCGGATCGTCGACTTTCTGCTCGGATCCCGCGCGTCGCCGCTCCAGGTGGCGATCATCGCAACCGCGGCGCTGCCCTGCAGCTTCCTTCTGCTGGCCCTGACCGCGCTGGCGCCGCTGTTCGCGGTTCTGTTCATCGTCGCCTACGCCGTGGCGTCCGGCTTGATCGCCGTATCCCGCGTGACCCTGCCGCTCTGGCTGTTCGGCGCCGCCGTTTATGGCACCGCGAGCGGCCGCCTCATGCTGGCCCAGAACGTGGCATTCGGGATAGCGCCGGTCGTGTTCGCCGCCGTCATGGAACTGGGGTTTGGCTACGCTGTGGGGCTCGCACTGCTGTCGGGTTTGGGGTCGCTCGCGGCCATCGTCATGGTGCTCGCGGCCGTCGAGCGCCGCCCGGTTTGACGACGGTCGGCGCACGCATGCTTCCGGTTCGTCGGCTGGCGCGATAGACTGCGCCATCGTCACCGAGGACCATCATGCTCCGCGCCACCGCCATCGTTCGCCGGCTCGCCGTCAAAGCCGACCAGATCGTCGACACCATCGCCCTCGATCACGAGGGGCGCCATCGCCGGCGTATCGCGCTCAAGGGCGACAAGGGCACCGAGTTCCTGCTCGACCTGGACAAGGTGGCGGCCATCAAGGGCGGTGACGCGTTCAAGCTCGAGGATGGCCGCTTGATTCAAGTCGTGGCCGCCCCGCAGGATCTCCTCGAGGTGCGGGCAGAGACGCCGGCACGGCTTGCCAAGATCGCCTGGCACATCGGCAATCGTCACACGCCGGCCGAGATCGGCGACGATGCCATCTACATCGGCCACGATCACGTGCTGGCTGAGATGGTGCGCGGGCTGGGAGGCGCCGTGAAGAGAGTGGCGCGTCCATTCGAGCCCGAGCGCGGCGCCTACGAAGGCCACGGGCACGGCCATGCGCACGATCACGGCGCCCATGACCATCTGCAGATCGCGCCGGTCGGCCACAGTCACCACGATCACGCTGAGCACGACCACGATCATGGTCACGCCTGCGGGTGCGGCCACGACCATGGACACGATCACGGTCATGACCACGGCCATGGTCATCACCACGGCCATGATCATGATCACAAGCGCTGACAGGCGCTGCCCGGTAGTTCAGCGCTTGTCGACGGGCGTGGTCGCGCCAAACGCCGGCACCGCCTTGGCGAGCGCGTCGAGCCACGCCACCATTCGCGGATTCTTGGCGCGCCACTTGCCGGCATGGCGGAAGTCGAGATAGCCGAGTGCGCAGGCCACCGTGACGTGCCCGTAATCCGGGTGCCCCCCCCACTGCGGCGGGTTCTGCTCGAGATGCTCGATCGAAGAATCGATTTTCATCTGTTGGCGGTCGATCCAGTCCTGGACCCACTTGTCCTCGGGGCGGTAGCGCTTCTCGTAGACGAGCAGCAGCGCCGCATCGAGAATGCCGTCGCCGAGTGCGCCGAGCGTCAGAGTGTTGAACCGTTCGGCCCCACCGACCGGAAACAGCCGGGGTGTCGCCGTCAGGCTGTCGAGGTACTCGCAGATGACGTGGCTGTCGAACAGCTGCGTCCCATCGTCGAGCACCAGCACAGGGATCTTCGAAAGCGGGTTCTCACGGCGCAGCGTCTCGTTGCGCAGGATTCCCGTGTCGGCCGGTTCGATCTTGATGCGGTCCGCCACGCCCTTCATGTGGGCGACGATCTTGACCTTCCGCCCATAAGGCGAGGCGGGTGACGATAGCAGTCGCATAGGCTTCCTCCCGTCATGCCGCCGCGTTGTGGAGCGGCCGAGGAACCCATGTTGGCTGCCGTCGGGCCGGGGCGCAACTGGTCTGTGGTGCAGGGCGAGGGGAGCGGCACGCGAAAACCGAAAGGGCCCTCAAAACCTATCCGGCTCGATCACCCCGCTGATCGGCGACCGTCTCCCCTGCACCTCCCGAATACACCAGTCCGGCCGGTCCGGCGTTAGAGATATCCGGATATACTGCTTCGCCTAAGGATTGCGTGGATAACGAGATCCACTGCCTTGTCTTTGTCGCAATCAGGATTCATCCGGCCGCAGCTGCCGCCTCCTCGTAGGCCTCCGACGCGGTCAGCCAAGCGTCTTCTGCGCTCGCCACGGCCTTCGCCACCAAGCCGCGCTCGTGCACCAGCTTCTGCGCCTTTTGCGGCTCGGCGTAGAGCGCCGGGTCCGCGATCGCGGCATCGTATTTCGCCAGCTCCCGCGTCAGCCGCTCGACCTCGCGCTCGGCATCCGTCACCCGCTTCTTGAGCGGCGCGAGCTCGGCCCGGCGCTCCGCCGCCGCGCGGCGTTGATCCGCGCGCCCCGCTTTTTCGGTCGTCGACGCCTGCGCGCGGCATCGCTCGCGCGTTCGTCCGCCGCGCTCGTCGAGCAGCAGCTGCCGGTAGCTGTCGAGGTCGCCGTCGTATGTGCGCACCGTGCCATCGCGCACGATCCACAGCCGGTCGACACAGGCTTCGATCAGATGCCGGTCGTGACTGATCAGGATGACGGCGCCTTCGAACTCGTTGAGCGCGTGGATGAGCGCCTCACGGCTGTCGACGTCGAGATGGTTGGTCGGCTCGTCGAGAATCAGCAGGTGCGGCGCGCTGAATGTGGTCAGCATCAGCAGCAATCGCGCTTTCTCGCCGCCCGAAAGCTTGCCGCACGCCGTGTCGGCCTTGTCGATGCTGAAACCGTAGGTGCCGAGCCGCGACCGCTTCTGGGCCTCCGTCGCTTCGGGCAGCAGCTGTGCGATGTAGTCGTACGGAGTCTTGCTTTCGACCAGATCGTCGAGTTGGTGCTGCGCGAAGAAGGCGACTTCGAGTTTGGGCGCATGCCACACCGTGCCGGCTAGCGCCGGGAGCCGCCGCGAGATCAGCTTGGCGAAGGTCGATTTCCCGTTGCCGTTCTGGCCGAGCAGCGCGATGCGGTCGTCGTGGTCGATCCTGAGGTGGATGTCGCGCAACACCGGGTGGCCCGGATCATAGCCCGCCACAGCACCTTCGAGGCGGATCAGCGGGCTCGCGAGTTTCTTCGGCGCCGTCGGCAGGATGAACGGAACGACCCGGTCCTCGACCTGCGCGGCGATGGGCTTCATGCGCGCCAGCGCCTTGACGCGGCTCTGCGCCTGCGCGGCCTTCGTCGCCTTCGCCTTGAAGCGTTCGATGAAGGCTTCGATGCGACGGCGCTCGTCGTCCTGCTTCTTCATGAGCTTGAGTTCGAGGCGCTGCTTTTCGCGGCGCGCCTCCTCGAAGTCGTCGTAGCCGCCCGAATAGATTGTGAGCCGGCCGCGATCGAGATGCAGGATGCCGGTCACGGCAGTATTCAACAGATCGCGGTCGTGGCTGACGATCAGAACGGTGTGCGGATAGGACTTCAGATAGCTTTCGAGCCAGAGCGTGCCCTCGAGATCGAGGTAGTTGGTCGGCTCGTCGAGCAACAGCAACTCGGGCTCGAGAAACAGCACGGACGCCAGCGAAAGGCGCATTCGCCACCCGCCCGAGAATTCGCGGCATGCGCGGCCCTGCGCCTCGGCATCGAACCCGAGCCCCGAAAGGATCTGCGCAGCCCTCGCGGGTGCGGCATGGGCGCCGATGTCGGACAGCCGGATCTGGATCTCGGCGATGCGATGGGGATCGGTGGCGGTCTCGGCCTCGGCGAGCAGCGTGGCGCGTTCGCGGTCGGCAGCGAGCACCCACTCGATCAGCGTCTCGGGCCCTCCCGGCGCCTCCTGGGCGACATGGCCGACCCGGCTCTGCTTCGGCCAGGAGATACTGCCGCTGTCTGGATGCAACTCGCCGGTGATCAGCTTGAGCAGCGTTGTCTTGCCGGCGCCGTTGCGCCCAACCAGCCCGACCTTGTGGCCGGTGGGTATGGTCGCAGTCGCCGCCTCGAAGATCGGTCGACCTTCAATGCGAAAGGAGAGTTCGTTGATCTGCAGCATGGCGGAGGCATAGCGGGCCGGGCGCGCTTTGCAAGACCCCGGTGGCGCTCACGCCTTGCTCCGCTCAGCCGCCGACAACGGGCCGCAGGGATTCGGCCAGCAGACGCACCTGAGCCGCCGGGTCGTCCAGTGCCAGCTGAGCCTGGAACCACTCCCGCACCAGCTTGCAGACGACGACCGGTCGGGCCTGGCCGAGGGCCCGAGGATCGGAGAACACCTGAAGGTCGGCGTCGGTCCAGCCGCGCCGCACCAGTTCGCGGGCGAGCTGGTCGTAGTCGGCTTTGCGCGGCGGAAATGCCTGTTGGCGCTCCTTGCGTCCTTCGGCGATCGCTGTGAACACGGCCAGCAATTGCTTCTCGATCAGATCGCTCAGGGCCTTGTCGCCATAAAGCGGCAGCAGCGCGTTGCTGGCCTCTCCGTGCGAAATGTAGCTGTAGCAGGCATCGACACTGTGGCGATTGAGTTCGAGCAGGTTCACGACGAACAACTCGCTGATCGCCTTGATCGCGGCCGGCGAGGCCGCCAGCGCGTCATCGGCGTGGTTGCGCCGAAGCTGCACGAGCTGCTCCATCAGGTAGCGCAGCACGACGGCGTTGTCCTTCTTCTCGGCCCGCAGCTTCTGGGCCTCCCGCTGGCGCTCGGCGTGCCACTCCGGGAATTCCGTGCGGATGAACATCCACAGCGGGCTGGCGTCGATGGCATCGGCGGCGGCCATCGAATGGGCCGCAGGCGGGGGTGCTGGAGGCGCGGCTGGCGTCGTGTCCGGCGCCAATGCGGTGACGCGGGCGACAACGGTCTCGACCTTGTCGCGCCAGACGTAGGCTGCGCCGCCAGCGACGCCGACGAACACCAGCGAGGCGAGCGTGACAAGCACGGCCGCCCGCCCCCGACGCCGCTTGCGGCTGTGATCATGGGGGGGATGCTTGCGCGCTGGTCGGCGGTGCTGGGCCTCGGCCTTGTCGGGCGCGGCGGCCGGGCCACGGGCGACCTCGGCACGCGGTGACGGCGCGGCGCGGCGCGCTGGCGCCGTGGCGTCGGGACGATTGGGTTCCCAGGCCGCCGGCTGCAGGCCGATCCCGCTGGGGCTCGAGCTCTTGATGGCTGCCGCGACGTCTTCCAGCCGGATCTGGCCGCTGTCGGGAGTGAGTGCGGTCGGGGCTGAGGCCGTCGGGGCCGGTGCGGCGACTGGCCGGCTCGCGGGCGCGGCGCTCGCGGCAGACGGGCTGAAGGATCCAGCGGCCGCGGGCTCACGAGCGCCCGGACCGGGGTCGCGCGCAGGGGCGCGGTGGACGTGGGGGCTGGTCGGGGCTGCGCCCGAGCGGCCATCCCGGCCTTCCGGTACGGCGGCGGTCGCAGGGGCCGGCGCGGTATCGGCAGGCTGCGCGGTGTCGGGGGCGACATCGGGCTGAGGCGGCGGCGCCCCGGTCGTATCCTCGGTGAACTCGAAGGTAAGGGCGGCCGACTGCCACTCCGCAAATCCGGACCGCCAAACGAGATCGACCGGCCGCAGATGCCCAAGCTCGATCAGCTTGACCATCTCGGCGCTTGTCACCGGGCCGTATTGCTGACCGTCCCGGCCGATATACCACTCGTAATTCTCGCCGAGGGCTGCCATGCCGGGAAACCGCGGATGTTGGGTCACGTCGCGCCTCCATGGCGCCACTTTCGGAAAATCTCGATTCGCACCAATACGGTCTCTTACGGACTGTTGGCTGTTTTGCGGCGCAACGTCAACGATCGCGACCGGTCCTCGGCTTCGCCTCGCCCTGTCGGTCGCCCCGCCTCATCCGCCCGCCACCTCGAGTGTCTCGACAACCGGCACGGCGGAACCTTGCGCCACCGCCAGCCGGATCGCCGCCGGTCGGCGCGACGAGGGCCTCGTCGCTGGGAGAATGGCGGGCTAAACGGGCTCATCGCTCGGCCGGAATTGCGGGTCGACCGGCACCCGGTAGGCGTTCGCGAGGCGGTTCGTCATGTTGGCCAGTCCGACCACCGCATACAACTCGTTGATCTGGGCGTCCGTGGCGCCCTTGGCTCTGGCCGCGGCGGTGTGGCTCGCCATGCAGTAGTCGCAGTTGTTGGTGATCGAAATAGCCACGTAGATCAGTTCCTTGGTGAGTGGGTCGAGCGCGCCTGGCCCCATGATCGCCTTGAGGCTGTTCCACGTATGCGCGAGCATTCGCGGCTCGTTCGCCAAGTATTTCCAGAAATTGTTGACGTCGTCCACGTTCCGGGTGGCCTTGATGTCATCGATGACTGCAGTGATCTCGGGGGAGGCGTGGGCGAGGTCGACCGGTTTCATGACTGTTCGCTCCTTGCTGTGTGCGGATGCTGAAGCTATAAACCGCCCGCAATCCAGCGAGAACGAAGAGCTTCAGGAATTCAGATGGCCATCGAGCGCACTTTCTCCATCATCAAGCCGGACGCGACCGGCCGCAATCTGACCGGCAGCGTCAACGCCGTCATCGAGAAGAGCGGCCTGAGAATCGTCGCTCAAAAGCGGGTCCGTTGGACGCGCGCGCAGGCCGAGAAGTTCTACGAGGAGCACCGGGCCCGCCCGTTCTATGGTGAGCTTTGCGATTTCATGACGTCGGGTCCGATCGTCGTGCAGGCCCTCGAGGGTGAGAACGCCATCGCGAAGTACCGCGAGATCATGGGCGCCACCGACCCGGCGAAGGCGACCGAAGGCACCATCCGCAAGCTGTTTGCCAAGTCGGTGGGTGAAAACTCGGTCCACGGTTCCGACAGCCCGACCAGCGCCGAGCGCGAGATTGCCTTGAACTTCCGTCTCGACGAGATCGTTGGGTAACGGCCGGTCGCTGTGGCGCCCGCCTCATGCACCCTTCGGGAGAGCCTGTGAGCAGCGTCCGGATCTACGTGGCGACCAGCGCTGACGGCTGTATCGCCGACCGTGACGGGTCGGTCGATTGGCTGGAGGGTTTTGATCCCGACGATTACGGCTACCAGAAGTTCTGGTCGCAGATCGGCGCTGTGATCATGGGCCGCCACACGTTCGAGCATGTCCAGACCTTTGCGGACGCCTGGCCCTATGCCGGGCGTCATTGCTTCGTGCTGGCCTCGCAACCGGTACGCAATCTGCCGGACAAGACCGTCGTGGTCTCGAATGGCGGCGTCGCGGCCGCGGTCGCCGCAGCCAGACAGGCCACGCGTGGTGATGTGTGGATCGTCGGCGGCGCCGCGGCCATGCGCTGGGCGCTCCAGAACGAACTCGTCGACCTCGTCGAGGTCTTCTACATCCCGATTTTTATCGGCGAGGGCATTCCGTTGCTCGGGCCGCTGCCGGGGCGGATCCCGCTGTCCCTCAAGGGCATAGAGACCTATCCCGACGGGGTCGTGAAGGTCGCCTACGAACCTGAACGCGGCATCGGCTGAAACCCCGGGGAAACCTCGATGATCAGTCCCGACTACGTGCGCCTGATGGCCCGCTACAACGCGTGGCAGAACGGCTCGATTTACGGCGCCGCCGATCGGCTCACGCCCGCCCAGCGGCTCGAGGACCGCGGCGCCTTCTTCGGCTCCATCCAGGCGACCTTGGCCCACGTGCTCTGGGCTGATCAGATGTGGATGCTGCGCCTCAGTGGCACGCCGGCGCCGCGCGCCCGGTCGATCCCCGAATCGACCCGCGCCTATCCGGACTGGCTGGAGTTGCGGGCCGACCGAAAGGACTGCGACGACGCCCTGTCTCGGTGGGCTGCCGGCATGGACGCGGCCGCGCTGGCTGGCGACGTCACCTGGCATTCGGCCAGCGCCGGCAAAGCGCTCACGCGGCCGCGCTGGCTTCTGGTCACCCACATGTTCAATCACCAGACCCATCACCGTGGCCAGGTGCATGCCCTGCTGACCGCCTTCGGTCTGCAACCGGCTGCAACGGATATTCCCTTCATGCCCGACTGACGGGAGCGCGCGCTGGCTACTTTACTGTCGCTGTAAACTGGGTAGGCTTCCCGACTTCCATCAGCACAAGGGCCGGCGGTGACCATGGACTCGAGCCCGACCATCGCGCACTCCGTCTGCCCGCACGACTGCCCTTCGACCTGTGCGCTCGACATCGAACTGCTCGGCAATGGCCGCATCGGGCGGGTACGCGGCGCCAAGGAGAACAGCTACACGGATGGTGTGATCTGCAACAAGGTGGCCCGCTATGCCGAGCGCCAGCATCATCCCGACCGCCTGCTCCATCCGCTGAAACGTGTCGGCCCCAAGGGCTCCGGCCAGTTCACACGCGTCTCGTGGGACGAAGCGCTCGATCTGACGGCGGCAGCGATGCTCGACGCCGAGCGTCGCTACGGACCCGAGGCGGTCTGGCCTTACTATTTCGCGGGCACCATGGGTCTCGTGATGCGCGACGGCATCAACCGACTGCGCCACGCCAAGCGCTACTCGCAGATGTTCGCGACGATCTGCACGACCCTCGCGTGGTCGGGTTTCGCGGCCGGCACCGGCCGCTTGGCCGGGAGCGATCCGCGCGAGATGGCCAAGTCCGATCTGGTGGTCATCTGGGGCACCAACCCGGTCAACACCCAGGTCAACGTCATGACCCACGCGGTGAAGGCGCGGAAGGAGCGCGGTGCCAAGATCGTCGCGGTCGACATCTACCAGAACGGCACGATGGATCAGGCCGACCTGGCACTGTGCTTGCGTCCGGGCACTGACGGCGCGCTGGCCTGCGCGGTCATGCACATACTGTTCCGCGACGGCCACGCCAATTGGCCCTATCTCGAGCGCTACACCGACTGTCCGCGCGAACTCGAAACCCATCTGCGATCGCGCACGCCGGAATGGGCGAGCGCCATCACGGGGCTCGCCGTCGCCGAGATCGAGACGTTCGCCCGCATGGTCGGCACGACTCCGCGCACGTACTTCCGCCTCGGCTACGGCTTCACGCGCCAGCGCAACGGCGCCCACAACATGCATGCCGCGCTCTCCATCGCCGCCGTGACGGGCGCATGGGCCCACGAAGGCGGTGGCGCCTTCCATACCAACGGGGCCATCTTCCACTGGAACAAGTCGATGATCGAAGGGCTCGACGTCCTCGACCCGTCGACCCGCGTGCTCGACATGTCGCGCATTGGCGCGGTGCTGACCGGCGATCCCTACGACATCGGCGCCGGCCCCCCGGTCACCGCCCTGTTCGTGCAGAACATGAACCCGGTGCAGGTCGCGCCCGACCAACGCACGGTCAAGCGCGGCTTTGCCCGGGAGGATCTGTTCGTCTGCGTCCACGAGCAGTTCATGACCGCGACGGCGCGTATGGCGGACGTGGTGCTGCCGGCCACGATGTTCACCGAGCACGACGACCTCTACCAGGGCGGCGGCCACCAGCACATTCTGCTCGGGCCGCAGTTGCTGCCACCGCCCGGTGAGTGCCGGTCGAACCACGATGTCGTCTGCGCCTTGGCCAAGCGCGTCGGCGCCGAGCATCCCGGGTTCGACATGACGTCGCGCGAGTTGATCGACTGGACGCTGCAGAATTCCGGCTGGGGCACGCTGGCCGAGCTTGAGCAGAAGCGCTGGATCGACTGCCAGCCCGCGTTCGAGGTCGCCCATTACACCGAGGGTTTCGGCTATCCCGACGGCAAGTTCCGTTTCAAGCCGGACTGGGCGAATGTGCCGGTCGGACGGCGTCACGACTGGGGCATCGCCGATCGCATGCCCCGTTTGCCGGACCACTGGGACGTGATCGAGAATGCCGACGCAGCCCACCCGTTCCGGCTCGCCACGTCGCCGGCGCGCAACTACCTGAACTCGTCGTTCAACGAGACGCCGACATCGCGCCAGCGCGAAGGCCGGCCGCGCGTCAAGATGCATCCGCAGGATGTGGCGTCGCTCGGCCTCACCGATGGTCAGCGTGTGGTCATGGGCAACACCCGTGGCGAGATTCGACTTGTGGTCGAGACATTCGCAGGGATCCAGCGCGGCGTCGTGGTGGTCGAGAGCATCGCACCAAATGAGGATTTCGAGGGCGGCGAGGGCATCAATACGCTGACCGGGGCCGACCAGCCGGCGCCCTACGGCGGTGGCGCCTTCCACGACAACCGCGTCTGGATCAGAGCGGCCTGATCCCTACTTGCAGACCCGGCCGATCCCGTTGGCGCCCCGTTTGGCGAGGTCGACGTGAAAATGGTCGCGATGCATGGCGTCATACTCGGGACCCAGCACCGTCGTGAACGTGTGGCAGGCACCCGAATGGACGGCGCGCAGGAAGGCCTGCTCGTGGCTGGCGCCGCGCCACCCATCCTTGACGTTCACCACCCGGCCGTCCGCAGTGACGAATGCGGCGACGTCGAGTGCGTTGGCGTGGCCGTGTTCGGAAAGACGCCCGCCCTTTTGATGGTTCATGGGACGGCATCCGTACGACGCGGCGACTTTGACCTCGACGATCGGTGCGCCGAGATACAGGCGTGCTGCCGGCTCGACCGTCGTGCTCATCCAGTGCTCGACGGCCGGGACCATCGGACAACGCAGCAGAGCAGCGGGTTTGAGGCCGATGCGGCCGTCGCTGGTCGCGGCCATCTCGAAGGGGCGCAGGGCACCACAGACGCTGGGTCCACCGAGCGCCGAACGCGCCTGCACGAAACGCGTCTCATTGACGACGTTGGACGCAAGGCAGGCCTGCTCTTCAGCTTCCCGCCACGGCTCCCGTTCGGCGACGAAATATGGCGTCGAACTGCAGCCCCACAGCAGCAGGGCGGCGCCAGAGGCCATGCAAAGGGACGCGAGGTGACGCAACATGCCCTCGAGCTAAGCAAAACATCGTTAACGTCGGGTCAACCCGGCGTCACGACGGCCAGAGGATCAATCAGAAATCAGGCATGCCGACGGACGGAATGGCGGCGACAATGTGCCCCTCGGCGCAGTCAGCGGTCCATGTAGCGCTGCCAGAGCTTTTCGCCGATGTGGCAGTCCACGTCGGTCGACGGTGGCTTGAATTGGACCCGGAACAGCCGCGGCTCCGTCCCGGCGATTTCCAAAAGCAGTTTCCGGCGGGTGGCGGTCAGGAACTCGCTCCGCTCGTAGATCGGGATGGCAAAAGAGCCCGGGCCGCCGATCACGCAGCCTTCGTAATAGTCGAGCAGGTTCGAGATCTCGAACATCGAGGACATCGACGGCCGGAGCAGGATCGGCAGACCGTTGATCGCCACCCCATCGGCGACGAGCTTGTCCCGCACGACAGTCACCGCGCCACCGGCGTTGTTCGGGCCGTCTCCCGAGATATCGATGACCCGTCGCGCGCCGGTGTCGGGCCGCTCCGCTAGCAGTTCACTGGCGTAGCGCAGGGCCGCCGAGATCGAGGTCATGCGATCGCGCGAGATCGGAGCAGCCGCCAGTGCCGCAGCGAACGACTCTGCCTCGACGCGAGTTCCAACCACGGTCCAGGGGATGACGACGCGCTGGGAATGCGGACCCGCCCACTCGATGTAGGTCACCGCGATCCGGCGATGCGCCCCGGACGCGATGGCCCGCTGCACCTCACGGTCGCGAAAGGCAGCCACGTAACCTTCGCGCTGAAGCTGTTGTTCTTCCGGGTCCATCGACCAAGAGATGTCGACCGCCAGCACCAATTCGAGATCGACGGGTTGCGCACGCGCCGCCGTGCCGAAGCCGCCGATGAGAACGGCCGAAAGGACCGATAAGGCGACCGCGAGGGCCGCCATTCTGGAGCGCGCCATCCGCAACATGACAAAAGTCTGACACGATGTGACGCCGCGGCCAAGAGCCTTTTCGGATCCGGCGCCATGGTGGAGCGGCGAAGCCGCCGGTTGAGACGGCCCGCCGACCGCGGGGCCAGCGTCGGCAGCCAGCCCCGCGTAAGCTCTCGATTGTGCGAAATTTCGTAGGTTATCCACCGGTGTCGACGAGGAGGCATGACAAACCAGCAGAAAGTTCGTACAAAGAACCTGTCCCGGAGGACACGTCGAGTGTCTCAACCGGACGAACGAGTACTGCGTAAGCGTTTGCGTTTGTGCTCCCACAATACATCGTCCTGGCTCAGGGGTGCGTTGCGTAGGGCCGCCGAGCTGGATGAACTTGTGGGAGCACCACTCGTTACGTTCGCGCCGCGTCAGGCCTGCTTCGCCACGCGCATGAAGGTCGCCTGCAAGACCGCAACCAGCGTGCGGCTCCCGGCGTCATCCTCGACGTCCACATCCACCCGGCAGACCGTGATCGACTTGCCCGACCGCAGCACCGTCCCGTCGGCAATCAGCGCCCGGCCTTTCGCGGGGCGCACGAAGTTGACCTTGTACTCGATGGTCACGACTTCGCTGTCGGCCGGCATCTGCGTGAGGGCGGCGTAGCCGCCCGCGCTGTCGCCGATCGCGCCGATGACCGCGCCATGGAAAAGACCGTGCTGTTGCGAGACGCGATCGGAGAAGGGGACCGTGATGGTGACATGCCCGGACTCGATGCGGGTCAGCCGCGCGCCTATCGACTGCATCAGCCCCTGCAGGGCGAAGCTGCGCGTCACCACGTCGGCGAAACTCGGCTGGCTCGAAGTCAAGGCGGCATACTCCCGGCGCGCTGAGGGCTGACTTGGTCCATAGCGTGTGATCAACCCTGATGGGTTCGGCTCGGCGATCCGACCAGATCCTGAATCACGGTCAGCATCATAGTCACAGACTGCGATCCACGCTCACACGGGAAACGCGCAGCACGCCCACACCGAGCGATCTCGGTCGATTCGAGGCCCCCGGCCTACGGTGTCACGGCGTTGCCAGATCCAATACGACCTCGCGCACGCTCGGATCGCCGGGGAACGGCTGGATCTTGAAGCCGAGGCTCTCGCACATCTTCAGCATCGTCGTGTTGTCGGCCAGCACCGCGCCGATGATCTGGTGCAAGCCGGTGCTCCGGGCATAGTCGATGAGATGCTGCATCAGCTTCCAGCCGAGACCGTGTCCCTTGAGGTCGGAGCGCACCAGGACTCCATATTCGCCTCGCACGAAGTCGGCGTCCGCGATGAAGCGCGCGACTCCCAGCAGGTCCCCGTCCTTCGAAAGGGCGACGAAGGCCATCTCGCGTGCGTAGTCGATCTGCGTCAGGCGAGCGAGAAACTTGTGAGAGAGATCTGGCCGCGGCGTGAAGAACCTGAGCCGCATGTCCTCCGCGTCGACGTGGGAAAAGAACTCCTGATACAGGGCTTCGTCCTCGGGTCGGATCGGCCGGATGGTGACGTGGCCGACACAGTCGAAGTCGACCTCCTTTTGCCATTCCCGCGGGTACGGCCGTATCGCCATACGGACTCGCGGCTTTTCGACCGGATCCTCGAGCCGGATGCGGGCGTCGAGCACGATGGCGTCGGTCTCGTCGGCGAGCAGAGGATTGATGTCGATCTCGCGGATCGCCGGATGGCTGGCCACCATGTAGCCGAGCTTCACCAGCGTCATCGCGATGGCCTCGATGTTGGCCGGCGCCCGGTCGCGATACCCGGCAAGCAGCCGCGAGACGCGGGTCTGGCGGATGAGATCGTGGGCGAGCCGCAGATCGAGCGGTGGCAGTGCGTAGGCCGCATCCCGCAACACCTCGACCGCCGTGCCGCCCGCCCCGAACATCAGCAACGGTCCGAACGTCGGGTCCTCGCTGACACCGACGATCAGCTCGTGCGCGTGCGAGCGGCGGATCATCGGCTGGACCGTGAAGCCGTCAATTCGTGCATCCGGCCGCGCCGCGCGGGCGCGCTCGAGCATCAACTCGGCGGCCTGCTCGACCTGCAGCGGCGTCTCGAGGTTGAGCCGGACACCGCCGACATCGGACTTGTGCGGGATGTCGACCGACAGAATCTTGATCACGACGGCACCGTGACGCGCGAGCATCGGAGCGGCGCGGTCGCGGGCCTCCGCCGGAGTGGCGGCAAGCTCGGTGGCCACCGTCGGAATACCGAAGGCCGACAGCACGTTCTTGGCTTCGAGCTCGGTCAGGTGCCGGCGCCCCTGGGCGAGGCAGTCGGCGATGAGCTGCCCGGTCGCGTCGCTGCCGGCATACATCGCCTCCGGCAGCGACGGCGGCATCGACAGCAGCTCGGTCTGCGCGCGCGTGTACCGCACGAGCTGCATGAACCCGTGCACAGAATCGGCAGGCGTATCGAAGCTCGCGATGTGGTGTTCGGCGAAGTGCCGGCGCGAGCTTTCGGCCGCATCGACGCCGAGCCAGTTGGTCAGCACCGGCTTGGAGCGCCGCTTGGCCGCCCGCCGCGCGGCGAGCGTGCGCGTCACCGCCTCGGCGGCCTCATGACTGTCGTGCAGCGCCGTCGGGCAATTGATCACCAGCACCGCGTCCGTCTGCGGGTCGTCGAGTACGGCATCCAGCGCCGCGGCGTAGCGGTCGGGCCCGGCATCGCCGATGATGTCGACCGGATTGCTGTGAGACCATGTCGCCGGCAGGGCACCGTCGAGTTTGGCCAGGGTCTCGGGGGCCAACGACCCCAGCAGCCCGCCATGGTCGGAAAGCGCATCGGCCGCCAGAACGCCGGCCCCGCCACCGTTGGTCACGATGGTGAGCCGCTCGCCCTCGAGCGGCGAGACCTTGGAGAGGATCTCGGCGGCATCGAACAGCTCGGACAGTTCCTGCACGCGCAACAGTCCGGCCCGCCGGAAAGCGGCGTCGTAGGCGGCATCCGCGCCGGCGAGCGCGCCGGTGTGCGAGAAGGCGGCCTTGGCGCTCGCCTCGTGCCGGCCGGACTTGATGACGATCACCGGCTTCGAGCGGGCCGCCCGGCGCGCCGCCGACATGAACTTCGGCGCGTGCTTCAGGCTCTCCATGTAGAGCAGGATGGCGCGACTCGACGGATCACCGGCGAAGTAGTCCAGGAAGTCGCCGAAGTCGGCGTCGGCCATGTCGCCGAGCGAGACGACGTGGGAGAAGCCGATGCCGCGGCTCTCCGCCCAGTCGACGATGGCGGTGACCAGTGCGCCCGACTGCGACAGGAACGCGAGGCGACCATTGCGAGCGGCGCGATGCGAGAAGCTGGCGTCGAGCCCGATGCCCGGGACCATCAGACCGATGCAGTTGGGACCCTGGATGCGCAGCAGATGGCGACCGGCCGCGGCCAGCATGGCATCGGCAAGCTCGCCGCGAACCCCGGCGGTGATGATCACGGCGGCGCGGCACCCCTTGCGGCCGAGTTCGTCGATCAGGCCGGGGATCGTCGCGGCTGGCGTGGCGATCACGGCCAGATCGGGCGCATCGGGCAGCGCATCGACCGAGGCGTAACATGCGACGCCCTCGACCACCGGCCGGCGCGGGTTGACGAACCAGAGGGGCCCCTTGAAGCCGCCACGCTTCAGGTTGCGGGCGGTGATGGCGCCAATGCTGTGGGGCACGTCGCTGGCGCCGATCAAGGCGACAGAGCGCGGTGCGAGCAGGTGCTCGAAGTTGCGAATGCTCATGATCGGGCCTTATCTGATGCGCGGCGGGCCGTTGAAATCTGGCCCGGCCTTTCGAATAGCCATCCCATGCTGCAGGTGCGAAGAGCGTTGATCGGGGTCAAACTCCGCACCGCGAGTCGACCTTGTGGCGTCAGGTCAGCACAAGCACCGGCAGCGTCCCGTTGGTCAAAACCCGCATGGTTTCGCTGCCGATCAGCCGCGCCGCCCGGCCGCGTCGGCCATGGCTCGCCATCACGATCATGTCCACGCCTCGGCTCTCGGCCGTTTCCAGGATGCCCTGCCACGGACGCTCGCTCTCGACCCGCAGCGTCTCACATGAAACACCGAGATCGGCGGCCGTCTTGCGGACCCAGGCGAAGTGCGCCTCGATCCGCTTGGCGATCTCGACCTTGACCGATTCCGGCAGTTCCGTGAGGTCGACGCCCAGCACGACGATATGGGCCGGCGCGCCGCTCACGCGCACGACCAGCGCCGTGGCCCCGAGCGCGCGGGCCAGTTCGAGACCTTGCGCCACGGCCCGGCAAGACGCGTCGCTGCCATCGGTGGCTATGAGAAGCTGATGAAACACAGGACACCTCCGGACCGTTTCAGCCGACCGTCACCCAACATCGGGGACAGGCTTTGATGACCGTCAAACCGGCAACGAGAATACTCGCAGAAAATTACACGAATTGGGGGACCAAGTGGGGCCGTCCGCCGAAGGAGAACAAGGCCATGACCGTCGCCCGGATGCTCGGAGCTGCCGATCGCGATGTCTTCGCGGTGTGGCAGCCATGGCAAGCCACGGCCTTCGAAACGTGGTTGTCCATTGGCCGCGCCGTCACCCGCCGCTCGGGCGAAGCCGCCCATGAATGGTCGAATTTCCTGGTGTCGCGCATCCAACAGGATATGGCTCTGCAGCAGCAACTCATGAGCTGCCACGCGCCCGCTGATGCCCAGCGACTTGTGGCGGGGTTCTTCGAGCGCGCCGCCGACGATTATCGGCAGGAGTTCCAGCGGCTCGGGGACCTAGCCACGCGCATGTCGGGCGAGATCGCAGAGGCGATCGGAACCGAATCGCGCAATCGATCGTAACTGTTCGCTATTCCGAGCAGTCAAATCGGCTGCCATGCCACACCGCGGCAGGTATCGTCCGGTAACGAACGGCGGCAGGACCGTTCGGCCTTGACGGCTCGTCCGGCAATCACTGAGAGATGGGGTTCGACCGACGCCCGTGGCCCGAGGTGGCTGCGGCGCATCATGAAGGACGGGGAGCCCCTCGGTGATTGGAACCCGGCCGATCATCTACACGCTCGGCCTGCTTTGTTGCACCCTGGCTGCCGGCATGCTGGTTCCGGCGGCTGTCGATCTTGCCGACGGGCACCCGCACGCGCAGGTTTTCTTCTGGTCCGCGGTCGTCACCATCTTCTTCGGTGGCCTGATGGTCTTCGGCGGCCACGAGGAGAAACAGAGCCGGCTCGGCATCCGTGACGGCTTCCTGCTCACCACGCTGGCCTGGATCATCGTCTGTGGCTTCGCGGCCGTGCCCTTCGTAGGGCTGGGATTGAGCTATGCCGACGCGTATTTCGAGGCGATGTCCGGCCTGACCACGACGGGAGCCACGGTTCTGGTCGGGCTCGACAAGCTGCCGCGCGGCGTCCTCATCTGGCGTGCCATCCTGAACGGCATCGGCGGCATGGGCATCATCGTGATGGCGATTTTGATCATGCCGTTCCTGCGGGTCGGCGGCATGCAGCTGTTCCAGACCGAAAGCTCCGACCGATCGGAGAAGATCCTGCCCCGCGCCTCCGAGCTGATGCTGGCGATTGCCAGCGTCTACGGGCTCCTCATCGTGGCCTGCGCGTTCGTCTACACCGTGCTCGGCATGACCCTGTTCGATGCCATCTGCCACGCGCTCGCCACCATCGCCACCGGGGGCTTCTCCACCCACGACGAGAGCTTCGCGTTCTTCCGTTCTCCCGCGCTCGAGTGGGCCGGCACGATCTTCATGCTGGCCGGCGCCCTGCCGCTCGTCATGTTCATCAAGCTGATCGGCGCCCAGCCGACCGCTCTGTGGCGCGACGAACAGGTGCGGGCCTTCATCGTCTTCATGGTTGTGGTTTGGGTGTCACTGGCGGTGTGGTTGAGCGTGACCTCCGGCCGGCCCTTCCTCGACGCATTGCGGGCTACGGCCTTCAACACGACGTCAATCGTCACGACGACCGGGTTCATGTCGGAGGACTACCAGCTATGGGGTCCGTTCGCCGTCGGGTTCTTCTTCATTCTGACGTTCGTCGGCGGCTGCTCCGGATCGACCGCGGGTGGCATTAAGATCTATCGGTTCCAGATCGCCGAGCGGCTCATTCGCAGTCATTTTCTCCATCTCATCACCCCCAATCGGATCATTACGCTCACTTACAACGGGCGCCGTCTGCCGGATGACGTCCCGTTCTCCGTGATCGCCTTCATGGCCATGTACATGGCAACAGTGGGGATCTTCACGGTGCTGTTGACCGCCTTCGGCCTCGATGTCGTGACGGCGGCGTCCTCGGCGGCGACCGCGGTCGGGAATGTCGGGCCGGGTCTCGGCGACATCGTGGGACCTGCGGGCAACTTCTCGACCCTGCCAGCCGGCGCCAAATGGCTGTTGTCGGCGGCCATGTTGCTCGGCCGCCTGGAGTTGTTCACCGTTCTGGTGCTGCTGCGGCCCGAGTTCTGGCGCTCCTGAGCCTTCAGGCCGGTACGGTCGGCCCCGGCCAGCCATACAACCAGTCGTACTGCCGCATCAGCACGCCGCCCGGGGTCAACCGCAGTACCGAGTCGCGGGCCAGGGCGGTCGGGCCGCTGGCATGATAGATGCCGCCATTGCGCCGCGAAGCCCGCTGCACACGCGTGATGCGGGGCCGGCGCTGTGCTTCGTAGCTCGCGAACGCGGTCGTGACGTCATCGCCGTAGCGCGTGAGGCAGACCGCCAGTGTTTCGGCATCCTCGAGCGCCATCACCCCGCCTTGGGCCAGGAACGGCAGCACCGGATGCGCCGCGTCGCCGATCAGCACCACCGGTCCTTTCGACCACGCGGACAAGGCCTCGGGATCGTAGAGCGCCCACGAGCGCCACTCCTGCGCCTGCCGGAGCAGATCGAGCAACCGGCGATCGGCCCCGGCGAGCTTGCCGAGCACGGTTTCGGCCTCCACCGCCTGCCCCCAGCCGCGGCCGGGCCAGGACCCTTCGACCACCACGACGCATGCCAGGGCCTGCCCGCCCCGCACCGGATAGGCGACGATGTGGGCCTGGGACATCAGCCAGATCGTGGTGACGGTGCGGTAGTCGGACAGCACCGCCTCGATCGGGACGACCGTCCGCGACGCGGTTTTGCCCGAGAAGTTGAGATCGGCGCCGGGGTCGACCCAGGGCCGTACCGCCGACCACAGGCCATCGGCGCCGACCAGGGCGCTGCCGCGCTGGCGGTCGCCGGTCTCGCTGTCGACCGTCACACCCGACGCGCCCTCCGAGATCGCGCCGACGCGAAAGCCCGTCACGATCTCGATCAGCGGTTCCATCCGGGCGGCGTCGAGCAGGATGCTTTGCAGGTCGGCCCGGTGGATGACGCCATATGGCGCCCCATGTCGCTGGGCAATCCAGTCGCCGAGCGGCAGGCGGGTCAACCGCTGGCCGCTGCCGCCGTCCCGCACTTCGATGGCGGTCGGCCAGGCAGCCAGCGGCGCCAATGATCCCGCCAGACCGAGCCGGCGCAGCACGCCCATGCCGTTCGGGCCGATCTGGATGCCGGCACCGGCCTCGGAGAATACGGTGTTACGTTCGAGAATACGGCTGGCTTTGCCACGCCGCGCCAGCGCCAAGCCGAGCGAGAGGCCGGCGATGCCCCCGCCCGCGATGAGAAGTGGATCGCCTTTTGCCACCCTCTATCCGCTCCGCCTCGCTGTCAGCCGACCGCCTCGACGATGCAGCCCTTGGGGTCGGTCTCGTCGGCCGTCAGACGCGGGTCGTAAAGGAAAAGCGTGGAGCAATAGGGGCAGAGTGTCTGGGTATCGGTGCCCATGTCGAGGAAGACGTGCGGATGGTCGAACGGCGCGCGCGCGCCCATGCACTGGAACTCTTTGACCCCGACGAAGATCTTCTCGACACCCTGATCGTTCGCGATGTGGGGTACGTGACTGCTTGCCATCCGGGCCGCCCTCTGGTCCTTCGCTGTTGGCCGGACCATAGCGGCGCCGGGGCGCAAATGGTAGGGGACGCACGTCACAGCTCCCCTTGGCCTTTGGGTTGAGCGCGCGACGCGAGGACACGGGGAGTTGCGGGCCATGAAGACATTCCAGTCGGACGGAGCGGAGATCGCCTACATCGACGAAGGCGCCGGTGATCCGGTTCTGCTCATCCATGGCTTCGCCTCCAACATCACGTTCAACTGGGGCGATCCCGGCTGGATCAAGGCCCTGACCGGCGCCGGCTACCGAGTCGTGGCGCTCGACAACCGCGGCCACGGGCAAAGCCAGAAGCTGCACCGGCTCGAGGATTACGGCGCCCCCCTGATGGCCGAGGATGCCCGCCGGCTGCTCGACCACCTCGCCATTCCGCGGGCTGATGTCATGGGTTACTCGATGGGCGCGCGCATCACCGCGTTCCTGGCCCTGGCCCACCCGGAGCGGGTTCGCAGTGCCATCTTCGCCGGTCTCGGCGGCAACATGGTCCGCCCGATGGCCGGCACCGGCCCCATCGCGGCGGCGCTCGAGGCGCCCTCGATCGACGCCGTGACGAATCCCACCGCGCGCACGTTCCGCGCCTTCGCCGAGCAGACCGGCAGCGACCTGAAGGCGCTCGCCGCCTGCATCCGTTCCGCCCGGGAGCCGATCACCGCGGAACTGCTGGCCAAACTGCGATGCCCGGTGCTGGTCGCCGTCGGCGAGACCGACGTGATCGCCGGCCCGGCGGCCGACCTCGCCGCGCTCATACCGGGTGCCGATGCCCTGATGATCCCCGGTCGCGATCACATGAAGGCGGTCGGAGACCGGGTGTACAAGGACGGCGTGCTGGCTTTCCTGAAACGGCGCCCCTGACGCCCACGGTCGCGCGCCGCCAGCTCACTCGCGGTGATATGGGTGCCCTGTCAGAATGGTCGCGGCGCGGTAGAGTTGCTCGGCCAGCACGATCCGGGCGAGCCCGTGCGGCAGCGTCATCGCGCCGAGGGAGAGCTTGAGGGTCGCGCCCGCCAGCACCTCGGCCCCATGGCCATCCGCACCGCCGATCAACAGCGCCAGGCGCTGTACACCGTCGTCGCGATGACGCGCCAGAAACTGCGCGAAAGCGGTGCTGGAAAGGGATTTACCGCGCTCGTCCAGCACGATGCGGACGCTTGCTTCGCCACAGGCCGCCAACAGCCGCTGGCCTTCGTCCGCCAGACGGGTCGTCTTGTCGGCCGCCCGGCCCTCCGGGACTTCTGCGAGAGTTAGCGGCCCAAGCGCGACAGCACGGCCGGTCGCATCGAGCCGTCCGGCATACCGCTCGTAGAGATCGCGCTCCGGGCCGTCCTTGAGGCGGCCAACGCAGGCGATCACGATACGCATCGCGTTCCCGATCCGCGAGAGGGCCTGATCGGACCCGGTGGAAGCCGCAGGTGCCCGCCGAGAGGGCCTATCGGTCCCTCGAGCCACGCCCTGGGAGCGGCAGCCGCGAGCCCGGACGGCGCTATCAGTGCTGCGGCACTGCAGGCCGGTCGCCCGCCCACATTTTCTCGAGGTTGTAGAATTCCCGAACCTCGGGCCGGAACACGTGCAGCATGATGTCGCCGGCATCGACCAGCACCCAGTCGCACGCGTCGAGGCCTTCGATCCGGACAGGTCCGAGACCAAGTTCCTTGAGCTTCTGCTGGATCTGCTGTGCGATAGCGCCGACGTGGCGGTCGGAGCGGCCCGAGGCGATCACCATGTAGTCCGCGATGCTCGATTTGCCATCGAGTGAGATGGTGACGATTTCCTCGGCCTTTGCATCGTCCAACCAGGAAACAACCTGCTGGACAAGGGCGGCGGGGCTCCGGCCGGCTTGGGAGAGCCCTTCGAGAGACGAGCCCTTGGGGGCCATCTCGAGTGCGCTAGGCATAATGTGCCGAAATTCCTTCTGTCATTTTCGGGAGCGAGGCGCCGGTGCGGCCCGTAAAGGCAGCGCTGAAGCCAAGGGCGGTTGCATCGACCAACCACCGAACACATGATAGTCGCTTTGCCCCGTTGCTTCAATGGTGCCGAGTGCTGGGAATGACCTCACAGTTTGGCCAGTTCACGAGCGGCTGCCGCGGCCCGCAGCGCGGTCGACGACAGCGGCGACAACGGACCTGTCAGGAATGTCCAGGCGGGCGCGTCCCGCATCGCCAGAGTCGCGGCCCGGTCCTCGGCGATCCGGCTCTGCGCCAGCGCACGTCCGGCCGGGCTCGCCAGCGCCGCATGCCGCCAACCCGGCCGATCGACAACGGCGATCGGCATGGTCTCGGCGATCAGCCGCCAATGCTGCCAGCGGTCGAACGAGGCAAGGTTGTCCGCGCCCATCAGCCACACGAAGCGGGTGGCCGGATAGCGCCGATGCAGGAACGCGAGCGTCACGGCCGTGTAAGCCGTGGGCAGTTGCTGCTCGAAGCCGGTCGGAATGATCCGAGGGTTGTGGGCGATGGCCCGGCAGGCCGCCATCCGGTCGGCAAGGCTGGCGAGATCCCCGTGAGACTTCAGGGGATTGCCCGGCGTGACGATCCACCAGATCCGGTCCAGGTCGAGACGCCGTAATGCAATCTCGCTGATCAGGACATGGGCGGCGTGCGGTGGATTGAACGAACCGCCGAGCAGCCCGATGCGCTCGCCCGCCAGCGCGAGGGGCGTCTTGGCGGCCAAGGAGCCGAAGGTCGAAGGATGGGAGCGCAGGGCGCGGCGGGGCATCCGGCAATTCGAGAGGGTTCGGGTGGCCTGCGTCAAGTGGGCGCCGGACCTAGACGTGAGGCTTGACAGCCACACCCCCGGTGCCGAGAGAAGAGCGCATGTCAGTCGAGGTCAAGATCTGCGGTCTCAAGACGCCCGACGCGCTGGAGGCCGCGCTGTCGGCGGGCGCCGATTACGTCGGCTTGGTCTTCTACCCGCCGAGCCCGCGCCACATCGGCCAGACGGCCGCGGCCGACCTGGTGGCGCAGGCGCGCGGACGGGCCCGCAGCGTCGCCCTGCTCGTCGATCCCGACGACCAGTTGGTCCGGTCGGTCGTCGGCCGGGTCGCGCCCGACATTCTGCAGCTTCACGGCAGCGAGACCCCGGACCGGGTCCGCGCCATCCGATCGATGAGCGGCCTAACCGTCATGAAGGCCTTGAAGGTGGCGACGGAGGCCGACGTGGCCGCTGCAGCCGCCTATGACGCGGCGGCCGACCTCGTGCTGTTCGACGCCAAGCCGCCGGCCGATATGAAGGGCGCCTTGCCCGGCGGCAACGGCATCACCTTCGACTGGCGCATTCTCGGCAATTGGCGCGCGCGGTGGTACATGCTGTCGGGCGGGCTGACACCTGCCAACGTGGCCGACGCCATCCGCCTGACCGGGGCCAGGGCGGTCGACGTATCGTCTGGCGTCGAGCGCACGCCGGGCGAGAAGGACGCCACCCTCATCGCGAACTTCATCCGGGCCGCAAAGGCGGCCTGAACCGAACGCCATCCGAGGACGAAAGACGATGTCCAGTCAGACCGACAAGGCCGCAAGCGGCCGTCTCAACAGCTACCGCGCCGGGCCCGACGAGCGCGGGCATTTCGGCATTTACGGCGGCCGGTTCGTGGCCGAGACGCTAATGCCGCTGATCCTCGAGCTCGAGGCTGCCTACGACGCCGCGAAAAAGGACCCCGCATTCCACGCCGAGTTGGCGCATCTGAACACGCACTATGCCGGGCGTCCGTCTCCGCTCTACTACGCCGACCGTCTGACCAAGGAGCTCGGCGGCGCGAAGATCTATTTCAAGCGCGACGAGCTCAATCACACCGGCAGCCACAAGATCAACAATTGCCTCGGCCAGATGCTGCTGGCGCTCCGCATGGGCAAGACCCGCATCATCGCCGAGACCGGCGCCGGCCAGCACGGCGTCGCCGTCGCCACCGTCTGCGCCAAATACGGTATCCCGTGCGAAGTCTACATGGGCGCCACCGACATCGAGCGCCAAAGCCCGAACGTCGCGCGCATGAAGCTGCTCGGCGCCAAGCTCAATCCCGTGACGTCGGGCGCCGGCACCCTGAAGGATGCCATGAACGAGGCGCTGCGCGACTGGGTCACCAACGTCCGCGACACCTTCTACATCATCGGCACGGCGGCGGGCCCGCACCCCTATCCGGCCATGGTGCGCGACTTCCAGTCGATCATCGGCCGTGAAGTCCGCGAGCAGATGATGCAGGCCGAGGGTCGCTTGCCCGACACGCTGGTAGCCTGCATCGGCGGTGGCTCCAACGCCATCGGACTGTTCCATCCCTTCCTCGACGACGCATCGGTCGCGATCTACGGCGTCGAGGCAGGCGGTCACGGACTCGAGGTGCCCAATGGCCACGCCGCGTCCATGACCGGCGGACGCCCCGGCGTGCTGCATGGCAACCGCACGTATCTCTTGCAGGACGCCGACGGGCAGATCCTCGAGGGCCATTCCATCTCGGCCGGGCTCGACTATCCCGGCGTCGGGCCGGAGCATTCCTGGCTCAGGGATTCGGGCCGCGTAACCTACGTTCCGGCGACCGACAAGGAGGCCCTCGGCGCGTTACAGCTGTGCACGCGCCTCGAAGGCATCATCCCGGCGCTCGAACCGGCCCACGCGTTGGCTCACGTCATGAAGCTGGCGCCGACCCTGCCGAAGGACAATCTGCTGGTGATGAACCTGTGCGGGCGCGGCGACAAGGATCTGTTCACGGTCGCCAACGCCCTGGGCATGAAGATCTGAGCCATGAGACGCGACGACCTCATCGCCAAGCTCAAGGCCAACGCCGATGTCATCCACTCAGACGGCGTTGGCGGCCTTTATCTGTTCGGCTCTCACGCCCGCGACGAGGCGACCGCGACCTCCGACGTCGATCTGTTCTTCGATCGCGACCCGGAAACCGGCTGCGTCACGCGTATGACCGCCTCCATGCGGATATCATCTGGGACATCGCCAACCGGCATCTGCCGGATCTGAAGACGGTCGTCGAGGCCATGAAGCGCGAGCTGAAAGAAGACAACGCATGACGTCCAACCGCATCGATTCCCGCTTTGCCGCTCTGAAGGCCGAGGGCCGCGCCGGCCTGGTCACCTTCATCACGGCCGGAGATCCCGACTACGACACCGCGCGGGAGATCCTGATGGGGCTGCCGGCGGCCGGCGCCGATGTCATCGAACTCGGCATGCCGTTTTCCGACCCGATGGCCGACGGCCCGGCGATCCAGGCCTCTTCGCTGCGCGCCTTGAAGGCCGGCCAGACGATGCGCAAGACCTTGGCGCTGGTGCGCGAGTTCCGCGCCAGGGACACCACCACGCCGATCGTGCTGATGGGGTACTACAATCCCATCTACGTATTCCCCGTCGACGCCTTCCTGGCCGAGGCCAAGTCCGCCGGTGTCGACGGACTGATCGTTGTCGATGTTCCGCCCGAGGCCGACGACGAACTGTGCCTGCCGGCCCGCGAGCACGGCATCCACTTCATCCGGCTGGCGGCCCCGACCACCGATGCCAAGCGGCTGCCCGCCGTGCTCCGGAACACGGGCGGTTTCGTTTACTATGTGTCGATTACCGGGATCACCGGAACCGCCACCCCTGACCCGCAGGCGGTGCATGCGCAAGTCGCCCGTATCAAGGCGTCGACGCGGCTTCCCGTCGCTGTCGGCTTCGGGGTCAAAACCCCCGAGCAGGCCCGCGCTATTGCGGCTGGCGCCGACGCCGTGGTGGTCGGATCGGCTTTCGTCGCGGAGATCGAGCGGTCGCTCGGCAAGGATGGCAAGGGCACGCCGGAGACGGTAGCCGGCGTGCTGGGGCTCGCCGGCCGGCTTGCCTCCGCCCTGCGTCACCGCTAACACCGCGTCGCAACATTCCTATATAATGCCTAGAGCAGTGGCCCGGCCGGTCGACTTGGTCGTTCGGCGGCGGCGAGGAGCAAAACAGGCGTGAACTGGATCAATAATCTCGTTCGTCCGAAGATTCGCAGCTTCCTGACCACGAAGCGCGAGGTGCCGGACAATCTCTGGGTCAAATGCCCCGACAGCGGCCAGATGGTCTTCTACAAAGACCTCGAGGCGAACCAGTTCGTCGTGCCCGGCTCCAACTATCACATGCGCATGGCCGCCCAGCCGCGCCTCAAGAGCCTGTTCGACGGCGGCGAGTATACCGTTGTGCCGGCGCCCGAAGTCATTCAGGACCCGCTCAAGTTTCGCGACGGGCGCCGCTACGCCGATCGCCTCAGGGATGCCAAGGCCGACACCCAACTCGGTGATGCCGTCATCATCGGCGAGGGCCGACTCGATGGCCGCGAGGTGATCGCGGCAGCACAGGACTTCCGCTTCATGGGTGGCTCGCTCGGCATGGCGGCGGGCGAGGCCGTGATCGCCGGCATGTTGCGTGCCGTCGACAAGGGTACGCCGTTCATCCTGTTCGCCGCATCTGGCGGCGCGCGCATGCAGGAGGGCATTCTGTCGCTGATGCAGATGCCGCGCACGACCATCGCGGTGCAGCGTCTGCGCGAGGCGCGCCTGCCCTATCTGGTCGTGCTCACCGATCCGACCACGGGTGGCGTGACGGCCTCCTACGCCATGCTGGGCGACGTCCACATCGCCGAACCGGGCGCTCTCATCTGCTTCGCCGGCCCCCGCGTCATTCAGCAGACCATTCGTGAGCAGCTGCCGGACGGGTTCCAGCGCGCCGAATATCTGCTGGCTCACGGCATGATCGACATGGTCGTTCACCGCCATCGGCTGCGCGACACGCTGGCGCGTCTTTGCAAGATCCTGACCGGTCCGTCACCAGCTCGCGCCGCGGAACGGCGCCGGGGGCTGAACGGCAAGGGCCATGTCAACGGCCAACCGGTCGACCGCCTGCTGGAAGTCCGGCCGAACGAGAGCGCAGACGGCAAGCCCCTCGGCGACACGGACGCGCGGCGCAAGGCGACCCGTACCGACGACGGAAAGAGTGGCAAGGACGCCCGCAACTGAGAAAGTTGCCGCGCGAAAGATCTTGATGCGATCGAGCGATGCGCTGCTGGACGGGCTGAAGACGCTTCACCCGCTCATGATCGACCTGTCGCTCGGACGCATCGAGCGACTGCTTGAGAAGCTCGGCAATCCCCACCGCCGTTTGCCGCCTGTCATTCATATCGCCGGGACCAATGGCAAGGGATCGACGACGGCACTCCTCAAGGCGATGCTGGAGGCGTCGGGATGCCGTGTCCACGCCTACACTTCGCCGCATCTGGTGACGTTCCACGAGCGAATCCAATTGCCGGGCGACGACGGCCGGGCGGCCCCCATATCGGAGGCGGCCCTCGTCGACGTCTTGACGCGGGTGGAGCGCGTCAACGCGGGCGATCAGATCACGTTCTTCGAGATCACCACCGCGGCGGCGTTCCTGGCGTTTGCCGAGCATCACGCCGATGCCGTGCTGCTCGAGGTCGGCCTCGGTGGACGGCTGGACACCACCAATGTGGTCGAGCGCCCGGCCTTGACGGTGATCACGCCGGTCTCGATGGACCATGCCGACAAGCTCGGCGCCACGGTTGCGCTGATCGCGGCCGAGAAAGCCGGCATTCTGAAGCGCGGCGTGCGTGGCATCATCTCGCAGCAATCGGACGAAGCCGCGCCGGTGATCGAACGCGCGGCGGCCCGCGTCGGTGCGCCGTTGAGTGTGTGGGGGCGCGATTTCGAGGCCTTCGAACAAAACGGCCGCCTCGTCTTCCAGAACGAGGACCGGCTTCTGGATCTGCCGCTGCCGGCGCTCGTCGGCCGCCATCAGATCGTCAATGCGGGTGCCGCTGTGGCGGCCGCCCTGCAATTGACGCACCTCGGCATGACGCCCGCCGCCATCGAGCGTGGCCTGATCGAGGTCGTCTGGCCGGCGCGCATGCAGCGGCTGACGACCGGCCCTTTGGTCGACATCGTCGGCCCAGAGGCGGAACTCTGGCTCGACGGCGGTCACAATCCGGCCGGGGGCCAAGCCATTGCCCAAGTCCTTGCCGATCTCGACGAGCGCGCCACCAAGCCAGTCTACCTGGTGGTTGGCATGCTCGGGCAAAAGGACGCCGCAGGTTTCCTGGAGCCCTTTGCGGGGCTCGCCCGCTCGATCGTTACGGTCCCGGTGCCGGGGCCGCACGAGGTCGCGCGCTCGGCTGCGGAGACGGCGGACATCGCGACCGTCGCTGGACTGAGGGCCGAGGCCGCCGCCGATTTGCCGACTGCGCTCGCCCGTATCCGCGCTCTCGACGGCGGACCGAAGCGCGTACTCATCTGCGGCTCGCTCTATCTCGCCGGCGCCGTGCTGGCCCTTCAGCAGGGCGCGCGCACGCAACCGAATTGATCGGACTAAAGCCGCCCCGCCGCCCGCCGCTCTTCATAGGCGCGCAGATGGGTGTGGATGATCGCCAGTAACCCGGTATCGACGCCGAGGCGCCGCGCTTCGCCGAGCAGGAAGCCGATGATGTGGTCGCCTTCAGTCTTCTGACGCCCCTCGATGTCGCGCAGCATCGACGCCGCGACCGGGTTCGCGGTATCCGCATAGAAACTCCGGTATCGGGTGAGCGTGGCCTCGGGCAGCGGAAAGCCCGACCGGGCGGCGATCTCGGCGTTGATGGCCAGCAGTTGGTGCGCGAGCGCCGTTCCCCCCTCGCTCCGCGCGATCTCGCCGGCGTTCGCGCGCATGAGCGAGGTCATGCCGGCCATCGTCGCGAGGAAGACGATCTTGTCCCACAACTGCGCCATGATGTCGGGCACGGCGGTTGCTTTCACGCCCGGCGCCCTGTCGAACGCGGCCTTGAGGGCCAACACGCGCTCCGAAATCCGGCCGTCGACCTCGCCGAAGGTGATGAACGTCCAGTCGTTGAGGTGCTTGATCAATCCATTCGGCATCAAGGTGATGGCGATGCGCGCGACTCCGCCGATCACGGCCCCCGCGCCGAACTCCTCTTGCAGTCGTCCGACATGGCTGATCCCGTTCAGTAGCGGCAGGATGGCGGTGCCGGGCCCGACCGCCGGCCGGATCGACTGGATGGCATCGTCGAGGTCATAGGCTTTGCAGGTGAGTATCACGATGTCGGCCGGCCCGTCGATCTCGTCGCGGGTAACGGCGTTGACGCGCACCGTGGCATCGCCCGCGGGGCTCTCGATCCGCAGACCGTCTTCGGCGAGCTTGGCCTTCCGCTGTGGCCTGACGAGGAACGTCACGTCTGCCGCGCCGGCCTGCGCCAACCGTCCGCAGTAGTACCCGCCGATCGCGCCGGCGCCGAGACAAAGGACCTTCATGACATCTCCTGCTGATCGACCGGCCAAGCGTCGCGTGCGGCCCGCGCGCTGACAAGCCCCCGATCGGCGAGGCTGGTGAGCGGCCAACGGTTGGTGCAAAGTCCCGCCGCCAGCGATGCGCGTCCAGGAGATGGCCATGCCCGACAGCGACACCCCAGCAGCGATCCAGGCCGGTGATGCGATAGCCGCCGCCGACGCATGGATTCGCCGCGACGGGCGGGTGGCTCTGGCGACCGTCATCGACACCTGGGGCTCGTCGCCGGTGCCGGTCGGCGGACAGTTGGCGATCGCCGCCGACGGCAGCTTCCAGGGCTCGGTATCGGGCGGCTGCATCGAGGGTGCGGTCATCACCGAGGCCGGCGAGATCCTCGAGCATGGCCGCCCGGCGACCCTCGGGTACGGCGTGAGCGATGAGACCGCCTGGGGCGTCGGCCTGCCGTGCGGCGGGCAGGTGAAGGTGTTCGTCGAGCGCCTGCAGGGCGATGCCGGCCGCGCGCAGTTGGCCCGTGCGGTTGCGGCCCGCAGCCGGCGCGATGCGTTGGTGCTGCGCAAGCGGCTCGCTGATGGCGCGACCGAAATGTATGCCCCCGATGCGGCCGACCTGCCGGCGGAGATCGCCCAGCGGTTCGCGACCGCCCGCAGCGGCCTCGTCGAAACGGCCGAAGGCCCTGTGTTCCTGCATGCCCTCGTGCCGCCGGCCCGCATCGTCGCCATCGGCGCGACCCATATCGCCCAGGTGCTGGCCGAGATGGCGCGCCTCGTCGGCTACGAGATGATCGTGATCGATCCCCGCTCCGCGTTTGCAGCCCCGGAGCGCTTTCCCGGCGTCGCGGTGATCGCCGAATGGCCGGAGGCCGCCCTGCCGCGCGTCGGGCTCGACGCGTTCACCGCGCTGGTGGTGTTGGCCCATGTCGAGCACATCGACGACGAGGCGCTGCGCCTCGGCGTCAAGGCGCCGCTGCGCTACCTCGGCGCCCTCGGCTCCAAGCGCAACCACGCCCGCCGCGTCGCGCGATTGACCGCGGCCGGCATAACGGCGGACGAGATCGCCCGGATCAAGAGCCCCATCGGCCTCGACATCGCCGCCCAGTCGCCGGCCGAGATCGCCGTCGCGATCATGGCCGAGGTGGTGCAGGCGGTTCGCAAGGCTTGAGCATCGGCCCACCGTGCCGCACGTCAGCCCTGTCACGAGACATCTCCCCTCCGGTCGGTCTTCCTGCTAACCGGCGCTGTCGGGAGGCACCATGATCAGCGGGCTACAGCAGCAACTGTCGGGACTTGTCCAGGCCGCACGGCACCGGCTGGCGGGCACGGCACGCTGGCGCCTGTTGACCGTCGCCGCTGCGGTCGTCCTGGCCATCGGGATCGCCCTGCTGCCGGCCCCCGCCGGCGTGCCGGCCAAGGCCATGACGGCGCTCGGTCTGACGACCGCCACGGTGCTGCTGTGGGCCACGGTCGCCGTCCCGCAGCCTTACACGGCCATCGCATTCCTGATGGCGGTGCTTGCCACCGGCGCCGGCTCACCGGCGACGATCGCTTCCGGATTCGGGTCGAGCACCCTGCTGCTCGTGTTCGGCGGCCTGCTGATCGGCCTGGCGGCCGAGCGCTCCGGATTTGGACGGTTCATCGCGCAACGGTTCTTCGGCCGCTTCCGTTCGAGCTATGGTCAGCTTGCCCTCGGTGTGATCGTCGGCACGACCATTCTCAGCTTCTTCGTGCCGGCCAACATGGGGCGGCTGGCGATCACGATCCCTGTCATCATGGCGCTGGCGGCGGAGGTCGGTTATCCGCGCGGCTCGCCGGGCCAGATCGGACTGGTGCTGATCGGCGTCGTCGGCAACTTCACGGTGGCGCTCGCCATCCTCCCCGCCAATCTGCTCAACATCATGGTCGTCGGGACCGGCGAGGCACTCTACGGCGTGCACGTGTCTTACCTCGAGTACCTGATCCTGTGCGCGCCGGTGCTCGGGTTCGTGAAGGCCGTGCTGGTGTGGTGGACGGTGACGCGCATGTATGCCGCCCCCGCGCCCGTCATGGAAAGCACGGCGCCGGCCACGCTCGGCCCGGAGGCCACGCGCGTGGCGGCCATCCTCGCCGTCACCATCGCGCTGTGGTCGACCGACGTGGTCCACGGCATCCGTCCCGGCCAGGTGGCCTTGATTGCGGGGGCCGCTTGCCTGTTGCCCGGCATCGGCGTGCTGAAGCTGGCCGACGCGTTCGATGCCCGCAAGGTGCTGATCCTCGTATGGGTCGGCACGGTGCTGACCCTGAGCGCGGTGCTGACCGAGTCCGGTGCGAGCCAGCTGCTGTCGGGCTTGTTGACCAGCCTTGCCGGCGTTTCCGGCCAGCCGCCGATCTATGGCCATCTGGCGATCACGGCGCTCACCGCCGCGCTCACGTCCGTCGCGACCATCGGCGGTGCCGTGCCGGTCATGGTGGCGGCCGCCGGGGACATCGCCAAGGCGACCGGACTGCCGCTGCTGCCGGCTATCCTCTCGGTGACGTCCGGGATGTCGGTGCTGGCCTTCCCGTTCGTCGCCGCGCCCCTCGCCGTCGGGCTCACGATGGGGCAGGTCTCGGCCGGCGAGGCGACGCGGTTCATGCTGCGGCTGGCTGGCCTGTCGGTGCTGATCGTCGTCCCGCTGAACGCGCTGTGGTGGCGAATTCTCGGGTTCGTTCCCTAGGTGGGGCTACGGCCGCCGCCGCGACTGGGCATGCTGCTGCCAATCTGAATTCTTCAGAAAGACCGCCTGTGCGCCGATGATGATGATGGCGAGGCGGACGAGGTGGTGGAGCGCGATGAAGGCGACGTCCAGGCCGAGGATGAGCGCGAGCAGGCTGAGTTCCGCCTGACCACCGGGCGCGAAGGCCAACAGAATGGAAACCGTGTCGAAGCCGGTGAGCGCTGCCACGGCGAGGCTGGTCGCCGCCGTCGATACGAGCAGGAAGACCGTAAACAGCAGGCCCCAGATCATCGTCGATCCGAACTCGCCGAGCGTCAGCCCACGGAACTGGGCTCCGAGCAGGATGGCGAGTGAGACCTGGGCCAGTGCCAGCAGTTCGAATGGCACCTTGGCGCTTGTCAGGCCGATCGCATGGAGGAGGCCAGAGGCGAGCATCGGTCCGACCAGAGGCGCGCCGGCGAGCCCGAGCCGTTGGGCGATCAGATGGCCGCCGGCCGCCAGCACCAGCAGCATCAGCCCGTCGATGGCGCGCATCTCCCAAAAGTGGACGAGGCTCGGCAGCTGGCTGCCGATCGAGGTGCCGTTGGCCACTTGGATGAAAAAGGGAACGGTGAACACGATCAAGGCGATGCGCGTCGCGTGAATGAGGGTCACGCGCCGCTGATCGGCGCCGGCATCGGCGGACATGGTGACCATGTCGGTCAGGCCACCGGGCACCGCCGCGAAGAAGGCCGTCGCGCGATCATATCCGGCGACATGCCGGAAGAACGCCATGCCCCCGATCGTGATCAGCAGCGTGAATGGGACCAGCACCAGGAGACTGCCGGCCATCCCACCCATCTGGCCGATCAAGGCGGGCGTGAACGCCGCACCTACGGCAACCCCGAGCACCGCCCGCATCGGCGGACCGAGCCAGCGCGGCCGCAGGATCGGCGCATCGAGGACGGCAGCCACGATGGTCGCGGTCAGCGCACCGAGAAAGATCGGCAGCGGCAGGTTGAGCAACATGAACAGCAACGAGCCGCCGACCCCGATCATGAAGGTGAAGGCGAGCCGCTGTGCCTTCCGGGTATCCCAGCCGAGTAGCCGCAGCAGCGTCCAGCGGCGCTCGTCGTCGTCCAACCCGCCATCGAAGCCCATGCGGCTCAGCCCCACGTCAACACGCCGATGACCGCCCCGGACAGGCAGGTCGCCATCATGCCGGCGAGCACCGACCAGGGCGTCAGGGCAACGATCTCGGCGCGCCGCTCGGGCACCATGATGCTCAGCGCGCCGATCGAGATGCCGAGCGAGCCGAGATTGGCGAAACCGCACAGCGCATAGGTCAGAATGAGCCGCGACCGCTCGCTCAACTCCGCCGGCGGAACGCGCGCGAGGTCGATGTAGGCCAGGAACTCGTTGAACACGACCTTCTTGCCGAGCAGGGCGCCGGCCGTTGCCGCTTCCTGCCATGGAATGCCGAGCAGCAGGGCGACGGGTGCGAACAGCACCCCGAGCGTGCCTTCGATGGTGAACAGCACTCCGAACGGCGCGCCGGCGCTGGCCAGTATCCCGTTCGCCAGCGTCAGGAACGCGATGGTCACGATCAACAGGGCGGTCACGCCGACGATCAGCGGTACGCCCTCCATGGTCCCCTGCACGATCGCGTCGATCGACGAGGCTGCGGGCTCCTCATCGGGAATTTCGGCGGACTGAGGCCCGCTCTCGAAGCCGTCCGGTATCATCAGCCGCGACACCATCAGGGCGGCCGGAACGCTGATCAGCGACGCGGCGACGAGGTGTCCCGCCGCGCCGGGCAGCACCGTGGCCAGAATCGTCGCGTAGAGGGCCAGCACGGTGCCGGCCACATTGGCCATCGTCCCGGTGATGGTGGCGAACAGGGCCCCCCGGCTCATGTCGCGAATGTAGGGACGCACCACCAGCGGCGCCTCGACGAGGCCGAGGAACACGCCCGCCGCAGACACCGTGGCCAGCGGCCCGCCGATGCCGAGCGAGCGCTGCAGGAGCCGCGCGAACAGGGCCACCAGACGCTGCAGGATCCCCCAATGATAGAGGAGGCGCACGAGCGCGCTGACCACCAGGATCATCGGCAGCACCCGAAAGGCGACGATGTAGCCGTGCTCCGGGGCACGGACATCGAACGGCGCCGGCCCGCCCGCGAGATAGCCGAACAGAAGTTGCGCGCCTTTGTCGACGGCAGCCTGCAGCGCGAACACGCCCTGACCGAGGGCGTCGAACACCGCCCGCGTCCACGGCAACTGCGTGAGCGCGACGGCCAGGGCGAACTGCAACAGCAGCGCGACGGCGATCCAGCGGACGGCCTTAGCGAACGGCATCCGACTGGAGCCGAGAACCGGTGCGAGCGCCCACGCGACCAGCGCGATCACCGCCAGTCCGACGAAGCTCTGCGCCGCGAGTGCCATGTCGCCGGAACCCTCTTGTCCATTGAGCCGGCGGAACGTACCCGCCAATGGGTCGCCAAGTCACCTGCGGCAAAGGCACGGCTGCTCGGGCGCCTTTGGGCGGCCGGGGCGAATCGCCCGACGCCGTGGCATAAGGGTCCGAGCATCAACGGCTCGGGATCCTGCCGGCCCACGCCAGTCATAATCGCATTCTACACGCAACCGTTCAGCACCGCCCGCCCGTGCCGTCCTTCAGGGATCGTGGGGAACCGATGACCCAGCACCTGCCCGCCCGATCGAGCCGCCGCCCGCCCGAGCCATCGCGCCCTGGTGGTTTGGCAACGGTACTGTTCTATGCGGGTCTGGCGCTGGTGATGGTCGTGCTGGCGGCCGGGACGTTCCTCGTCGTGGCGGCACCGGTCGAACTGGTGCGCGACCAGCTGGCTGCGGAGGTGCGGGCCAGAACCGGGCGCACATTGACCATCTCCGGTTGCAGCTCGTTGAGCGTGCTCCCGTATCTCGGCCTCAAATTCGAAGACGTCGCGCTGTCCGCGCCGCCCGCTATGGGAGGCGCGCCGCTGGTGCAGATGGCCACGCTGGAGGTCGATGTCGCGCTCTGGCCCCTGTTGTCGCGCCGCATCGAGGTCACGCGGGTGGTCCTGAAGCAACCGGTCTTCCGCCTCCGCACCGACAGCCAGGGCCGCCGGTCCTGGGATTTCGCGCTCGCACCCGCCGACGACGGGCCGGTGCGATTGGCTCAGGCGCGACCGGCGGGCACGGCGACCGATCTGCCCAAGGAACTGCACGAGTTCGTGCGCGGATCGTCGGAGAACGCCACGGCGCGGCCGCCGCCTGCCCGACTGATCGTCGGGGACATCCTCATCCAGGATGGCACCGTCGACTACGCCGACGGCCCGGCCGGGATCGCCGAGCAGTTCACCGGCGTCGATCTGAAAATCGCCTACCAGGGCCTCGCCGCTCCGCTGCAGGCCACCGGCCGCTTGCTGGTTCGCAGCGAGCCGGTCGATGTCGACGTAAAGATCGCGTCGCCAGGCCTGCTCGCCGCGCGCGAGCTGACCAAAGTCGATGTCACCCTGAAAGGCACGTCCGCCCATGGCCGATTCGACGGCACTTGGAGTGCTGCCGGCGCGCAGGCCGACGGCACGTTGTCGATCGAATCGCAGACCGGGCCGACGCTCGCCCGCCTGCTCCGTCAACCGGGGCTCGGCCTGCCCGTCGTCCCGCCATTCCGATTGACGGCCGCGCTGCAATCGAGTGCGGCGGCCTTCGTGCTCGAGAACGTCCGGCTGAATATCGACACCGCCACAGCAACGGGCCGCATCGCGATCGACCGCAAGCCCACGCGCCCCCTGGTTGTCGGCCAGCTGCGCTTCACCGAGCTCGACGTCGGCCGGCTCCAGGCGATCGGCGCGGTCCTCGAGCGGTCGCCGGAACAGGCCGGGGCGCCGCCGGCATCAGGGCGCCCGGCCCCCCCGGCCGGCGGTATCGGTGATCTCATCGAGAGATCCACGCCGAAGGGCGCCCTGCCGACCCCCAAAGTGCAGGGATTCATGAAGCGTGCCGACTGGAGCGACGAGCCATTGCGCCTCGACGCCCTCGTCCAGCTCGACGCCGAGCTTCGCCTGAGTGCCGACCGCGTGCTGCTCAACCAGGTGAAGCTCGGCCCCACCGAGGCCGGCATCGCGCTGAAGGGTGGTGTGCTGCAGGCGAAGTTCGACAACGTGCGCCTCTACGACGGCCGAGCCCGCGCCAACATCACCCTGGACGCGACCGGCCGCGTCCCGGTCATCGCCTTCGACCTGACCGCCGACGGCGTGTCCATGCAACCGTTTTTGCGCGACGTGGCCGACAACGAACGGGTCTCCGGCCGCGGACGGCTGGCCCTTTCGGTGAAGGCCGTCGGCGCGACCGAGCGCCGCCTCATGCAGTCGCTCGATGGCAAGGGCGAGCTGGCGATCGTCGATGGGGCCGTGGCCGGTTTCGACGCCGCCCGCCAGCTCTTGAGCATCCTGCAGGGCAAGAACAGCGGGGCATCAGGCCGCACGGAGTTCAGCGAGCTGTCCGGCAGTGTCGTCATCGCCGCGGGTGTCGCCCGCAACAGTGATCTTAAGTTGGCCAGTACCGCGGTTCGGATCGCCGGCGCCGGCGAGATCGACATCGGCCAGCGCCGCGTCGACTACCTGTTCCGTCCACGGCCGGAGGCGGTCGCGGTGGAGGTGCCGATCCGGGCCAAGGGGCCGTGGGACGACGTCCGCTACAATCCCGAGATGAATGCCGAGAAGGCCATGGACGCCATCAAGGACCTGGGTCGCCAGTTCAAGGGGCAGAACCTGGGCGAGGCCATTCGCGACCTAACCAAGCCGGGCGAGGGCGGCGAGCCGTCGAAGGCGCAGCGCCTCCTCGACAAGTGGCTCAAGAAGTAAGCGGGCGGCCGTGGGGACACCGACGGGGTGAGTCCGTTCGGCCGCACACGGCGTGTGACGTTTCGTCATCGACATGTCGCACGCGACGGCGAATCCGGCCGGCTCGATCAGCCATCAGAATGCCAAAACCGGAACAATGAGAGCCACTTGCGGCCCCCATGCGGCCCCGTTGATCCGCCGCTGTGGCCAAACGTTGATGACCCGTTGAACCTGCAAGAAAAAATCTTGGTTCTGGGGGGGTAATTTCTTCTTGCACCCGGGGGGGTTTGGCCTCATATGCGAAGGCCTCCGTTCGACCACCTGCCCTGAAGGTAAGGACAACCTAAACCCCAAAGGTAAGGAGCGGGCGGGTCATAGCTGTCTACTGGTTGGGGAGGGGCATATGGCCTATCATGACGCCCTCTTCCAATTGGGGATGGACTTGACTCGTTCAAGCACCGCCCAAAAGGAAGATCATGGTGATTCTGCGCACGTAGCGCGTGGCACAAAGAAAGACTACTTCGTGGAGCGCGAAGGCGCTCGATTTGCCGGCACCCATCTCCTGGTCGACCTCTTCGGCGCCCGGAATTTGGATGATCTCCAGCACGTCGAGGATACGCTGAAGCGCTGTGTCGAAGCTGCCGGCGCAACGTTGCTGCATACTCACCTGCACCGCTTCACGCCCAACGGGGGCGTGGCTGGGGTTGCTGTCCTGTCCGAGAGTCACATCTCGATCCATAGCTGGCCTGAGGCGCGCTACGCCGCACTCGACGTGTTCATGTGTGGCAACGCAAAGCCGCACGCGATCATCGAGGTGCTGCGTCGCGAGTTCGCGGCCGAGAGCGTTGTCGTGAAGGAGCACAAGCGGGGCGAAGAGCTCGGCAAAGCGGCTTGGGAAACGGCGTCACGCCGTGAACCGGCCCGCACGCCGAAGTCGGTTCGCCAGCGCAAGGCCGCCTGATCGTCTCGATCCGGGTCCTTCGCAAAGATCAAGCGCGCATCGGTCCTCCGGTGCGCGCCTGTTCGTTTGGCCCCTTGCGACCGGTAGCCGGAGACGCCGTCGGCCCGTCGGGCGCACGCGACGACCGCCTCGTGTCCTGATCAGCGTCCCTTGAGCAGGAATACCGCCTTCTCGCCGAACAGGTTCTGCAGCCGGATCGAGTTGCGGATCGGCGAGCGCCGGCCGGTGCTGTTGAAGGCCACCGCCTCCTCGACGTCGGCATGGACGTGCTGCACCAGGTCAACGAAATCGGTGATCGTGCACAAATGCGCGTCCGGACTCACGTACCAGGGCTCCGGCAGGTTCTTGGTGATCGGCATGCGGCCGCCGACCAGCAGCTTCCAGCGGATCTCCCAGTGGCCGAAGTTGGGGAACGAGACGATCGCCCGGCGGCCGATTCGCAGCAGGTTCTCAAGCACCGTCTTCGGCTGCAGCGTCGCCTGGATGGTCAGGCTCAGAATGGCGTAATCGAACGCGCCGTCGGGATAATCGAACAGGTCGCGATCGGCGTCGCCCTGGATGACCGACAGCCCCTGCGCCACGCAGGCGTTGACCCGCTCGCGGCTGATCTCGATGCCGCGGCCGTCCACCGCCTTGGTCTCGGCCAACAGCTGCAGCAGCGCCCCATCGCCACAGCCGACGTCGAGTACGCGGGCGCCGGGCTCCACCATCTCGGCGATCAGCAGGTGGTCGGCCCGGTGCGTCCGGACCGGGAAGGTGTCGTCCACCGGCATGGTCACAACCCCCGCACGGCCCTGAGCCCGCGCTTGTCCGCGGCCGCCCCCAGGAACCCGCGCACCGTGGCGAACAACTCCGGCTCCTCCAGCAGGAAGGCGTCGTGACCCTTGTCGCTCTCGATCTCGACGAACGAGACGTTGGCGGCCACCGCGTTCAGCGCCCGGACGATCGCCTTGGACTCGCGCGTCGGATAGAGCCAATCGGAGGTGAACGAGACCACGCAGAAGCGTGTCTTGGTGCCCCGGAAGGCGTTCGCCAGCACGTCGCCGTGCTCCGCCGCGAGGTCGAAGTAGTCCATTGCGCGGGTGATGTAGAGGTAGCTGTTGGCGTCGAACCGGTCGACGAACGTCGAGCCCTGGT
>JBMOGA010000007.1:0-109065 GCA_049318625.1 Hyphomicrobiaceae bacterium
CGCCAAGGCGAAGGGCGGAACGCCGGTGCTCGGCATCTGCAACGGCTTCCAGGTGTTGTGCGAGTCCGGCTTGTTGCCGGGCGTGCTCCAGCGCAATGCCTCGCTGCAGTTCGTCTGCCGCGACGTGTGGTTGAAGGTGGAACAGCCGGATACGCTGTTCACCGGGCGTTACGCGGCCGGCGAGGTGATCCGCGTGCCGATCGCCCACGGCGACGGCAATTATTTCGCCGACGCGGCCACGCTGGACCGGCTGGAGGTCGAGGGGCTCGTCGTGTTCCGCTATGTCGACGCGCAGGGCCGCGTCACCGCCGAAGCCAACCCGAACGGCGCGCAGCGCAACATCGCCGGGATCTGCGACCCGACACGGCGCATCCTCGGGATGATGCCGCATCCCGAGCGCCTGTTCGAGCCGATGCTCGGCGGCGTCGATGGCCGCCGCCTGTTCGAGAGTGCCGTTGCGGCCATCGCCGCCTGAGGCGGATTACTCGACCTTGATCTTGAGTTCGTTGATCAGCTTGCCCCACTTGGCGCGCTCGGCCGCGATGTAGGCGTTGAACGCCGCCGCATCGGAGCCGATGGTCTCGGCCACCAGCGTGCCGAAGCGCTCGCGTACCGGCGCCTCCTGGCAGATCGCGCGCACATCGGTCTCGATCCGGTCGCAGATCTCCTTGGGCGTGCCCGACCTGACGCCGACGCCGAACCACGACGTGGTGTCGTAGCCCGGCAGCACATCGGCCACGGGGGCATACTCGGGGGCGAACGGCGAGCGCTTCAACGTCGTGATGCCGAGCGGCTTCACGGTGCCCGCGCGGGCCTGATTGATGATCGAGGGGATGTTGTCGAACATCAGGTCGACGGTGCCGCCGACCAGGTCGTTCAACGCCGGGCCGCTGCCGCGGTAGGCAACGTGGACCATGTCGACTCCGGCCATCTTCTTGAACAGCTCGGCCGACAGATGGATGGTGGTGCCGATGCCGGACGACGCATAGTTGAGCTTGCCTGGATTGGCCTTGGCGTAGGCGATCAGGTCCGCCGGCGAGTTCACCTCGAGACCTTTGCGCACGCACAGCAGGTTCGGAACGCTGACGACCTGGGTGAGCGCCGTGAAGTCCTTCTCGGGATCGAAAGCGAGGCGGTTGTAGAGAAACTGATTGGTGGTGATGTTGGGCGGGATGATCAGGATCTGCGTGCCGTCGGTCGGCCCCTTGGCCACCCGGTCCATGCCGATGTTGGCACCGGCGCCCGGCACGTTCTCGACCACCACCGGCACTTTCCACAGGATGCCGAGGCGCTCGGCGAGCACGCGACCGACGATGTCGGTTGCGCCTCCCGGCGGATAGGGAACGATCACCTTGATGGTCTGGCCGGCGGGGTAGGCCTGGGCTCTGAGCGGTGTCGCCAGCATCCCAAGTCCAGCCGCGGCTGCGCTGGCGGTAAAGGTCCGCCTCGTCAGTTTCGTCATATCGCCCTCCCTGATCTCTGTTCGTTGAGTCCGACCGTGCTCAGCCCTTCATACGCGGATCGAGCCAATCCCGCAGGCTGTCGCCGTACAGATTGAAGGCGAAAACCGCCAGCGTGATGGCAAGGCCCGGGAACAGGATCATCCACGGCGCCTCGCGGTAGAAATCCGCCGACTGCCCGGCCAGCATCAGCCCCCAGGCCGGCGTCGGTTCGGTGACGCCGAGCCCCAGGAACGAGAGCGACGCCTCGAGCAGAATCGCCTGCGCGATGAAAGCCGTCACCATGATCAGGTAGGGCGCCATGATGTTCGGCATGATGTGACGCAGCACGATGCGGGCGTGGCTGTAGCCGGCGGCGCGGGCGGCGTCGATGTAGGGCATCTGGGCGATGGCGAGCGTGGACGAGCGGGCGACGCGCGCCATCTTGGGAAGGAACGGCAATGCGATGGCGATGACCAGATTGAGGTCGACGCCGAACACCGGCCACTTGCCGAGCACAGCGACGACGACCATCGCCAGCACGATGATCGGGAATGCCAGCATGATGTCGACGAAACGCTGGACGACCATGTCGACGCGCCCACCGAAATAGCCCGACGTGGCCCCGATCAAGGCCCCGAGCGTGCAGCCGACAATTGATGAGAGCACACCGACCGCGAGGGCGGTGCGGGCGCCGTAGACGATGCGCGAGAAGACGTCGCGGCCGAACTGGTCGGTGCCAAACAGATGCTCGGCCGAGGGTGCACCCAGCATCACGGCGAAGTCGATCTCCTCCGGATCATAGGGTGCGATCTGGCGGGCGAACACGGCGAAGGCCACATACATCGCGATGATGACGAAGCCGATGACGCCGAGCGGTTGCTGGCGGATGAACATGAGGATGGCGCTCGGCCGGCGCGGAAGCGTCGGGGCGGCGGGTCTGGCGGCGGTGTCGGCCATGGTCACCTCAACTCAGCCGGATGCGCGGATCGAGAAGGCCGTACAGCACGTCGACGATAATGTTCACGACGATGAAGATCACGGCGATCAGCAGGACGAGGCCCTGGATCAGGGTGAAGTCGCCTCGTGTGGTGGCGTCGACGAACAGTTTGCCGATGCCGTTCAGGTTGAACACCTGCTCGGTGACGACGAGGCCGCCGATCAGGAACGCGAACTCGAGGCCGACCACCGTGACAACCGGCAGCAAGGCGTTGCGCAAGGCATGGCGTCGGACGACGAGGGCGCGGTAGACGCCCTTGGCGCGGGCCGTGCGGATATAGTCCTCGCGCAGGACTTCGAGCAGCGCCGATCGCATCATGCGGGTGGCGACGGCGGCGTAGCGGTAGCCGACCGAGAGTGCGGGGAAAATCAGCGCGGTCAGGTTGGCCACCGGATCCTGGAAGATCGAGACGTAGCCGATCTTCGGCAGCCAGTTGAACAGCGACAGCAAGGCCAGGATCATCAGCATGCCGAGCCAGAAACTCGGGATGGCCAGTCCCGAAACGGCAATGATGCGGACGAGATAGTCGATCCAGGTATCCCTGTAGACGGCCGACAGGATGCCGAGTGGCAGGGCGATCAGCAGAGCGATGATGGTGGCCATGACGGCGACCTGGAACGAGACCGGGAAGCGGATCGCGATTTCCTCGGACACCGGCTGGCCGGTCCACAACGAGCGGCCGAGATCGAGGCGGGCGAGACCCGTCATGTAGTCGACGAACTGAACGTGCAGCGGCTTGTCGAGGCCGAGGCGCTTGCGCTCGGCCTGGATCGTGGCCTCGGTGATCGGTGCGCCGTCGGCGCGCAGCTTCACCACCACAGGGTCGCCCGGCACGACGCGGATCAGGAAGAACGTCACCACGGCGACGCCGATGAGCGTCGGGATGGCGAGCACAATCCGTCGCGCGAGAAAGGACAACATCTGCATCGGTCGAACCGCGGTGACGCTTGAAAGGAACACGGGCGGAGCCGGCTGGCCCCGCCCGCCGTTTCGTTACTGATCGAGCCAGACGTTCGAGAGATCCTGCCCAGTGAAGTGGGCGGCATGCAGCTCCCAGCCCTTGATCTTGGCGTTCAGCACGACGATGCGCTGCCACCAATACAGCATGCCGGCGTAGGCCTGATCGATGACACGCTTGTCGAACTCGTGGGCCAGCTTCAGCCGCTCGGCCGGATCGATCGTGCGGGACTGCTTGTCGAACAACTCGTCCAGCACGGTGTCCTCGTGGCCGGCGAGCGAGATCGACGACTTCTTCGACGTCAGCAGCTTCTGGAACTGCAGCGAGGGATCATCGACGTAGTCGGCGATGAACTCGATCGTGGCGTCGAAGTTGCGTTCCTTCTGGGCGTCGAAATAGAGCTTGGTCTCGAGTTGCTGATGGTCGGTCTCGACGCCGATCCGGCGCCACTGGTCGACCACGTAGATCCCCATCGGCGTGTAGGGCTCGGCGACGTTGCGGTTGACCAGCTTGATCTTGAGGTTCTCGACACCGGCCTCCTTGAGCAGGCGCTTGGCCTCCTCGCGGGCCTTGGCGGCATCCTTCGCGTAGCCCGGCAGCTTGACCAGTTCAGCTTCCGGAAGGGCCCACTCCGAACCCGTCCGCGTGAAGCCGCCGACGAACTTCAGCATCGAGATCTTCGAGAGGGCCGTGGAGCCGCCCCAACGGTCGATGGCCATCGTCAGCGCGCGGCGGACGCGGACATCGTCGAACGGCTTCTTCTGGGTGTTGAACACGAGCAGCAGACCCGTCGTCCACGGTCCTTCCATGACCGTGACCTTGTCCTTCATCGCTTCGACGAGCTGATCGCGCTCCTTCGGCGTGCGGCCGCGGAACTCGGCGTCGAACTGGCCGCCCTGCATGCCGGGGACCACCGCATTCGACTTGACGATGTAGACCTTATAGCCGTCGAGGTAGGGCTTGCCCGGCTCGAAGTATCCGTCGAAGCGCGCGCCCTCGTACGACGAGCCCTTGGTGTATTCCTTGAATTTGAACGGCCCGGTGCCCAGCACCTCGGTCTCCGGGTATCGGGGGTTCTCGGCGAGCTTCTTCGCCGAGTAGACGCAGTTGAAGGGCGAGGCGAAGTTGTTCATCATCGACGCGTTCGGGGCGGACAGCTTGAACACGACCGTGCCCGCATCCGGGGTATCAATGGACGTGATCTCGCGGTGCAACGCCTGGCGTGCGGAGACGATGCCCGCCGGCGGCTTGACGATCCGCTCGTAGCTGGCCTTGACGTCGGCCGAGGTCATCGGCGAACCGTCATGGAACTTCACGTTGTCGTGCAGCTTGAAGGTATAGGTCAGGCCGTCCTTCGACATCTCCCACGACTTGGACAGATCGCCGGTGATTTCGAGCTTCTTGTTCACGTCGCCGCGAAACCGCAGAAGCCCGTTGTAGGCCGGCGCCACCGGATGGATGGTCGCGAAGGTCGTTGTCGCATGGCAATCGAGCGTCGGCGGCTCGGCGACGATCGAGAAGCTGAGAACTCCGCCGCGTTTCGGTGTCTGCGCTTCGACCGGCGCGGCCAGCATGGCTCCGGCCGACGCCGCCAGTACGAGGTTCAAGATCAGGCGCTTCATCGGTGCATTTCTCCCAGTTGCTTTTTTCTTGGTTGGCACGAGACGTCCCCGGTCAGGTGAACGGGCAGGCGGCGACGTGGTCCGTCCCCTTGGCTTCCAGCACCGGCACCGTCTCCTTGCAGGACGGGCGGGCCAGGGCGCAGCGGGGATGGAACACGCAGCCGGAGGGCGGACGCAGCGGGCTCGGCAGCTCGCCACGGATGATGGCGCGCGGCCGCGCCTTCTCGATCACGGGGTCGGGCACCGGCGCGGCTTCGAGCAGGGCGCGGGTATAGGGGTGGCGCGGGTTGGCGAACAACTCCTCCGCCGACGCCAGCTCGACGATGCGGCCGAGGTACATGACCGCGACGCGGGTCGAGATATGCCGGACGACGGCGAGGTCGTGGGCGATGAACAGGTAGGTCAGGCCGAGCCGCTGCTGCAGGTCCTCCAGCAGATTGATGACCTGCCCCTGAATCGAGACGTCGAGGGCGGAGACGGCCTCGTCGCAGACGATCACACGCGGATCCACCGCCAGAGCGCGGGCGATGCCGACGCGCTGGCGCTGGCCGCCCGACAGCTCATGGGGGTAGCGAACCGCCATGTACGGATAAAGACCGACCAATTCGAGCAGCTCGGCGACGCGGGCGGCAATCTTGTCCTTTGGAAGGATGGCGTGGACCCGCATGGGCTCGGCGATGATCTGGCCGATGGTCATGCGCGGATTGAGCGAGGAATACGGATCCTGGAAGATCACCTGCATGCGCTTGCGCACGTCGACCAGTTCACCGCGCCGGGCGTGAGCCAGGTCCTTGCCCTCGAAGATGATCTCGCCGCCGGTCGGCTCGTCGAGGCGCAGTACCAGCCGCCCCAACGTCGATTTTCCGCACCCGGATTCGCCGACGATGCCGAGCGTCTCACCCGGCGCGATGGTCAACGACACGTCATTGACGGCCCGCACGACACGCGGCGCGGAGAGCAGGCCGCCGCCGACGGGGAAGTGCTTCGAGGCATGGCGGATGTCGATGATCGGGCCGCCGGTGGCCACCACGTCGGACTGCGCCTTGAACCCGCTCCGGCCCACCGCGATGCTTCCCGTGCTGGCCACTTCGCTCCAGCGGTGGCAAGCGACCCGATGGTCCGGCTCGCCCTCGATGAAGGGCGGGACCTCGGCGCAGGCGTCGGTCGCCCAGCCGCAGCGGGGACGGAAGCGGCAGCCCTCGGGCGGTGATAGCAGGTTGGGCGGTGCGCCGTCGATGGTGGCGAGCTTCTCGGAGCGGGGACGATCGAGGCGCGGTACGGCCGACAGGAGCCCCTTGGAATAGGGGTGCAGCGGATGGCCGAAGATCTGCTCCGCCGGACCGCTTTCCACGAGGCGGGCGGCGTACATGACGTTCACGCGGTCGGCGTAGCGGGCGACGATGCCGAGATTGTGGGTAATGATGACGATGGCGATGCCGAGGCGCCGCGACAGATCCTTCATCAGCTCGAGGATCTGCGCCTGAATGGTGACATCGAGGGCGGTGGTCGGCTCGTCGGCAATCAGCAGCTTCGGATTGCAGGCGAGGCCGATGGCGATCATCACGCGCTGGCGCATGCCGCCGGACAGCTGGTGCGGATACTGGCCGAGCCGGCTCTTCGGATCGGTGATGCCGACCAGCGTCAACAGCTCGATGGCGCGCGCCTCGGCCTGCTCATCCGACATGCCGAGGTGAATGAACAGCGGCTCCTTGATCTGGAGCCCGATCGTGAGCACCGGATTGAGCGACGTCATCGGCTCCTGGAAGATCATCGAGATCTCCCGGCCGCGGATCTTGCGCATCTCTTCGTCGTCGAGGGCCAGCAGATCGCGGCCCATGAACGACACCGATCCGGAGAGGATACGGGCGGTGTTGGGGGGCAACAGCCGCATCACGGTCAGCGCCGACACCGACTTGCCCGAACCGGATTCGCCGACGATGGCGACGATCTCGCCCTGGCCGACCTCGTAGGTGACGCCTTCCACGGCGCGCACGGTGCCGTGCGACGTCACAAAGTGTACATGCAGATCTCTTATCGAAAGCACAGGGTCGCGCCCGTCCACCCTGGTCTCAGCCGCAAGCCTCGGTGCCGCAGCACCGGTCGCGCGGATCGCCGCGGCCGTGTCCAATCGCCGTCCTCCCTTGAGTGCGCTCGGGCTTACCGCCTCTTGCCGGAACGATATCCGGTTGCACGCCTTCCCAGGTGGTTAGCGTAACCCGGCCTCGGAGTTCAAGTTTTTTGCGCTGGCAGGGTTGCTTTCCCGGCGGATCTCCCGATGGCATCGCCGATCTTTGGAGGGCGGCGGACGTCAGGGACTGCCGGTGCGGGCCGGTCGGGAGACCGCGCTGCCGAACGGCCACAGCCGTCGGCCCGCCGCGCATGTCGGCCACAGGCCCGGCAGGAACGGCTGGCACGAAAAATCGGTCCAACCTATAACAACGGCGAAGCGCCTTGGAGGGCGCCGCCCAGGGAGGGAACTCGGTGACCTCGAGCTCGTTGCTCCTATGCGTGGGGCGCCTTCTCGCCTTGGTGGGCGCGCTACTGGTCGCGCCGCTGGCCGAGGCCCGCACGATCAAGTGGGCCCGCTCGTCCGACGCCCTCACCCTCGATCCCCACTCGCAGAACGAAGGGCCGACGATCACGCTGGCCCATCAGATCTACGAGCCGCTGATCGTCCGCGACCCGCAGGGGCGTTTCCGGCCGGCGCTCGCCGAGAGCTGGACGCTGACCAGCGACCCGCTCGTCTGGGAGTTCCGCCTGCGCAAGGGCGTCCAGTTTCACGACGGCGCCTCGTTCACCGTCGACGACGTTATCTTCTCCTACGACCGGGCCCGCCAGCCGGCGTCCGGCATGCGCTGGCTGCTGACCTCGATCGACCAGTTCATCAAGGTTGACGATCACACCCTGCGCATCAAGACGAAGTCCCCCAACCCGCTGCTCCCGAACAACCTCACGGACCTGTTCATCGTCTCCAAGGCGTGGACGACGCGGAACAAGTCGGTGGCCGTGCACGATCTGAAAATCGCCGACGAGCCGTTCATGGCCCGCCATGCCAACGGCACCGGCCCGTTCGTGGTGGTGCGCCGCGATCCCGGCGTGCGGACCGAGTTGAAGCGCCACGACGGGTATTGGGAGAAGAGCCCCGAGGGCCGGGAGGTGACCGAAGTGGTCTACCTGCCGATCCCCACCGATGCCCAGCGGATCGCCGCCCTGCTCGCTGGCGAGGTCGATTTCGTCCAGGACGTTCCGGTGCAGGACATCGAGCGCTTGCGTCAGCAGGCCGGCATGGCGGTGCGGATCGGGCCCGAGAACCGCTCGATCTTTCTCGGCATGAACGTCGGCGGCCGCGAGCTCGCCTCTTCCGACATCCGCGACCGCAATCCTTTCGCGGACAAACGCGTGCGGCAGGCCATGAACATGACGGTGAACCGGCAGGCGATCCAGCGCACCGTGATGCGGGGACAATCGCTGCCGACCGGCATCATCGCGCCGCCCGGTGTCAACGGCTACACGGTGGACCTCGACAAGATCCCGCCGGTCGATGCGGCCAAGGCCAAGACCCTGCTCGCGGACGCCGGTTATCCCGACGGCTTTACGGTGACGATGCATTGCTCCAACGACCGCTACGTCAACGACGAAGCGATCTGCCGGGCGATCGCCGCGCAACTGGCGCCGATCGGGATCCGCGTCAGCCTGGTGACGCAGACGCGGTCGCTGCACTTCCCGATGATCCAGGCCAATCCGCCGACGGCCGACTTCTATCTGCTCGGCTGGGGCGTGCCGACGTTCGACAGCGCCTATATCTTCTCGCTGCTGTACCATACCCGTACCGACAAGCTCGGCACCTGGAACGGGACGCGTTATTCCAACCCCGACCTCGACAAGCTGATCGTCAGCCTGGACAGCGAGATCGATCCCGGCCGGCGCAACGACATCATGCAGCGGATCTGGGTGCGTCTGCAGGACGAACTGATCTATCTCCCGCTGCACATCCAGACGATCGCCTACGCCATGCCGGCCGACCTGGAGTTGCCGGTGGACGTCTCGAACCAGCCGAAGCTCAAGCTCGCCCGGTTCAAGAAGCCCGGCTGACGGCTGGCGCGCAGCCCGAGCAGCCCCATCGCCTCAATCGACGTAGACGACCCGGTTCGACGCCATCAGTTCGGCGATGCTTTCCAGATGGGTCAACCCGGTGGCGATGCGCGCCTGCACCTTCTGCTCGGCGACGCGGATTTCGTCCAGGCGCTGAATGATGGTGTCCAGCATCTCGCGGGCGACAACGACGACGCCGTCGCGATCACCGACCAGGACGTCGCCGGGGCGGACCGTGACACCGCCCGCGACGATCGGAAAGCCGACACGACCCGGACCCGAGCGGACGCAGGAGTTCGGTGTGATGCCGCGCGAGAAACACGGCAGACCGGCGCCGACGATGCCGTCGGCGTCGCGCGCCATGCCGTCGATCACGATGGCGGCGAGACCGGCATTGCGTCCCATCAGGCAGATGTTGTCACCGACGACAGCGGTCGAGAGAAATCCGTCGGCGGCGGCAACAATGACGTCGCCCGGCTTGGCGAGCGACAGCGCCGCCATGATGGCGAGATTGTCCGAGGGCCCGGTTTCGCAGGGCAGCGCCACGCCGACGAACTGAGCCTTCGCCGGATCCACGGCCTTGATGGCGCTGTCGAGCGCGCCGCGGCCCTCCAAGGCGTCGACGATGTGGCCGGTCTGCGCGCCTGCAAGCTTGGCGATCTTGGCCGGGTCGGGGCGTTCGAACGCACGGCGGACGACGAGAAGCGGCGGATCTTGCAGCATGGGCGATTCTCCCGGTTTGTTCGTGGCCAGTTTGGCAATTTCGGCGGCCGGGACCAGCCCGCTTGCGTGCAGAGCCGACAGCCGCCGATTGCGGAGCGATCGTAGCTGCGCCATACACCGGCCTGCAAATCCCCTCTTGCCGCCGAACGAGGGTGGCAGAGGCGATTTGCTCGCGTATCATGACGCGGCTTCCCGAACGGATTCCATGGACATCTATCTTCCCGTCGCCGAACTTTCGATGAACCTGCTGCTGCTGTTCGGCATCGGGCTGGCGGTCGGCGTGCTTTCGGGCATGTTCGGGATCGGCGGCGGGTTCATCATGACGCCCCTGCTGATTTTCCTCGGTGTGCCACCGGCCATCGCGGTCGGTACCGGCGCCAGTCAGGTGGTGGCGTCGTCGGTTGCCAGCGCGCTCGGCCACTGGCGGCGCGACAACGTCGATCTGAAGATGGGCGTCCTGCTCATCGGGGGCGGTCTCGTCGGCGCGATCAGCGGCGTTTTCGTGCAGACCCTGCTGCGCCGTCTCGGTCAACTCGACCTCGTGATCTCGCTGACCTATGTGGTCGTGCTCGGGGTGATCGGCACGTTGATGCTGAGCGAGAGCATCCAGACGTTCCGCCGCTCGCGCGGCGGGGGCAAGACGTCGTCACGCAAAGCCGGGCAGCACACCTGGGTGCAAGGGCTGCCGCTGAAGCAGCGGTTCCACAAGTCGAAGCTCTATGCCAGTGCCATCCCGCCGGTCCTGATCGGGCTGCTGGTCGGCTGGCTGACCGCCATCATGGGTGTTGGCGGCGGGTTCCTGATCGTCCCGGCGTTGATCTACCTGATGAGCGTGCCGACGCGCGTCGCCATCGGCACGAGCGTGTTCCAGATCGTTTTCCTGACCGGCATCACGACCATCCTGCAGGCGGTCCAGAACAAGACGGTCGACGTTATGCTGGCCTTCCCGCTGATGGTCGGCGGGGTGATCGGCGCCCAGTACGGTATCGATATTGGGCAGCGTCTCAACGCCGTGCAACTGCGCGGATTGCTGGCGGCTCTCGTCCTGCTGGTTGCACTGCGGATGGCGATCGACCTGGCGCTGACGCCGGCCGACCTCTATTCGATCCAGCGCTATCCTTACTGAGCGCTAATCCTTCGAGCGCTCGACGAAGGTGCCGTCGACGGTCGATACGACCACGCGCGTCCCGGATTCGATGTAGGGCGGCACCATCACGCGCGCGCCATTGGCCAGCTTCGCCGGCTTGTAGGACGACGCCGCGGTCTGACCGCGCACCACAGGGTCGGCCTCGATGATCTCCAGCGTCACGCGCGGCGGCAGTTCGATCGAGATCGGGTTGCCCTCGTGCAGCGAGACGGAGCACTTCATGCCTTCCTGCAGCCACTGGGCCTGATCGCCGACCACGTCCTTGGAGATCGAGATCTGGTCGTAAGTCTCGGGCTGCATGAAGTTGAAGCCCATGTCGTCCTCGTAGAGGTAGTTGTAGTCCTTGTCCTCGAGGTAGGCGCGCTCGACCGTGTCGGTGGTGCGATAGCGCTCCTCAACCTTCACGCCGTCGGCGATCCGACGCATGACGAGGTGGGTGACGGGGGTGCCCTTGCCCGGATGGATGTTCTCGGCCGACATCACGACGCACAAGCGTCCCTCGAGGTCGAGCACATTGCCCTTGCGCACCGAGCTGGCGATGACTTTGGCCACGTCGATTCTCCGCTGGTTTCGGTCTGTCGGGTCGGGCCCGCTGGTCACCGACACCGTCCGAATTTCGAGCTGGCGTCTTATCCTGTCCGCGTGAAAACGCCAAGCGCGCCGTTCGACATGGCTTGACGGAGTTGCCGGCTGCCGTCTAGCCGGTGGCCATGACCGACGCCTCGCGCGCCTCGCCCTGGTGGATGCCGCACGTCCACGCCGACCGGCGCCCCCTGCTGCTCGCCCGCGGCCGGATCAAAACCGCCATCCGCCAATGGTTCGAGGCGGAAGGCTTCGTCGAGGTCGACACCGCCTGTCTGCAGGTTTCACCCGGCAACGAGGCGCATCTGCATGCCTTCGCCACCTCCTGGCGGGCGCCCGACGGCCGATCGCACGACTTCTATCTGCACACCTCCCCCGAATTCGCCTGCAAGAAGCTGTTGGCGGCCGGCGAGCGGCGCATCTTCACCTTCGCCCCCGTGTTCCGAAATCGCGAGCGCGGCGCCCTGCACCACCCCGAGTTCACGATGCTCGAATGGTACCGGGCCGGGGAGCCTTACGAGACGCTGATGGCGGACTGCCACGCCTTGCTGCGGTTGGCCGCCGAGGTGACCGGGCATGCGCCGTGGACGTTCCGCGGCGTCAGCGTCGACCCCTGCGCCACCCCCGAGCGCCTCAGTGTTGCAGACGCATTCATGACCTTGGCGGGGATTGATATTCTGGCCACAGTCGCAGGGCCAGCAGGCGACGTGGCCCGCCTGGCGGCGGCCGCGGCCGGCGTTGTGGGCACCGCACCCGACGACACCTGGTCGGACCTGTTCAGCCGCATCCTGGTCGCCCGCGTCGAACCGCGTCTCGGCGCCGGCCGGCCCCTCCTGCTCGATCGCTACCCGCGGCTGGAGGCAGCGCTCGCCCGCTCGGCGGCCGACGATCCCCGCGTCGCGGAGCGCTTCGAGTTGTACGTGGCGGGCGTAGAGGTCGCCAACGGGTTCGGCGAGCTGACCGACGCGGTGGAGCAACGGCGACGGTTCGCGGACGAGATGGCCGAGAAGGCGCGCGTGCACGGCGAAACCTATCCGGTGGACGAGGATTTCCTCGCCGCCCTGGCCGCGATGCCGCCAGCGTCCGGCATCGCCTTGGGGTTCGACCGGCTGGTGATGCTGGCAACGGGCGCCGAGCGGATCGAACAGGTGCTCTGGACGCCGGTTGCCGATCCCGGCATCTGATAGTCATGAACACGGCCGACAAGACGCTCCGCTCGCTCGCCGACCTCGCGGCCGCCGGTCTGCTCTCTGATGCGGCCGATGCTGCGCTCGCCGCGGTCGCCGGGCGCTACGCCGTGGCTGTCACGCCGGCGATGGCGACACTTGTCGACACCACAGATCCGGCCGACCCCATCGCGCGCCAGTTCGTGCCCGACGCGCGCGAACTGGTGACCACCGAAGAGGAGCGCGCCGATCCGATCGGTGACGGCGCGTTCTCGCCGGTGCGCGGCGTGGTCCACCGCTATCGCGACCGGGCGCTGCTCAAGGTGACGGGGCTGTGCCCGGTGTACTGCCGGTTCTGCTTCCGCCGCGAGATGGTCGGGCCGGGCGGCGGGCACGAGCTTTCCGCTGCCGATCTCGATGCGGCCATCGCCTATCTCGCCGGTCAGTCGGACCTTTTCGAGGTGATCGTGACCGGCGGCGATCCGCTCGTGCTGTCGCCGCGGCGCATCGCCGACATCGCCGAGCGACTTGGCACCCTGCCCCAGATTTCCGTGGTGCGCTGGCACACGCGGGTGCCGGTGGTCGCGCCGGAGAGGGTGACGGCCGATCTGATCCGAGCCCTGAGGGCCGCCGGGAAGGCCGTCTACATCGCCGTTCACGCCAACCATCCGCGCGAGTTGACGCCGGAGGCGGTAGCGGCGCTGGCCCGCCTCGCCGACGCTGGTCTCGTACTGTTGGGACAGACCGTGCTGCTGCGTGGCGTCAACGACGATCCGGTGGTGCTGGCGGCGCTGATGCGGGCGTTCGTCGCCAATCGCGTGAAGCCCTACTATCTGCACCACCCGGATCTGGCGCCCGGCACCGGGCATTTCCGGCTGCCGATCGCCGAGGGCCAGGCGATCGTCGCCGCACTGCGCGGGCACGTCTCGGGCCTCGCTCAGCCGACCTACGTGCTGGACGTGCCGGACGGCCGCGGCAAGGTGCCGATCGGGCCGAGCCATGCCGACGTCGGCGCCGACGCCACTACCGTCACCGACCTTGGCGGGCGCCGCCATCGGCAAGCGGACTGGTAGCGCCGCCCGGTCTCAGGCGGCGTCGCGACCGTAGTAGACCATCACCACGTGCTCGGCCTCGGCGAAGAACAGCCAGCGCTCGACCAGCACGCCGGCTGCGGCGGACGCCGTCGCGACCATGGCAAGAGGTGCGGCCAGCAGGGAGTTCGCCGCCATCAGCAGCAGCAGACAAATGACCAGCGGCACGAGAAACAGCAGGACCGCAACCGCCCGGCGCAAGGCCGCGGCGTGCTTGCGCGCGACCGTGAAGCCCATCTCGCGCATGACGTAGTTGGCCTGCGTGTGGGGAGGATCGAGAGGGCGGACCTTGCCGAGCTTGCCGAGCCCGGTCGCCGCTTCGGCTGTCCAGGTGCGCGGCGCGGTATCGATGCGCTCCCAGTAGGCGGCCTTCACGACCCAGGCGGCGGCCAGTGCAACGATAGCGAGCCAGGGCGTCCACGGCGCCATCGCGCCGAACGCGGCGAGCACGAGGTTCACCAGGATACCGCCCGTGCCGAGCGCCAACAGCACATAGAGGGGCGCCACGTGCGGCTGCGCCCAGGCGCGGATGGTCGGCAGCGAGGCGTAGATCATGCCGGTGCACCAGACGGTCGCCAGCGCCAGCGCGGCGGCCAGGAGCGCGAGCAGCGGCACCGGCCCATCGAGCCTCTCGAGGAAGACCCAGGCGATGGCGACGACACCGGCCGGCGCATAGGTGGCCACGGCCAGCACGCCCTCGCGCGACAGCCACGACGTGCGCCACTGCGACATGGCCCGCCAGGCCCTCTCGGGGCGGCCGAGGTGCAGCGTCGAGGAGAGCAGGCCCGTCGTGATGAGCCCCAGCGCCAGACCGAGGCCCACGAGCCCGAGGCCCGGATCAGCGGGCACGAGGCCCGCGGCGGCGAGCACGGTCAGCCAGATCAGCAGCCCGTAGCCGGCGCCGGACGCCGTCGTGAAAAGGATGACCGAGTAGGCAGGATGCACGGGATGACCTTTTCCGTCAGCGGGAGAGAACCTTGTCGGCCCAGGCGAAGAAGCGGCTCGTCAGCGCGGCCGCATCCTCGGTCGGCGCCGGTGCGGCGGGTGCGGCCTGGCGGCCGTCGCGGCGGTCACGTGGCGGCAGGTATTTGTTGACCGGCTTGAACCCCATTTCCGGCAGCAGATCGAAACCGCCGCGCGCCGCGACGAGTTGGGACACCGGCGACGCGGCGTCGCCGAGATCGCCGAAATGGCGGGCGCCGGTCGGGCACGCGCGCACGCAGGCCGGCACCCGATCCTCCGGCTCCAGAGTCTCGTTGTAGATCCGGTCGACGCAGAGCGTGCACTTCTTCATCACGCCCTCGGCGTAGTCGTACTCGCGGGCGCCGTAGGCACAGGCCCAGGAGCACAGCTTGCAGCCGATGCAGGTGTCCGGGTTGACCAGCACGATGCCATCCTCGGCGCGCTTGTAGGAGGCGCCGGTCGGGCAGACGGTGACACAGGCCGGCGTCTCGCAATGCAGGCACGAGCGCGGGAAATGCACTGTGCGGCTCTGCGCGCCATCGTCGACCTCGTAGGAATGCACGCGGTTGAGCCACGTGCCGTGCGGGTCGGCGCCGTAGGGATTCTGGTCGCTCAGCGGCGCCGAATAACCGCCGGTGTTCCATTCCTTGCAGCTGGTCGCGCAGGCTTGGCAGCCGACGCAGGTGTCGAGATCGATGACGAGGCCGAGTTTCTTGCCGGTCGTTGCCGGAAGCGCGGTCATGGGGCTGTCTCCCGGAAGGCGGCGCCGTAGCGCAGTTCGCCGACGTGCGGCAGCGGGTTCACTCTGTCGAGACGCTCGAAGCGGGGCCAGCTTTCGGCGACCTCGTGCGGCAGCGCCTTCTCGATTCTGATCCTCAGGTCGTACCAGGCGGCCTGCCCGGTCACCGGATCGCTATTCGAGAAGCGATAGCCACCCTCGCGCTCGGGCAGCAACTCGGAAATGAGGTGATTGAGCAGGAATCCGCGCGTCGCCTCGGGGGCGTCGGGGGCGAGGCCCCAGGTCCCCGAACGCTTGCCGATCGCATTCCACGTCCACACCGTTTCCGGATTGACGCCGTCCATCAGGCGCACCTGTGCGCGCACGCGGCCGATGGCGCTAGTGAGCCAGACCCAGTCGTCGTCGCGGATGCCGAGCGCCTTGGCCTTGGCGGTGTGCATGTAGAGCCGGTTCTCCGCCGTGATCTGACGAAGCCAGGCATTCTGCGATCCCCACGAATGGTACATGTGCATGGGCCGCTGGGTGATCGCGTGCAGCGGATACTCGTTCGTGTCGAGGGCGGCGCCCTCGAACGGCGGATACCAGAACGGCACCGGATCGAAGTACGTATCGATGCGGCGGCGATGGCTGTCTGGCGGCTGGATGACGCCGTGCCCCTGTGCGGCAAGCCGGAACCGCTGCAACGGCTCGAGGTAGAGCTGGAAGACGATGGGATCGGCGGCGCCGATCAGGCCCGTCTCCTTCGCCCAGTCCAGATAGGCGCGGTTGGCGTGCTTGTAGAAGCGCTGCTCGGGCGCCAAGTGGTGCTGATAGAAGCAGCCGTTGGCGACGTAGGACTCGAGCTGCTTCGGGTTGGGCGCGCCCTTGCCGAAGGCGCGGCCGTCGGCGCCGCGGTAGCCGGCAAGCGGGCCGATACCGGGGCCGCGCTCGTGATTGACGATGTAGTCGGCATAGCCGCCCGGGAACTTCGGTTGCCCGGCACCGTCGACGAAACCCGGCAGGCCGAGACGGGCGCCGATGTCGAGCAGCACCGACTGGAAGGGGCGCACGTTGCGATCGGGCTCGACGACGGGCTGGCGGATGGCGTCGGCCGGTGCGTCGGGGTCCGAAATCGGCCGGTCGAGCATCGAGATGCAATCCCAGCGCTCCAGATAGGTCGTATCGGGAAGGATCAGGTCGGCGTAGGGCACCATTTCGGAGAAATAGGCATCGGAATAGATGATCTTCGGGATGCGGTACGCGCCGGTCGCGGGGTCGGTCTCGGTCAGGTGGCGGAGCACGGCCGGAATGTTCATCGACGAGTTCCAGCTCATGTTCGCCATGTACATGAACAGGACGTCGACCGGGTAGGGATCGCCGTTCGCCGCGTTGGTGATCACCATGTGCATCAGGCCGTGGGCCGCAATCGGCGCGTCCCACGAATAGGCCTTGTCGATGCGCTGGGGCCGTCCTTCCGCGTCGACCAGCAGGTCCTCGGGGCCCATGGTGAAGCCGAGCGGCGGCCCACCCATCGGCGTGTTCGGCTTGATGGAGCCCGGCTTGCCGAACGGCTTCAGCGGCGGTGGCGTCGGGCGCGGGAACGGCGCCTTGTAGCGGAAGCCGCCGGGGCAATCGATCGAGCCGAGCAGGATCTGCACGAGATGCAGCAAGCGGCAGGTCTGGAAGCCGTTGGAGTGGGCCGAGATGCCGCGCATGGCATGCATCGACACCGGGCGACCGATCGTCTTCTCGTGGCGCCGGCCGGCCCAATCGGTCCAGGGCTCATCGAGTGTGATGGTCTCCTCGAAGGCGGCGCGCGCGAGTTCGGCAGCCAGGCGGCGGATGGTGTCGGCCGGCACGCCGGTCTCTGCCTCGGCCGCGGCGGGGCTGTACTGCGGTGTGAGGAAACGCTCGGCGATGAGCTGGAACGACGGCACGGCGCGACGGCCATCGGCCAGCGTCACCTCGCCGACGAGTGCCGGGGCGATGTCGACGCGGGTGGCGTCGACCACCGTCGCGGTCGTCTTGTCGAAGGCGAGCGGCTTGCCGGCCTCGTTGCGGGCGATCAGACCGTCACCGGCGGTGCCGGGCGCGCGCACGACCAGCCAAGGCGCGTTGGTGTAGCGCACCAGATAGTCCAGATCGACCTTCTCGGTGCGGAGCAGCTCGTGGATGATGGCCCCGGCCAGCATGCCGTCGGTGCCCGGACGAATGCCGATCCACTCGTCGGCGATGGCGTTGTAGCCGGTGCGCACCGGGTTGATGGCGACGACCTTGACACCGCGGGCCTTGAGCTTGCCGAGCGCCGCCTTGATCGGGTTCGAGGCGTGATCCTCGGCGACGCCGAACAGCATGAAATAGCGCGTGCGCTCCCAGTCCGGCTCGCCGAACTCCCAGAACGAGCCGCCGAAGGTGTAGAGGCCGGCCGCCGCCATGTTGACCGAGCAGAACCCGCCGTGGGCGGCGAAATTCGGCGTTCCGTACTGCTGCGCGAACCAGCCGGTCAGCGCCTGGCTCTGGTCGCGACCGGTGAAAAAGGCGAGCTTGCGTGGATCATCGGCGCGCACGGTGCCGAGCCATCCGGCGGCGAGCCCCAGCGCCTCCTCCCACGAGATCTCCTCGAACTCGCCCGAGCCGCGCGGGCCAACCCGCTTCAAGGGCGCCGTCAACCGGGCCGGCGAATAATGCTGCATGATGCCGGCCGAGCCCTTGCCGCACAGCACGCCCTTGTTGACCGGATGGTCGCGGTTGCCCTCGATGTACCGGACCTTGCCGTTCTTCAGGTACACCTTGATGCCGCAACGGCAGGCGCACATGTAGCAGGTGGTCGTCTTGACCTCGTCGCCCGGCCGGACCGACAGCGCAATCTCGGGCTCGGTTTCGGCCATGCCTTGCGTCTCCCACTGTCGCCCTCGATCGCGCGGTCGCTCAAGGGCCGCACGTTTCGAAATCCGGTATCGATCGTCTCGCTTTGCGAGCCTGCCATCAACCGGCGGGTGGCTCAACCTTTTTGGTCGATCTTCGGCACGTGTGGGCAGGGCTGCTCTGCGGCGCCGTCACGGGAGCGCGGCGAGCACCTTTGGGAACGCGGTCGCGAGGCTCGTCCGCCAGTCGGGCAGCGCGACGCCGAGCCGTCGTTCGGCAGCCGTGGTGTCGAGCACCGAGTAGGCCGGCCGGCGTGCCGGTGTCGGGTAGTCGGCGGTGGTGATCGCGGTCAGCCGCGGCGTCTTGAGTCCGACCGCCGCCGCCTCGGCGAAGACGGCTGCGGCAAAACCGTGCCACGTCGTCTCACCCCGGTTTGTCAGATGGTGAGTGCCCCATGCGAGGCGCTCGCGGTCCGTCACCGCCGCGGCGGCAAGGGTCGCGATGGCGGCGGCGAGGTCGCCCGCGTAGGTCGGGCTGCCACGCTGGTCGGCGACGACACGGACCTCCTCGCGCTCGCGGCCGAGGCGCAGCATCGTCTTGACGAAGTTGTGGCCGTCCTCGGACCAGACCCAGGCCGTGCGCAGGATGACGTGCCGGGGCAGCGCCTGGCGGATCAGGCGCTCGCCCTCGGCCTTGGTGGCACCGTAGACGCCGAGCGGAGCGATCGGGTCGTCCTCGCGGTAGGGCCGGGTGCCGGTGCCGTCGAACACATAATCCGTGGAGACGTGGATCAACGGAATGCCTTGCGCCGCCGCGTGAGCCGCGAGAGCGCCAGAAAGGGCGGCATTGAGCGCCAGGGCGGCGGCGGGCTCGCTCTCCGCCTTGTCGACAGCCGTGTAGGCGGCGGCATTGACGATGACCACGGGTGCGGCCGCGTGCAGCGCGGCATCGAGGGCTGCCGTATCGGTGGCGTCCAGCTCGGCGCGGCCGAGGCAGCGGACCGGATGGCCGCCGATCGACGGGTGGCGGGCGAGCGCCCGGGCCAGCTGTCCCCTTTGCCCGATGACCAGCACGCACCGGCTCATATCGCTCGTCTCTCCCGCCCTGCGGCCAACGGCATCCCGAGGTTCCGCGGGCCCGCGATCCTTAAACTGCCTTTTGCGCCCGCCGCCAGCCCGGACCGCTGCCCAGCGAAGGGGCAGAGCGGGCGGGGATTGGGCAAGGTTCGGCCGTGTGACGCGCGGGTGGCACGCTCGAGGAATATTGCAGACGTATTGGCTGACGAATGCGTATCCGGCATGCCACAGTCATCCGCCGGGGGCGGTGAGTCGCCCCGTTTCGGGAAGCAAGAGACGCATGGCCATTCTGACCAGCCTCCACCATGTCACGCGTTATCTCTACGACCGACCCGTCAGTCTAGGTCCGCAACTCATCCGGCTGCGCCCTGCGCCGCACTGTCGCGTCCGCGTGCCGAGCTATTCACTGAAAGTGCTGCCCGAGCCGCACTTCGTGAACTGGCAGCAGGACCCCCACAGCAACTGGATCGCCCGCTACGTCTTTCCCGAGAAGACCACCGAGTTCAGCATCTCGGTCGATCTGCTGGCCGAGATCGCGGTCATCAATCCGTTCGACTTCTTCGTCGAGCCGCAGGCCGAGGCGTTCCCGTTCACCTACGCCGAAGAACAGCGCCAGGACCTCGCCGCCTACCGCACGCCCGAGCCCGCCGGTCCGCGCCTCAAGCGCTATCTCGAGACCGTGCCGCGCAAGGCCAAGAACACCGTCGATTTCCTGGTGGCACTCAATCAGCGGCTGTCGCAGGAGATCCGCTACGTCATCCGTATGGAGCCCGGGGTTCAGACGGCCGAAGAAACGCTCGAGCTTTCGGCCGGATCGTGCCGGGATACCGGCTGGCTCCTGGTGCAGATTCTGCGCCATCTCGGCCTCGCCGCCCGTTTCGTCTCGGGCTACCTCATCCAGCACAAGCCCGACGTGAAGTCGCTGGACGGGCCGTCGGGCACCGATCACGATTTCACCGACCTGCACGCCTGGACCGAAGTCTACATCCCCGGCGCCGGGTGGATAGGATTCGATCCGACGTCGGGCCTGCTGTGCGGGGAAGGCCATCTGCCGCTCGCCGCCACGCCGCACTTCACGTCTGCGGCGCCGATCTCGGGCCTCGTCGAGCACGCCCAGGTCGAGTTCGCTTTCGAAATGAAGGTGAACCGGGTCGCCGAGAAGCCGCGCGTGACGTTGCCGTTCTCGGACGAGGCATGGCGCAATCTGGTCGACCTCGGCAACGAGGTCGACGAGGATCTGGCCGCGCAGGACGTGCGGCTGACCATGGGTGGCGAGCCGACGTTCGTCTCCATCGACGACTATCAGGGCGCCGAGTGGAACACGGCCGCGGTCGGGCCGACCAAGCGGCAGCGGGCCGACGACCTGATCCGGCGGCTGCGCGACCGCTTCGCGCCGGGCGGCTTCCTGCATTACGGTCAGGGCAAGTGGTATCCGGGAGAGAGCCTGCCGCGGTGGACGTTCGCGCTGTACTGGCGGCGGGACGGCAAGCCGGTCTGGCGCAATCTCGACCTGATCGCACGCGAGCCGGCCGTCACGGCCAACGAGACCGACGTCGCCGAGGCCATGGGCGACGGCATCGCCCGGCGGCTGGGTGTCGACGGCGACTACATGATTCCGGCGTTCGAGGACTCCGCCCAGTGGCTGCTCAAGGAAGCGCAGCTTCCGGACAACGTCGACCCGTTCAACGCCAAGCTCGAGGATGCCGAAGAGCGGGCGCGGTTCGCGCGCGTGTTCGATCGGGGCCTCGCCACGCTGGCCGGGTTCGTGCTGCCGATCCAGCGCTGGAACAGCCGGGCGGGACGCGGTTGGGTCAGCGAGAAGTGGCGGTTCCGGCGCCGGCGCCTCTATCTGATGCCGGGCGACTCGCCGGTCGGGTTCCGCCTGCCGCTCGGCGGCCTGCCCTGGCTGCCGCCGATCGCCTTCCCCCACATCGTGCCGACCGATCCGTTCGCGGAGCGCGGGCCGCTGCCCGACCCCGACACCTACCGGCAGGTCTACCAGCGGATCGGCGACAATCCCTGGCGGCAGCCCCAAATCCCCGAGCACGACATCGAGGGCGCGTCGGTGCGCACCGCACTGGTGATCGAACCGCGCGACGGCAAGATCTGTGTGTTCATGCCGCCGGTCGGCGATCTCGAGGACTACCTGGAGCTGCTCACCGCGATCGAGGCGACGGCGGAGGAACTCGGCAAGCCCGTCCATATCGAAGGCTATCCACCGCCGCCCGATTGGCGGCTCGGGGTGATCAAGGTCACCCCCGACCCCGGCGTCATCGAGGTGAACATCCACCCCGCGCAGCATTGGCGGGACTGCGTCGACACCACCACGTCGCTGTACGAGGAGGCGCGGCTGTCGCGGCTCGGCACCGACAAGTTCATGGTCGACGGGCGCCACACCGGCACCGGCGGCGGCAACCATGTCGTTGTCGGCGGCGCCTCTCCGGGTGACAGCCCGTTCCTGCGCCGGCCGGATCTGCTGGCGAGCCTCGTCACGCTGTGGCAGCGCCATCCCTCGCTGTCCTACCTGTTCTCCGGGCTGTTCATCGGCCCGACCAGCCAGGCGCCGCGGATCGACGAGGCGCGCCACGACAGCCTGTACGAACTCGAGATCGCGCTCGGCATGGTGCCGCCCCCCGGAGGCGGCCCCGCGCCGGCACCCTGGCTGGTGGACCGGCTGTTCCGCAATCTGCTGATCGACGCCAGCGGCAACACCCACCGCTCCGAAATCTGCATCGACAAACTCTACTCGCCCGACGGGCCGACCGGGCGGCTCGGGTTGATCGAGTTCCGCTCTTTTGAGATGCCGCCCGACGCGCGCATGAGCCTCGCTCAGCAGTTGCTGATCCGGGCGCTGATCGCCTGGCTGTGGCGGGAGCCGGAGCGTGGCACGCTGGTGCGCTGGGGCACCGCCCTGCACGATCGCTTCATGCTGTCGCATTTCGTGTGGCAGGACTTCCTCGGCGTCCTCGACCGGCTGGGGCAGGCTGGATATGCGTTCGATCCGACATGGTTCGAGGCGCAGCGCGAGTTCCGCTTCCCCTACTACGGCACGGTCGAACACGGCGGCGTGCGGATGGAACTGCGCCACGCGCTCGAGCCCTGGCACGTGATGGGCGAGGAAGGCGCGGTCGGTGGTACGGTGCGCTACGTGGACAGCTCGGTGGAGCGGCTCGAAGTCAAGTGCGACGGGTTCAATCCGCGCCGCCACGCCGTCACCTGCAACGGCCGGCGGATGCCGATGACGTCGACCGGGATCTCGGGCTCGTACGTGGCCGGCGTGCGCTTCAAGGCGTGGCAGCCGGCCTCCGGCCTGCACCCGACCATTGCCGTGCACGCGCCGCTGACCTTCGATATTCTCGACAGCTGGAGCAACCGGTCGCTCGGCGGGTGCGTGTATCACGTGGCTCATCCGGGCGGGCGCAACTACGAGACCAACCCGGTCAATGCCTACGAGGCCGAGGCCCGGCGGCTCGCCCGGTTCCAGGATCATGGCCATACGCCGGGGATCATCGCGATCCCGCCGGAGGAGTCGTCGGCCGAATTCCCGCTCACCCTCGACCTGAGGCGTCCGCCGCCGCGGAGATGACGATGCAAAGCGCCGGCCAGACCCGAGTTCCCTCCGCCGAGGCCGTCGCCCGGCGGGTGATCGAGGGTTATCGGCCGCTGCCCGGCGTCTACGACGAGTTGATGGACGATCAGGGCAGCCTGCGGCCGCACTGGCTCGCGCTGCTGATCCGGCTCGGGGCGCTGGGTGACGAGGGGCTGCGCTCGGCGTTCGCCGCCGCCGACCGGCATCTCAAGGCGTCGGGCGTGTTCTACCGGGTCTACGACGATCCCACGGCCTCGGACCGGCCCTGGCCGTTGAGCCATCTGCCGCTGCTGGTCACCTCGCGGGATTGGGCCCTGATCAGCGCCGGGGTGATCGAGCGGATCGAGCTGATCGAGAAACTCGTCGCCGACGCCTACGGTCCGCAGACGCTCGTTCGCGACGGCCACTTGCCGGCCGCGCTGCTGGCCGGCAACGCGGAGTTCCTGCGGCCGCTGTCCGGCATCGCTCCCGTCGGTGGGCGCCATCTCGGTCTCTATGCCGTCGATCTCGGCCGCGGTCCGGACGGCGCGTGGTGGGTCATCCGTGACCGGACGCAGGCGCCGTCGGGCGCGGGCTATGCCGTGGAGAACCGGATCGCGCTGTCGCGCGCGATTCCCAGCATCTACCGCCATTTCCGGGTGGAGCGACTGGCCAACTTCTTCGACGCGTTCCGGGCTCGTTTGCGGTCGTTTCGCAAGACCGACGACGCGGGCGTGTGCGTGCTGACGCCCGGCCCGTTGAACGAGGTCTACTTCGAACATGCCTACCTCGCCCGCTATCTGGGCTTCCCCCTGGTCGAGGGGCAGGACCTGACGGTCCGTGACCGTCGGGTCTATCTGCGCACCATCGCCGGACTGAAGCCGGTCAACGTGCTGTGGCGGCGCGTCGACAGCGACTGGGTCGATCCGCTGGAGCTCGATGCCCGCTCGGCGATCGGTGTACCGGGGCTGGTCGACGCTGTGCGCGCCGGCAAGGTCGCGCTGGCCAACGCCATCGGCAGCGGCGTTGCCGAGGCCCCTGCCCTGCTCGGCTTCCTGCCGGTGCTGGCCCAGCATCTCAACGGCCGTCCCCTGCTGTTGCCGAACGTGGCGACGTGGTGGTGCGGGCAGCCGCGCGAGCGGGCCTTCGTGCTCGATCATCTGGACGACCTGGTGGTTGCGCCCGCGCTCGGTCGGGCGCCGGCCGGCCAGCTGGTGCGCGGCGCCAAGGCCGTCGCCGAGATCGAACCCAAGAGCCGCGCGGAGATCGTCGCCGAGATCGAGCGGCGCGGGGTCGACTTCGTCGGCCAAGAGGTCGTGCAGCTGTCGACCACGCCGGTGTGGACGGGCGAGCGGCTCGAGCCCCGGCCGTTCATCCTGCGCGTGTTCGTCGCCGCGACCGAGAACGGCTGGACGGTCATGCCGGGCGGGCTCGGGCTGATCGGCGAGAAGGACGACACGCGTGCGGTGAGCATGCAGCACGGCGCCCGCTCGGCGGACGTGTGGGTGCTGAGCGATTCTGCCGTGTCGCGGAAGACGCTGTTGCCGCCGGCCGACGACACCCGGCTCCGGCGGGCGACCGGGGCGCCGCCGGCGCGCGCGGCCGACAACCTGTTCTGGCTGGCGCGCTATCTGGAGCGGACGGATACCACCGTGCGGGTGGTGCGCGCGCTGGCCTCCCGCGTGGTGGAGCGGCCCGACGGACGCGGTGGCGAGATCGAGGCGTTGAGCGAACTGCTCTGGAAGTGGGGCGCCGTGTCGGGCCGCGACGTCGCGGCCGCCGATCTGCCGGCACAGGCTCTCTACAGCACACTTCCCGGATCGGTCCCGCAGATCGTCGGCGCCGCGCGAGCCTCCGCCGCGATGATCCGTGACCGGTTCCCACCCGATGCCTGGCGCACGCTGGACGATCTCGCCGCCAGCATTGCCGCCGCCGCGACCCGGATGGACCCCGGTCAGGTGCTCGATACGGCCAACGCCACCTTGCGATCGCTTGCGGCACTGGCCGGCCTCGAGCTCGAGAACATGAGCCGGATCGTCGGTTGGCGCTTCATGCGGCTCGGACGACACATCGAGCGGGCCATTTCCATCTGCCGTGTGGTGCGCCAACTGAGCGACGTCGCCGCCGATCCCGACCGGCTCGACGCGCTGCTCGAGATCGCCGACAGCCAGATCACCTACCGCACCCGCTACATGATGGGCGCTGCCCGGGCGCCGGTCGTCGATCTCGTGTTGTTCGATGACGACAACCCGCGGTCGCTGGCGTTCCAGGTTGCCCGCATCGCCGAGAACCTGGCGGCACTGCCCGGACTACAGCCCGACAATCACCCCTCGCCCGCCCTCGCGTCGAGCGCCGCACTCGCGGAAGCGCTTGCCCGCGAGGTGCCGCGCACGCTCACCAACGAGACCATCATCGGCTTCGAGAACCGCCTGATGCAGATCTCGAACGACATCTCGCAGAGCTGGTTCACCTATCGCGAGCCGGTGCGGAGGCAACGATGACCGCACCGGTTCGCTACGCCATCAAGCAGGTCTCGACCTACACCTATGCCAGTGGCGTTCCGTTCGCACGCCACGTGGTGCGGCTCGCTCCGGTGACGCGCCCGGGCCTCGTCGTCGAGGCGGCCACCGTGCGGATCGATCCGGAACCGGACGAGCGCTCCGAGCGCCGCGATTTCTTCGGCAATGCCACGCTCGACATCGCGCTGGAGCGCCCGCATCGCAAGCTCGAGATCGCCTGCACGGCCATGGTCAACATCGCAAGGCCCGTGCCGATCGCGGCGGCAACCACGCCAGCCTGGGAGCAGGTGCGCGCCGAGGTGGCCGTGACGGCCGATGCGGGTCCGGCGGCCCCGGTGCACCATCTGTTCGCGAGCCGCCTGGTGCCGGTCGATCTGCTGATCCGGACATGGGCGGCTGAGAGCTTTCCGCCGGGCGTGCCGGTGCTGGCGGGCGGATTGTCGCTGATGGCGCGGATCAAAAAGGAGTTCACCTACGATCCGGAGGCAACCGACGTGACGACGCCGACGCGCGAGGCGTTCGCGCTGCGCCGGGGCGTCTGTCAGGACTTCGCGCACGTGATGATCTGCGGCCTGCGCTCCCTCGGGCTGCCGGCCGCCTACGTCAGCGGCTATCTGCGGACCTTGCCGCCGCCGGGCAAGCCGCGCCTGGAAGGCGCCGACGCGATGCATGCCTGGGTGGCGCTGTGGTGCGGGGAAGCGGCCGGGTGGCAGGGGCTCGATCCGACCAACGACATCCGGGCGGGGACCGACCACATCGTCGTCGCGATCGGCCGCGACTACGCGGACGTCTCGCCGATCGACGGCGTGATCATCGCGGCCGGCGGTCACTCGCTCGAGGTCGGCGTCGACGTGGTCGAGCGCTAACGCGCCGGCCGATCGGCTCAGCCCTTCGCAAAGCCGAAATCGCAGCCGTCCGGTGCCTGGGTGACGGTGTCGCGCCAGAGCCGGTCGTAGCCACGCAGACCGTCGCTGCCGGTGCGCGGCGGCAGCGCCGCGCGGCGGCGAGCGATCTCGGCGTCGTCGACCAGCAGGTCGAGGCGGCGCTCGGCGACGCTCAGGCGGATGCGGTCGCCGGTTGCGACGATGGCGAGCGGCCCGCCGACCGCGGCCTCCGGTGCCACGTGGAGCACGATCGTTCCGAAGGCGGTTCCGGACATGCGGGCGTCCGAGATGCGCACCATGTCGCTGACACCGGCCTTCAGCAGCTTCTTTGGGATCGGCAGGAACCCGGCCTCCGGCATGGCGACCGAGCTCGACGGGCCGGCGTTGCGCAGCAGCAGGATATCGTCCGCTTTCACATCGAGGTTCGGGTCGTCGATGCGGGCCGAGAGGTCGTCGAGGCCATCGAACACCACCGCGCGGCCGGTCACCTCGAACAGCGACGGCGTGGCTGCCGAGCGCTTCAGGATCGCGCCGTCGGGCGCCAGCGAACCGAACAACGCGACCAGCCCGCCCTGCGGCTCGAACGGCGTGTCGCGAGACTGGATGACGCGGCGATCGACGTAGCTCCCCTCCTCCGCCGAGAGACGCTGTCCCAGCGTTTCGCCGGTCACCGTCATGCAGTCGAGATGCAGCAGCGGCTTCAACTCACGCAGCACGGCGCCGATGCCGCCGGCCGCGAAGAAGTCCTCCATGTAGAACTGGTTGCCGACCGGCTTGACGGCAGCCAGCACCGGTGTCGTGTCGGACAGCGCGTTGAGGCGCGCGAGGTCGAGCTTGAGCCCGCAGCGGCCGGCAATGGCGGCGAGGTGGATGACGCCGTTGGTCGATCCACCGATGGCCAACAGGATGCGGATGGCGTTCTCGATCGCCTCACGGGTCACGATCGCGGCGGGTTTCAAGCCGGCGCGGGCGAGGCCGACGGCGCGCGCGCCTGTGGCCTCGGCGGCCCGGAGGCGATCGGCGTGGACCGCCGGAATGGCGGCGGTGCCCGGCAGGATCATGCCCAGCCCCTCGGCGATGGCGGCCATCGTCGACGCGGTGCCCATCACCGCGCAGGTGCCGGCCGTCGTCACGAGGCGAGCCTCCACGGCCTCGATCTCGGTCTCGGAGAGATCGCCCGCCCGGTAGCGCATCCAGAACTTGCGGCAGTCGGTGCAGGCGCCGACCCGGTCGTCCTTGTAGCGCGACGTCATCTGCGGCCCGCCGATCAGCTGGATCGCCGGCTTGCCGGCGCTGATCGCGCCCATGAGCTGGGCCGGCACGGTCTTGTCGCAGCCGCCCATCAATACGACGGAGTCCATCGGCTGCGCGCGGATCATCTCCTCGGTATCGAGGGCCATCAGATTGCGGAACTTGAGCGAGTTGGGCGTCAGCGTCGACTCGTGCAGCGAGATGGTCGGGAACTCCAGGGCCAAACCGCCGGCCGCCGCGACGCCACGCTTGACCGCTTCGAGCAGCTCCGGGAAGTGGCGGTGGCAGGGATTGAAGCGGCTCGCCGTGTAGGCGATGCCGACCACCGGGCGGGCCAGTTCCTCGCGCGAGAAACCCTGGGACATGGCAAAGGCGCGGCGCATGTAGATCGAGAAATCGCGATCGCCGTAGCTGGCGAGGCCCTGCAGGAAACCGCCCTCGCGTCCGTCCTTCTTGCCGCTCATCGCGCCCCCCGTTAACGGCCCGTTAACCGTGCCGCTTCAGATTCTGTTAACTCGCCACCATCGCAGAGCCCGCCATGGGTGCAAAGTCCAACGATGCGGCCCGGCCGACATCGAGCCTCAACGACGTGCGCAACGACACCGGCCGCATCGCGTTCTGCGGCCCCTATGTGTTGTCGGCGCTGACCGGCTACCCGATCAGCCGGGTCGAGGAAGAGATCCTGCGAGTGCGGGCCCTGCCGCCGGGATGCGCCATCAAGGGCACGTATGCCGAGGAGGTCGGGGCGGCGCTGCAGGCGTTCGGCTACGAGATGAGCCCGGTCGCAAGCTACATGCGGCTCGCACGTAAGGAACGGCCGACGCTGTGGGCCTGGATGCAGAAGCCGCGCAACGCCTGGGTCCACTACATCCTCGCCGTTCACAAGGGGCGCGAGGGCCATTGGATCCTCGTGAAGGGCGTCAAGCACTGCGACACCTACACCGAGGGGCGCTGGCAGTTCGTGTGCGACGGGCCTCACCGCGGGGCCCGGCTGATGGAGGTCTTTCAGGTTCGTCGCGCGATCATGGCCTGATCTTGGGCGCCGCGCGCCGACAAGGCCCCGGGTCAGCCCCCCGTAGCCTGGGCGCCGATGCGGGCAGTGCCCGTGCGACCGTCGCCGCGCTGCCAGTGGACGCGATCACCGGACCGGCGGAACTTGTAGCAATGGGTGACGGCATCCAGCCAGACGGTCCAGCGCTGGCAAAGCTGCGCGCCGGAGATCCACCAACGGCCCTTGTCCTCGGACGCACCGAGATAGTGCCCGAGGCCGCCGCCGCGGCCGACCAGCAAGCCGTTGGACGCATAGACGATCGGCAGGGTGCCGACCGGCGTGTCGAGATGGACGGTGCGGCCCGAGACCGCCGCCTTCAACGCCTCGCCGGACAGTTCCTCCTGGGCCGCCGCCGGAATGGCCAGGAGGCCGATGAAACCAACCGCGATAAGCCCACAACGCATCGTCCGATCTCCGCTCGTCATCTCAGAAGCTTACCGCAGTTGCGAACGCCAGAGACAGCGCGGCGGCGCATCTTTGATCTGCATCTGTGGATATGTTGCGGCGCATCAATGACGAAGGGCGCCGAAGCGCCCTTTGACCCGAAAATGGGGCGAAAATCAGAAGCGGTGCTTGATGGAGCCGCGGATCGTGAGGCCGTCGCTGTCCTGCGGCTCCTCCTCGACCTTCTTAGGTTCGGCGGCTCCATAGAGCAACTCAAGCCCGAAGTTCATCTTGGGGAGGTCGCCCAGCTTGCCGAGACCCGGTATCGTAACCTCGGTGCCCTTGGCTGAGGGCGGCGCAATGTCAGCCGGAGACAGCTGCGCCGGCACATCAGCGGATTTGGCAGCGGGCGCACTCGACGGGGCGGGATTCTGGCGCTCTTCCTGGAACGCGAACGCGGCTGTGCTGGCCAGCGCCAACGCCGCTCCCAACACCACCTTCCTCGACCAAGCCATACCACTTCCCCGCAAATCAGCCGTGACGACGCAACGCTGACGATGCTCTATCTGCCTGCTCACGATCCTGTCCGCAAGGATCTGCCGGCCACACTTAAGGCGCGATGAACGTTTCCCCACCGAATTGTTGTAAAACTGCAATGTGGCCGTACGGCACCAATCGCGCTCACTTGCTCGGGCGGCTACGATGCCCTTGTCGGGTTGCGGCTGCCGCGGGGCGCCAGGGTTCAGTTTTCACAGGTGGTAACGGATGACAACCAGTCTGCGCCGGGCGCGCGTGCAAAGCCTCGAATTCCTGCGCCGGTCCGAGAGTGCGCGCGAACAGGGGCTGGTGGAGGGGGCTTGTCGCTTTCTCGACCAAGCCATATCAGCCGACCCCAAGTTCGGGGCCGCCTATCTCGCGCGCGGATTCGCATCTCACCGCCGGGCGCATTGGCGAGGCGATCGTCGACCTATCGACGGCATCGGGCCTGGACGGCGGAACACGCGCGGCAGAAGGGCTTTCGCGATTGCTCAGTGTGTTCCAGCTCGACGACCCCTCCGACATCAATCGCCGAGGCTTACTCGCGGCGCTGTCCGTGCCGACGTGCGCGCATCAACCGATCGTCAACACCGCGCTGGCCATGTGGCAGCGCACACCGGCGATTGCTGCGGCGCTGTCAGAAGGGGGCGCGGCGGCCGGATTGCTGACCAAGTCTACCGGAGCCCTCGCCGATCCGCTGCTGTTGCGATCGTTGGCCAGCGGCCTCGTCACCGATATCGCGACCGAGCGGTTGCTTACCGCACTGCGGCGGGGCCTACTGCTGGATGCCGGCGGGCGACTGCTCGAAGACAAACGGCTCATGGAATTGGCCCTCGCTTTGCTGCAGCAGGGGTGGCTCAACGAGCATGTCTGGGAGGAGACGCCGGTCGAGACCGCGGCGCTCGCCGCATTCGCCGACCAAATGGAGGCAAAAAAAGACGATCTGGAGCGGTCGCGGCAACTGCTCCTGCGCACGCTGTATCGTCCGCTGGCTGATCTCAACCTCGATCTGGCGGCGGCCAAGAGACTGAAGCCGCGGGCATTTCGCGACTTGGTCGTCGCCGAGGTGACGGTGCGGGACGAGGAGGCGCGCCATGCTGCCGACATCCCGCGGTTCGGCCAGATTGCCGATCCGACGTCCGTTCGGGTCGCTGCCCAGTACGAGGGCAACCCCTACCCGCGCTGGCAATCGCTGAACGTTCCGGTGGCCGGCAGTCTCGTCCGCGCGATCGAGGGGTTTGCGGGAGCGGACGTGCGCGCGCGGCTATCGGCCCCCTTCGACGTGCTGATCGCCGGTTGCGGGACGGGCCAGCACGCGATCCGCTCCGCGCTCGGCTATGGCGCGCAGGCGCGGGTGACGGCCATCGATCTGTCCCGCGCGAGCCTCGCCTATGCCCGGCGCATGGCCGCCCGCTACGTGCCGGACCAGATCTCGTTTCGCCAGGGCGACATCCTCGAGGTTTCGGCGTTGGGGCAGACATTCGACGTCATCGAAGCGGTGGGCGTGCTGCACCACATGGAGGATCCGGTTGCCGGACTGCGCACCCTGCACCGGTGCCTCAGTCCCGGCGGGCTCATGCATCTCGGGCTGTACAGTACCATCGCACGGACCAATATCGCAGTGCTTCGGCAAGATCCCGACTGGCCGGGACCAACGGCAAATGATTCAAACGCGCGGTCTTACCGGGCTCGGTTGAGCCGGTGCCGCCGCCCCGAAAGCGGGACCGACATTTTGACTTCGGAAGACTTTTATGCGGTCAGCAGTTTCCGGGATCTCGTTTTGCACGCCCGCGAGCACACGTTCCGGGCCGAAGAGATCGGACGCCTTCTGGCGGAATTGGGGCTTGCCTTCCAGGGCGTGACCGTGGCGCCGACAGTCCGGGCGGCATTCTCCCAGCGATTCCCGGCGGCGGGATGGCCCGGGACGCTCGACGACTGGGCCGCGTTCGAAGAGGAGAACCCGCGCACCTTCGACGGGATGTTTACCTTCTGGTGTCGGAAGACCTGAACTGTCTATAATACGCCAAGAGCCGCCGGTTTCCCGGCGGCTCCCAAACTTCAGGCTCTGTAGCGCGATCAGAACTGGATGCGCATGCCGCCCATGACCACGTCGGCGTCGGTGCCACGGTTCGAACCAACCTGGTTCGGACCAATCGCATCGACCTCATACCGGCGGTAGTTCAGGTAGATATCGGCGGAAGCCGCGGCGATGTATTGGTTCACGCCGAGGCCGAACCAGTTGCCGTCACGACGAGCAGCGTTGTTCAGACCCGTATCGACGCCAGCAGCCGAAATGGCGGTGTCATAGTTGACCTCACCGTACTCCGCGTACAGGATCGTGTTGCCGATGCCGAAGAAGTTGCGCTGGATACCACCCTGGATCCAGAAGGCATCGCGGTCGCGAGACTGCTCATCGAAGTCATACGTGCCGTAGCCGCCCGACATGTAGAGACCGGTCGGAACGTGCATGACCGAGCCCGAGGTCATGAAGGCCTCGGCGTCGACGCCAGCCGAACCCGCAGCACCCGTCACGAGGTTCTGCGTGTCGTTCTCCTTGCGGTAGCCGACAGCGGCCGCGATGCGGATGCCGTTGAACTCACCGGCGTAACGAAGCGCGACGTCCCAGAACTCGTCGCTGTCGCAAGTGAACGCAGAGGTGCCAGCCTGGCAGTTGTTGGCCCGAACGGCGACGTCAGCACCGCGAGCGTCCTGGTCCTTATGACCATAGCCGGCGCTAAAGACGAAGCCAGCAAGGGTTGGCGATGTGTAGTAGATGCCCTGGCGGCGCGAGCCGTCAATGCCGTTGGCGAAGCTGTCGAAGGCCGCGCCAAGGAAGCGATGGCCCTCGTCGGCGTCACCAGCCGGATTGATGCCGTTGACGGCCGCGAGGTTGACTTCGAAGGCGCCGTCCGTCGAGACCGACGTCTGGCCGAGGGCGATGGTGCCCAGCGACTTCGACTGCAGGCGGACGACGTTGTGGCGGATCTGGAAGAATGCGCCCGAGTCCGTCTCGACGTTGTCCTGACCGCTGGTGTTGCGGCCAAAGTTCTCGGCGATGCCGACTTCGATCAGGTAGCTGGCCGTCAGATCAGACGTGATCTTGGCGTCGCCCCTAAAGCCGAAACGCGAGACGGAGTTCGTGTTGTCGCGAACCGTCATCTGGCCGGGCCGATACGCGTCAGCGCGGTCGCTGTTGTGCCAGACGATCGCCTTGTTGACCTGACCGTAAACCGTCAGGCTGACCTTGCGGTTGCCCTTGCGCGCCGTGGTGGCCTCGAGCTCAGCAACGCGCTCCTCGAGATCAACGCAGCAGTTGCCACCGAGGTCGGCAGCGTAGGCGCCCGTCGCGACCACCGAGGCGATCGCAGCCAGGGCCAAGCGACTCGTCGTCGTCTTCATGAGTCCCCCAGTCATATTGAGTCTCCACTCTGTTATGTCTGAATTCGGCAGAAGGCAGCACGCGCTGCCCGGCGGCTTGACCGTGTCACGACGGAGACATACGCACGCGCGTGAGCGCACGTGGCTCCGACGAAACGCGAAACGCGGGGACGCAACAGATACGGTACTGGTTACTGGGAGTGCGGCTCGACTTGCGCCGGGCTTGCCTTCTGCAGCGCGAGGCAACTGACCGTCACCTCAGGCGCCGGGGGTGGTCCCCCTTGCCGCACGACTCTGAACTGGAGTTATGGGTAATCCAGCGCGGCGCCCTCGGCAAACGATGGTTGGCGCAGCGGCGCACTTGCCCGTGAATACGTGACATTCATGCCACAAAATGCGGCAGGGACACAGCGCGCTCGTGGGGTTTGGGGATCAAAAAAATGCAAAAGGGCCGCCCGTAGGCGGCCCTTCGGCACATAAGATCGTTCCGAAATCGATCAGAACTGGATGCGCATGCCGCCCATGACCACGTCGGCGTCGGTGCCACGGTTCGAACCAACCTGGTTCGGACCAATCGCATCGACCTCATACCGGCGGTAGTTCAGGTAGATATCGGCGGAAGCCGCGGCGATGTATTGGTTCACGCCGAGGCCGAACCAGTTGCCGTCACGACGAGCAGCGTTGTTCAGACCCGTATCGACGCCAGCAGCCGAAATGGCGGTGTCATAGTTGACCTCACCGTACTCCGCGTACAGGATCGTGTTGCCGATGCCGAAGAAGTTGCGCTGGATACCACCCTGGATCCAGAAGGCATCGCGGTCGCGAGACTGCTCATCGAAGTCATACGTGCCGTAGCCGCCCGACATGTAGAGACCGGTCGGAACGTGCATGACCGAGCCCGAGGTCATGAAGGCCTCGGCGTCGACGCCAGCCGAACCCGCAGCACCCGTCACGAGGTTCTGCGTGTCGTTCTCCTTGCGGTAGCCGACAGCGGCCGCGATGCGGATGCCGTTGAACTCACCGGCGTAACGAAGCGCGACGTCCCAGAACTCGTCGCTGTCGCAAGTGAACGCAGAGGTGCCAGCCTGGCAGTTGTTGGCCCGAACGGCGACGTCAGCACCGCGAGCGTCCTGGTCCTTATGACCATAGCCGGCGCTAAAGACGAAGCCAGCAAGGGTTGGCGATGTGTAGTAGATGCCCTGGCGGCGCGAGCCGTCAATGCCGTTGGCGAAGCTGTCGAAGGCCGCGCCAAGGAAGCGATGGCCCTCGTCGGCGTCACCAGCCGGATTGATGCCGTTGACGGCCGCGAGGTTGACTTCGAAGGCGCCGTCCGTCGAGACCGACGTCTGGCCGAGGGCGATGGTGCCCAGCGACTTCGACTGCAGGCGGACGACGTTGTGGCGGATCTGGAAGAATGCGCCCGAGTCCGTCTCGACGTTGTCCTGACCGCTGGTGTTGCGGCCAAAGTTCTCGGCGATGCCGACTTCGATCAGGTAGCTGGCCGTCAGATCAGACGTGATCTTGGCGTCGCCCCTAAAGCCGAAACGCGAGACGGAGTTCGTGTTGTCGCGAACCGTCATCTGGCCGGGCCGATACGCGTCAGCGCGGTCGCTGTTGTGCCAGACGATCGCCTTGTTGACCTGACCGTAAACCGTCAGGCTGACCTTGCGGTTGCCCTTGCGCGCCGTGGTGGCCTCGAGCTCAGCAACGCGCTCCTCGAGATCTGCACAGCAGTTGCCGCCGAGATCGGCAGCTTGGGCGGAAACGCCACCCACGACAGCAGCCGCGGCGACGAGCGCCAGGCGGCTAGTAGACTTCAGGAGTCCCCCGAACATTTGACTCTCTCCGTTACTTTGACCCTACCGGAACTCAACCGATCGACTGAGAACCGCCTCGCTTGGCTACCCCGGGACGCCTTTACTGCCCGCACCAGCCTCGCTCGACGTCTGGCTTACCGAACCCTTACCCAACCGTAAACAGCAAACGGCGCCGATCTGTTGCCTTCTTGGTGGCACGTGGCGCAATGGACACACACGAATCGTGGCGTACCGTGAGTCGCGCGAGGATTTCCGTGGATTGGCCATAACAGCCATTCATGTGACAAGGATTCATTGCTCTGGCTCGGTTTCCCCGTTGCTCGCAGCCCCGCGACCAAGCTGCACGGGACAGCGGCTGCGGGCCGTCCTACAGAACGTGGCGTCGGAGAGGCGAGGCGGATGCGATGACCGAGGCGGTCGACATCATCGTGGTCGGGGCCGGCCCGTCGGGATTGGCGGCCGGGTGCGCGCTGGCCGCGGCGGGTGTATCCGTGGTGGTGGCCGGGCCGCCGGCGCCGGCCGGGGCCGACCGCGAGGGCCGTACAGCGGCTCTGTTTCCCGAGGCACTCGGCGTGCTCGACGCCATCGGCGCCTGGGGTGACGTCGCCGCGCTGTCCGCGCCGATCGCAGGCATCCGCATCGTCGACGACATGGGCCGGCTGCTGCGGGCTCCCGAGGTGCGCTTCGATGGCGCCGATACCGGGCTTGCGGTTCTGGCGCAGAACGTTCCGAACGGCGCACTGCTGCAGGCCCTTGAGCGGCGTGCCGAGGGCCTCGCGACGCTTCAACGGCGGCCCGAAGCCGCGACCGTTATCGCGTCCGACGCGACGGGCGTGACGGTGCAACTGGCCGGCGGGCCGTCCCTGCGGGCCAGTCTCGTCGTCGCAGCCGACGGCCGGCGCTCGATGGCACGGGCCGCCGCCGGGATCGATGTGGACGAGTGGCGGTACGAGCAGGCGGCGATCACCACCGCTTTCGCCCATTCCCGGCCGCACGGCGGCGTCTCGACCGAGTTCCACCGGCCGGCGGGGCCGTTCACCGTCATTCCCCTGCCGGGCAACCGCTCGGCACTGGTCTGGCTCGACACGCCCGCCGAGGCGGAGCGGCTGGTGGCCCTCGACGATGCGGCTTTTTGCGCCATCGTGCAGGAGCGCCTCAACGGGCTTCTCGGCGCCGTGCGCTCGGTCAATCCGCGGGTGCGTTATCCCATGGGCGGGCTGATCGCGTCCAAGCGGGGGGCACGGCGCATCGCGCTGGTCGGCGAGACGGCGCATGCGTTCCCGCCGATCGGGGCCCAAGGGCTCAATCTTACGCTGCGAGACATCGCGGAGTTGGCTCGGCTGGTGGTGGCCGCACAGGCCGACGGAACCGATATCGGCGCGGATTCGGTACTTGCGGCCTACGATACAGCGCGCTCCGGCGATGTGGCACGGCGGGTCTACGGCGTGGATCTGCTCAATCGGAGCCTGCTGGCGGGGCCGTTGGTCGGGCTCGCACGGGGCGCCGGGTTACATGTGTTGCATGCGGTCCCGGCACTGAAGCGTTTCGCCATGCGGCAAGGCTATGGGGCGGCCGAAGTTGCCGGCCGAGTCTCCTCGACACCATGAACAGCCTCAGAGACCTTCAATTCCGGCTCGAGTATGCCTTGCTGCGGCTGATCATCGGGATGGTGCGGATGTTTCCGCTCGACGGCGCGGTTTGGCTGTCGGCCAAGGCGTGGCGGCGGCTGGCCCCGATCATCGCCCGCAAGCGCCACAATCGGGCGCTGGCCAACGTGGCGATCGCGTTCCCCGAACTCGACGCCGGGGCCCGCCGGCGCATCGTGCTGGCCCATTGGGAAAACCTCGGGCGGGTGATGGCCGAAACGATGCAGCTCGACCGCGTTCTGAGCGACCCGAGCCGCATCGAGATCACCAGCACGGAGATCTTCGCCCGCTACGGGAGCAAGCTCGGTGCCGCGGTCGGCGTCTCGCTCCACATGGGCAACTGGGAGCTCGCGATCTGGCCGTTCGTGCAGGCGGGCGCCAATCCGGCCGCCGTCTACCGCTCGGTCAACAATCCGTATGTCGACCGCTATCTGCGGGACCAGCGGCGCGATCTCTATCCGGGCGGGCTGCTCGGCCGCGGGCGCGTCGAGGGCGATCATGGCGAGAGCCAGAAGACGGCGCGGGTCATCACCGATTTCGTCCGGCGCGGCGGGCGCCTCGGCATGGTCTGCGATCTCTACGACCGCACCGGCATCGAGGTGCCGTTCTTCGGCAAGCCAGCCAAGACGCAGGCGATCGCGGCGATGATCGGGCGGCGGGTCGGGGCGCGGATCTGGATGGCGCGGTGCCTGCGCATCGGCACCGCCAGCCGGTTCCGCATCGAACTCAAGGAGCTGAAGGTGCCGCGAACCGCCAACCAAGGCGACGATATCCGCGCCGTGATGGTCGAGATGCAGCGGCAGTACGAGACGTGGATTCGCGAAGCCCCGGAGCAATGGATGTGGTCGAATCGGCGCTGGAGCTGATCCGACGACCGGATCGGCGGCCTGCTGCACCGCAACAATCTGACGATTGACCATGCCGGCCGGCGCTCTAGAGTTCGCGCAAGCTGAGGAGATCCCATGACCGCCGCTCGCACGCCGCAAAAGTTCTACCAGCCGCTCGCCATCGGGGCGCCGGCGCCGTTCCGTGCGCTGCCGGTGCGGCTCGAGCGGATGATTCATTTCGTGCCGCCGCACATCGAGAAGATCCGCGCCAAGGTGCCGGAACTGGTCGGCCAGGTCGACGTGGTCCTCGGCAACCTCGAGGACGCCATACCGGCGGACCAGAAGGAGGCGGCGCGGCGCGGCTTCATCGCGATGGCGCAGGGGTGCGAGTTCGGCGCGACGGGATTGTGGACCCGAATCAACTGCCTCAATTCGCCGTGGGCCCTCGACGACGTGAGCGAGGTGGTTGCCGGCTGCGGGCACAAGCTCGACGTGATCATGCTGCCGAAGGTCGAAGGACCGTGGGATATCCACTATCTCGATCAGTTGCTGGCACAGTTCGAGGCGCGCCACCGGGTCGCCAAGCCGATCCTCATCCACGCGATCCTCGAGACGGCGGAGGGCGTGGCCAACGTCGAACAGATCGCCACCGCCAGTCCGCGCATGCACGGCATGAGCCTCGGGCCGGCCGACCTCGCGGCCTCGCGCGGCATGAAGACCACGCGGGTGGGCGGCGGGCATCCACAGTACGGCGTGTTGGCCGATGCCGCTGGCGGGCCGGAGCGGGCCTTCTACCAGCAGGATCTGTGGCACTACACGGTTGCCAAGATGGTGGATGCCTGTGTCCGGGCGGGGGTCAAGCCGTTCTACGGGCCGTTTGGCGACTTCTCCGATCCGGCGGCCTGCGAGAGCCAGTTCCGCAACGCCTTCCTGCTCGGCTGTCTCGGTGCTTGGTCGCTGCATCCGACCCAGATCGGCATCGCCAAGCGGGTGTTCAGTCCGGACCCGTCCGAGGTGGCGTTCGCCAAGCGCATTCTTGAGGCCATGCCGAATGGCACCGGCGCGGTGATGATCGACGGCAAGATGCAGGACGATGCCACCTGGAAACAGGCCAAGGTGATCGTCGACTTGGCCCGGCTCGTTGCGGATCGGGATCCGGGTCTCGCCGCACAGTACGGCTGGTAGGGGTTCGGCAGCGGCCCGCCCGCCCCTTCGGGTGTTGCGCCGAAGTTACAGAGACTAGCGTCCGGAAAATCCGACCGCTAGACTGGGTGGTCAGGCCGGTCGGCTTCACCGGCTGCCCCGTCAGTACGTGGACAGACATGTCGAGTATCAGGCACGCCAAATTTGCTGTGGGACAGGTCGTTCGCCACCGCCTTTATCCGTTCCGGGGCGTGGTGTTCGACATCGACCCGGAGTTCGCCAACACCGAGGAATGGTGGGCGTCGATCCCGGAAGAGATCCGGCCGAGCAAGGACCAGCCCTTCTACCATCTGCTCGCTGAGAATTCCGAGACGGAGTACGTCGCCTACGTCTCCGAGCAGAACCTGTTACCCGACGACAGCGGGCGACCGATTCGCCACCCGCAGGTCCGCGAACTGTTCACGAAGGGCAAGGACGGGCGTTACCGGGCGACGTTCCTGCAGGCGCACTGACCCGAGAGCACTCCGCACCCTCGGAAAGCAGAACGGCCGCCCACACCGTAAGCGGCCGTCGCATGTTCGGCAATCAGAGATTTACTTCTTCGCCGGAGCGGGTGCAGCTGGTGCTGCGGCGGGTGCCGCGGCCGGGGCCGCGCCCTGGCTTGCCTGCTGCTTGCGCGCCGCCTCCATGGCCTGAACCTGGCGCTGGCGGATCTGCTGCATCAACTCGCCACGCGCCTTGTTGTAGGCCTGACTGTCGACCGGCTGGCCGGCGTAGGAGGCCTCGAAGCCGGTCAGCGGAACCGGAAAGGCGATCGGCTGGCCGGCCGCGTTGACGGCGATCACGATGATGCCGCCGCCCTTCTTCATCTGGTCGATCAGATCCGCAGGAGCCTCGGCCTCGGCCGTGCAGCCGGCGGGATGGCAGATCGAGTACTCGAGCTTGACCGGCTTCAGCAGCTTCTCGTCGACCTTCTCGTTCTTCTGGGCCTTTTCCCACATGTCCTTCGGATAGACGGCGGCGCGCGTATCGGGCTTCAGCGACATGCCGAGCGGCACCATCACCATCAGCACTTGCTTGTCCTGGCCTTCGATCTGGCGGATGGCCGCCGACACGATGACCATGCCGCTATTGCCGTCGAGACGCTCGTGATGCGTCAGGCAGATCTTCTTGTCCTCGCGGACCTCTTTGCCGTCCTTGTCACGGCTGGCGAACGGCGCTGTCTCGCACAGCTTCACCCAGGCGCTCTGCTCCTGGCCGGCGGCGGGAGCCCCCTTGGGCTGTTCCTTGGCCGCCGGCGCCTTCGCCTTCGGGGCCTCTTTCTGCTGCGCGAAGGCGGTTCCGCCCCATGCCAGACCCGCAACGATCGCCGCGGCGCCGAGCCCACAGCGGACCGCACCCCACGCCGGCACGCTCATCATCCCGATTGCCATCGTCCTATCGACCTTTTGCTTTGAGACGGCACGACGCCCTCTCGTCCCCTCACTGGGCGCGCAGGCCGAAGCGCGGACCTGCACGCTCACAACGCATCTCGTGTGCGAGGCGGAGTAAGGCGTGGAATAAGGCAAACGCATGGCCGATCCGGGTCGCCCCTCCCCCCCTCCGGGCGCGAGGGACAATTCGCGTGGCAAAGGGGCCACGAGGCCCCTTGCGGCATCGTTGCCGGGAGCGGCCGATCGGGCGACAGTCACGGGCCGGGTGGAGTAGCGTGCCGTTCCATCCACACATTCGTGCAGGGTTCGACTGGATGAAGATTCTCCTGATCGCCGCTGTGGCTCTGATGGGCGCGATCGTGGCTCCGTGTCCGCGGGGGCTGGCGGCCGATCACGCGATCGCCATGCACGGCGCGCCGCTGCTGCCGGCCGGCTTTGCCCATTTCCCTCACGTCGATCCGGCGGCCCCCAAGGGCGGGCAGCTGACGCTTGGCCGCATCGGCACCTTCGACAGTCTCAATCCGTTCATCGTGCGCGGCGCGACACCGAGCGGGCTCAGGGAGTACGTCTACGAAAGCCTGCTGGCGCGCGCGCCCGACGAGCCGTTCACGCTCTACGGCCTGATCGCATCCCGCATCGAGGTTCCAGACGATCGCTCGGCGATCACGTTCCACATGCGGCCGGAGGCGCGGTTCTCGGATGGCCAAGCGATCGGGCCGGACGATGTGCTGTTCTCGCTGTCCGTGCTGCGGGACAAGGGGTGGCCCTATCATCGCAGCCACTATCGCAAAGTGATGAAGGCGGAAGCCGTCGGGCCGCACGCGGTCCGCTTCACGTTCGATCCGGCGGCGGCGGACCGGGAGTTGCCGCTGATCGTCGGGCTGATGCCGATCCTGCCGCGCCACCGCATGACGGCCGAGACGTTCGACCGCACCACGCTGGAGGCGCCGGTCGGCAGCGGCCCCTATCTGGTCGACAAGGTGGATCCGGGGCGCTCGCTCGTGTACCGGCGCGACCCCAATCATTGGGCCAGCGCGCTGAACATCTATGCCGGGCGGTTCAATTTCGACGAGATCCGGATCGAGTACTTCCGCGAGAGTTCGGCGATGCTCGAGGCGTTCCGCAGCGGCGCGCTCGACATCCGTCAGGAAGACGATCCGACCGTCTGGGCCGAGGGTTATGCCTTCCCGGCCGCGCGCGACGGTCGCGTGGTGAAGCGCGAGATCGCGACGCAGCTGCCGGCCGGTCTGTCCGCGCTGGTGCTGAACACGCGGCGCCCTCAGTTCGCCGACGCTCGGGTGCGGGCGGCGCTCAATCTCGTCTTCGACTTCGAGTGGATCAACCGCAATCTCTACCATGGGCTCTACGTCCGCTCGGCGAGCTTGTTCGCCCGCTCCGATCTCGCCGCCGTCGGCCGGCTGGCCAGCGCTGCGGAATTGGACCTGCTGGCCAAGCATCCGGGCTTGGTCCGCGCCGACATCCTGGCCGGCACGTGGCGGCCACCGGTGGGCGACGGGACCGGCGCCAACCGCGACAACCTGCGAGCCGCCGTGAAACTGCTCGGCGAGGCCGGATGGCGGCTCGCCGGAAACAAGCTGGTCGACGCCGCAGGACAGCCCTTCGCCTTCGAATTCCTCGCCTCGAGCCGGGCCCAGGAGCGCCTGATCGCCAGCTTTGCAGCGCAGCTCGCGCGCATCGGCATCACGGCCACCATCCGGCAGGTCGACAGTGCGCAATACTGGTCGCGCCTCAAGTCGTTCGACTTCGACATGATCCAGTGGACCTGGTCGGCGTCGCTGTCACCCGGCAACGAGCAGCTCAACCGCTGGTCGGCCAAAGCGGCCGAGACCGAGGGCTCGCTCAACTACGCGGGCGCAAAGAGCCCTGCGCTGGACGACGCCGTGGCGCACCTGCTGTCGGCAGGCGATTACGCGGCGTTGACTGCAGCAGCGCGGGCGTTGGATCGCATCGTCATGTCGGGCGACTACGTGATCCCCCTTTTCCATGTGCCGGTGCAGTGGATCGCCCATTGGAATCACGTTCGTATGCCGGCCAAGCCGCCGTCGACGGGTGCCGACATCGACTCCTGGTGGTTGGAGAAACGAAAATGACGTTCGGCTTTCGCGGGCCGTTGCCACCCGCCCGCTTCAACATGGCGCGCTACGTCATCGGAGACTCTGCGCGGCGCGTCCCCGGCAAGACTGCGCTGATCGTACTGGTGGAGCCCGGCGCGCCGCCGGCCGAGGTTTGGACCTTCGGCGAGCTCGAGGCGGCCATGCTACGGCTCACCGGCGGCCTGCAGGCGCTCGGGCTCGAACCCGGTGCCCGGCTGCTGATCCGCCTCGAGAACAATTCGACCTATGCGCTGCTGTTCTTCGCCGCGCTCGCCGCCGGTCTGGTGCCGATCCCGACCTCGACCCAGCTCACCGCGGCCGAAGCCGAGTTCCTGATGGCCGACAGCGGCGCGGCGGCGGTGGCGCCATCCATGGCGGCCGGGCGCATTCCGGCGGGCGTGCGCGTGCTGATGGCCGACGAGATCCAGCGCCTGCTGACCACTGCCGCACCCGGAACCTACGCCGATACAGCCGCCGAGGATCCGGGCTACATCATCTATACGTCGGGCACAACGTCGAGCCCGAAGGGCGTTCTGCACGCCCACCGTGCCGCCTGGGGCCGCCGGCCGCTGTACGACGGGTGGTACGGTCTCAGGCCGGACGATCGCCTGCTGCACGCCGGCGCGTTCAACTGGACGTACACGCTCGGCACCGGCCTCACCGACCCGTGGGTGATGGGCGCCACCGCCATCGTCTACCTCGGGCCGCGCGATCCGGCGCTGTGGCCGCGCCTGATCGCCGACAGCGGCACCACCATCTTCGCGGCCGTCCCGACCGTTTACCGGCAAATCCTGAAATACGGCGCCCCCGGCCGATCGAGCCTCGGGGCGATGCGCCACGGGCTGATCGCCGGCGAAGCCCCGCCGCCCGGCATTTTCGAGGACTGGGCCGGGGCGACAGGACGCGAGCTCTACGAGGCGATCGGGATGAGCGAGCTGTCGACCTTCATATCGTCGGCGCCGACGGTGCCGCGCCGGCCGGGCTACATCGGCCGGGCCCAGACAGGCCGCGAGGTCGTAATTCTGCCGATCGACGGCGGCGACACGCCGCTGGCGCCCGGCGCGGAAGGGCTGATCGCGGCGCACCGCTCCGATCCCGGATTGATGCTCGGCTACTGGGGACGCCCCGAGGAGGAGGCGGAGGTCATGCGCGGCGACTGGTTCATCGGTGGCGACGTGGCGATGATGGACGCCGACGGCTATATCGCGCACCGCGGCCGCGCCAACGATATCATGAAGGCGATGGGCTACCGCGTCGCGCCGCAAGAGGTGGAGGCGGCGCTGGCCCTGCACCCTGGGGTGGCCGAGGTCGCGTGTGCGGAGGTCCGTGTGCGCGACGACGTTTCGGTGATCGGCGCCTACGTGGTGGCGCGCGAGGGGGTGGCGGCCGATGCCGAAGCCTTGAAGGCGTTCGCGGCCGAGCGGCTAGCGCCCTACAAGTGCCCGCGCGAGGTCGTGTTCATCGACGCCCTGCCGCGCACGCCGAACGGGAAAGTCAAGCGCGCGGCGCTCAAGAGCTTTCGTCCGCTCTGATCGCCGCGGGGTTCAGGAGCGGCTCACCGCCGCGATCCTGGCCAGTTCCGCCACGAACGCGCGGACGCCTTCGAGGCGGGCGTCGGAGGCGGTCCAGTCGGCCCGGAAAACCAGCTTGTGGTCGGACTGGATCTTGATGGCGCCTTTCGAGGCCTGCATCAACTTCACGAGACCCTCGGGATTGGCGAAAGTGTTCTTGCGGAAGGCCAGCACGGCGCCCTTGGGGCCGGCATCGACCTGGGCGACGCCGGCGTGGCGGCACAGCCCTTTGATCTCCATGACGTCGAGCAGGCCTTCGACCTCGGGCGGCAGCGCGCCGAAGCGGTCGACCAGCTCGGCCGCGAACTGATCGATCTCGGTGCGGCTCTCGATGGTCGACAGGCGGCGGTAGAGGCCGAGGCGCAACTGGAGGTCGGCAACGTAGGTCTCGGGGATCAGCACCGGCGTGCCGAGCGCGATCTGCGGCGACCACTGGTCCGGCGCCTCGCCGAGATCGCCGCCCTTGAGCGACGCGATCGCCTCCTCGAGCATGGCCTGGTAGAGTTCGAACCCCACCTCCTTGATGTGGCCGGATTGCTCCTCTCCCAGAAGATTGCCGGCGCCGCGCAGGTCGAGGTCGTGGTTGGCGAGCGAGAACCCGGCGCCGAGCGTGTCGAGGGAATGCAATACCTTGAGGCGCTTCTCCGCGCCCTCGGTCAACTTCTGGCCGGGCGGCGTGGTGAAATAGGCGTAGGCGCGCGTCTTGGAGCGGCCGACGCGGCCGCGCAACTGATAGAGCTGGGCGAGGCCGAACATGTCGGCGCGGTGCACGATCAGCGTGTTGGCGTTGGGCACGTCGAGGCCGGATTCGACGATGGCCGTCGACAGAAGGATATCGTACTGGCCCTCGTAGAACGCCGTCATCACGTCCTCGAGTTCGGTCGGCGAGATCTGGCCGTGGGCGCGGGCGACGCGCAACTCGGGCACGCTCTCGCGCAGGAACTCGGCGACCTCCTCGAGGTCGGCGATCCGGGGGACGACATAGAAGGTCTGGCCGCCGCGATAGCGCTCGCGCTTCAGTGCCTCGCGGATGATGACGGGATCGAACGGCGAGATGTAGGTGCGCACCACCAGGCGGTCGATCGGCGGGGTGGTGATGAGGGAGAGTTCGCGCACGCCGGTGAGCGCCAGCTGAAGGGTGCGCGGGATCGGCGTCGCCGACAGAGTCAGCACGTGGACGTCGTCGCGCAGCTGCTTCAGGCGCTCCTTGTGGGCGACGCCGAAATGCTGCTCCTCGTCGATGACCAGCAGGCCGAGCCGGGCGAACTCGATGTTCTTGCCGAGCAGCGCGTGGGTGCCGACGACGATGTCGACGGTACCTTTCTTGAGACCGTCCTTGGTCTCGGCGAGATCCTTGGCCGGAACCAGCCGCGAGGCCTGCGCGATCTTCAGCGGCAGGCCCTGGAAGCGCGTCGCGAAGGTGCGGTAATGCTGGCGGGCGAGCAGCGTGGTCGGGACCACGACGGCGACCTGCAATCCGGCCATTGCCGTGATGTAAGCCGCCCGCAAGGCCACCTCGGTCTTGCCGAAGCCGACGTCGCCGCAGATCAGCCGGTCCATCGGCTTGCCGGCGCCGAGGTCGGCGATGACAGCCTCGATGCTGGACTGCTGGTCGTCGGTCTCCTCGTAGGGGAAACGGGCCACGAACTCGTCCCACGCGCCGGCCGGCGGCGCCAGCGCGGGCGCCTCCTTCAGCTGGCGGAGCGCCGCGATCTTGATCAGTTCGCCGGCCATCTCGCGCAGCCGCTTGCGCAGGCGCGCCTTGCGGCTCTGCCAGGCGACGCCGCCGAGCTTGTCGAGCTGGATGCCTTCGGTCTCGGAGCCGAAGCGGGTCAGCAGCTCGATGTTCTCGACCGGCAAGTACAGCCGGTCGCCGCCGGCATAGGAGATCTCGACGCAATCGTGCGGGGCGCCGAGCGCGGTGATCGTCTTCAGGCCTTCGAAGCGGCCGATGCCGTGATCGGCGTGGACGACGAGATCGCCGATGGACAGGCTGGTCGCCTCGGTAATGACGTCGACGGCGCGCTTCTGCTTGCGGCGCGGGCGGACGAGACGGTCGCCGAGAATGTCCTGCTCGCCGATGACCACCAGTTCGGGCGTCTCGAACCCCTGCTCCAGACCGAGGACCGCGAGCGCCGGCCGCTCGCCCGGAAGCGCCAGCGCCTCGGTGTAGCTTTCGACCTTGCGGGTATCGGGCAGGCCGTGGTCGTGCAGCAGCGTGGCCAGCCGCTCGCGGGCGCCGGGGGTCCAGGCCGCGACGATGACGCGGCGCTTCTGCTCGATCAGGCGCTTGATGTGAACGACGACGGCGCCGAACAGATCGCCGTTCTCGGCCTGACGCTCGGTGGCAAAGGTGCGGCCGGGCCGGCCGCGCCAGGAGCGAACCTCGGTGCGGTTCGGCTCGTCGAACGGCGACAGGCGGCGGATCTCCAGCACGTCGAGCGCGGCCTTCCAGTCACCGCCGCCCATGTAGAGCAGGTCCGGCGGGATCGGCTTGTAGGGCGGCGCACCGAACTTGGTTGCCTCGAGCGCGTCGACGCGCGCCTGATAGTGCTCGGCGATCTGCTCCAGCCGCTTGACGACGGCCTCCTCGGCGAGATGGTCGAACGTCACCTCGCTGCCGGAGACATAGTCGAACAGGCTTTCGAGCTTGACGTGGAACAGCGGCAGCCAATGCTCCTGGCCCGGATAGCGCTGGCCAGCCGTCACCGCCTGATAGAGCGGGTCCTCGGCGATGCCGCCGCCGAACAGCTCCACATAGCGGGCGCGGAACAGTTTCTCCGCGCTCTCGCCGAACGCCACTTCGCTGATCGGCATGAGCACAAGCTTCTGCACGATCTTGCCGGAGCGCTGAGTCTCGACGTCGAACGTCTTGATCGTCTCGAGGTTGTCACCGAAGAAGTCGAGGCGCACCGGATTGGTCCGTCCCGGCGGAAAGATGTCGAGGATGCCGCCACGGACCGCGTACTCGCCGGGTTCCATCACGGTGCCGGTGCGCACGAACCCGCTCTGGGTGAGCCGGTGGACGAGGCGGTTCATGTCGACGCGCTGGCCAGGCGCCAACGGGCGCAGGGCGGCGCGGATGAAGTCCCGCGGCGGGACTTTCTGGAGGACGGCGTTGACGGTGGTCAGCACCACCGTCGGGTCCTTGCGGCCGCCGAGCACCAGCTTGGCGAGCGAGGTGATGCGTTTGGCCACTATCTCGGCGTTGGGGCCGATGCGGTCGTAGGGCACGGTATCCCAGGCGGGAATCGAAATGACGCGCAGGTCGGGCGCGAAGAAGCCGAGCGCGGCTTCGAGCTGATCGAGCCGGCGATCGTCGCGGGCGATGTGCAAGACCGCGTTGGCCGCGTCCTTCTGGCCGCCGGATCGCGCCAATTGAGCGAGCACGAGCGCATCCAGCCCCTCGGGGACGCCGGAGAAAATCAGATCCTTGGGCCGCGTCGGCGCGTCTTGCATCTTCGGCTACGACCTGTCCAAGGCGTGATAGGCCCGCAACGTCGCGATCTCGGGCGCGAATTCCAGTCCTTCGACGACCTCCGGGCCGAGGATCCAGCGCTGGATCTCCGGGTCGGGCAAGGCCAGCAGCTGCTCGAAACGGGCCAGCTGCGGCTCGTCCATGGCCGCCACGTGGGCCTCGGCATAGCGTCCCAGCAGCCAATCCATCTCCCGGGTGCCGCGGTGAATGGCCCGGTAGATGGCGCGCCGCCGCCGGATCTCGATGTCGTCGGCCATGCCTCGCTCCTCAGCGTGATCGCGGTTCCGGACGATGTCCAACGGAATTCCACCCGGCTCCGCTTGACGCCCGGGCGGTCCGGGGCAAAGTCATGCCCGGGAGCGGCTCATATAGCGCCGTGGCCCGGCGAGGCAAAGCGCTCCCGACGCGCGGCCCGCATCCGAAAGCCGAGGATCGAAGCGAAAGAGGCATGCGGCCTGCGTCCCTGACACCGCTGTTCGCCGCCGCGACGACGATCACGGGCGTCGGGCCGCGCATCGCGCAGTTCCTGAAGAAGGCGCTGCGGCTGCCACCGGGCGTGACGGATCCGCGTGTGCTCGACCTCGTGTGGCATACGCCGACCGGCGTGGTCGACCGGCGCGCGACGCCGACCGTCGCCGAGGCGATGCCCGGTGCCATCGTGACGCTCGAAGTGCGGGTGCTCAAGCACAAGGTGCCGCCGCGGGGCAACACCAAGGCGCCCTACAAGGTGACCTGCGAGGACGACTCGGGGCGCCTCGATCTCGTGTTCTTTCACGTCGAGCGCGCGTTCGTCGAGCGGCAGCTGCCGGTCGGCGAGGTTCGCTTCGTGTCGGGACGGGTCGAACGCTACGGCGAGGGGTTGCAGATGACGCACCCCGACTACATCGTGGCTCCATCCGCGCGCGACGATCTGCCGATGCTGGAGCCGGTCTATCCCTTGACCGCCGGCCTTTCGGGCAAGGTGCTGTTCAAGGCGACGCGGCAGGCGGTGGAGCGGGTCCCGGCCCTCGACGAATGGCAGGACCCGCACTGGCTCGCGGACCGCCACTGGCCGGATTTCCGATCGGCGGTGCGCGCGCTGCACCAGCCCCGCGAGGTCGACGACGTGTCCACCGGCGGCCCGGCCTGGCAGCGCCTCGCCTACGACGAACTGCTGGCGGGTCAACTCGCCCTCTCGCTGGTGCGCCAGAGCCTCAAGTCGCAGCGCGCCCGGGCCCTCGCGGGCGACGGCCGCGTGCGGGCGCGGTTGCTCTCGGCGCTGCCGTTCGCCTTGACCAACTCACAGCGGCGCGCCCTGGCCGAGATCGAGGCCGATCTCGCGGCACCGACGCGGATGCTGCGCCTGCTGCAGGGCGACGTCGGCTCCGGCAAGACGGCGGTGGCGCTGATGACCATGGCGGTCGCCATCGAGACGGGCGCGCAGGCGGCGCTGATGGCCCCGACCGAGGTGCTTGCCCGGCAACATGCGGAAACCATCCTGCCGCTCGCCGACAAGGCGGGGCTGCGGATCGGCCTGCTCACAGGGCGCGAGAAGGGCCGGCCGCGGGCGGAACTGCTGGGGCGCCTGGAAGCCGGCGACATCGACATCCTGATCGGCACGCACGCGCTGTTCCAACCGGATGTCGTGTTCCGTGATCTGGCGGTCGCGGTCATCGACGAGCAGCATCGCTTCGGTGTCCACCAGCGTCTGGCGCTGCAGTCGAAGGGCGGCAGCGGCGGCGCGAACGTGCTGGTGATGACGGCGACGCCGATCCCGCGCACGCTGCTGATGACGCACTATGGCGATCTCGACGTTTCGCGGCTGACCGAGAAACCGGCGGGGCGCAAACCGGTGCAGACGACGCTGGTCTCGCTCGATCGCATCGAGGAGGTGGTCGGCGGGTTGCGCCGGGCGCTGACCGATGGCGCGCAGATCTACTGGGTGTGTCCGCTGATCGAAAGCTCGGACGTGAGCGAGCTTGCCGCGGCGGAGGAGCGCCACGCCCACCTCGCACAGATCTTCGGCACCCGCGTGGGGCTGTTGCACGGCGCGATGACCGGACCGGCCAAGGACGCCACCATGGCTGCGTTCGCCAGCGGCAAACTCGCGGTGCTGGTCTCGACGACCGTGATCGAGGTCGGCGTCAACGTGCCGAACGCGACCATCATGGTGATCGAGCACGCAGAACGGTTCGGCCTGGCGCAGCTCCACCAGTTGCGCGGCCGGGTCGGGCGCGGCGACCGGCAGTCGTACTGCGTGCTGCTCTACAAGGCGCCGCTCGGCGAGACGGCGCGCGCGCGGCTCGAGATGATGCGGGAGACGGAGGACGGGTTCCTGATCGCGGAGAAGGACCTGGAGCTGCGCGGCGGCGGCGAGGTGCTCGGCGCCCGCCAGAGCGGCCTGCCCGAATTCCGGGTGGCCAACGTCGCCAATTTCGAGAGCCTGCTGGCGGCCGCCCACGACGATGCCCGCATGATCATCGAGCGCGATCCAGAGTTGCTTTCGCCGCGGGGTGCGGCGTTGCGCCCGCTGCTTTATCTATTCGAGTGCGACGAGGCCGTGCGTCTGTTCCGTGCGGCCTGAGAGTGGGCGAGACGGGGGCCGTCGTGGCCGACATTATCCCGGACGACGCATGGATCGCGGGCCCGCATCCCGGCTGGCTCGGTGACACCGCCGCGCTGAATGGGCGCTATTATGCGGAGGCCTGGGGCTTTCCATTGCAGTTCGAGTGCAAGGTCGCGCGGGAGATGGCTGACTTCGCGCTGCGCTACGATCCGGCGCGCGATCTCGCCCTGACTGTCCGCGCCGACGGGCGCGGGCTCGCCACGCTCACCCTCGACGGCAGCGACGGCGCGCTGGCGCCAGGGCAAGCCCACTTGCGCTGGTTCATCGTCGATGCGGCGTTGCGTGGCCGCGGGTGCGGGCAGGCGCTGATGGGCCGCGTGATCGGGTTCGCCCGCGCCACCGGCTATTCCTCCGTCTACCTGACGACCTTTCGCGGGCTCGATGCGGCCGCTGCGCTCTACACGCGGGCCGGATTCGCCGTTACGGACGAATCGGAGGGGGCGACGTGGGGGCGGACGGTGGTCGAGCAGCGGCTCGAACTGCGGCTCGTCTGAGCCACCTCACACGGCCGCTGTTTCAGTCCCGGACAACCATGCAGTCCAGGCCCATGTTGCGCACCTTAGCGCAGAAGGCCTGCGATTGCGTCGCCTCGGCGAACGGACCGATCTTGACGCGGTAGATCGTGCCCATGCTGCCGGCCTTGGTCTCGATGACCTCAACCTGACGCCCGGTCATGTCGGCGGCATTCTCCGATTGCAGACGATCGGCGATGCTCGCGGCCTCGACCTTGGTCTTCACGTTGGCGATCTGCACACGCAAACCGCCACCGGCGGCCGCGGCGGATGCCACCTTGGTGCCACCCGTGGAGACAGTGTCGGTGGCCCACCCCTTGGCGGGCGGCGCGGGCGCTTTCGCGGCCGGCGGGACCGCCGCCGGAGCGGCAGCCGGCACCGTCACCGCCGCCTGCTTGACGTTGGTGGCGGTCTGCCAGTTCTGCGATGGCGGCGCCTTCGCGGCCGCAGGGACCGAGGCGGTCTCGACCTTGGGCGCCGCCGCCGGCTCCGCGCTCGAGTTGAAAAGGCCCGACAAGAAGCTGCCGGTGCTCGGGGCACTCGCCGGGCTGTCGGCCTTGGCGGCGCCGTCGCCGGACGCCTTGGTCGACGCCACCTGAACCGCCTGATCGGGAAGACCGGCGTCACGATAGGCGGCTTGGCGCTCCTCGATCGCCTGCTTGCGCTCGGAGTCGGTGAGCCCCCCCTTCAGCCACAGCGAACTCGTGAGGTCGGCAATCGCCTGGGCCGGCTTGCTCTGCTTGCGGTAGGCGGCGCCGCGATAGAACAATGCACGCGCCATGAGTTGCGGCGGCAAGCCACCGGCCGATAGCGCCGCTGAGATCTGCTGGATGCCCTGGTCGAGCTTACCGGCGTCGATCGAGGCGATACCGCTGTCGACGAGTTTCTGGAGTTCACCCACGTCGCGCTTCGGAGTGGCGGCCGGCGCGGCTTTGGCGCTTTCGCCCTTCTTGACCGTCTGGGCCAAGGCCGGCGCGCCGATCGATCCCGTTGCCGCCGCCACCGCCGTCATCAGCGTGGCGACCAGCGCTGCACGCAAGGTCGTCATGACCGTCCCCATTTCGAGCGCCGTGCACTGTCCCAAAATCACCGTGCCTCAACGTCCATCAAGCCGACGCGGCGATTGTGTGTCGAGACCGGGTGATTCGCCGTCAGTCTACTCGACGGTGACCGACTTCGCCAAATTGCGCGGCTGGTCGACGTCGGTGCCCATGAAAACGGCCGTATGATACGCGAGAAGCTGCACGGGCACGGCATAAACCAGTGGAACGGTGAACGGATGGACCGTGGGCACCGGGATATGGCTGTGGATGGCGCACCCGGCATGGTCGGCCGGGGCATCGCTGACCAGCACGATCTGGCCGCCGCGGGCCGCCACCTCCTGCATGTTGGAGGCCGTCTTTTCGTAGAGATTGTCGGCCGGCGCCACGACGATGACCGGCACGTTCTCGTCGATCAGCGCGATCGGGCCGTGCTTGAGTTCGCCGGCGGCATAACCTTCCGCGTGGATGTACGAGATCTCCTTGAGCTTGAGCGCGCCTTCGAGCGCGATCGGATAGCTGACGCCGCGGCCGAGGTAGAGGACGTCACGGGCCTTCGACAGGTCGTGGGCCAGCGCCTCGTAACGGCTCTCGTCGGCGAGCACCGTCGAAATGTGGCGCGGCGCTTCCATCAGCGCCTGCACGAGTTCGCGCTCGGCATCGATCGACAGTGTGCCACGGGCGCGGCCCAGGGCCAGGGCCAGGCAGGCCAGCACGGTGAGCTGGCTGGTGAACGCCTTGGTGGAGGCGACACCGATCTCGGGTCCGGCCAGTGTCGGCAGGACGGCATGGGACTCGCGCGCAATCGTCGAGGTGCGCACGTTGACCACGGCGGCGATGCGCTGGCCGGCCGCCTTGCAGTAGCGCAGCGAGGCCAGCGTGTCGGCCGTCTCTCCCGATTGCGAGACGAACACCGCAAGTCCGCCCGGCGTCAGCGGTGGCTCACGGTATCGGAACTCGGACGCGATATCGATCTCGACCGGCACGCGGGCAAACCGCTCGATCCAGTACTTGCCGATGAGGCCGGCGTAGAAGGCGGTGCCACACGCCGACATGGTGACGCGGTCGACGGTCGCCAGATCGAGGCCCATGTCCGGGAAGCGGATCGTGCCCTCGGCCATATCCACGTAGTGCGCGAGCGTGTGACTGACCACCTCGGGCTGTTCGTGGATCTCCTTGGCCATGAAGTGGCGGTGGTTGCCCTTGTCGACGATGAGGGCACTGGCCGATGAGCGGACGCGGGGACGGTCGACCGGCCGGTTCTCGCGATCATAAATGGTGACGCCCGAACGCCGCAGCACCGCCCAGTCACCCTCCTCGAGGTAGGTGACGTCGCTGGTGAACGGCGCCAGCGCGATGGCATCGGAGCCGAGATAGACCTCGCCCTCGCCGTAGCCGACGGCCAAGGGGCTGCCCTGGCGGGCGCCGATCATCAGGTCGTCCTCGCCGGCGAAGATGATGGCCAGCGCGAACGCGCCCTTGAGGCGGCCGAGGCTCGCGCGGACCGCGTCGACCGGCGCAAGACCCGACGCCATGTAGTCGGTGACGAGATGGACCACGGCCTCGGTGTCGGTGTCGGTCTCGAAGACGTGGCCCTTGGCCTGCAGCTCGCTCTTCAGTTCGCGAAAGTTCTCGATGATGCCGTTGTGGACCACCGAGACACGGGCGCTCATGTGAGGATGGGCGTTGCGCTCGGTCGGGCGGCCGTGGGTGGCCCAGCGCGTGTGGCCGATGCCGGTGCGCCCCTTGAGGGGCTCCTCACGCAGCCGCGTCTCGAGGTTGCGCAGTTTGCCCTCGGCACGCCGACGCGCCAGTTTGCCGCCCTCGACCGTGGCGATGCCGGCCGAATCGTAACCCCGGTACTCCAGCCGCCGCAGGGCGTCGACCAGATCAGCCGCGACGGGCTTGGCCCCGAGTATTCCGACGATACCGCACATCTGGTCCTCCGCGAGTCAGGCCCCGAGAGTGTTTTACGACAGTGGGCCGCCCGGCAATTCAATCTCTGTTACTTATGGTTGCTATCATTTCGACTTGGCGGCTTTCTGACGGGCCATCATCGCCCGGAATTTCTCTGCCCAACCTTCGCGCACCTCTTGGGTACTGCGCTCGATGGCCAGCGCATTGTCGGCCACGTTCTTGGTGATGACGCTGCCGGCCGCCACGTAGGCACCCTTGCCGATCCGGACCGGCGCCACCAGGGCCGAGTTCGAACCGATGAAGGCGCCGTCGCCGACCACCGTCTTGTTCTTGTTGAAGCCGTCGTAGTTGCAGAAAATCGTTCCGGCGCCGATGTTTGCACCAGCCCCCACCTGGCCGTCCCCGAGGTAGGCCAGATGGTTGGCTTTGGCGCCCTCGCCCATCGTCAGATTCTTCACCTCGACGAAGTTGCCGATGTGGACATGGGGGCCGAGGTCGGCGCCCGGCCGCAGGCGGGCGAACGGGCCGACGCGCGCGCCCGTGCCGATGCGCGCGCTCTCGAAATGGCAGTTGGCCTTGATCTCGGCGCCGTTTTCCACCGTGACGCCGGCTGCGAAAAACACGTTGGGCTCGATGACGACATCCTCTCCGAGCACGGTGTCGTAGGACAGCCAGACGGTCTCCGGGGCGATCATGGTCGCCCCACCCGCCATTGCGCGGGCCCGGGCGCGGCGCTGCCAGACCGCCTCGGCCGCCGCCAACTGCTCGCGTGTGTTGATGCCCAGCACCTCGTCGGCCGCGCACTCGACATAGGCCACCCGGGCGCCTTGCTGGCGGGCGATCGCCACAGCGTCCGTCAAATAGTACTCGCCCTTGGCGTTGGCATTGCCGATGGCCCCCAGCACCGCCATGAGGTTGGGCAGGCGAAACGCCATCAGGCCCGAGTTGCAGAGGCCAATCCGGCGCTCGTCCGGGCTCGCATCCTTGTCCTCGCGGATCGCCAGCAGCGCGCCGTCGGGGCCAGTGACGAGGCGCCCGTAGCCGGCCGGATCGGCTGGGCTGAAGCCGAGCACCACGACGCCCGCCCCCAGGTCGAGCACGGCGCGCATACGATCGATGGTGGCGGGCTCGACCAGCGGCGTATCGCCGAACAGGATCAGCACATCGCCGGCGTGGCTGCCGAGCGCCCCCTTTGCCGCCAGCACGGCATCGGCGGTTCCAGCCTGGGCGGCCTGCACGAAAACCTCTGCGCCCGGAGCCCACTTGCGGGCCTCGGCGTCGACAGCATCCATGTCGGGCCCGACAACGACCGCGATCCGGCCGCCGCCGGCCGACTGGACCGTGCGCAGGACGTGGCCGACCAGCGACAGTCCTGCGATCCGGTGCAGGACCTTGGGCAGGCGCGACTTCATCCGGGTGCCTTTACCGGCAGCCAGTACGACGCTCAGCAGGGGGGGCGTGCTCATCGACATCTCCAGATCGATCGGCTGGCCGTCATCTAAGCCGGACCGCGTTTTTTCGGAAGTGGGACCGGGCGGCGGCGGCGGACCGGCTTCGACCCGGGCCGGGCACCGGAAACCTATCCACAGCTCAAAGTCCTGGTTTCATTGACCCTTTCGATGGACTCAGTCGACGCTCCCGCAATGTCGAGAGTGGTGGCGGTCGGGTCGGCGCGCCGCCCCGCCGAGAGGAGCTCAAATCGTGTCTCAAGTCGGTGTAGCAAAATCCGAAGGCGAACGGTCCTTCTCGCTCTATATCGTGGTGTGGTTGTGCCTGGCGCTGGCGTCCCTGACGTACGTGTCGGTCGCGCTGACCCGGCCGGATCTCCTGCAGGGGCTGCAGGGTCCGGAGCCGTTGCGCGACGCCGGGCGGACGGCCGAACATCAGGGCCTGCCCGGGCAGGCGGCGCTCATCGAGCGCGGGATCGGCGATGTGCGGGCCCAGCTCGGCGATATCCAGCTCAAACTGATGCGCGGCGAACTGCGCGAACAGGAGTTGGCGTCGCGACTGTCCAGCCTCGAGGCGCGGCTCGACGAATTGTCGGCACCGGCCCATGCCGCCGCGCGGGCGCCGGCACCGGTGGCGGCGCTGACGGCGCCTGCGACGGCCGACCGGGTCGCCGAAAGGACCGAGCGGCCGGAGAAGGGCCGTGGCGCGGCCGCCCCGCCGGCCGCGCCACCCGTCAAGGGCGTGACCCTTATCGCCAGGGCGGCCGAGGCCGATGCCGCGGAGGCCGAAGCCGCCGCCAAAGTGCCGCCGCGTCAGAAGACCGGCGGGGCGGTCGAGACGGCCAGTGTGCGGCCGCCGAGCCGGGCGGTGCCGCCGTTCGGTTCGCCGGAGGTTAGGACCGAGCAGGCCCGCGTCAACGAAGCGGCCAAGGCCGACCGAACCGGCGACGACACGGTCGGCATCCAACTCGGCGGGGCGCCCTCGCTCGACTCGCTGCGGCTGAACTGGAGCATCCTCGCCGACCGTCATTCCGATACGCTCGGCGGCATGTCGGCGCGCTACGTGACGAGCGACGCTCTGGGCTCGACCAGCTACAATCTGGTGGCCGGTCCGGTCGCCAACCGGGCCGAGGCCATCCGGATGTGCGCCAAGCTCAGAACCCAGGGTATCGCCTGCCGGCTGACATCCTTCCAGGGCTCGGCGCTCTGACCAGCGGTGCGGCGGGGAGCCGTTACAGGCTCCCCGGCGCGAAGGTGTTGCACACCCCGATCTGTCCCGCCTCGAAACCCTTCTTGAACCACGCGACCCGCTGGGCCGAAGTGCCGTGGGTGAAGCTTTCCGGCGAGACGCGTCCCGTCGTGCGCTTCTGGATCATGTCGTCGCCGATGGCCGTCGCGGCCGTCAGCGCCTCCTCGATATCCCCGGGCTCCAGCCGCTTCTTGATCTGATCGTTGAGGCTGCCCCACATACCGGCCAGACAATCGGCCTGCAGTTCCATGCGCACCTGGATCTCGTTGGCGCGCTGCGGATTGCGCTGCTTCTCCTGTTGCACGCGCTCGGCGATTCCCAGCAGCAACTGGATGTGGTGGCCCACTTCGTGGGCGATCACGTAGGCCTGAGCGAAGTCACCGGGCGCCCGGAAGCGGCGGCGCAGATCGTCGTAGAAGGCGAGGTCGATGTAGATCTTGCGGTCGAGCGGGCAATAGAACGGCCCCATCTCCGACTGGCCGAAGCCGCAGCCCGATCGGACCTGGCCGCGGAACAGCACGAGTTGCGGCTCCTCGTAATTGCGCCCCATCCGCTTGAAGACGTCGCGCCAGACGTCTTCGGTATCGGCGAGAACCCGGCCGACGAACCGGCGCATCTCCTCCTCGTCCTTGTCCTGGGCGGTGCGCTGGCCGGGCAGGCCCGGGATCGAAGGGCTGTTGCGGCTGGCCGGGCGGCTGCCCGGCTCGACCTGCGGGAACTGCGGCATGTCGAAACCGCCCTCGCGCAGCAGATCCAGCGGGTTCATGCCGAGCATCAGCATGATGCCGCCGATGATCAGCAGCGTGGTGATGCTCATCCCGCCGCCACGGCCGACCGGGAAGGGGATGCCGATCCGCCCGCCGCCGCCGGGTGACCCGCCGCGGGGGAAGCGAAACCCGCCGGATTCGCCGCGGCGATCCTCGACGTTGCTGCTCTCTCGGTCCTTGTCGTCGTAACGCATGCGCGCCTCGGGCGATGAATTCGGATGGTGAAGCTATAGCACGAGACTGGCTCGTCCTTCTTCCCGGGAACGGGCGGCACGGACACGAAATCCGTGGCAGGCCCGGACTGACGCGTAGATCGCCGCGGTGCATCGGGCAAGGGCGGCGATGCAGCCTGTGATCTCGATCCCGCCGCGCGGGTCGCGGATCGATGCGCGACCCGCGACGGCGGACTTTTCGCGGCGACATCGCCGGCCTTGTACCGGTCTCACTCGTCGGCTGCGATGGGGGGCCGCGTGCGAGTGGGCGGCTCGCTGTCCGGACGGCCGCCGGTCGTCAGCAGCTTGATCTCCGGGGCACGCACGCGCTTCTCCGATTTCAACTGGGCGCGGACCTGACGCGAGGCGGCCACGACGCCTTCGTTGGCGAAAGCCTCGTGGTTGCGCTCGATCTCCTTGAGGTCATAGCGATAGTTGACCATCAGGCCGTGCGCCTCCCGCAGCCCCTTCTCGGAGGTGTCGGCCAGCCAGTTGATCCGCTCGAGACGCGCACCGTTGCCGAGGTGGAAGCGGGCGACCGGGTCGACCGGGCGGCCGTCATCGGCCTTGGCCAGCAGAAAATAGTGGGCGGCGAGCGCCAGCAGCGGCCCGTGAAGTTCGCCGGCGGCCTCCGGCTTCTCGTGCCAGCCGAGATCCTTCAAGCGGTCGAGCCGTCGGCGATCCTCGCCACTGACAAGACCCGTCGTATCGCTGGCCAACGTGCGGTCGAGCCAGCGGGCGAAATGCGGCACGGGCGACAGGGTCACGAAGGTCTTGAGGGTTGGGTTCTCGCGGGAGAGGTCCTCGGCCACCTGCTTGATCAGGAAGTTGCCGAACGAGATGCCCTTGAGCCCCTCCTGGCAGTTCGAGATCGAGTAGAACACCGCCGTCGCCGGCCCTTGAATCACCCCGGGCTTGGCCGGCTCTGACAGCACCTCGCCGATCGCCTCGGGCGGCTCGCGCGTCAGCGCCACTTCGACGAAGATCAGCGGCTCGTCGACCAGTGCGGGATGAAAGAAGGCGAAGCAGCGCCGGTCCGCGGGATCGAGACGGCGGCGCAAGTCGTCCCAGCCGCGGATCTCGTGCACGGCCTCGTAGGCGATGATCTTTTCGAGGATGGCGGCCGGAGTCTGCCAGTCGATGCGCTTGAGAACCAGGAAGCCGCGATTGAACCACGACGACAGCAGATGCATCAGGTCGTCGTCGACAAGGGCGAGAGCACGGTCGCCCTTCGCCAGTCGCAACAGGTCGTGACGCAGCGCGACGATGGCTGCCGTGCCGCCGGGTGCCAGGTTGAGACGGCGGAAGAATTCCTGTCGCGGGCTCTCGACGGCCGCCTGGAGACGGGCGAGGCTCGCGGGGTCGGCGTGCTGGCGCCACGCCTCGACGGCCTGTTTCACCGCCGCCGGATCGGGCACCAGTTCGTCGGCGAGGAAGCGAAAGAAGTCACGGCGCTGATCGAGCGTGAGGTCGCGATAGCAGGCGAGAATCTGCCGGGCCAGCGCCACGCCCGAGGCCTCGCCGCGGCCCGATACGAGCGCCCGCGACAGTTCACGGATGTCGGCTGCGGAATCGGCCGTGCGGGCGGTCCAGGGGATGAGATTGCGGCCCTGCTCTGCAACGGTGTTCAGAAGCTCCTGCAGAAACGACACGTTCATGCTGGCCCCTCGCGCAAGCGATCGTGCGACCCCGACACATGGAGAGCTAACGCGCGACGTCGTCAAGATCGCGACCGACGGGCACGTCGAGAAAGGTGACGGCGGGGCCGATGCTCGGGACGGTGACGAGCACCACGATGGCACGCCCCTCGGCAAAGGCGAACGGCGCCCCGATTGCGGTCATCGCGAGACCGATGCGCCGGAAATGGCCGAGCAATCCGGCATCGATGGTCGCGAGCAGCCGCGCGACCCCGCGCTGACGGCAATGCGCGAACAGGCCGTTCAGCAAGCGGTCCCTCACCGCCCCCGGCGGGCCCTGGCCTTTGAGCACGAAGAACCGGGTGAGCTCGCGGATTTCGGGGCCGCAGGGCAGATCGAGCCCCGCGACCAGAGCGGCGTCGACGCACGTGACCGGACGGGCCGCGCGTGTCGGCAACAGGCGCAATCCCGCGACGATCCCCCGGTCGGGACCGAGCAGCAGCAGATACTCGGCGGCCGGACCGTCGGCGGCGTCGCGCTCCAGTCCGTCGGGCCGTGCCAGCGCCCGCCAGCCGCGGCGGCCGACGAACACGCGGCTGCGCGCCTCGAACATCGCGCACGCGTGGGCGCGAGCCCGCTCGATGTGGCGTCCGGAGAACCGCAGCAGCATGCCGGCCTCGCCGTTCAATTCTTTCATTCGTATACGTCTGCTCTGCGGAGGGATCAATCAACCGGCAAGAGGGGCTCGACGGCGCGGCGCGGCCAGCGCATGCTCGGCGCAAACGCAGGGAGAATGCCGCCGTGACCACGCCCCACTACGAGGTTCTCGCCGTCAAGTATGCGGAGAAGACCGACCGTATTCGCGCCGACAACTTCATCATGGCCGACGACCATGCCGCACCGATGCCGATGGACTATTTCATCTGGGTGGTGCGCAACGGCGCCCGCACCATCGTGGTGGATACCGGCTTCGACCACGCGGAAGCCGAGCGGCGCGGGCGGCGCGTACTGAGCCACCCGGTCGAGGTTCTGGCACTCCTCGATATCGACGCCGCCACCGTCACCGATGTGGTGGTGACCCACCTGCACTACGATCACGCCGGTACGATCGACAGCTTCCCCAAGGCGCAGTTCCATCTGCAGGCGGCCGAAATGGCCTTCGCGACGGGCCCGTGCATGTGCAGCACCCACATGCGCATTCCGTTTACGGCCGAGCATGTCTGCCAGATGGTGCGGAACGTCTATTCCGGCCGCGTCACCTTCTACGACGGCGACGGCGAAGTGGCGCCCGGCGTGACGGTGCACCGGCTCGGCGGGCACAGCCGCGGTCTGCAGTGCGTGCGCGTGGCGACCGACCAGGGGCCGCTGGTGCTGGCCTCGGATGCAACGCACTACTACGAGAATTTCGAGTTGCGGAAGCCGTTCGTCATCGTCGTGGACATGGAAGACATGATCAAAGGTTTCGCGCGGCTCGAGGCACTGGCCGGTGACCGCCGGCGCGTCGTGCCCGGCCACGATCCGCTGGTCCTCAAACGCTATCCGGCGCTGGATGTGCGGACTGCCGGCATCGTCCATCGCCTCGACGTGGCCCGGAGGGACTGACGGTGTCGCAGTTCGCGCCTCAACTGCCGTCGGCCGGCCAGATCTTCCTGGACCATGTCGGTTGGTTCGTGCCCGACATGGCTGGAGCGGAGCCGGTGTTCGCGGCACTCGGGTTTCCGTTGACACCCTTTTCGGTGCACCTCGATCGCGATCCGGCGACGGGCGTGTCCACACCGGTCGGCTCGGCGAACCGTCTGGCCATGCTGGCGCGCGGCTATCTGGAGATCCTCACACCGGTGGGTGATGCCGACACCCCGGTGGCCCGGCACATGCGGGCGGCGCTGGCGCGGCACACCGGCGTGCATCTGATCGCCTTCACGGTCGCCGACGCTGCCGCCGATGCGGTGCGCCTCACCACAGCCGGGTTCGCGTTGTCCCCGACCGTCAATCTCAGACGGACCATCGAGGCCGAGGATGGCAGCACGGTCGAGGTCGCTTTCACCGTCGTGCGTCCGGTCCTCGGTTCGATCCCCGAGGGCCGCATGCAGGTGTTGACCCATCACACACCGGACCACATGTGGCAGGCGCGCTATCTGCCGACCGCCAACGCGATCACCGCACTGACCGGCGCCGTGATCGCCGTACCCGACGTCGTCGACAGTGCCGCGCGCCTCGGCCGCCTCGTCGACCGTGTTGCGGCGCCCGGGCCGGAGGGCATGGAGATCACCCTCGATCGCGGACGGCTGCTGCTGGTGACCCCCGATGCCGCCGTTGGCGTGACCGGCGCTGCGCCAGCGGTCGTTCCGTCCGTCGTGGCGGTCGAGCTTGCGTCGCACGATCTCGGTCAGACTGCGCGCTTCCTCGCCGCACGTGGCCTTGCGCACGCCGCCAGCGGCGGCGACCGACTGCTGGTCCCGGCCGAGGCGGCGGCTGGCGTCGCGGTGATCATCCGTCAGTCCTGACGGCCTACATGCCGCCGTCACGGTCGAGCTTGCGCAGATCGATCCGTCGCACTTTGCCGGTGATGGTCACCGGCATCTCGTCGATGAAGCGCAGCTTGCGAGGATACTCGTGAGCCGCGAGGCGGTTCTTCACGAATGCCTGGATCTCGGTGGCGAGCGTGTCCGACGGCGTGAACCCGTCGCGCAGCACCACGAAGGCCGCGACCACCTCGCCGCGGATCGCATCCGGCGAGCCGACGACCCCCGCCAAGGCCACGGCCGGATGACGGGTGAGGCATTCCTCGACCTCGCCGGGGCCGATCCGGTAGCCGGCCGAACTGATGATGTCGTCGTCGCGGCCGCGGAACCAGAAGTAGCCGTCCTCGTCTTTGGTGGCGACGTCGCCCAGCAGACACCAGTCGCCACGAAACTTTTCCGCCGTCGCCTCGGGCCGGCGCCAGTACTCGAGGAACATCACGGGGTCGGGCCGTCGCACGGCGACGATACCGGGGGTCCCGGGCGCCAGCACGTTGCCGACGTCGTCGACCACCTCGACGACGTGGCCTGGTAGCGCGCGCCCCATCGAACCCGGCCGCACCGGAAAGAGTGTGGGGCCATTGCCGACGACCAGATTGGCCTCTGTCTGACCGAAGAATTCCGCGATCTCGAGGCCGAACGTTTCGCGCCCCCACGCGATGAGATCCGCGCCGAGCGTCTCGCCGCCCGAGGCCAACGAACGCAGTCGATAAGCGTGTCGACGAGTCGGCTCGGGCACCGCGCGCATCAGCCGGAGCGCGGTCGGCGGCATGAAAACATTGCGGATGGCGTGCTTCGCCATGAAGGCGAACGCCCAGTCGGGATCGAATTTGGTGCGCTTACTGCCGATCACCGGCACCGCGAGATAGAGCGACGGCAGCAGAACATCGAGCAATCCGCCGGCCCACGCCCAGTCGGCCGGGGTCCAATAGCGGTCGCCGGGCTGGGGCATCATGCTGTGGGGCACGATGACCCCCGGCAGGTGGCCCGGCACCACGCGGGCCGCGTGCAGGACACCCTTCGGGTTGCCGGTGGTGCCCGACGTGTACATCAGGATCGCCGGATCATCGCGACCGGTCTCGGCGGTGGTGAAGCGATCGGAGGCGTGCGCGATCTCGCCCCAGAAGTCTTTGGCCCCGCGCGGGCCTGCCCCGTCCACAGTCAGCACGTGGCGGAGGCCCTCGACATCGGCAAGATCGTCAGCCAGGCGCTCGAAGTTCCCGGCCGAGGTCACCAAAACCTGGGCGCCACTGTCGGAAAGCCGGTAGCGCACCGCCTCGGGGCCGAACAGGTTGAACAACGGCAGCGCGATGGCGCCGGTTTTCTGGACGGCGATGTGCGCGATGGCCGTCTCGGCGCATTGCGGCAGCTGGATCGCGACGATGACGCCCGGACCGACACCTCGCGCACGGAGCACGTTGGCGGTGCGGCTGGCGGCCCGGTCGAGATCCGCGAAGGTCCAGGTACGGGCGCTGCCGTCGCCCTCCTCGACGATCATGGCCGTGGCGGCTGGATCGCGGGCGGCATGGCGGTCGCACAGGACTTCGGCCAGATTGAACCGCTCGGGGATTTCCCACCGGAAAGTTCCGTAGGCCTCCTGCCAGGTATCGCCGGAAATGCGCATCGGTCGCCTCGCGCGCGGCTCGGCCGCCGTTCAGGTGATGGACGTTCCCTCGACGGCGCCGAGGCTCTGCCCCGAAACCAGCGTGTAGGTCAGGACGCGGCGCGAGGCGACCCAGGGCCCCGTCGTCGCCTCCACCTCGGCGAACCGCTTAGTCGCCCGGTGGGCCTCGACGGCGTCCTCGTCGTCATAGATCTCGTAGAGGAAGAAGCTCGCCGGCTCGATCGGGTCCTGGGCGACGTCGAACTGGCGGCAGCCCGGTTCCTCCAGCAGCGACGCGCCGGCATGGGCGAGGATGATGGTCTTGAAGGCGTCGACGTGGGCTGGCTTCACCTCGAAGAACACCGTCAGCACGATCATGCACACTGCTCCCCTGGAAAGCCGCGGGTGGCGGCGCCGAACCCGGCCAGCGCACGACGGCGCGGCACGGACTGGATGCGCCCGCCGGCCTGTTCCGGGGCGACGGCGCGCGACAGGTCGGCGGCCGGCAGCAGTTTGGCGAGATCGACGCCGGTGGCAATACCCATGTGCTCGAACGCGAACACGAGATCCTCGGTCGCCGTGTTGCCGGAGGCGCCGGGCGCGAACGGGCAGCCGCCGAGCCCCGCTGCGGCGCCATCGATGACGCGGACACCGGCATCGTAGGCGGCGATCGCGTTGGCGACGCCCACGTTGTAGGTGTCGTGGCCATGGAACGCGAAGGTGACACCCGGTCGCGCGAACCGGCCGTGCAGCATTTCGAACATCGCGTGGACGTGGTTGGGGGCGGCGCGGCCGGTGGTGTCGCAGATGGCGATCTCGACGTCGGACACCGTGGTCAGCACGCGCTCGACGAGCCCGATCACCCGCTCCTCGGGCGTGCGGCCCTCGAAGGGACAGTCGAAGCTGGTCGCGAGGTTGAACCGCAGGACCAGACCGCGGCCGAGTTCGGGCCAGGTTCGCTCGAAGTCCTTGAAGCTGTCGTCGACGCTGCGGCGCACGTTCGACTGGTTGTGGCTCTCGGTGACCGAGACCACCCAGGAGATCTCGCGGATGCCGGCCTCGATCGCCGCATGGATGCCTTTGCCGTTCGGCACGAGAGCCTGCAACCGGATGGCGTCGGGGAGGGTCGCGCGCGCCATCACCTCGCGGATGTCGGCCATCTGCGGCAGCGCCTTGGGACTGACGAAGGCGCCGATCTCCATGCGCCCGATGCCGGCCGCACCCAGCGCGTCGACGATGCGGATCTTCTCGTCGGTCGGAATGAAGCGCTTGACGGCCTGGAACCCGTCGCGGGGGGCAACCTCGACGATCGAGACGGATCTCATATCACACCTTGCTCCCTGAACCCGGCAATCTCGGCCTCGGACAATCCCAGCAGGCTACCATAGACCTCGCCGTTGTGCTGGCCCACCGCTGGTCCCGCCCAGCGGATCTGTGCCCTGCGGTCGAGCCCCGCGACAACCGGCACGACGCCCGGATGCAGGATGGGCCGCCCGATCAGAGGGTCGTCGACGAGCGTGATCATCTCGCGCGCCTTGAACTGGGGATCCTCGGCGATGTCGGCTACCGTATAGACTTTGCTCGCGGGAATGTTGGCGCTCTCCAGCTGCTCGATCGCCTCGGCGGCGTCGAGCGTTCCCACCCAGGCCCCGATCAGCCGGTCGAGTTCCTTGCTGTTGGCAACGCGGGCGCGGTTGTCGATGAAGCGGGGAACGTCGGCGAGCTCGGGCTGGCCCATCAGGCCCGCGAGCGTGCGCCACAACGGATTGGAGTTCGCGCCGATGATCACCCAGGCGCCGTCGCGCGCCCGGTAGGCATTGGACGGTGCGGTGGTGGGTACGGTGGCGCCGGTCGGCTGGCGGATGGTGCCGAGTGCGCCGTACTCCGGCAGCGTGCCCTCCAGCATGCTGAGCACCGATTCACCCAGCGCGGCGTCGATCACCCGCACCTCGCGGTGGCCGGTGGCCCGTTGCTCGATGACGGCGGCGAGGGCGCCGAGGGCCCCGTAGAGCCCGGTGATGCTGTCGCCGATCGACACGCCGGTGCGCACCGGCGGCAGGTCGGAGAGGTCGCCGGGGTGGGCGCACAGATGGCGCAGCCCGCCCTTGGCCTCGCCGATCACGCCGAAGCCGGCGCGGCGGGCGTGCGGGCCGGTCTGACCGAAGCCCGAGATGCGCACGAGCACGAGCCCCGGCCGCACGGCGCCGAGCGCATCCGGGCCGAGCCCCCACTTCTCGAGCTGGCCCGGTTTGTTGTTCTCGACGACGACGTCGGCCTCGGCGGCGAGCCGCAGCGCCAGCCGCTGGCCTTCCGGCTTGCGCAGATCCAGCGTGACCGAGCGCTTGTTGCGACCGTGTACCGACCACCACAGCGCATGTCCGTCGAGGGCGGCGCCCCAGGTGCGCACCGGATCGCCGTCGCCCGGCGGCTCGACCTTGATGACGTCGGCGCCGAGATCGGCAAGCACGCGCGTGGCGAACGGCGCCGCAATGTAGTGGCCGAGTTCCAGGATGCGAAGCGTCGCAAGCAGCGGCGCGGCGGGGGTCATGAGCGTCTCTCCGTCGGCGTGACAATACAGTGTTCTTGGTTCGCGGCGGACCCGGATCTTGGAAGATCTTCCTGGCGCACGCCGGGGCCGGAGCAGACTGGCGCCGAAACGGGCAACGACCGAGCAAAGCTTGGTCGTCGGCCCGCCTTGTAGCCGCGCTCGCCTCCAGTCTAGGATCATAGCGTTGCGATCGGCGGTCCCAAAACGTCTCGGATTTCGAGACTGTGCCTCATTGACCGCATGGCTCGCCAACAGATCGACCCAGGCGGCACACCGGACAGTGCGGGCGTGCGCGGGCAACGCGGAGGACGATGGAATGATGAAACGTTGGCTGGTAGCCCTGCCGTTGGCGGTCGGGCTCGGTGCCGGAGCGGCAGTCGCGCAGACCAAAGAAGTGACGATCGCGCATCAGGACATGCTGGTGCCCTATCGCGTCCTGATCGCCCAAGGCGCGATCGAGAAGGCGACCGGTTACAAGATCAACTGGAAGATGTTCGGCGGCGGCGGCGATGTCATCAAGGCGATGGCGTCGGGCGAGGTCGCGATCGGCGAGGTCGGCTCCAGCCCGGCGACGGCCGCGGCGGCACAGGGCCTCGACGTGCAGGTGGTCTGGCTGCTCAGCGACATCGGCAACGCCGAGCAACTCGTTGCACGCAACGGCTCGAACATCACCAAGCTGTCCGACCTCAAGGGCAAGAAGATCGCGACACCGTTCGTCTCGACCGCTCACTACCAGCTGCTGGCCGCACTTCAGGACGCCAAGGTCAACCCGAAGGACGTGCAGATCCTCAACATGCGTCCGCCGGAGATCGCGGCCGCCTGGGAACGTGGCGACATCGACGCGACCTTCATCTGGGATCCGGTGCTGACCAAGATCAAGGCCAACGGCAAGGTGATCATCTCCTCCGGCGACATCGCCAAGAAGGGCAAGCCGACGTTCGACGCGCTGATGGTCAACAAGGCCTGGGCCGACAAGAACAAGGAGTTCGTGACGAAGTTCGTGGCCGAGATCGCCAAGATCGACGCCCGCTACAAGGCCGAGAAGGCCAAGTGGACCAAGGACAGCGAAGAGGCCAAGGCGATCGCCAAAGTGGCCGGGGCCAAGCCCGAGGACGTGCCGGCGATCCTGGCGTCCTACAACTTCGTCTCGGCCAAGGACCAGGCCAGCAAGACCTGGCTCGGCGGCGGCAAGGACTCCGGCGTCGTCAAGGCGATGTCCGATACGGCCGTGTTCTTGAAGGAGCAGGGCCGCATCACCGCGGTGCCGAAGGACTTCACCAAGTTCGTCAATGTCGAGTACGTGGCCGCGGCTGCGAAGTAAGCTCTCTACCCGCCGTTCGGGGACCCGGCCAGCCGCCGGGTCCCCTCCCCCTTCTCGACGGAGCCACGCACCCTTGGGTCATCTCCAGGTCAAGGACCTCGCGGTCCGCTATGCCTCCGGATCGGGGGTGATCGAGGCGCTGAGCCGCGTCAATCTCACGATGCAGGACGGCGACTTCGTCGTCGCCATCGGCGCTTCGGGCTGCGGTAAGACCACGTTGCTGTCGGTGATCGCAGGCTTCCTCGCGCCCTCGGACGGCGACGTGCTGCTCGACGGTCATCCGGTGGCCGGGCCCGGCGCCGACCGCGGCGTGGTGTTCCAGCGCCACGCGCTGATGCCCTGGCTCAACGTTCTCGACAACGTCGCCTTCGGCCTGAAGATGCGCGGCATCGACCGCGCGGCGCGCTATGCCACGGCGCGCGAGAAGCTGGCGCTCGTCGGCCTTTCGGGCTTCGAAGGCAAGATGATCTACGAACTTTCCGGCGGCATGCAGCAGCGTGTCGGCATCGCGCGGGCGCTCGCCTCCGATCCCGAAGTGCTGCTGATGGACGAGCCGCTCGGCGCGCTCGATGCGCTGACGCGCGAGCAGGTGCAGGAGGTGATCCTCGACGTCTGGAATCGCACCGGCAAGATGATCTTCTTCATCACCCATTCGGTCGAAGAAGCGATCTTCCTGGCGACCCGGCTGGTGGTGATGACGCCACGGCCCGGCAAGATCGAGAAGACCTACGAACTCGACTTCTGCCGCCGCTTCATCGCCACGCGCGACGCCCGCGCCGTCAAATCCCACCCCGACTTCATCGCCATGCGCGAGCGCGTGCTCGCCGACATCCAGCGCCGCGAACTGCCCGCCAGCGAGGTCGCCGCCGAATGACCGTCGAAACCAAGAGCGCCGCCACTGCCAAGACCACGCGCGCGCCACGCACCAGCCGCTACCGGGTGATGGGCGAAGGCTCGAGCCTCATGCTCAGCCTGGCCTCGATCGGCGGCCTCCTGCTGCTGTGGGTGGTCGCGACCGAGGCCGAGTGGATCAAGCCGCTGTTCCTGCCGAAGCCCGAGACCATCGGGCTCGCCTTCCAGCAGGCGGTCGAAGGCGAACTCGACAATCACACGCTGTGGGGACACTTCCTGGCCAGCATGGGCCGGGTGTTCTCGGCGTTCGTGCTCGCCGTCGTGATCGGCATCCCGATCGGCATCGCGATGGGAGTGTCGCGGATTGCCCGCGGCGTGTTCGATCCGCCGATCGAGTTCTACCGGCCGCTGCCGCCGCTCGCTTACCTGCCGCTGATGATCATCTGGTTCGGCATCGGCGAACTGGCCAAAGTCCTGCTGCTGTTCCTCGCCATCTTCGCCCCGGTGGCGCTGGCGGCGCGGGCCGGTGTGCGGTCGGTCGCGCAGGAGCAGATCCAGGCGGCCCTGTCGATGGGGGCGAGCCGTCTGCAGGTGATCCGCCACGTCATCGTGCCGGGCGCGCTGCCGGAGATCCTGGTGGGGCTGCGCATCGGCATGGGAGTCGGCTGGACGACGCTGGTCGCCGCCGAGATGGTCGCCGCCGACGCCGGCCTCGGCAAGATGGTCTACAACGCCTCGAACTTCCTCAGGACCGACGTGGTGATCCTCGGCATTCTGGCGATCGGCTTCGTGGCCTACGTGTTCGAGATCCTGATGCGCTACGTCGAGCGCGCCGCGGTGCCGTGGAAGGGCAAGGTCTGAGCGGCCGACGACGGGGTCAGCGGCTTGCGCTGCGCGCCGCCTTGAGGCGGGCGAAGTCGGCATCGGCGTGATAACTCGACCGCGTCAGCGGGCTTGCGGACACCAGCAGGAAGCCCTTCGCATAGGCGGTGCGTTCCAACGCCTTGAACTCGTCCGGCGGCACGAACCGCTTGACCTCGGCATGCTTGCGGGTCGGCTGCAGGTATTGGCCGATGGTGAGGAAATCGATGCCGGCGGACCGCATGTCGTCCATCACCTGAAGCACCTCCTCGCGCGTCTCGCCGAGGCCGACCATGATTCCGGACTTGGTGAAGACGGTCGGGTCGAGTTCCTTGGCGCGCTGGAGAATGCGCAGCGAGTGGAAGTAGCGGGCACCGGGCCGGATCGCGAGATAGTGCGACGGCACGGTTTCGAGGTTGTGGTTGAAGACGTCGGGGCGGGCGGCGATGACGACCTCGAGCGCGCCGTCCTTGCGCAGGAAATCCGGCGTCAGCACTTCGACGGTGGTCCCCGGCGCAGCAGCGCGAATGGCACCGATGACGGCCGCGAAGTGGGCGGCGCCGCCGTCGGCGAGGTCATCGCGGTCGACCGAGGTGATGACGACGTGCTTGAGACCGAGCTTGGCGACGGCTTCGCCGACACGGCGCGGCTCCAGCGGGTCGAGCGGACCGGGCATGCCGGTGCGGACGTTGCAGAACGCGCACGCGCGGGTGCACGTGTCGCCCATGATCATCATGGTGGCGTGGCGCTTCGACCAGCACTCGCCGATGTTGGGGCACCCGGCCTCTTCGCAGACCGTGTGGAGCTTGTGCTCGCGCACGACGTCGCGCGTCTCGGCATAGACCGGCGAGCCGGGCGCCTTGACGCGGATCCAGTCGGGCTTGCGCTGGACCGGTGTGTCGGGCCGCGCCGCCTTCTCGGGGTGGCGGGGCCGGTTGTCGATCAGATTGACCATGCGCGGGCGGACCTCTCGGGGTTCACACCGAGATATCGGCCGACCGGGCGGCCGGTGCAAGCCGGCAAAGTGTCGGACCTGGCGGCCCGACACGAGCCTGGTGTCAGCGCGCGACGATGCGGGCGATGACCATGATGAGCAGAGCACCGATCGTGGAGACGAGAATCTGCTCGCCCATCGGCACCATGTCGGTGAACGGCTTCACGGCGGCCGGCAGTTGCAGAAGGCCATGCTTCACCAGCGAACCGCCGACGAGCGCGCCGATCAGGCCGACGATGAGGTTGCGCAGCAGGCCGCCGGCGCCGCCGAGAATGGCGCCAGCCAGCCAGCCGGCGATGATGCCGTTCACCGCCATGATGATGTACGGCATGTAAGGTTGCAGTTGTGCCATATCCATTTTTCAGTCCCCCTGACGCTAGCGACGGCCGGACCTAAGCAAGTATTCTTGCAAGGAGTACGACAACCACCGCGCCGATCGTGGCGGTTGCAACACGGTTCAAGAACTCGCTGCGGATGCCCAGATTGACCCCGATGAGGTTGAGCAGATAACCGCCGACGAACGACCCTATCACACCCGTAATGAGGTAGCGCAGCAGCCCGCCACCGCCGACCACGATCGAAGCCAGCCATCCGGCCAGAATGCCGATCAGCACGAAGACAACGATATTGCGCGTGTCGCTATTCATGGGATCGGGCTCCTGTGGCGCGCAGCGTCACATATGAATGACACGCCCGTACGCATCGAGCACGCTTTCGTGCATCATTTCGGACAGGGTGGGATGCGGGAAGACCGCGTGCATGAGGTCCTCCTCGGTGGTCTCGAGTTGCATGGCAACGACGAACCCCTGGATCAACTCGGTCACCTCCGCGCCGATCATGTGGGCGCCCAGCAGCTGGCCGGTCTTCTTGTCGAAGATCGTCTTGACGAGGCCGTCGGGCTCGCCGAGGGCGATCGCCTTGCCATTGCCCATGAACGGGAAGCGGCCGACGCGGATGTCGTAGCCCTCCTCCTTCGCCCTCTTTTCGGTGAGACCGACGGAGGCGACCTGCGGGTGGCAGTAGGTGCAGCCGGGGATCTTGCGCTTGTCCATCGGGTGAGTCGGCAAGCCCTTGATGGTTTCGACGCAGATGACGCCCTCGTGCTCGGCCTTGTGCGCCAGCATCGGCGGGCCGGCAACGTCGCCGATCGCGTAGATGCCCGGCACGCTGGTGCGACCGAGGCCGTCGGTGACAATGGTGCCGCGGTCCATCTTCACGCCTAGCGCTTCGAGGCCGAGCCCTTCGACGTTGCCGACGACGCCGACGGCCGAAATGAGCTTCTCCGCCGTGATGTCTTGACGCTTGCCGTCGGCGGTCTCGACGGTCGCGGTGATCGTTCCGGGCGCCTTCGTCACGGCAATGACCTTGGCGCCGGTCAGGATCTTCATGCCCTGCTTCTCGAATCGCTTCTGGGCGAGCCCGGCGATCTCATGGTCCTCGACGGGCAGGATCTGCGGCAGCAGTTCGACCACCGTCACCTCGGCGCCCATAGTGCGATAGAAGCTCGCGAACTCGATGCCGATGGCGCCCGAGCCCATGATGATCAGTGACTTCGGCATGGCCGGCGGCACCATCGCCTCGAAGTAGGTCCAGATGGTCGTGCCGTCGGGCTCGATGCCGGGCAGCGCCCGCGGCCGAGCACCTGTCGCCAGGATGATGTGCTTGGCCTGGTAGGTGCCGGCGCCGAGCGTGCCCTTGGGGGCCGGATGCGCCGGCTGCATCGCCGCTTTAGTGGGCGCACCGACGACAACGGTGCCGGGCTTCTCGATCTTGGCCTGGCCCCAGATCACGTCGACCTTGTTCTTCTTGAGCAGAAAGCCGACGCCGCCGTTCAGTTGCGCCGAGACGCCGCGCGAGCGCTTGACCACGGCGGCCGGGTCCACCGTCATCTTGCCCTCGAGGACGAGGCCGTAGTCCTTGGCATGGGTGGCGTAGTGATAGATTTCGGCGGAGCGCAGCAGCGCCTTGGTCGGGATGCAGCCCCAGTTGAGGCAGATGCCCCCCAGATGCTCGCGCTCGACGATGGCGGTCTTCAAGCCGAGCTGGGCTGCGCGAATGGCCGTCACGTAGCCGCCGGGTCCGGCGCCGATGACGAGGACGTCGTAGGTCTGTGCGGTCATGTCGAGGTGCTCTGGCTGGCAGGAACAGGTGGAACGAAGTCCCCGCCATTAAGCGCACCCTGGACCCATCTGCCAAGATGCGCCCGCACGATCGCGACGCGCGCACCCGCCTGTCCCCATCTAAGGCAATCGCTGCAAGCCGACGATGGTCGCGTCGCGCGTCGCGTCCTCAGGCGTGGCAGCGCCCGCCCAGATAGTAGTTCAGCAACTGATTGTAGCGGTCGGCCTGGGCCTGCGCCTGGGGCGATAGCTTCTTGCCGCTGCTGGCGGCGTCGACACTGTTGCGCGCGCCCTGGCTGTCGAGCTTGTTCAGCTCCGCCCGCACGGACTGGCAGGTGTAGCCCTCGGGCAGCGGCCGCGCGCCCGGATCGCCACCTTTCGGCACATCATCCGACGCACATCCCACGACGGCCAGCGCGAGGATGGCCGAGCCGATGCGAAATCCCGCCGTCTTAAGTCTTGCCACGCTCATCACCCTCTCCGATCATCCTCTTTTGCACGTTGTTCATCACAACCGCTGCGGCGGCGCAAGTTGCCACGGTGACCGGGTGGTGGCCATGCCACGCCAACGCAAAACCGGGGCCGCGAAGCGACCCCGGTTGTGATTGCGCATTGCCGACGACTACTGCTGCTGAGCGGGCGCGGCGGCGGTCTGTGCCGGCCGCGGCGTCAGGGTCGAGCAACGAGTCTGGAAGTCGGCATTGGCCTTGTTGAGCTGGTCGGCCTTGGCAAGGTCGAGCGGCGTCATCTTGTACTTTTTGGCTGCCGCCTTCTCGATCTTGTCCTGGACGCCGTCACGACGCAGCGCGTCGATCTGTGCCGTCAAGGTGACGCACGCCGGGTCGACGCGAGGTTGATCGGGGATCGAGGCCGTCGTCGGTGACATGGAGTCCCCGATAGCGGAGCAACCCGCGGCAAAGCCGGCCAGGGCCAGCATGGGAAGAAGTTTGACGAAGGGTCGGACGCGCATGGCTCCCTCAATCGATGGTGTTTCTTACAGCACGTACTCGCTGACCGAAGTGTTCAGCACGCGACCGCTCGAAGGGCAAGCAGCCCCGCCGCGCTTCTAGCAGGATAAGCACACGCGCATTGCGGTGATTCTGTGGGTAAGTTGAGGATGGTTGCCGGCTGGACACAGATCTTGCGCCCTGCGAACTACACCAGCATGCGAACGGGATCCTCGATCAACACCTTGAAAGCATTCAGCAACTCAGCTCCCAATGCACCGTCGACGACGCGGTGATCGCAAGAGAGTGTACAACTCATCACAGTCGCCACTTCGATTCGGTCGCCTGTGACTACAGGCCGTTTTTCGCCGGCGCCGACCGCCAGAATTGTGGCGTGCGGAGGATTGATGACGGCATCGAAGGTCTTGATGCCGAACATGCCGAGATTGGAGATCGAGGTGGTGCCGCCCTGGTACTCGTGGGGGGCGAGCCGCCGCTTGCGGGCCCGCTCGGCAAGATCCTTCATCTCGTTCGAGATTTCTCCGAGCGTCTTCAGTTCGGCGTGCCGGATCACCGGGGTGAACAGCCCGCCCTCGATGGCGACGGCCACGCCGACGTCGGAATGGCGGTGACGCAGCATGCCGGCCTCGGTCCACGTCGCGTTGGCGCCGGGCACCCGCTGCAGGGCGAGCGCAAGGGCCTTGATGATGAAGTCATTGACCGACAGCTTGTAGGCGCGCGGGCCATCCTTCGGCGACGCTGCGTTGATGCGCTCGCGGGCCTTCAGCAGATCGTCGAGCCGGCACTCGAGCGACAGATAGAAGTGCGGCACCGTCTGTTTGGACTGGGTCAGGCGCTGGGCGATGATGCGGCGCATGCCGTCGTGCGGCAGCACGTCGTAGGAGCCCGGCTCGTAGAGCTGCAGGATTTTGTCGTCGGCCATCGCCGCCATCGGCTGCAGGGCCGTGGCCGATGTCGTCGCCACCGCCGTCCCGGGCTGCGGCGCGCCGGCCGGGCGAGCGCCCAGCGCCGCCGATCCGGAGGCCGCCGCCTGCTCGATGTCCTTCTTGATGATCCGGCCGTGCGGGCCCGAGCCCTTCACGCGCGACAGGTCGATGGCCTGGTCCTTGGCGATCCGGCGGGCGAGCGGAGAGGCGAACAGGCGCTGGCCGCCCACGGACGCGGCCGGCGCGTGACCGGCGGGCGCGGAGGCCGGCGCGGCCGGGGCAGCGGCAGCGTTGCCCGGCGCCGGGGCCGGCGCGGCGGACTTCGGCGCCTCGGCCTTGCCGATGTCGCTCGCGGTCTCTCCCTCGCCGAGCAGAACGGCGATGGTGGCGTTGACCTTGACCTTCTCGGTGCCGGCCGGCACGACGATCTTGCCGACGATCCCCTCGTCGACCGCCTCGACCTCCATGGTCGCCTTGTCGGTCTCGATCTCGGCAATCACCTTGCCCGAGGTGACCTTGTCGCCCTCCTTCACCAGCCATTTGGCAAGCTTGCCCTCCTCCATGGTCGGAGACAGCGCGGGCATCAGAATGGGCGTGGGCATTGTCGTTACCTCAGACGGATAGCTCGGGAAGAGTTGCGGCGCTGACGTCCTCGCTGGCCGGTCACTCCACCGTCAAACGTAAAGCACGGCCTTGACGGCCTGTACCACATTGTCGGCCGTCGGCAGGGCCAGGCGCTCAAGGTTGGCGGCGTAGGGCATCGGCACGTCGGCGCCCGAGACCTTGGCCGGCGGCGCGTCGAGATAGTCGAAGCACTGGATCGCGGCTTGCGCGCAGATCTCCGAGCCGATCGAGCACACCGGCCAGGCCTCCTCGACCGTGACCAGACGGTTGGTCTTGCGGATCGAGCCGAGGATGGTGTCCCAATCGATCGGGCGCAACGAGCGCAGGTCGATCACCTCCGCATCGATGCCCTCGGCCGCGAGCCGACTCGCGGCCTCCAGCGCATAGGTCATGCCGCGGGCGAACGAGACGATGGTGACGTCCTTGCCGGCCCGCGCGATCCGCGCCTTGCCGATCGGCACCAGCCAGTCCGTTCCCTGCGGAACCTCCGCGGTGGTGCCATAGAGGATCTCGTTCTCGAGCACGAGGACGGGATTGGGATCGCGGATGGCACTCTTCATCAGGCCCTTGGCGTCGGCGGCATTCGACGGCGCTACCACCTTGAGGCCCGGCACGTGGGCGTACCACGAGGAGTAGCACTGCGAATGCTGGGCGCCGACGCGCGCGGCCGCGCCGTTGGGTCCGCGGAACACGATGGGGCAGCCCATCTGCCCACCCGACATGTAGAGCGTCTTGGCGGCCGAGTTGATGATCTGGTCGATGGCCTGCATGGCGAAGTTCCAGGTCATGAACTCGACGATCGGCTTGAGGCCGGCCATCGCCGCGCCGACACCGATGCCGGCGAATCCCTGCTCCGTGATCGGCGTATCGATGACGCGCTTCGGCCCGAACTCGTCGAGCAGGCCCTGGCTGACCTTGTAGGCCCCCTGGTACTGTGCAACCTCTTCGCCCATCAGCAGCACGTCGCCGTCGCGGCGCATCTCTTCTGCCATGGCGTCGCGCAACGCCTCGCGCATGGTCTGGGTGGCCAGCACCGTGCCGGGCGCGATCTCCTCGGCGGCGGGCGCGGCATGAACCGCCGGCATCGGCATGGCGGCCGCCGACGAAGCGGGGGCGGCAGAGGGTCCGGCCGGCATCGCCGCCGGCGCGCCCGTGCCGGCGCTCTCACCGTCGCCGACGATGACAGCGATCGGCGTATTGACCTTCACCTTCTCGGTGCCGGCCGCGATCAGGATCTGACCGAGCCTGCCCTCGTCGACCGCCTCGACCTCCATCGTCGCCTTGTCGGTCTCGATCTCGGCGATGACCATGCCGGACTTGATGGCATCGCCTTCCTTGACCAGCCATTTGGCGAGTTTGCCCTCTTCCATCGTGGGTGAGAGCGCGGGCATCAGGATTTGGGTTGCCATGGATCGCGGGGTCCCAGTCGGGTGTGATCGGATGATGGGCGAAACGCCCGCGCCGGATGACCGGCTGCGGGCGCGGGAATTAGAGCAGAATATCCGTATAAAGCTCGCTCGGATCGGGCTCCGGATCCGTTTGCGCGAACTCGGCAGCGGCATTCACCTGCTCGCGGATCTCGCGGTCGATGGCCTTGAGTTCGTCCTCTCCGGCGATGCCCTGGCCCAGCAGCCGCTGGCGCACCCGCTCGATCGGGTCCCGCTCTTCGCGGATCTTGTCCACCTCCTCGCGCGTGCGGTACTTGGCGGGGTCGGACATCGAATGACCGCGATAGCGATAGGTCAGCATCTCGAGGATGTAGGGGCCCTCGCCGGCGCGGACCGCCTTCACGATGCGTTCGCCGGCGGCCTTCACCGCGCGCACGTCCATGCCGTCGACCTGTTCGCCCGGAATGGCGAACGAAGCGCCGCGGTGTGAGAAATCGGTCGTCGCGGCGGCTCGCTCGATGGCGGTGCCCATCGCATACTTGTTGTTCTCGATGACGAAGACGACCGGCAGATGCCAGAGCTTCGCCATGTTGAACGTCTCGTAGACTTGGCCCTGGTTGGCGGCGCCGTCGCCGAAGTAGCACCAGCAGACATTGTCGTTGCCGCGATAGCGGTTGGCGAAGGCGAGTCCGGCGCCGAGCGGCACCGAGGCGCCGACGATGCCGTGGCCGCCGTAGAACTTCTTCTCTTTCGAGAACATGTGCATGGAGCCGCCCTTGCCGCGGCTGTAGCCGCCGCGCCGGCCGGTCAGCTCGGCCATCACGCCTTTGGGATCCATGCCGGTCGCCAGCATGTGGCCGTGATCGCGGTAGGTGGTGATCACCTGATCGCCCGCCTTGGCCGCCATCTGCAGCCCGACGACGACGGCCTCCTGGCCGATGTAGAGGTGGCAGAAGCCGCCGATGAAGCCCATGCCGTAGAGCTGGCCGGCCTTCTCCTCGAAGCGGCGGATCAGCAACATCTCACGGTAGGCGAAGAGTTCCTGCTCGCGCGTCAGCTCGGGCACCGGCGGCTTTGCGTCGTTGCCACCATGGCCGTCCGAGGGGGCCAAAGTGCGCGGGTCGCCGTCCGCGCAGAAAATGCCCCGGCCAAAGCGGGTTGCCGTCATCTGCGCCTCCTCCTCACGACCCTTGTCGAAGCTTGTTACGTCCGCAGGCCAGCGGACCCTACACGAGGCCGCCGTCGGCTGCCAAGCGGGGCCGGCGGAACATTCCGCGATTTAGAAGGGCCGCCGGCGCAGCACTGCTTCGCCCGGTCGTGCATAGCCGAGCACGTCGCGGGCGACCTCGTCGACAAGGTCGGAATCGGGGATTTCGGGGGTCAGGAGCGCGACGTCGCGGCGGAGGTCGGACCGCACGGCCTCGAGCTTCGCGATCTCGGCGGCCAGCATGCTGGCCCGCGCGGTGAGACGATGGCGATTCTCGAGGCCGTGGCGGCCATAGACAGCGTGATGCACGAAGTAGGCGGTGAGGGTCAGGCAGCCGAGCAAAACAAGAGGCGCGCGACCAAACCTCCTCGTCCGATGCTGTGAGGTGTTCGTACGCAACACGGGGATGACGCTCGTTACAGGCTTGATACGCAGCCGGGCTTACTTTGTGGGCAGCACGGTTAAGCGCGGGTAAAATCCCGGTCGCGTTGGCCTCACGTTCAACCGGCGCGCAGTACCGTGCGGCCGGCGTAGCGGGCGACGTCGCCGAGTTCCTCCTCGATGCGGATGAGTTGGTTGTACTTCGCCAGCCGGTCGGAGCGGCTCAGCGAGCCGGTCTTGATCTGGCCGGCGTTGGTGGCGACCGCCAGATCGGCGATGGTCGAATCCTCGGTCTCGCCCGACCGGTGCGAGATCACGGCCGTGTAGGCGGCGCGCTGTGCCATCGCGACGGCGTCGAGGGTTTCCGAGAGCGAGCCGATCTGGTTGACCTTCACCAGGATCGAGTTGGCGATACCCTTTTGGATGCCGGTCGCCAGACGCTCCGTATTCGTGACGAACAGGTCGTCGCCGACCAGCTGGCAGCGCTTGCCGACGGCCTCCGTCAATGCCGCCCAGCCGGCCCAATCCTCCTCCGACATGCCGTCTTCGATGGACACGATCGGGTAGCGGGCGACGAGGTCGGCCAGGTACTTCGCCATGCCGCCGGCATCGAGCGTCTTACCCTCGCCCTCGAGGTGGTAGCGGCCGTCCTTGAAGAACTCGGTGGCGGCGCAGTCGAGCGCCAACATGATGTCGTGGCCCGGCTTGTAGCCGGCCTTCTCGATCGATTTCATGATGAAACCGAGAGCGGCATCGGCGCTGGCGAGATTGGGGGCGAAGCCGCCCTCGTCGCCGACGTTGGTGCTGTGGCCGGCGTCCTTCAGCTCCTTCTTCAGGGTGTGGAAGACCTCCGCCCCCATCCGAATCGCATCGGCACACGTCTCGGCGCCGACCGGCATGATCATGAATTCCTGGATGTCGATCGGGTTGTCGGCGTGGGCGCCACCGTTGACGATGTTCATCATCGGCACCGGCAGGATGTGCGCCGAGGTGCCGCCGAGGTAGCGGTAGAGCGGCAGGCCCGACGCCTCTGCCGCCGCGCGGGCGACCGCCAGCGACACGCCGAGGATGGCGTTGGCGCCGAGGCGCGATTTGTTCTTGGTGCCGTCGAGCTTGATCAGGGTCGCATCGATATGGCGCTGGTCCTCGGCCTCGAAGCCCCCCAGCGCGTCGTAGATCTCGCCGTTCACGGCATCGACAGCCTTGGTCACACCCTTGCCGAGATAGCGGCTCTTGTCGCCGTCGCGCAGTTCGACCGCTTCGAAGGCACCGGTCGAAGCCCCCGACGGCACACCGGCCCGGCCCATCGAGCCGTCCTCGAGAATGACGTCCACCTCGACGGTCGGATTGCCGCGGCTGTCCAGGATCTCGCGGCCGAGGATATCGACGATGGCGGTCATGATGCTACCTTTCCCGTTCGGAGGTTGCCGGATGCTGCGCCCGGCGCGGCGTTCGGGGCCTTGTATCCGAGCCGATGGCCGAGGGCAAAGCGGCGCGTGGCGGCTTCGGCCGGGAGACTGTGCATGACCGACGACCGCTGTCTCGTGTTGTTCTCCGGCGGGCAGGATTCGACCGTGTGCCTCGCCTGGGCCCTCGAGCGATATGCCATGGTCGAGACGATCGGCTTCTCCTACGGGCAGCGCCACGCCGTCGAACTCACCCAGCGGGGGGTGGTGCGAGACGGTCTCGCGGCGCGGTTCCCGCAGTGGGCGGGTCGGCTCGGTGCCGACCACGTGCTCGAACTGGCGACCCTAGGCGCGATCAGCGAAACCGCGCTGACCCGCGACGCCGCGATCGAGATGACCGCCGCGGGGCTGCCCTCGACGTTCGTCCCCGGCCGCAACCTGCTGTTCTTCACCTATGCCGCCGCGCTGGCCTATCGGCGCGGCATCCGCACGCTGGTGGGCGGGATGTGCGAGACCGACTACTCGGGCTACCCCGATTGCCGCAACGATACGCTGCAGACGCTGGCCAAAGCGCTGTCGCTCGGCATGGCGGTCGAGATCACCATCGAGACGCCGCTGATGACCGTCGACAAGGCCGGCACCTGGGCCATGGCCGAACGGATCGGCGGCGCGGACCTCGTCAGCCTGCTCGTCGAGGCAACGCACAGCTGCTATCTGGGAGACCGGTCACGCTGGTGGCCGTGGGGCGCCGGGTGCGGCACCTGCCCCGCCTGCGACCTGCGCGCCAAGGGATGGGACCGATGGCAAGCCACGAGGAACTAGTGCGAGCGGTCGACCTGGCGCTGGCCGGGGCCTGGGACGACGCCCACCGCATCGTCCAGTCCGACGAGGACGGCCAGCTCGCCTGCTGGATCCACGCCGTGCTGCACAAGATCGAGGGCGACGAGGGCAACAGCCGCTACTGGTATCGCCGGTCCGGCCAGTTCTACGAGAGTTACGGCGATCCGACCGCGGAGCTGAAGGCGATCCGGGCGGCGTTGACCTACTGAGCGCACTTACCGACGTTCCGCGCGCAGAACCTCGCGCACGACGTCGGCGACGATGACGGGGAAGCTTTCGATGAATCCATCCAGCTTCATTTCGAGCCGATCGACGCGTGTCTCCAGCCGATCCGCGGTTTTGATCAGCGTGGCCAGATCCTCGTTGTTGCGGCGGGTCTGCTCGAGGATGTGACGGGTGACGAGCTTCTCGCCCTCCACCTCCCGCCCGAGGTACGCGACCTCCGTCTCCAGTCCCGCCAATCGGGTCGCGTCACTCATGCTCAGCCCTCGCCTTATTGGGACAAAGATGGTACAGCCGCTCCGCTGATGTCAAGCGGCAACACTATTTGCCGATGTGCAACAATGCGCTGGTGCGGCCGCCCCTCTGGCCAAACCCGTCCGCCTCCTGTAATGCACGGCCTCCCGGGTCACATCGGCCCAGCGCGCCATCTCGTTGCGCTATAGAAATCGGAGATCGGACCATGACTGTCGACCGCCGGCGGGCCGAAGGCCTGCTGCTTCTCGCCCTGTTCGGGCTGTGCATCCCCGCCGCCAACTGGCTGATCGGCAACGTCGGCACCAAGTGCGTGCCGGCCGGCCCCTGCCTCGTCCCGGTCGGTTTCGGTCTGATGGCGCCGAGCGGTGTCGCCTTGATCGGCCTCGCCCTGGTGCTGCGCGATCTGGTTCAGCGCCGGCTCGGCTTCGGCTGGGCGGCGGCCGCCATCTTGGCCGGCGCGGCGATCTCAGCGCTGGTGGCGCCGCCGGCCCTGGTGCTGGCATCGGCCGCCGCCTTCCTGTTGTCGGAGACCGCCGATCTGCTCGTCTACACCCCTCTGCAGCGCCGCCGCCTGATTCTTGCCGTGGCGGCGAGCAGCGCCGCGGGGCTGGTGGTCGATTCCGTCGTGTTCCTGTGGCTCGCCTTCGGCAATCTGGATTTCCTGGCTGGGCAGGTCGTGGGCAAGGCCTGGATGGTGTTCGCCACCCTTCCAGTCATCGCATGGCTGCGCCGGCGCGATGCCCGGCTCGGCCTGGAACCCGCGTGACGGGACCGGCGATGACGGACACACACCCCCTCACCCAGCTCGGCCAGTCGACCGGACTTCCACAATCGCCGTCGACGGCGGTGCTGGAACGCGTCGGCAACCCGCATCCCGACACCCTCTACGTCGCCCGCTTCACGGTGCCGGAGTTCACCTCGCTCTGCCCGGTGACGGGACAGCCCGACTTCGCACACCTGGTGATCGACTACGTGCCCGCCGGTTGGCTGGTCGAGTCGAAGTCTCTCAAGTTGTATCTGGGTTCGTTCCGCAATCACGGCGCCTTCCACGAGGATTGCACGGTCGCCATCGGCCGACGGCTGGTCGATCTGCTCGCCCCGCACTACCTCAGGATCGGCGGCTACTGGTACCCGCGCGGCGGCATCCCGATCGACGTGTTCTGGCAGACCGGCGAGGCGCCGAAGGGTGTGTGGCTGCCCGATCCCGGCGTCGCGCCCTACCGGGGCCGCGGCTGACGCGTCAGTCGACCTTTGCGCCACGGAGCCAACCGGGCAGCCGCTCGGCGCGGGCCCGTGTCTCGGCGATCGGATGGCCGGACAGGTCCTGAACCCGCTCCCACAGCTCCTGCATCAGTGCGATGCGGTCCTTCTGTGCCTTGAATTCGTGGAACGGGACCACCGGGCCGACGCGGGCAACCAGCGTCGAGCCGACGCGGCGGCGCAACTCGGCGATCATCAGCGACAGCCGCAGCGTCAGACTGAACTTGCTGACGAGATGGAACATCGGCTGGCACTGGCCCTCGAAGTAGATGGGCATGACCTGCGCCTTGGACGCCTGGATCATGCGGGCGGTGAACGTCTTCCATGGCAGGTCGACGGCGCGCCCAAAGGTGGTCGGCGACGTCGCGACGCCGCCCGACGGATAAACGACGATGGTGGTCCCTTCGGCGAGCAGGCGGAGCGCCTCCTTGCGGGTGGCGATGTTCGATTCCTGGGCGGCTCGAGTCTCGGTGAAATCGATGGCGAGGGAATAGGCGCGGATCTCCGGAACCTTGATCAGATCCTTGTTGATCAAGATGCGGAAGGGGCGGCCGATCTCCTCGGCAAGCGCCAGCGCGCCGATGCCGTCGAGAATTCCGAAAGGATGGTTGGCGACGATGACCAGCGGGGCCGTGGGATCGAGTGCCGGCGGCCAGGCCCCGCGCACGTCGAACGTCACATTGCACAGGTCCAGCATGGGGCGGATGACCCGGGTGCCCTTGGCCACGTGCTCGCGCTGCCAGCGCTCGTAGAGCGGCACGAAGTAGCTGCGGCCGACGAGATGCTCGATGGTGCGGATGGTCCACCGCTTCGGCCAGGGGTCGGTCGGGCTGGAATAGGTCAGCTCGGGAAACTTCATCGGCGGCGGCCTCGACCATTGCGGGCGACCTATGTCCCGCAACCGGAAACTGGGCAAGCTATCTCGGTGCCGCAAGGGCTCGCTGCACGAGCACCGCCGCGCATGTGACGGTGGCGAACTCGCCCGCGAGGCTCGCGACGGCAACCCGGTGCACGAGGTCGGCGGCGATGGTCTCCCCCTCGGTGTCCCGCCGGTCGAAGGTGAAGCAGGCGTCGGCCGCGAGCACCACCACGAATCCGAGATTGGCCGCATGGCGCACCGAGGTCGAGACGCAATGGTCGGTCGTGACGCCAGCCATCACCACCTCGGGCCGGCCCAGCGCGATCAGCCGGGCCTCGAGGTCGGTGCCGATGAAGGCGCTGTTGACGACCTTGCGCACCACGGGTTCACCGGGCCGCTCGGCGGCGAAGCTCATGGCGGCGTTGCCGAACGTGCCAGGCGCGAGCGGACTGCCCGGCTCTTTGGAGTCGTGACGGACGTGCAGCACCGGCCAGCCGGCCTCACGCCACGCCTCGAGCAGCCGCATCACGTTCGATTCGGCCTCCGGATTGTTGCGCGACCGACTCGCGGCGATCACCTCGAAGCCCTTCTGGTAATCGATCAGCAAAAGGGCCGGGGGCGCGGTCATGCGGCAACCCGGCCGCCCGCCTCCCGCGTACGCCGCACGTCGGGCGGCACCGCTTCGCCGGTCAGCATGGCGAGCGCCGCGTCGAGCGGCATCACCGTCTGATCGTTGGAGCCCAGGCGACGGATCGACACCGTCCGCTCCTCGGCCTCGCGCTTGCCGGCGACCAGCAGCACGGGAATCTTGGCGAGCGAATGCTCGCGCACTTTGTAGTTGATCTTCTCGTTGCGCAGATCGATCTGCGCCCGCAACCCGGCGCCTCTCAACATGGATCGCACCTCACGGGCATAGTCGTCGGCGTCGGAGACGATGGTGCAGACGACGGCCTGAACGGGTGCGAGCCACAGCGGGACATTGCCGGCGTAGTTCTCGATCAGAATCCCGAGGAACCGCTCCATCGAGCCGCAGATGGCGCGATGGATCATCACCGGCACCTTCTTCTCGCCGTCGCTGTCGATGTAGAACGCGCCGAACCGTTCCGGCAGGTTGAAGTCGACCTGGGTCGTACCGCACTGCCAGTCGCGACCGATGGCATCCCGCAGCACGTATTCGAACTTCGGGCCGTAGAACGCGCCCTCGCCCGGGTTGAGGCTGGTCTTGATCTTGCCGCCGGAACGCTCGGCGATCTCCGACAGCACCTGGGTCATGATCGCCTCGGCCTGATCCCAGGCCGCCTCGGTGCCGACGCGCTTTTCCGGCCGCGTCGACAACTTCACCACCACCTCGTCGAAGCCGAAGTCGGCGTAGGTGGTGAGAATGAGGTCGTTGATCTTGTGGCACTCGTCCGCCATCTGCGCTTCCGTGCAGAAGATGTGGGCGTCGTCCTGGGTGAAGCCGCGCACCCGCATCAGGCCGTGCAGCGCGCCCGACGGCTCGTAGCGGTGGACGGCGCCGAACTCGGCGAGGCGGAGCGGCAGATCGCGATAGGACTTGAGACCATGCTTGAAGATCTGCACGTGACCCGGGCAGTTCATCGGCTTGATGGCGAACACGCGCTCGTCCTCGGTGTCGTCACCGGCCGAGGTCGCGCTGAACATGTTCTCGCGGTACCAGCCCCAGTGGCCCGAGGTCTCCCACAGCGATTTGTCGAGCAGCTGCGGGGCATTGACCTCGTCGTAGTCGAGCACGTTCAGGCGGCGGCGCATGTAGGCCACCAACTCCTGGAACATCGTCCAGCCCTTGGGGTGCCAGAAAACGGTGCCCGGCCCCTCCTCCTGGAAATGGAACAGATCCATTTCGCGGCCGAGCTTGCGGTGATCCCGCTTCTCCGCCTCTTCGATCTGCTTCAGGTAGGCGGCGAGATCCTGGTCGGTGGCCCAGGCCGTGCCGTAGATCCGCTGCAGCCGCGCGTTGTCGGCATCGCCGCGCCAATAGGAGCCGGCGACGCGCTGCAGCTTGAACGCCTTGCCGATATGGCCGGTGGCGGTCATGTGCGGGCCGCGACAGAGATCGAGCCAGTCGCCCTGCTTGTAGATCCGCAGCGTCTGATCCTCGGGAATGGCGTCGACGAGTTCGACCTTGAACTGCTCGCCCCTCTCGCGGAAGAACGCCTTCGCCTGATCCCGGCTCCAGATCTCTTTCGTGAACGGCTTGTTGCGATCGATGATCTCGCGCATGCGCGCCTCGATGCGCGGCAGGTCGTCGGGCGTGAACGGCTCGTCCCGGAAGAAATCGTAGTAAAATCCGTTCTCGATCACCGGGCCGATGGTCACCTGGGTGCCGGGATAGAGTTCCTGGACGGCCTCGGCGAGCACGTGCGCGCAATCGTGGCGGATCAGTTCGAGCGCCTCGGGATCGGTGCGGGTGATGATGCGGACGCGGCCGCTGCGCTCGATCGGATCGGCGAGGTCGGCCAACTCGCCGTCGAGCCAGAGCGCGACGGCCTTTTTGGCGAGCGACTTCGAGATTCCCTCGGCAAGCGCTCGTCCGGTGGTGCCCTTGGGATAGGTGCGCTCGGCCCCGTCGGGGAACGACAGGACAATCGGCGACTGGTCGCTGGTCATGTGCGGCTCCTCACTCGCTGCAAACCACGCAGGTAAAGGGCCGGGCGGTTCCGCCTCGGCTGGCGGCATGTGGGCGCCCCCGGCGAGTCCTGTCAAGCCGACGTCCGCAGGTGCCGTGGCCGCCGGGTGGCGTCAGGCGCGCGGCCGCTCATCGCCGATGAGGTCGCGCCAGAGGGCCCGGATTTTTTCCGCATCCTCGACGCCGCCGGCGTCCTCGCCACGGGCGGCCCCGGCCGGAAAGAACGCGGTGTCGCGCAGGGCCAGCGAGACGGCCCGGCCATTGCTGAGCCGGATCTCGAGCGTATCGCGATGGCGTTCGCTGCCCACCCCGCCGGCGCCGCCCATGCCCCCCATGCCCGGCAGGCGGGCGCCGACTGCCGCCGTCTCCGCGCCGCGCACGCCCTCCACCGTATCGGACGTCCAGACCACGGAGACCACCTCGGAGAGGCGAAACTCGTGGGCGCGCCGGTAGAGCACGCGCTCGGTTCTCAGATCGATGGCGCCTTCGATGGCCGTCAGAGTCTGGGCGCCGAAGATGAATGCGCCGACGCCCAGCGGACTGATGCGGGCGCGTCCATCGCTGCCGATCCGACCGAGGATCTTCGGGGCGCCGCTGCGCTCGAGTTTGGGAAACGTGCGCAGCACGTGCCGGCAGTCGGCGACGGTCAGCCCGCGGCCGGGAATGCGGTTGCCGGCGACGAAACCCGCGATGAGCTCGTTGGTCCAGGCATCGAGCCGGGGCTCGAGTTCGGCCAACTCCAACGGCCGCCGGCGCTGCGAGACGCGCAGGTAGACACCGAACAAGAGCCCGGCCATGGCCAGCGTCATCAACAGGATCATGATGCGCCGGTCACCGAAACTGAAGAAGCCGATCTCGATCGCGGTCAGCGCCAGCACGAAGGCGGCCGGCAGTTCCCAGCCGACCGACCAGATCCGGGGCACCGCCGCGGCGAGGATGAGGATGATGCCGAGGCCGGCCGGCGTCACCATCACGGTCTCTGGCATCGGCCAGACGGCCAGCGTGCCCTTCTGCGCCCACAGGTCCTGAAGGGTCAGCGCAACGAACGCCAAGCCCGCGGCGCCGACCACATAGCGCGCGCGCTGCGTGATGGTTCGCCAGCGGTGGTGAGCCCTCAGAACGCCGGCGTAGTCGCCGGTGAAATACTGGGAGACGATCTCGCGATTGATCTCGGCCGTATCGGCCTTCGATTGCGTTGCCGCGTCCATCACGCCGCCTCCTCCTGCCACCCGTCGAACCCGCCGGACCTTAGCGGCAGAGCGCAACGGGTGTTCGCAACGTCCCGCCGGCCCGTCGGCATGGGCGCGCAGGCGATGCCCGGCGGCAACAGCGTCGATGCGCATTCGGACGGGAGGTGGTGGGCGTCAATGCAGACGGGGCGGCTCGCACAACCAGAACAGGTTGCCCAGAGGCTCGCTGGCGTAGGCGTCCTCGCGGGCGAACAGGGTGATGCAGCTGAACACATCGAGGAAGTTGACGTCGTAGCGCGCGGTGATGTCGCCGATGACTTTGCGGCGCACGTCGTCGCCGATCACGAACCACGCCATGGCGGGGCGGTTTTCCACAGGCACCACGGACTCGGCCGCAAGCGCCGTCGCGGACGTTAACATCAGGGCCAGCATCGCCAATTTCAAACGCACGGCCAACTCCCTGGACCGCCATCACACGTTGCTATGGCTACGCCGCTCGGCGGCGGTTGCAAACAGTGTTCAGGCAAAGTCGAACGCGACAATGTCGCTTTCGCGGCGCATCCTCCGACGGGGTGTGTCTACTTTGTCACTGTCCGGGGAGATTATGGTTAACGCCAGCGCCCGTATCGCCAGGGTGTGAGCGGATGGTGCCTGTCGCGGATGTCCGGTACCGGGTCGTAGCCATGGGTGCCGCCGGGCCGGCAGCGGGAGAGGCGCGACAGGGTGAGCCACAACCCGCGCCACGGCCCGTTGCGGTCGATCGCCTCGAGGGCGTACTCGGAGCAGGTCGGCAGGTGGCGGCAATGCCAGCCGAAAAAGGCCTTGAGCGTGTAGCGGTACACCTGAATGGGCGCCTTCAGCAGCGCGCCGGCCAGCCCGCTGAGGGCCGCGCCCAGGTCATGGAACCAACTCACGAGGCGGCGGCCAACCGCCCGACCGTGGTTGTGCCCGGCCCACGCTTGGTCTCGATCTCGACCAGTGCCTTCTCGATGGCGTCGAACACCAGCATGGTCGAGGCGTGGCGGGACTTGTAGTCGCGGACGGCTTCCAGGATGCGCAACTCGGCGAGACGGCCGGTCGGGAGCACGCCTTCTTCCTTCAGCATGCTCCGCATCTCGATGGCAGCGGCGCGCAGTTCCGCCGGCGACATGCCGACGATCTCGCGCCCGACGATGGCAGCGGCCGCCTGGCCGAGCAGGCAGGCCTTCACGGTCTGCCCGAAGTCGACGATCCGGTCGTCGCGCACGACGAGATCGACGGTGATGGTCGAGCCGCAAAGCTTGGAGTGCGCCGTGGCGGTGGCATCGGGCGCGGCGAGCCGTTGAGTGCGCGGAATGGCGGCGGCCAGTTCCAGGATGCGGGTCGAATAGATGTCGTCGAGATTGGCCATTTCTGGTCCCTGCTGAGTGCAGAGCTGACCGCCCTGGAAGGGGCGGGGCTACTCTTGCCGCACCGGATCACCCACTATATAGCGCTGGGTTCCCATGAAGGGTACCCGGGCGCGACGGCATTGCCGGCCGCTTTCCCCGCCAGCGCAGTCGATACAGGTCTTCCCGTGACGAAAGCCCCTGCCGAGAAAGGCTCGAAGCCTGCGGACCGGCGGCCCTCCCGCGAGGACGCGGAGGCGGCCGTGCGCACGCTCATCGCGTGGGCCGGCGACGATCCCGACCGGCCGGGGCTGGCCGAGACGCCGCAGCGGGTCGCCTCCGCCTACCAGGAGTTTTTCCGCGGCTATCGCGAGGATCCGTTGGCCGTGCTGGCGGACTGCGTGTTCGAGCATGTCGGCGGCTATGACGATCTTGTGATCCTGCGTGATATCCGCGTGGAGAGCCATTGCGAGCATCACATCGTGCCGTTCATCGGCCGGGCGCACGTCGCCTATCTTCCGCGCGGGCGCGTCGCCGGGCTGTCGCGGCTCGCGCGCGCGGTCGAGATCCTGGCCAAGCGCTTGCAGACCCAGGAGGCGCTGACCGCCGAGATCGCCGATGCGATAGAGCAGGGCCTGTCGCCACGCGGCATCGGCGTGGTGATGGAGGCCGAGCACCAGTGCATGGCGAGCCGCGGCGTTCACCAGTGGGGGGCTGCGGCCGTGACCACCCGGTTCCGCGGCGTCCTCGAGACGGATACGTCGCTCAGGGATCGCTTCCTGGCGCTCGTCACTGCACCGCGCGGCGGGCGTTGAGCGCGTCGCCGGCAGTTCTGCGGAGGCCGTCATGACCAGTAGTGCGGGTAAACCGCCGGCCGATCGCGGAAGCAAGGCCGAGATCGAGGAAGGCTCTTCATTCCGGCCGCGCTTCGATGGTGACGGGCTGATCCCTGCGATCGTGACCGAGGACGGAGGCGACACCGTCCTGATGTTCGCGTTCATGAACGAGGAAGCCCTCGCTCTCACGCTCGCGACCGGCTTGGCTCACTTCTGGACCCGGTCGCGCCAGCGCATCTGGAAGAAGGGCGAGGATAGCGGCAATTTCCTCCGTGTGCTCGAGGTGCGGACGGACTGCGATCAGGACGTGCTGTGGCTGCGCGCCCGCGTGGAGGGAAATGGCGTGGCTTGCCATACCGGTCGTGCGAGTTGCTTCTACCGGCGTGTCGCGCGTGGCGCCGACGGCGCCGTGACCCTGGTTCCCGCGGAGGATTGATCTCCGGGTCTCGCCTGCCTGCGCGCCGACGTAGCAGAGCCTTAATCGACTTCCAGTAAGGTTGATGGAACGTTGGCTGGCCTCCGCGTGGAGACGGTCGACCCGACGGCGCGTTACCTGTGTGTGGGCTGGCGGAGGCGGCGATGGCTCGGGGGAAAATTGGAATTGCACTCGGCGGCGGCGCCGCGCGCGGTTGGGCCCACATCGGGATCCGGCGCGTGCTCGCGGAGGCCGGGATTTTCCCCGACATCATTGCCGGAACCTCGATCGGTGCCGTGGTCGGCGGCTGCTATGCGGCCGATCAGATCGGCGAACTCGAGGATTTCGCCCGGGAACTCACCCGCCGGAAGGTGTTCGGCTACCTCGACCTCAATCTGTCCGGCAGCGGCCTGATCAATGGCCAGCGTCTGTCCGACCGGCTCTTGCGCAGCCTGGGAAGCAAATCCATCGAGGAACTCGACCGCCGCTTCACGGCGGTGGCGACCGAGATCGGCACCGGACACGAGATCTGGTTGTCACGAGGCTCGCTCGTCGACGCGATCAAGGCCTCGTACGCGCTGCCCGGGATCTTCAAGCCGGTCTGTCTCAACAACCGCTGGCTCTTCGATGGGGCGCTGGTCAATCCGGTGCCGGTCAGCGTCTGCCGTGCCCTCGGCGCCCGCTACGTCATCGCCGTCAACCTGAATGGCGATACCTGCGGCCGTGGGACCGTGGTGCCGCACGGCGGCGATGTGGAAGCGCCGCTCACGGAGCCCGAGCGGTCGGGAGAAAAAGGCGCGGCCAAGAAACTGCTGCTGCGTCAGATGTTCGGGCGCGGCGAGAACGGGCCCGGGATCTCTACGGTGATGTACGACGCCTTCAATATCGTGCAGGACCGCATCGCGCGCTCGCGCCTCGCCGGCGATCCGCCCGATGCCATGATCGCGCCGCGGTTGGCCGGCATCGGGCCGTTCGAATTTCACCGCGCCGACGAATTGATCGCCCGTGGCGAGGCCGCCGCGCGGCGGGCCATCGAGGATATTCTGCGCGAGGTCGATGCCCGTCATCTGACCGAGCAGCGCCATCAGGTCAGGGCCTGACGGCGCCGCCCGGGACGTCTGTCACCTCAGCCCGCGACCAGATAGGTCTTGAGCGCGATCGCCTCCATCTCGACCTCGGCGATGTGATGCTTCACCACGTCGCCGATCGAGACGATGCCGACCAGCGCATCGTCGACCACGACGGGCAGATGGCGGAAGCGCCCCGCGGTCATGGTCGACATGACCTGATCCAGCGTGTCGGTCTCCAAGCAGGTGACGACGTTGCGGGTCATGAAATCACCGACTGGCCGGTCGATGGCCGCCGGCCCGAGGTCGGCGATGGCGCGGATGATATCGCGCTCCGAGATGATGCCCTCGACGCGCCCTTCCGTCCCCACGATGACAATGGCACCGATCTTACGAGCGGCCAGCCGGTTGGCGATCTCCTGCACGCTGGTATCGGGGCGGGCGGTTCCGACGTTGCGCCCCTTGGCCTTCAGAATGGCGGCGACGTTCATCGACGTGTCCTCCGTGCCAGCCCACCGTGCGGCGAGGTCTCTTGCGAAGACCTGTCGTGACGGACGGCCACGGCGTCGCGAGGATCGATGTTGTGTGCCCTCTCAGGCCTGCCGCGGTCGTCCGGCTGATGCGCCGGCTGTGACGATCCTCAATTCCGGGACGAGCCCGAATACCGACACACTGCGACGTTTTGACCGAGCCGGCAAGCCGTAAGGCCTCAGTCCGCGTCACGACCCTGGGGAGGATTTGGCGCTTCGGGAGCCTCATCACCGCTCGGGCTAGCCGGCGGCCGGCCCTGCACCGGCCCGTTGTCGATCAACCCGAAACCGAGCAGACCCGCGAAGTAGCCGCCGAGGTGGGCTTCCCAGGCGATCGTGCCACCGGCGAGGAAAGTCCCGAAAGCGGTGGCGAGGAGAAGATTGAGCGCGACGATGACGACGCTCGTCATCACGATACGCCGGTCGACGAGAGCCCGGGCGAGCGGGACGCGCGGCACCACCTGGGCGTACCGGTTGAGGAGACCGGCACCGCCGAGATCGATCGCCGAGAACAGCAGCCGCATCACCGCCCCCATCAGGGCCGAGACGGCCCCCGACGCGCCGACCATGGGTTGCAGCTCCCCGTCGTGGCTGAGCGAGAACGCCAGCCCGCCCGCCACGCCCCCCACGAGCAGCGCCAGCAGGAACCGGGCCGCGCTCAGCCGGCGCGCCATCACGGTGCCGAACACCAGCAGCCACGCGCCGTTGATCATCAGGTGCGCCATGTCGCCGTGCAGGAGCATGTGGCTCAGGTACTGCGTCCAAACCGCCAGCTCGCCGCCAGGGATGTCCGCGGCGATGCGGGCGCGGCCGGGGATCAGGGCGAGCGCGAGCACGACACGGAAATCGGTCTCGTCGGGGAGCAGCAGCCGCGCGGCATGCACCGCCACCAGCACGCCGAGTACCACCAGGACGATCGACGGGGCGTTGAAGATCGGCTGGCGCGCGGTGCGGTCGGTCACGGAAGCTCCTGTCGTCGCACGCTGGGTTAGCCGATCCCGCCGACCGGACACAAGGGCGTTCCACCGGGGCGGGTGGCACGAAACCTGCTGACCAGCTGCCCGGGGACTGCGAGAGGGGCAGCGTTGTCCCGATCCGCGACACCGCTCGACCTGCGGGACTTGCTCGGGAGACCGACGATGCGACAGCCGGCCAATCTCACGTTGTTCTCGTACTGGGACGAGCTGCGCGGCAATCGGCCGGCACCGTTCCGGACCGATATTCAGCCGGGTCGTATCGCGACCATCCTGGACCGGGTGTTCGTTCTGGAACTCGAAGACAAGGGAGGTGTCGCCTTCCGCCTCGCGGGCTCGACGCTGTGCGGGCAGTTCGGCAGCGAGTTGCGCGGGCGTGACTTTCTCGAGCTCTGGCCCGCGCGCGACAAGGAACTGCTGGCGGGCGTCCTCAGCGAAGTCGCTCAGAGCGCGGAAGTGGCGGTCCTCGAGTTCGAAGGCGTCTGCCGGACCGGCGGGCGCGTCACCTTCGAGATGCTGATCCTTCCCCTCACCCGTGCCATCGGTATCGACCGCTTCATCGGCGCCGCCTGCACGACCTCCGAGATCGACTGGACCATCAATGGGCCGGTCACGACCTGTCACCTGCTGCGGCGCACGCTGTTCGCGCCCCGCAACCAGCCGGCACCTGCTCGCGCCCCTGCGCCGGCTCCAGCGCCGGCACCGCCGCCGCCCCCGCCCCGCCCGCTGGCCCAGCGTCCGGCGGTCCAGCTCGCCAGCAAGGCGCGGCCGCACTTCCGGGTCGTCGATGGCGGGCTCAGCGATCGGCCCAAGACGGAAAATCGTTGAACCGAGACAAACCATATTGGAAGGTTAACGGAGCATTAACCAGCCTCCGCGATAGTACGGTCCATTGTCCGGCACCGTCTGTCCACGCAGGGGCCTCATGCTCGCGTCGAATGCTACAACTGCCGCCATGATGGCGCCGGAGCCCGCGCGTCGGAGCGTCGAGCGCCGTCGGCATCCACGCTTTCCCCTCGTCCTGCTCGGCCGCTATATGCGCACGAACAAGCAGGAGTTTCCGTGCCGCACGATCGATGTGTCGGTCGGCGGGATCGCGATGGCGACGCACGAGGATGTCGAGGTCGGCGAGCGCATCATCGCCTATTTCGACGAGCTCGGTGGCGTCGAGGGTATCGTCGCGCGCACCTTCGATGGTGGCTTCGCCCTGGCGCTGACGGTCAGCGCGCGAAAGCGCGAGAAGCTCGCTGCGCAAATCACCTGGCTGCTCAATTCCCATGAATTCGTCGGCGCCGAAGCCCGCCGGCATGCCCGCCTGGTCGTCAGCTCCACGACCAATCTCGTCCTCGAGGATGGTGCGATCCATCAGGTGCGGTGCCTGGATGCCTCGGTCTCGGGGGCGTCAGTTGCCACCACCGCTCGGCCGCCGATCGGCGCCGAGGTGACGCTCGGCCGGTTCCGTGGGCGCGTGATCCGCCACCACGGCGACGGCATCGCCGTCCAGTTCATGGCGATCCAGCGCACCGACGCCGTCAAACGTTACCTCGCCTGACCCCGCCGTGTTCACCGGACCTAAAGAAGTTTGGCCAAAAGTAGGCGCCAGCATCCGGGGATTGCGATCGATGGCGCTGGTACTTCGCATATTGGCAGTCTTGGCCTTCTTCGGCTTCGCCGGGCCCGTCTTTGCAGAGATGCAGAAGACCCGCCTGACGACCGAGGGTCCGCGTTTCATGCGGGTCTATGGAACGGCGTTTCCTCCGCATGGGTTCGTCAAGTTCTGCGACCGCTATCCGCGCGAGTGCGCGCAGGAAGCGGCCACCATGCAGCGCTTCGAGCTGACGGCGGAGTTGCGCCGCCACCTGGACCTCATCAACCGCGGCATCAACCGCAAGATCAAGCCGGCGACCGACCTTGAGCTTTACGGGGTCTCGGAGTTCTGGACGCTGCCCATGGACCGCGGCGACTGCGAGGACTATGCCCTGCTGAAGCGGCATGTGCTCATCCAGGAGGGCTGGCCGGCCAGCGCCCTGCTGATGACGGTCGTGCGCGACGAGAAGGGCGAGGGGCATGCGGTGCTGACCGTGCGCACCGCCCAAGGCGATTTCGTTCTCGACAACAAGGTCGACGACCTGAAGCTGTGGTCGGAGACGCCTTATGAGTTCGTGATGCGGCAGTCCTACATCAACCCGCGGGTGTGGATGTCGCTCGACCCCATGGACGGCGTCGCCCCCGGGGCCATCGCCGGTGTCGACCGTCAGCGCTGATCGGGCTTGAGGCCCGTCTTGTAGGCGCGCCAGCGTCGATTGTAGACCTCACCCCCGAGCTGGATGCGCGCGAGATCGTCGGCCGTGACCGTGCGCACGATCTTGCCCGGTGCGCCGAGCACGACCGAGCGCGGCGGGACTTCCTTGCCTTCGGGGATCAGGGCACCGGCACCGATCAGACACTCGTCGCCGATCTTGGCGCCGTTGAGCACGATGGCACCGATACCGATGAGGCATCCCCGTCCGATCGTGCAACCGTGCAGCATCACCATATGGCCGACGGTGCAATCCGGCCCGACGTCGAGCGGGAAGCCCGGATCGGAGTGGAGCACGCACCCGTCTTGGATGTTGGTGCGCGCGCCGATGCGGATCGGGTCGTTGTCGCCGCGGATGACGGCGTTGAACCAGATGCCGACATCCTCGTCGAGGGTCACGCCGCCGAGCACAATGGCGTTGGGGGCGATCCAGTAGCGGCCGTTCGCCGGCGTGACGACGCGGCGGTCTTCGAGCGAGTAAAGGCCCATGGCTTCCCTTTCCGGATGACCCGATCCGACGTGACCGAGGGTCAGGCGTCCGCCAGATCGACGTCGAGGATGGCCATCTGCAGCGCGTAGCTGACCTCGCCGTCGTCCTCCTCGCGATAGAGGGTGGCGATGAATTCGTCGCCGACGGAGACCTCGGCCATGTCCTTCTTCTTCGGATGCATGACCACGCGCAGCGACTCGCAACGGAAGGTCTTCCGCAGGTACTTCTGCAGCTTCGGAATGTCTTCCTTCAAGACGGCCTCCTCGTGGCACCCAGTGTGTGGCGGCTCTCTAACAGCCGCAGTCGTATGGTGCCAAGCGCTGATCCATGGAGCGGGCCGGCTCCGGGCAGCCGGCATCGCCGACGACCTTGGCGGGGACGCCCGCCACCGTGGTGTTCGGCGGCACGTCGTTGAGAACCACGCTGCCGGCGGCCACACGCGAGCATTGCCCGACGCGGATGTTGCCGAGCACCTTGGCGCCGGCCCCGATCATCACGTTGTCGCTGATCTTCGGATGGCGGTCGCCCGTCTCCTTGCCGGTGCCGCCGAGGGTGACGCCGTGCAGCATCGACACGTTGTCGCCGATCACCGCCGTCTCACCGATGACGATACCGTGGCCGTGGTCGATCATCAGGCCCTGACCGAGCCGGGCCGCCGGATGGATGTCGATGGCGAAGATGCGCGACGCCTGGCTCTGGAAATAAAGCGCGAAGTCGCGCCGTCCCAGCCCCCACAACTCGTGGGCGAACCGGTGCGCGACGAGCGCGTGGAACCCCTTGAAGTACAGCAACGGCTCGATGTAGCGGCCGCAGGCCGGATCGCGATCGTAAACGGCCGCGAGGTCGGAGCGGAAACCGCGGCCGATCTCGGGATGCTGGTCGAGCACCTGCTGGAAGGTCTGGTTGATCAAACCCGCATCGACGTCGGAATGGTTCAGCCGCTGGGCCAGCCTGTGGCAGACCGCGTCCTCGAGGCGCTCATGGCTGAGCACGGTTGCAAAGATGAACCCCCCCAGCGCCGGCTCGGCCCGGATCGCGGCTTCCGCCTCGTCGCGGATGCTGCTCCAGATCGGATCGCAGGTCTGCACGCGGCGCTCTGGTCCTGGTAACGGCATGATGGACATGTTCGGTTCCTCGGATGCGGTGTTTGAACCGCCGCAATCCCCAGCTTATAGGCTAAAGGCGGCCCGCTCGGCTAGCCGAGCCGCCCACCCGTCCGGATTTGAGGATCAACGCGCGATGAACGTCTCTGCTCCCCTGCCCGGCCGCCTCACGATCGAGACGGACGGGGCGGTCCGTTGGATCATCGTGGACAATCCGAGCCGGTTGAACGCCCTCAACAGCGCGATGTGGGCGGCGCTGCCCCGTTTGGTCGGGGAAGCGGTGCAGGATCCGGCGGTACGGGTGATCGTGCTGGCCGGCGCCGGGGGCAAGGCTTTCTCGGCCGGTGCCGACATTTCGGAGTTCGACACGGCGCGGACCGGCGACGCCGCCACCGCCTACGACCGGTTGAACAACGAGGCCTTCGAGTGCCTCACCGGGTGTGCCAAGCCGACGATTGCCATGATCGAGGGGTTCTGCCTCGGCGGCGGGCTCGAGCTGGCGGCGTGCTGCGACATCCGTTACGCGGCCGAGGGCTCGCAGTTCTCGGTGCCGGCCGCCAAGCTCGGGATCGGCTACAACCCGCGCTGGATCCGTCCCCTGCTCGCCTCGTTGACGGCCGCCCGCGCGAAGGAATTGCTGTTCACCGGACGGCGGTTCCCGGCGGCCGATGCCTTCGCCATGGGGTTCGTCAATCGCGTAGTGCCGACGGGCGCGCTGCGCGCCGAGACGATGGCGCTCGCCAACGAGATCGCGGCCAATGCGCCGCTGTCCGTCTATGCGGCCAAGCGGTCCGTCGACGAGTTCCTGGCCCATCCCGAGCAGCCCGACATGGCGACGCTCGACCGGCTGGTCGCCGCCTGCTTCGACAGCGCCGACTATGCCGAAGGCCGGCGCGCGTTCCTGGAGAAGCGCCGTCCTCAGTTCACCGGGACGTAAGCGCTCGCGCGCCGAGCGGCCGTCTTGACCCTGGTCAATGTTGCGGCCTGCCGCCGGCCGGATGTCTGGCGTGGTCGGGCATTGTCCGCGGCAGGGCCGCGCGTCGACCGGCGGGGGCCAGCCAGTGGGCGGGACGGAGGAGACGATGTCGGTAGGCGACCATGCGCTGCATCGGCGCGGCCTCAGCAGTGCGGAAGCCGGGCTACGCCTGGCCCGCAGCGGGCCCAACGCCCTGCCGGACAAGGCGCCACTCAGCCTGTGGTGGCGGCTGGCTCGGCAATTCCAGAGCGCGCTGATCTACATCCTGCTGTTCGCGCTGGCGCTCGACCTCGCCTATTGGGTCTACGAAGGCGCACGCGGATTTCCGCACGAGGCGATCGCGATCGCGCTCATTCTGGGGTTCAACGCCGTGCTCGGCGTCTACCAGGAGAGCAAGGCCGAGGAGGCACTGGCCCGTCTCGCGGCGCTCAGCCAGCCGATGGTCTGGGCCATCCGCGACGGGGTTCTGGACCAGATCGCGGCCAGCACCGTGGTGCCGGGGGACGTGGTGCGCATCGAGGCCGGGGACCGGGTTCCGGCCGACGGCCTGCTGCTCGAGGGCCAGGGGGTGATGGCGGACGAATCCATCCTCACCGGCGAATCACTCCCGCTCGACAAGGACGGCCGCGCCGAGTTGTTCAGCGGCACGCTGGTCGTCCGCGGCAAGGGCTACATCGAAGTCACGCGCACGGGTCCGGCCAGCACCATGGGGCGGCTCGCCGCGCTGCTCGGCGGTATCGAGGCCGGCCAGACGCCCCTGGAGCGCCGCCTCGGCGCTTTTGGCAACCAGGTGGCCATCGCCATCCTGGTCATCGGCCTCGGTCTCACGATCGGCGGCGTGATGGTCGAAGGCATAGGACATCTGGGACAGGTGGCGCTGTTTTCCGTCGCCCTGGCGGTCGCTGCGGTTCCCGAGGGCTTGCCGGCCGTATTGACGTTGACGCTGGCGCTCGGCGTCGAGCGCCTGGCCGGGCGCAAGGCCATCGTCCGCCGACTGAGCGCGGTCGAGGCCCTCGGGTCGGTGACGGTGATCGCCACCGACAAAACCGGCACGCTGACCGAGAATCGCATGGACGTCCGCGCGGTCGACGTCATCGACGCCAAGCGGGCACTTGCCGCCATGGTGCTGGCCAATGATGCCGAGATCGACACCGGCGCCGGCGACCCCCTCGAGGTCGCGCTGCTGCGCTACGCCGCCGACCAGGGCACGCCGACCGCCGCGCTCGCCGCCGCCCATCCGCGCGTTTCGGTTCGCGCCTTCGACAGCGTCACCAAGTTCATGCGCGTCACCGTGCTGGAGGACGGCCGGCCGCGGAGCTACCTCAAGGGCGCGCCGGAGGTGCTGATCGCACGCAGCCAACTCGGCACGCAGGATCGGCGCGCCTGGGAGGCCAAGGCGCTGGCGCGGGCCGGCGAAGGCTATCGCGTGCTCGCGCTCGCCTGCAGTGACGGCGAGGTGGAGGACGGCGTCGAGTTGCTCGGCCTGGTGATGCTGTGGGACCCGCCGCGCCCCGAGGTGGCCGGTGCGCTGCAGCGCGCCCGCGATGCCGGCATCCGCGTGCTGATGCTGACCGGCGACCATCCCGCGACCGCCAAAGCCGTGGCCGATACGATCGGCATCGCCAGCGATCGCGTGGTGACAGGCGACGAGATCGAGGGGGCGACGCGGGAGCGTCTGCGTGCGCTGGTGCAGGAGGCGAGCGTGTTCGCCCGGGTGGCGCCGGAGCACAAGCTGCGCCTGGTCGAGGCGTTGAAGGACAACGGCGAGATCGTCGCGGTGACCGGCGACGGCGTCAACGATGCGCCGGCTCTCAAGCGGGCCGACGTCGGCGTGGCGATGGGCCTGCGCGGCAGCGACGTGACCCGCGAGGTGGCCGATGTCGTGCTGCTCGACGACAACTTCGCGACGATCGTGGCGGCGATCGAGGAAGGCCGCAGCATCTACGAGAACATCCAGAGCTTCATCCGGTTCTTCTTCTCGACCGATCTCGCGCTCATCGCGCTGATGGCGGCGGGGCTCGGCCTTGCCTTCCTGCTCGGCATGCGCGACCCGACCGGCGGCACGTTCCTGCTGCCGCTGACCGCGGTGCAACTGCTCTGGATCAACGTCGTCGCGGACGGCCCGCCGGCGCTCGCGCTCGCGCTCGACCGCAACCCGGACGTCATGAACCGCCCGCCCCGGCCGCCCCGTGCCCGCCTGCTCGAAGACGCGTCGATCCGCTTCATCGTCATCAGCGGGCTGGCGAAAGCGGGCGGCGGTCTCGCATTCCTCGCCGCGATGCCGGCTCTCGGCTATCCGCTCGAGGAAACCCGCACGGCGCTGTTCCTCTACGAGTGCGCCATGCAGATCGTGTTCGCCTATCCGTGCCGGCGCGTCGGCGGCGTGCCGCTGGCGAACCCCTGGATCCATTGGGCGGTCGGACTCGGACTGCTGGTCCAAGTGGCCACGCTGGTGCTACCGCCGCTGCGCACACTGCTCGGGCTGGTTCCGGTCGACGCCGGCGTGATCGCGGTCATCGTGGCCGCCGTGCTGGCGAGTTGGGCCATTTCCGAGCGGCTCGGCCATGTCCGTCACCACCCCGGTCCAAGGGTGGCGTCCAGCGGCTAGAACTTGCCGTACTTGAGATAGGCCTGCTGGGGATCCATGCCGGCGAGGATGGCCTTGCGCAGGTCACTCTCGGTTGCCATCGCCGTTTCGGCCTTGTCCAGGATTTCGAGCACGCGATCCTTCGGGATGCGGATCACGCCGTCGCGGTCCGACACGATGAAGTCGCCGGGCGCGATCCAGACGTCGCCGATCAGGATCTCGGTATCGACCGCCTTGGGCAGCCAGTAACCGACGATGTCGCGCGGCGTGTAGCCCCGGCACCAGGTCTGGAAGCCCTGTTCGATCAGGAATTCGACGTCGCGCACCAGCCCGTCGATGATGCAGCCGCGGATGTCCTTGAGCTGCAGGGCCTGGGCCGACAGTTCGCCCATCAGCGCGACATAATCCGTGTTCGTCCGGCAGACCCAGACGTGACCACGGTGGGCCTGCGAGAGCAGCCCGGTCCAGGCGAGCAGTGTCTCGTGGGGATCGGCATTGCGGTCGACCCGCCCCTCGATGGTGAAGGCCGGCCCGGCCAGCGGCTTGCCGGGCAGGATCGGCTTCAACTCGGGTGGCAGGGTGAAGTCCTTGAAGCCCATCGCCCGCATGATGTCGTGGACGATGCCGGTGTAGCAGCGCTCCAGGCGCTCCGTGATCTGCTTCTGATCCATCTCGCTCTCCCCTGTTGGTGGTCGTTGTCAGTGCGCCGGCAGGCAGGCCGGCCCGATCGGCTCGAAACTCTTGTAGGTCAGAATGAACTCCTGGTGGCCGAGTTCCTCCGAGCGCGTCGGCGCGCCACGGGCGACGCCCTGGACGAGATCGAAGATCTCGTGGCCGACGTCGTCCAGCGAGGCGGTGCCCGACAGGATGCGGCCGGCGTCGACGTCCATGTCGTCGGCCATGCGCCGGAAGGTGTCGGGATTGGCGCATACCTTGACGACCGGGGCGATGGCCGAACCGACCACCGAACCGCGCCCCGTCGAGAACAGGATGATGTGACTGCCGCACGCCATCAGTTCGGCGATCTCGGCGTTGTCGTTGATGTTGGGAAAGCCGAAGCGGACCTCGCCATCGGGGATCACGTCGAGAAGATAGAGGCCACCGCGCGGGGGAATGTCGCCGGGTTTGATCAGGCCGCTGATGCGCGACTGGCCACTCTTGGCATAGGCGCCGAGCGACTTCTCCTCGATGGTGGACAGTCCGCCGTCGGCATTGCCGGGGGCGAAGCTCGCATGGCCGAGCGTGGCGTAGTAGCGCGCCGTTTTCTCCATGCAAGCGACGATCTCGCGGCCAAGTGCCGGCGTCTCGGCGCGCTCCGCCATCATGGCGTCGAGGCCGATCAGCTCGCCGGTCTCCTCGAAAATGGTCGCGGCCCCGGCCTCGACCAGAAAATCGAAGGCCCGGCCGATCGCGGGATTGGCGGTGAGCCCACTGGTCGCGTCGGAGCCGCCGCAGACGGTGCCGACCACCAGTTCGTCGATGCGCATCGGCACGCGCGGCGTGGCGGCGAGGGCCGCCAAGGTCTGCTCGACGAAGGCGCGGCCCTCCGCGATTGTGCGCCGGGTGCCGCCGGCCGCCTGGATGCCGACGAGGCGCAGCGGGCGGCCGGTCGCGGCGATCTCGGCGTAGAGGCCCTGGCGGTCGAAGGCCTCGCAGCCGAGCGAGACGAGCAGCACGCCGCCGACGTTGGGATGGGTGCACAGCCGCTTCAGCATGCGCTGCGCGTAGGCGTTCGGATAACAACCGGGAAAGCCGATCAGATGAACGCCCTGTTCGCGGAATGGGTACTGGATCTCGCGCGCCACGTGATGGGCGCATTCGACCAGATAGACGACCACGACGTGATTGCGGATGCCCTTGCGTCCGTCACTTCTGAGATAGCCGGTCAGCGGCGTCATGAGCGGGGCTCCTCGGCAAAGCGATGGCCCGACTCGAGCGTGTAGGTCGGGATGTAATCGCTCTTCATGTTGTGGGTGTGGACGTAGTCGCCCGGGGCGATGTCGCAGGTGGCCGAGCCGATCGGCACCGCGTATTTCAGGATGCGTGAACCGGCCGCGATCGGGCGGACCGCCACCTTGTGTCCGGTCGGCGTCGTCCGCGCGAGGACGATGCGGGTGCCGGCGAGCCGGATCTCGGCGCCGGCCGGCAAATCGCGCGTCGCCATCGCAACGTTGTCGCCCCGATGGAGCAAAAGCAGCGTACCGTCTGCGGTCTCGCTCATGACTGGTTCTCCCTGCTCAAAGGCCGCGCTCGTCCATCAGCGCGAGAATGCCGTCGCGGGCGCGGCGCAGATGGTCCCGTACGGCCGATTCTATGGCTGCCTCGCGCCCTGACTTCAGCGCGTCGACGATGCGGCGGTGCTCCTCGATCGTGGCCTGGGCGCGGGGCAGGCCTTGGGCGAAGTGGCGCATCATCCGCGCCTTGCCGAGGAACGTGCGGGCGAGCGCCAAGAGTTCGGCGTTGCCGGTGGCCTCGACGACGAGCAGATGGAACTGGGTATCGGCCTCGAGGGCCGCGGCGTGATCGCGAAAATCATGCCCCTCGCTGGCGGCTGCGATCTCCCGAAAGGTATCTTCGAGGGCCGCCATGACAGCGGGCGTGAGCCCGCCGCCGCGCGCGGCTGCCGCCATCGCACCCGGCTCGATGATCCCACGAACGCCGAATATCTCCATCACATCGGCGCGCGAGAAACGGCGGATCGAGGTGCCGCGGCGCGGCTGGATCTCGACGAGGCCCTCGGATGCCAATTGGCGCAGCGCGTCCTTGACCGGCGACGGGCTGACCTCGAGTTCACGGGCGATGGTTTCCACGTCCAGCCGATCGCCGACCGGGTATTCGAAGCCCAGGATCCGGCGCCTCAGTTCGGCGTAGGTCTGCTCAGTCAACGTCCGGCGGACGAGCGGGGCCATCGAGCTTCTGCGTTGACTTCTGAAATCTGAAATTTTACGTACGGGGCGGCGTGGCCTGTTGTCAATTGCGAGACTTCGCGCCACCCTCCTTCTGCTGGCTCTCACGATCACCGGCGGCAAACAGCGAACGAGACCGGGACCAAGCCCGGCCGACGAGGAAACCTCCAGGGAGCGGATCCCCATGAAGAAGCACTCGATGCCTAGGCTCGGCAAAGTTCTGACGCGCGCGTTGATGACGTCGGCGGCGGTCGCGGCCGTAACGCTCGGGGCGGCCATGCCGGCCTCGGCGCAAGAGACGCTGCAGGTGTGGTTCACCAAGGCCTTCTATCCGGCCGAGGACAAGGCCCTGCGGGACGTGGTCGAGAAATTCGAGAAGAAGACGGGCGTGAAGGTCGAGCTGTCGCTGTTCTCGCCCGAGGACGTGGTGACCAAGTCGGTCTCGGCGGTCGAGGCCGGCACGCCGCCGGATGTCGGGTTCGGCGTCACCTACGACTTCCGCACCACCGGCAAGTGGGCCTTCGAAGGCAAGCTCGAGGATGTCTCGGATATCATCGAGCCGCTCAAGGACAAGTACCTGCCCGGTCCGCTGTCGACCACGATGCTGCTCAATTCGAAGGCCAACAAGAAGGCTTACTACGCAGCGCCCGTCGAGATGCAGTTGATGCACATCAACTACTGGATCGACATGCTGCAGGACGCGGGCTTCAAGGAGTCCGACGTGCCCGAGGGCTGGAAGGACCATTGGGATTTCTGGTGTGACAAGGTGCAGGGCGCGCTGCGGGCCAAGGGCCAGCGCGTGTTCGGCATCGGGCATCCGGCCAGTGTGCAGGCGTCCGACACGTTCTACTCGTTCCACATGTTCATGAACGCCTACAACGTGCAGATCGTCGACGACAACGGCAACCTGCTGCTGGACAAGCCCGAGAACCGCACCGGTCTGGCCAACGCCATCCGCGACTACGCGAACATCGTCTCGCGCGGGTGCTCGCCGGCCTCGTCCGTGAACTGGACGGACGTCGACAACAACCTCAACTTCGCCAACAAGACCACCGTGATGACGCACAACGCGACCATCTCGATCGCGGCGGCTCAGTTCGACGCCATGAACAAGGCCGAGAACACGGAGGAGCAGAAGGCCAACGCGCGGAAGAACTACTACGAGAAGATCCGCGTGCGCGGCTTCCCGAAGAAGCCCGACGGCGGTCAGCTTCCCGAACTGGCGGCCGTGAAGACGGCGGTGATCTTCGCCGATGCCAAGAACAAGAAGCGCGGCAAGGAATTCCTCGCGTTCTTCCTCGAGGAAGAGAACCTGCAGACCTACGTCGAGGGCTCGCTCGGCCGCTGGGTGCCGGTGCGCAAGGCCGCCATCGCGGCACCGTTCTGGACTGACGGCAAGGACCCCCACCGGGTGGCCGTGCAGAACCAGGTGCAGCGCGGTCTCGTGTTCTTCCCGTTCACCAAGAACTGGAAGTTCACGATCATCAACGCCGAGAACGTGTGGGGCCGCGCGACGGCGCGCGTCGCCAAGGACGGCATCAAGCCGGAAGAGGCGGCGGACGAACTGATCGCTCGCGTGAAGCAGATCCTCGCCAACTGACGTGACAGCGGTTGGGCCGGTCGCGCGACCGGCCCAACCGCCGCACCGAGGAACATCCGAGAGGTTCGCATGGCGATCGCAGAGGCCCGCATGACAGTCGACGCGGTCGCTGCGCCGCGGGCACGCTCGTTCCTCGACAACGACCGCACGATCGCCTGGCTGCTGACGATCCCCTACGCGATCGTGTTCGTTCTGTTCGTCATCTATCCGGTCTTTTACGGCTTGTATCTGGGCTCCGGTGCCAAGAGCTACACCAAGCTTTTTCAGGATCCGATTTTCTTCTCGACGCTGACCAATACGGTGATCTTCCTGGTCGTCGCGGTCAACGTGAAGATGATCTTGGCGTTGCTGCTGTCGGGGTTCTTCCTGCGTCCCGAGGCATGGATCCGCTGGCTGTCGGTGCTGTTCGTGGTGGCCTGGGCGATGCCCTCCATTCCGACCATCCTGTCGTTCCGATGGATGTTCAATCCGGAATGGGGGATGGTGAACAATCTCATCTTCCTGTGGTTCAAGGTGGATGGCCCGGGGTGGCTGACCGAGCGCCACTGGGGGCTGATGCTCTCCTGCCTCGTCCACATCTGGAAGTCGCTGCCGTTCTGGACGCTGATCCTGCTGGCGGCGCGCATGCAGATCCCGAAGGAGTTCTACGAGGCTGCTGCCGTCGACGGCGCGAGCACGTTCCAGCAGTTCCTGCACATCACCTGGCCGTCGATGCGCGGCATCTATCTGACCTCGCTGCTGCTCTCGACGATCTGGAGCCTCGGCGACTTCAACAGCGTCTACCTGCTGACCGGCGGCGGGCCGCTCGACCTCACGCAGGTGCTCGCCACGCTCGGCGTGCGCTATCTGCGCATGGATCAGATCGACGTGGCGCTCGCGTCGGTGATCGTCGCGATGCCGGCGATCCTGCCGTTGATCTGGTTCATGATGCGCCGCCTCTCCAGTCCCGGCGAGGAGAATGCGCGATGAACACGCTGGCCGAACGCATCTCCGTGTGGCTGGTCGGCCTAGCGGTCGCGATCTGGACGCTGCTGCCGATCTACCACATGCTGCTGATCGCGGTGGCGCCGTCCGACAAGGCCGTCGCGAGCGGCCTGATCCCGCAGTACTTCACGCTGCAGAATTTCGAGACCGTGCTGCTGGCCCGGCACAACCTTGTCCAATATTTCTGGCACCAGCTGTTCAACAGCGTGTTCATCGCCGTCTCGGTCGCCGTCATTACACTGGTGATCTCGGTCGGCGCCAATTTCGCCATCACGCGGCTCAAACTGCCGGGCGGGCGCACGATCACCAACATCGCGCTGCTGACCTACCTCATTCCCGCGGCGTTCCTGGCGATCCCCATGTACCGGACGATGGGACTCTACGGGCTATCGAACTCGCCCTACTCCATGATCTTCGCCATGGTGGCGCTCGCGTCACCCTACGCGATCTGGGTGATGAACCAGGCCTCCGCCAAAATCCCGATCGAACTCGACGAGGCCGCCCGCATCGACGGCGCGACGCCGCTGCGCCTGCTGTGGTTCGTTTATCTGCCGCTGATCGCGCCGACGCTGGTGGCCATCGGGATCTACGCGCTGCTGCTGGCCTGGAACGAGTATCTCTATGCGTTCCTGCTGCTGTCGACCGAGCAGCAACTGACGCTGCCGGTGTCGCTCGGCAACTTCCTGGCCTTCGACGACGCGCCGTGGGCTTTGCTGATGGCGACCGGGACCATCTACGCCCTGCCGCCGACGATCGTTTATTACATATTCCGCCGGTACATGGTGGCCGGACTGACCAGCGGTGCCGTCAAGAGTTGACGACGCGGGCCGCGGGGTCGGTGGCGCCGGGGGCGAAATCAATCCCTGGTTGCGCTATCCTGTCGCGACGTAATTTGACCGAACCCGTGGACAAATGTCGCGCGATCGGCTCGTTCGGACGGGCGCTTGCGGCGGGCTTTATCCAATTGTCGGCTTGCTCTCTGGCGGGCCGACTGCGAAGACTGGGCGCAGTGACGTGAATTCACTTTTCGGTCGTGGCGGTCGTGATTTGAGCATGCAACCACCCGCAATCCCCGAAGGACGGCGCGTATGACGATCCCACGTCACCGAAGGCCCGACGGGGAACCGGACGCAGCGTGTTTCGATGAGGCCGCCGGCGCAAAGCCGGGGTCACAGCGGCGGGATGATCGGTGCTAGCCATGCAAGACATCCCCGGACGATCTGCCCAGACCGCTGCTCGCCACGAGATCCGCCACGTCGCCATCATCATGGACGGGAATGGCCGGTGGGCCCGTCGGCGCGGCCTGCCCCGTACCCTTGGCCATCGCGAAGGCGTCAAGGCGCTGCGTCGCGCGGTCCGCGCGGCCATCGAACTCAGTATCCCGTTCCTGACGATCTACGCGTTCTCCTCGGAGAACTGGTCGCGGCCAAAGGCCGAGGTCGACGACCTGATGGGGCTCATCAAGCGCTTCATCCGGCGCGATCTTGCGGAGCTTCATGGGAACGGCGTGCGGCTGCGCGTGATCGGCGACCGCAACGGGGTCAGTGCCGATCTGCTGGCGCTGATGGACGACGCGATGGCGCTAACCCGCAACAACACCTGCCTCGACCTCGTCGTGGCGTTCAATTACGGCGCGCGGGCCGAGATCACCCGAGCGGCGCAAGCCCTGGCGGAGCGCGTCGCGGCCGGCACGCTGACGCCCGAGGCCATCACGCCGGAGTTGCTGGCCGGCGAGCTCGATACGGCCGGCATGCCGGACCCCGATCTGCTGATCCGGACCAGCGGCGAGATCCGTCTTTCGAATTTCCTGCTGTGGCAACTCGCCTATACGGAGTTCGTGTTCCTCGACGTGCTCTGGCCGGACTTCGATCGCGCGCAACTCGACCAGGCGATCGCGATCTACCGGGCGCGCGAACGCCGCTTCGGCGGCATCGGCAGCGTCGCGCCGGTCGACCGTCACCCTGCCGCGCAGGTCGGTTCCGGGGCCGATGCCGGCGCGTCCGGGACGGTGCACCCCGTACGCGGCCAGGAGACCGCCTGACCGCCCGGCCTCAGATCACCGCCTCGATCAGCCAAGGTCCCGGCGCCGCCAGCGCGGTGGCGAGGTGGCGCGTGAAGTCCTCGACGGTTGCGGCGCGCACACCCTGCACGCCGAACCCCTTGGCGAGCGAGACCCAGTCGATGGCAGGCTCGTCCAGCGACAGCATGCGGCGCGCGTTGCGGCCGAACTGGCGCACGCCCACCGCGCGCATCTCGCCCTCGAGGATCGCGTACGACCGGTTGGAGAGGATGACGGTGACCACGTCGCAGGCTTCGCGCGCCTGCGTCCACAGCCCCTGCGCGGCATACAGCGCGCTGCCGTCCGCCTGCAGATCGATCACCTTGCGGCCCGGACAGGCGATGGCGGCGCCGGTCGCCATGGCGATGCCGAGGCCAATGGCGCCGCCGGTGAGTTGCAGATAATCGTGGGGTGCCGCCGCCGCCGTCAGCGCGAAGAAGTTGCGCCCCGAGGACACCGACTCGTCGACGACGATGGCATTGTCGGGAATGGCGCGGGCGACCGCCGCCATGATCGCCGCCGCCGTCAACGGCCCCGGCACCGGCGCCGCGGGCAACTCCGGCGCAGCCGCCGCGGCAAGACCGGCCAACCCGCGACCGGCCCCGACCGCATCGGCGAGCGCGGTCAGTGCCGCCAGCAGATCCAGGCCCGCCGCCGCCGCGGTCAGTACCTCACAGGACGCCGCCAACAGACTGCTTGGTTTGCCGGGGTAGGCGAAGAACGCGACCGGCGGCTTGGCGCCGATCAGGATCACCGTCTCGAGGTCGGCGAGGAACGCCAGCGCCTGATCGACGACATAGGGCACGCGGCCGACGTCGACGCGGCCGCGGCCACGTGCGACGCGGCTGTTCGACATCTGGCACAGCAGACGGGCACCGGTGGCCGCCGCGATCCGCCCGGCGACGTCCAGGGCATCGGCCCTGAGCGCGTGGCCGCTCATCATCAAGCCGACGCGCCGCCCGGAGCGGAGCGCCGAGGCGGCCGCCGCGATGGCTGCCGGGTCGAGAGGCCGGGGCGGCGGCGCCTCGGCCGCCTGCGCCGCGACGCTCGCGTCGACCTCGGTCCACGCCGCATCGGCCGGTAGCACGAGGGTGGCGACACCGGGGGTCGCCCGCGCTTGGGTGATCGCCTCCCTGGTCCGCGGCGCCACGTCGGCGGCGTCTGCGATGCGGCCAACCCAATCGGACATCGGCCGGGCCAGCCCCTCGATGTCGCTGGTCAGCGGCGCGTCGTAGGCGAGGTGGTGGGTGGCATGGTCGCCGACGATGTTGACCATCGGCGTGCGGGCGCGGCGGGCGTTGTGGAGATTGGCCAGGCCGTTGGCGAGGCCGGGGCCGGTGTGGAGCAGAGTTGCCGCCGGCTTGTCGGCCATGCGGGCGTATCCGTCAGCCGCGCCGGTGACCACGGTTTCGCTGAGGCCGAGGACGCAACGCATTTCGGGCTTGCGGTCGAGCGCGGCGACGAAATGCATCTCCGACGTGCCGGGGTTGGCGAAGCAGACGTCGATACCGCTCGCCAGCAGCGTATCGGTCAGAATATCCGCACCATTCACGCTCGATCTCCTGCCAATCGTCGCGCGCCGGGCCTTGCGCTGCGCGGGTTTCTTTCGCCAGTGAACCTCGATAGCATAATCGCACGCCACGACCAGTCGGAGCCCCGCCATGTCCCTGCTTCAAGCCGTCGACAGCCTCGAGGTCGACGTCATCGTCGACAACGTGACCGACGGACTGTCGTCCACGCCGTCGTTCGTCGAGCACGAATGGGCGTCGCTGGCACGCCGCGGCTACCGTATCGTCGCGGGGCCCAACCTGTGCTGCGCCGCGCACGGGCTCTCGTGCCTCGTCACCGTTCGCAAGGGTGACGCGACCCGCCGCCTGCTGTTCGATACCGGACCGGACGAGGACGTGTTCGTGCGCAACGTCGAGCGGCTGAAGCTCGATCTCGGGACGGTGGATGGCATCGTGCTTTCGCACGGCCATTGGGACCACGGCGGCGCGCTGCTGAAGGCACTCGACCTGATCGGCGCGGCCAACGGCGGTCGCCGCGTGCCGTGCTACATGCATCCCGAGATGTTCGCCACGCGCGCCATGCGGCTGCCGGACGGCACCATGCGGCCGATGGCGGATATTCCGGGCCCGGCCGCCCTCGAAGCTCGCGGCGCCGAGGTGATGCTGTCGCGCGATCCGCTGGCCGTGCTCGACGGCCTGTTCTGGATCAGCGGCGAGATCCCCCGGGTCTCGCCGTTCGAGACCGGGGTGGTCGGCCAATTCCGCAAGACACCGGCCGGCGACTGGGAGGCCGATCCGCTGCTCATGGACGAGCGGGCGGTGGCGGTGCTGTTGGCGGGCAAGGGGCTGTTCGTGTTCAGCGCCTGCTCGCATGCCGGGATCGTCAACGTGCTGACTCATGCCCAGGCCTCGTTTCCCGGCACCCCGGTCCATGGCGTTCTCGGCGGGTTGCACCTGTCGGGCGGCAACGAGCGGATCATCCCGCAGACGGTCGAGGCGCTCGGTGCATTCGGGCTTTCGGTGGTGGCCGCCGGGCACTGCACCGGGTTCCGCGCCATGGCGAGCCTGCTGCAGGCCTTCGGCGATCAGCGGTTGGCGCCGCTGGCGGTCGGCAAGCGCTTCACGCTGTAATCTCGGCGGCCACGGCGCACGAAGGGCCACAACCTGTCCCAGCGCATCAAACCGAGCCACTCATCAACCCTTTATTGATTTTTTCAATCTTAGGTTTTTTGCGAGGTCAGTCCGCGTTTCGCGTGGCTGGCGTCGCAAACCCTTTGGCTGTGCAGTCCGCCGTGCGGAGGCCGTCGAAGTCATGGATCACCTCGTGGCGAGACACCAGATTGCCGTCGAGCTTTCGGTCGCGATGCTCGGCGTCGCGCTGATCCTCGCGTGGCCGCCGGTTCTGCCGACCGCCGGCGGGCCCGCCCCCGAACCCGAGGCGACCGATACGGCCAACATACGTCTGACGTTCACCGGTCCCGGGTCTTCCATCGACCTCGGTGCCGCGCCGGTGCCGGTGGCCGATGCGCCGGTGGTGGCGGCCGCCGTCTACGAGGCGACCGACGACACCAGGCCAACGGTCGACGGACCGGCCACGACGATCCAGGCGCAAGCCACCGTTACCCCCGGCGTGCCGATCGTGCGGGCGCCGGCCGTCGCGAGTTGGAAGCTCAGCTTGTCGGAGGATAGCGCGCTCTACAGTGCCGTGGCGCTCGGTGGGGTGGGTCCCGCAACCGCAGAGGCGGCCGAGACGGATCCGGCGGCTGGAAATTCGGCCGTGCCGGCCGCATTCCCGTCAGTGGCCGTGACCACGAAAACGTCCCCCAGAGTCGCCGCACCCGTGCCGCCGCTCGCGCCGGTCCCACCAACGGTCAAGTGCATCTGGGTGCGTAAGCGTCCGCTGGCGACTGCGGCTGAGGTGAGTTGCCGTCGCTGACCGGTCG
>JBMOGA010000008.1:0-107151 GCA_049318625.1 Hyphomicrobiaceae bacterium
TCATATTCGCGGAGGGCTGTCAGCCGGCGAGAAGTTCAACAGCCTGCTAGGGCCCCATGTAGAGGCCGCCGTTGACCTCGATCGCCGTGCCGGTGAGATAATCGGCGAGGTCCGATGCCAGGAACAGCGCCACCTTGGCGATGTCGTCGGGCTGGCCGAGGCGGCGGGCCGGAATGCGATCGATGATCGCGGCGTTAACCTCGTCCGAGACGTCGCGGGTCATGCTGGTCAGGATGCGCCCCGGGTTGATGGCGTTGACCGTAATGCCGAGCGGCGTGACCTCCTTGGCGACGGCCATGGTCAGGCCGAGGATCGCCGATTTCGACGCGACGTAGTGCGCCACCGCCTGGTAGGCGGCGCCCCGGGCGGCGATCGAGGCGACGTTGATGATGCGGCCATGGCCGCGGGCGATCATCGGCGGCAGTGCCATCCGCGTACAGTGGAAATAGGACCGCACGTTGGTCGCGAACAGATGGTCCCACTGGTCGACGGTGATGGTCCAGGCCTTGAGCCGCGTGCCGTCGGCGTCGAACTTGGGCGAGATGCCGACGTTGTTGACTAGGATATCGGGTGCTGCCTCCCCGCCGAACACCGGCCCGAGGCAGCGCTCGATCTCGTCGGCGCGGGAGAGATCGCAGGCGATGGTGTCGACGCGGCCGGGATGCTCGGTGGCGAGGCGCTCGCCCGGCTCGATCCTGCGGTCGACCAGGATCACGCGCTTGCCGGCCGTCAGAAACTGCCGGGCGGTGGCGAGGCCGATGTCGCCGCATCCGCCCGTGATCAGCACCAGGTCGCCACGGATCTGCATCAGGGCCTCTCGCGTCCGGTTCTCAGCGAACTGTGTATATGCGCGGCGGCGGCGAGGCCCTGCGTGCCGGCCTTGACGAGGCCACCGAGATAAGTCGCGCGCGGGCCGCCCTCGAGGCCGCCGGTGGTCGAGCCCGCGGCGTAGAGCCCGGGGATCGTCCCGCCAGCGGTGGCGCGGACACGGCCGTCGCCGTCGACGGCGAGACCGCCCATCGTATAGGTGAGCCCGATGCATAGGGGGATGGCGAAGAAGGGTGCCGTCATGATCGGCTGCGGCGGAACGGTGGCGGTGCGCGGCGGGTGCAGGGCCGGTGTGGTGCCGGCGGCAACCGCGCCGTTGTAGGCCTGGATCGTCTCGGCGAGCGCCGCGGGGGTATGCCCAGTCAAGGCCGCCAGCGCTTCCAGTGTCGGCGCCTTGTGGATGGTGCCGCCGGCCCGCTCCAACGTCGGGTTGGCGGGAATGCGCGCGGAGCGGCCGGGCCCCTCCCAGATCTTCTGGTCGAAGATCACCGTCAGCCCGAGCGGATCGGCCGATGTCGCGAGTTGGTTGGCGAGCGGCACGCCGCCGATGCCCTCGTCTGCGACCCGGCGGCCCGTGGCGTCCACGACGATCCCGGCGGTCGCGAGCGCATCGAGTTCCGGATAGGGCCAGACCTTGTCGCTGGTCATCGCATCACGGCACAACAGGTGGCCGTAGAAGCGATCGAGCCCGATGGTGGCGGCACCGACCGCCTCGGCCATGCGGATGCCGGCCCCGGAGCCGGTGGCGGCGCCGCGCTGTTTGAGCTTTTCGGCGGCGGGTGCGATGTGTGCGCGGACGCGGTCGAGGTCGGCCTGGAAGCCGCCGTCGGCGAGCACGACGGCGCGGGCTTGGAACGTCAGCACGCGGCCGGCGACGGTGGCGGTGACACCGGTGCAGCGGCCATCGGTCATCACGAGGGCGGTTGCCTCGGCGCCGAGGATGCGGCGCGCGCCGAGGCCGGCGAGTTTGTCCGCCATCCGGCGCAGCAGAACGTCTGGTCCGCGGCCCATCCAGTCGACGCCGGCCGCAATGGGGCGCGGCGGGGCGAGGATATGGCTCTGCCAGACGGCGGGGCCGCGGATGAACTGGCCGCCCTGGGCGCGCAGCCAGTCGACCAGCGCGCCGGCGCCGTTTGCCATGGTGCGGGCGAGTTCGGGATCGGCGGCGTCACCCGTGGCGGTGGCGATCACGTGTGCGAGGCGTTCCGGGGGCGCCTTGACTTCGTTCATGGCGATGTGAAACACGCCGCCGGACATGCGCGTGTTGCAGAGGTAATGTTCGTCGCGGCCCTTCTCGAGCAGCAGCACGGACAGGCCGAGTTCGGCGGCGCGCAGCGCCACGGTAGAGCCCGCAAGGCCGGCGCCGACGACCACGATGTCGACCGCATCCTGCGCGCTGGTCATTCGCACCCCTCCGTCCGACAGCGGCTCAGGCCGCCGTCTCTCCCGTCATCCCTCTCCCCGTCGCAAGGCACGTGCCAGATGCGGATCGAGGCGCCGGGACCGTTGCAAACGCGGGGCGTGCGCGGGCGCTGTCGTCGCCGACGGCGGCCGATCCGCGCCGAGTGTCCGCGCCGAGGACAGCGCGGTTCAGACGCTCGCGCCCGCCTGCATCAGCTCGCGGGCGATGATCATGCGCTGGATCTGGTTGGTGCCCTCGTAGATCTGCGTGATCTTGGCGTCGCGGTAGAGCCGCTCGACCTCGAAGCCGCGGATGTAGCCGGAGCCGCCGAACACCTGCACCGCGTCGGCCGTGCGGGCGACCGCCATGTCACCGGCGAAGCACTTGGCCATCGAGCAGGCCTTGGTGGCCGGCTCGCCGCGGTCGATCTTGACGGCGGCGGCGTGGACCAGCAGGCGGGCCGCCTCGATGCCCGTCGCCATGTCGGCGAGCAGCCATTGCACGCCCTGGAACTCGCCGATGGCCTTGCCGAACTGGCGGCGCTGGCGGGCGTAGTCGACGGCCGCTTCGAGGCCCGCCTGGGCGATGCCGACGGCCAGCGCCGCGATCCCGACTCGGCCCTTGTCGAGCACGCTCATCATCATGTGGAAGCCGCGCCCTTCGACGCCGAGGCGGGCCTCCGCCGGCAAGGCGACATCGGAGAAATGCAGCGCGCCGACCTGGCTCGCCCGCTGGCCCATCTTGTGCTCGGCGGGACCGCGCTCGACGCCCTTGGCGTGCAGGTCGACGATGAAGATGCTCATGCCGCGGTGGCCGGCCGCCTTGTCCGTGCGGGCCAGCACGAAGCCCAAGTCGGCGACGGGCGCGTTGTGGATCCAGATCTTGGAGCCGTCGAGCCGCCAGCCGGCGCCGTCGCGCACCGCGGTGGTGCGGATGCCGGCGACGTCGGTGCCGGCCTCCGCCTCGGTGATGCAGTAGGCCACACGTTTCTCGGTCTTCATCACCGGGCCGAGCCAAGTCTGCTGCTGCTCCGCAGTGCCATGCTGAACCAGCAGGGTCGAGATCAGTTCGACGAGACCGCACTGGTCGGCGACCGACGCATAGCCGCGCGACAGCTCCTCCATCACGAGCGCGTAGGTGAGCGTGTCGAACCCGGGTCCGCCGAGCCGCTCCGGCACCGAGATGCCGAACAGGCCGAGCGACGCCATCTCGCGGTAGATCTCGGCGGGAAAGCGCTCGTCGCGGTCGAGGTCGGCGGCGGCGGGGCGGATCACCTCGTCGGCGAACTTGCGGGCCATGGCGCGCACCTCGGCGTGGGTTTCGGTGACGTACATGTCCTGTCCTCCCTGCCGGTCTCGGCCGCTCAGGCGTTGCGGAAGCGGGCACCCATGGGGGCCGGATCGAACAGAGCCGCCGGCATGGTTCGGCAGTTCTCGGCAACGGTCAGCGGGAAGCTCGACCGCGCGAGGACATCGCGCGCAAGGTCGACGCCCGGCGCCACTTCGGTGACGACCACGCCGGACGGCGTCAGCTTCATCACGCAACGCTCGGTGACGTAGGTGACGTCCTGGCCCTGGGCGATGGCGCGGCGGCCCGAAAAGGTGACGTGTTCGACCTCGTCGACGAGTTTCGCCACCTTGCCCTCTTTCTCGATGGCGAGGCGGCCGTCGGCGATGGCGAGTTGGGCGCCGGCGTTGAAGTAGCCGGAGAACACGATCTTGCGCGCCCGCGCGGTGATGTCGACGAAGCCGCCGACACCGGCGGTGACGTGGGGCCGCGCGGACAGCCGCGAGACGTTGACCGAGCCATCGCGGCCGATCTGGAGGAACGACAGCAGCGTCGCGTCGAAGCCGCCAGCCTGGAAATAGCTGAACTGGTGCGGCGAGGCGACGAAGGCCTCGGCGTTGGCGGCACAGCCGAACTTGAACTCGAGCAGCGGTACGCCGCCGACCGCACCCTGCTCGATCACCCAGGTGACGTCGCCGTGGCACCCCTCCTCCAGGAAGATGCGCGGGACATTGGCGGAGATGCCGAACCCGATGTTGACGGCCCAGCCGGTCTCGAGCTCCATCGCCACCCGCCGTGCGATCACCTTGGCGGGGTCGAAGGCAGGCAGAGCGAACGTGCTCAGCGGCCGGAACAATTCTCCCGAGATGGCGGGATCATAGGGCGTCGCGGTGGTCTGGAGCTGATCCGGGGCCTCGACGATGCGGTCGACCAGCACGCCCGGCACCCGGACGTCGTGCGGGCGCAGGGTGCCGGACTGGGCGATCCGCTTGACCTGGGCGATGACCTTGCCGCCGCAGTTGTGCGCCGCCAGCGCGATCTCCATGGCGCCGAGGTAGGCGCCCTCGTGCTCGAAGGTGAGATTGCCCCGCTCGTCGGCGGTGGTTGCCCGGATAATGCCGACGTCGGGCCGGATGGCAGGAAAGTAGAGCCACTCGCCGCCCTCGAACTGCAGCTTCCGGACGATCGGGCGGGCCCGGGCGCGGTCGTTCATGGCGCAGCCGTCGCGGTCGGGATCGACGAACGTGTCGAGGCCGACCTTGGTCAGGATGCCGGGGCGCAGGCCGGCGGCCTCTCTCAGAATGTCGAACACGATGCCGCTCGGCACGTTGTAGGCGGCGACGCGGTTGTCGCCGAGCATCTGCCAGATCAGCGGCGGCGGTGCCGACGACGGGCCGGACGGGTAGGAACCGGCGATGACGGTGTCGATCAGCCCATCCCTGGCCAAGTGGTCGATGCCCTTGGTGCCGAACATGTCGCCGGCGGCGATGGGGTGGATCATGGTCAGGCCGCGCGGGTGGCCGTCGCGGGCGAAGCGGGTGCCGATGGCTTCCAGCATGTGGTCGGGGCAGCCGAGGCCGCTCGACGAATTGACGGCGACGACGGCGCCGTCCGCGACCAGCGCGGCGGCTTCGTCGGCTGTGGTGATCTTCGACATGGAGCGGGCCCATCCGGGTCGTTGGCGCGGCGCGCAAGTAACCGTACAGTTATCTACGGATGACACTTGCCGCCCACTCGTGTCAAGTTGGGGCCGTGATGAGGGACCCATCAGGGGCCCTTCGTCATCGGGCGATGGGACCATGAACAAGGCAGCGCGCAAATCCGCCGTCCGCGGCGTGGCGGGCGTCACCCCGGACACCGGCAAGGGGACGCGCGGCCGGGGCGGGCCGGCGCCGCAGGTGAGAGATGCGGCGGCGACGCAACGGCGCATCCTGGCGGCGGCAACCTCCGAGTTCGCGCGTAAGGGCCTCAGCGGCGCGCGCGTCGACGTGATCGCGGCCCGCGCCCGCGCCAACAAGCGCATGCTCTACCATTACTTCGGCAACAAGGATCAGCTGTTCCGGCGGGTTCTGGAGGAGGCCTATCTCGGCATCCGCACCGCCGAGCAGACGCTCGATCTCGACGACATGGAGCCGCGCCGCGCGCTCGAGACGCTGGTGCGGTTCACGTGGGACTACTATCTGGCGCACCCTGAATTCCTCGCCCTGGTCAACAGCGCCAATCTCCACAAGGCGCGGCACCTGGAGGGCTCGCAAGCGATCGGCGCGGCGAGCCGGCGCTTCGTCGGTATGGTGGAGACGCTGCTGGCGCGCGGCGTCGAGACGGGCGTCTTCCGCCCCGGGGTCGATCCCGTCCAGCTCAACATCACGATCGCGGCGATCGGGTACTACTACCTGACCAACCGCCATACGGGTTCCATCATCTTCGAGCGGGATCTCGTGGCCCCAGCGGCGCTGGATGCGCGGCTCGCGTTCAACATCGACACGATCCTGCGTCTCGTCCGCGCCGACTGACCGGCTGCCGAGGCGATCGGCCAGGCGCGCTCCTGCGAGAGCGCCGGTGCGGATCGCCAGGATCGGAGCCCGCTCCTCTTTGCACTGAGGGCGATGCGGCCTCAGCACCGCGCCGGGCGCATGGGTGGTGTCGCCGATCGGAGGATCGCGCGATGTCGAAGGGCCTTGCGCGGCGGACCGCGTTTCATCGAAACTCCGCGGAACGAGAAGGGGGCACGCAGCCATGAAACTCGTCACGCACGAGACTCAGGAGTTGGTCGACTGGCGCCAAGGTGTGGCGACGCGGATGATCGCGTCGGCCCTGACGGGCTCGGTCCAGCTCTGTATCTTCGAGCAATTCTGTGAACCCGGCCTCGGCGCACCGACGCATATGCACGCGGTCGAAGAAGTGCTGACCGTCGTCGAAGGGCGGGCTGAGATCTGGGTCGGCAATGAGAAGACCATCGCCGGCGGCGGCCATTCGGTGATCATTCCGGCCGGCGCGCGGCACGGCTTCCGCAACATCGCGGACAAGGGCCTGCTGCACATGCGGGCGACGCTGGCGTCGAGCATTTTCGAGGCGAGCTACGATGATCGCGCCGAGCAGTCGCGACGCTACGTGCCGCCCGCCTGAGCGTCGACACCGGGGCTGCAGCCGTTTCGGCTCGGGCCGTTTCCATGAGTGTTGTTGACTTGTGTGACAAGTTCCGCAACATTTTACTACCTTGTCAGTCAGTCGGAACGACAACGCATGAGTTCTTTCGACATCATCGTTGTCGGTGGTGGGGGAACCGGGCTGATGGCGGCATACGCGGCCGCATGCGAGGGGCGATCGGTCGTCGTTCTGGAAAAAGGCGAAAAGCTCGGCGGCACGACCGGATTGTCGGTCGGCACGGTGACGGCGGCTGGCACGGCGCTGCAACGCGCAGCCGGCATCCACGACGATGCGGATGCGCATTTCGAGGATATGGGAAAGTTCGCCGGCTCGCGGGCCAACCGGGACAATCTCGAACTGCGCCGGCTTCTGGTCGACCATGGGGCCGACACCATTTCTCTTCTCGCGAAACTCGGTGTTGTTTTCATGGGGCCGCTTCCGGAGCCGCCGCACCGCCATCCCCGCATGCACGCGATCATTCCTCATTCGCGCGGATTCATCGACCGACTGGCGGAGGCCGGGCGCCGCAAGGGCGTCGTGTACCGGACCGGTGCGCAGGTTGAAAAACTCGTCGAGACGGATGGCCGTGTCGGGGGCGTAGCGCTTGCCGGTGGCGAAGTGCTAGCGGCACGGCGCGGCGTCATCCTCTCGTCCGGCGATTTCAGCTCGGCGCGCGACGACTACAAGTCCAAGTACATGAGCGGGCCCCTGCTCGACATCGGCGGCATCAATCCTCTGAGCACGGGGGACGGCCAGCGCATGGGGGAAGCGGTGGGCGGCGAGGTGGTCAACGGCGACCTCGCTTGGGGCCCGGAGATCCGCTTCAAGGCGCCAGAGAAGAAAAGTTTCGTCGCCGGACTTCCCTCCTCGCCCACGCTCGCCCGCGTCATCCTCGCGGCGATGAAGATCATGCCGCAAGCGCTGATCCGGCCGTTCCTGCTCGCCTTCGTGACCACCTATCTGGCCCCCGCGCCGGCACTGTTCCGCAAGGGTGCCATTCTCGTGAACGCCGCGGGGGCGCGGTTCTGCGACGAGTGCGACCGCCCTCAGGACCATATCGGCCGACAACCGGGAAAGAGCGCTTGGATCGTCTTCGGAGCGTCGGTGGCGGCGGCGTTTCAGGCGTGGCCGAACTTCATTTCGACGGCGCCCGGCGTAGGCTTCGCGTATCTATCCGACTACGAACGGACGCGACCGGATGTCGTGCGCAAGGCCGACACGCTGGATGATCTCGCCCGGCTCATCGCCGTTCCCGGCGATGCGCTGCGCCGGTCGGTGGCGGATTACAACGCCGCGCTGCCCCCGGACGGGGAACGCGCGCCGATCGAGGCCGGTCCGTTCTACGCACTGGGGCCAGCCATTTCCTGGATCGTCTTCAGTGAGGGCGGGCTCAGGATCGACCGGGACTTCCGCGTGCTGCATCGCGATGGTGGCCCCATTCGCGGTCTGTACGCGGCTGGCTCGGCGGGGCAAGGCGGTCTGCTGCTCGAGGGTCACGGCCATCATCTGGCCTGGGCCTTCACATCGGGCCGTCTCGCCGGACGCAATGCCGCCCTCGCGGAGGCATGACAGGTCCGCCCCGTCGTTGGATGACCACGTTTGAACTGCCCGTACGTCACCACACAGCGAACGAGGACCATGATTTACGAGGAACGCGACTACCGCATCAAGGCGGGTAAGCTCATGACGTTCGTGAAGGCCTACGAGGAGTTCGGGCTGCCGATCCAGAAGAAGCATCTCGGCACGTTCGTGGCTTATTTCACGACCGAGATCGGCGAACTCAATCACGTCGTCGCCATCTGGGGCTACAACAGCCTCGACGACCGGCAGCGTCGGCGCGCGGTGATGCTAGCCGATCCCGAGTGGCAGGCGTATCTCGCCAAGGTCGCCGATCTGATCGACATCCAGAACACGCGGGTGCTCAATCCCGTGTCGTTCTCACCCCTGCAGTGACGTGTGCAAGGCAACCGGAATGACGCCATGATGCCAGCGGCCGCCACGTTGCGCGTGCCCACCGCGGACGGCGCCGAGCTGGACGTGCATGTGACCGGCTCGGGTCATGCGGTGCTGCTCGTCAGCGGCCTCGGCGGCACGGCCGGGTTCTGGCGGCCGGTAGCAGCTGGGCTCGCCGGTTGGCGGGTCATCACGCTCGATCAGCGCGGCATCGGCGCCAGCACGCGCGGCGCGGCGCCCTGCACCATTGCTACGTTGGCGGACGACTGCCTCGCCGTGCTCGACCGGCTGGACGTTGCGCGCTGCGTCGTCGTCGGGCATTCGACGGGTGGGTGCATCGCGATGACACTCGCGGCGCGCGCGCCGGAGCGGGTCGCGGGCCTCGGCCTCAGCGGTACGTGGCTGCGGCCCAACCGGTACATGGAGGCGCTGTTCGGCGCGCGGGCCGCCATTCTGGACAGCGCACCGGAGGCCTACGCGACGCTCGGGGCCATGCTCAGCCATCCCGCACCCTGGCTCGAGGCGCATTGGGAGGTCTACGAGGCCACGATGCGGCAGGCGCCGCGGTCGGCGGCGGCACGCACCATCGTTGGCGAGCGCATCGAGGCGCTGCGCGGCTTCGACGGCAGCGATCTGATCGCGCGACTTTCGGCGCCGGCCTTGATCCTCGGCGCCCATGACGACCTCGTGGTGCCGTTCTTTCTGCAGCAGGAGTTGCACCATCAATTGCCCGCTGCCGGCTTCGCGGCATTCGAGACCGGCGGTCATTTCTTTCCGCTGACGCAGACGGCCCCCTTCTGCGATCGGCTGCGGTCTTGGATCGGGGGGCTCGCATGACAGCGCGGCGTATCGGGTTGATCGGCTGGGGCGCGATCGCGACCGATGTCGCGGACGGCCTGGTTGCTCGGGGCTATGCCGTCACGGTGTTGTGCCGATCGGGCACGGGCGACAGGGCGATGCCGGCGGGCGCCGCGCAGGTCGCGGATCTGCCGGCACTGCTGGCCGCGACGCCGGATCTCGTCGTCGAAACCGCCAGTCAGGATGCGGTACGCCACCTCGTGCCGCTGTGCCTCGATGCCGGGCATGCGGTGCTGATCTCGTCGGTCGGCGCCCTGACCGATGCCGGGCTGCTGGCGATGTTGAAGGAGACGGCAGAGCGGCGCGGCACGCATGTAGTGCTGCCGGCCGGGGCGATCGGAGGGCTGGACTACGTACGGGCGGCCCGGCACGCGGACGATGCGGTGATCGTGTACGAATCCCGCAAGCCGGTCGACGCTTGGCGGGACGAGTTGCGCGCGCTCGGCGTCGATCCGGCGAGCCTCGACGCGCCGCTGACCCTCTACGAGGGCGACGCACGTGGCGCGGCCAGTCGTTATCCCGCGAACCTCAACGTCGCTGCGACCCTGGCGCTGGCCGGGCGTGGGTTCGAGGGAACGCAGGTTCGCGTCGTCGTCGATCCCGCGGTCGATCGGAACACCCATACCATCACCGTCGAGAGCGAACTCGGCACGATGGCGATCAGCCTCGCCAACAGGCCAGCCCTCACAAATCCGAAATCGTCGATGGTCGTCAGCCGTAGTATTCTGGCCGCCACCGAGCAGTATTTCTCGAGCGTCAAGATGCTCTGAGAGGACGGCGGCGCGAAACCAACTCGCAAGCAATCAGAGAAAAGGGGGAGGACATGAGGCTGAAGGGGAAGGTGGCGGTCGTCACGGGTGGCGGGTCGGGGATCGGCCATCAGACGGCGAAGCTGTTCGCGGAGGAAGGCGCGTTCGTCGTCGTCGCCGACCGCAACGCGGAGGCCGCCGAGCGGGTGGCCGCTGAAATCCGCCAGGCCGGCGGCAAGGCGGAGGCCCGCACGCTCGACGTGACCCGCGCGAGCGAGGTCGAGACCGTGCTCAACGACACGGCGAAAAAGCACGGCAAGCTCGACATCCTGATCAACAACGCCGGCTATGGCATTGCCGGCACCGTCGTCAACACGACGGAGGAGGACTGGGACGCGCTGATGGCCGTGAACGTGAAGGGCGTCTACCTCGGCTGCAAGTACGCCATTCCGATCATGGAGCGGCAGGGCGGCGGAGCGATCGTCAACACCGCGTCGACGGTCTCGCGGGTCGGCATCGTCAACCGCGCCGCCTATGTCGCCTCGAAGGGGGCCGTCGGCGCGTTGACGCGCGCCATGGCGCTCGATCACGTCGGCGCGAACATCCGCATCAACGCGGTCGGTCCGGGTACGATCGAATCGCCCTATTTCGACGAGATCTTCCGCAAGTCGAACGATCCGGCGGCGCTCAGGACCCAACTCGAAGCCCGCCAGCCGATGAACCGGCTCGGCAAGCCGATCGAGATCGCGCGGGCCATGCTCTACCTCGCCAGCGACGAATCCTCGTTCTGCACCGGCACGACACTGTTCGTGGACGGCGGTTGGACGGCACGTTGAGGCCCCGACACGGGGATGGAGGCAGCCATGTATAATCTGACGGGTAAGACAGCGATCGTGACCGGGGGCGCCATTGGCATCGGCCGGGCGATCGTGACCCGGTTGATCGCCGAAGGCTGCGACGTCGGCATTCTCGACATCGATGCGGCGGCGGCGGCGCGGACGGCGGAGGAGCTGGCGCGCCCCGGCCGGACGATCGCGGTCGCGGGTGGCGACGTGTCGTCGACGGCGTCGGTCGAGGCCGGCGTGGCCAAACTCACGCGTGAACTCGGTCACGTCGACATCCTCGTCAACAACGCCGGCGTCTGCCCGATCGGCAAGCTGCTCGAGATGTCGGAGGCCGACTGGCACAAGGTGTTCGGCGTCAACGTCGACGGGCTGTTCAATGTCAGCCGTGCCGTCGTGCCCGGCATGATCGGGCGGCGCAGCGGCGCCGTGGTCAACATCGCCTCCTGGATGGGCAAGTCGGGCGTTACGCCCTATGGTGCCTACTGCGCATCCAAGTTCGCCATCGTCGCGCTCACGCAGGCGCTCGCGACCGAGGTCGGCGCGCACGGCGTGCGGGTCAACGCGGTTGCGCCGGGGCTGATCGTGGAAACCCGCATGCGCGAGGAATCCGAGGTCGATCGAGCCCGCCAGGGTCTTCCGCTGGCGGCCGAACGCGCCAAATCGATCCCGCTGCGCCGCGCCGGATTGCCCGACGACATCGCCAAGGCGGTGGCGTTCCTTGCCTCGTCGGAGGCCGACTACATCACGGGCGAGACGGTCAGCGTCACCGGCGGCTCGTGGAACGACTGATCCCGATCTGCATTCTGACAGGAGTTCACACATGCCGCGGTTCAAGGACGTCAAGCTGGAAGGTGTCATTCCCGCCACCCTGCTGGCCTTCAACGAGGACATGAGCATCGACGAGCGCGCGACGCGCAAGCACCTCGCCGATTGCGCGCTGGTGCCGGGCGTGTCGATGGTGACCGTCAACGGCCATGCCTCGGAAGTGCACGCCTGCTCGTTCGAGGAGCAGAAGCGCATTCTCGCCCTGTCGCTCGCCGAGGTCGGTGACAAGGTTCCGCTGGTCAACGGGGTGTTCGCCGATGGCAGCCTGGAGGCCGCAAAGGTTGCCGCCATGGCCGCCAAGGAAGGCGCGTCGGCGCTGCTGGTGTTTCCGCCGCAGAGCATGGCGTGGGGCGGTCAGTTGCGGCCGGAAATGGCGCTCGAACATTTCCGTCGCATCGCCGATGCGACCGATCTGCCGATGATCTGCTTCCAGTACCCGATGTCGATCGGGCTCGGCTATCCCTTCGAGACACTGCTCAAGTTGTTCGAGGCGGTCCCGACGATCCGCGCCATCAAGGACTGGTGCGCCGATCCGCTGCTGCACGAGCGCCACATCCGCACGTTCCAGTCGTTGCCGCGGCCGGTCAATGTCCTGACCACCCACAGCGGCTGGCTGATGGCCTCGCTCTCGATGGGGGCCAACGGTCTGCTGTCGGGCGCCGGCAGCGTCATCGCCGACCTGCAGGTCGCGCTGTTCCGTGCCATGAAGGCGGGCGACCTCAAGAAGGCGCAGGCGCTCAACGATCGCATGTATCCGCTGCAGCAGGCGTTCTACGCGCCGCCGTTCCTCGACATGCACAACCGCATGAAAGAGGCGCTGGTGCTGCTCGGGCGGCTCGACCGCGCCGTGGTGCGGCCGCCGCTGATGAAGCTGCCCGATGCTGAGATCGAGCGGCTCAAGGCGGCGATCGCCCAATCGGGCATCACGCGCGAGGGGGCGTTCGCGCTCGCCGCCTGATCGGCCGTTGACGGACGGGAGGTGCGGCGTGGGGCTGCTCGAGCCGGCACAGTTGGGACCGCTTGCCTTGCGCAACCGGGTCATCATGGCGCCCATGACGACGCGGCAGGCGGATGCCGACGGCTCGGTGACCGCCGCCTCGCTGGCCTACTACCGGGCCCGCGCCCTCGGCGGCGTGAGTCTGATCACCGTCGAAATGGCGGCGCCGGAGCGGGTCGGCAAGCACCGGCTGAACGAACTCGGACTGTACGACGACCGGTTTCTGCCGGGTCTCTGCGAACTCGCGCGTACGATCCACGACGCGGGCGCCAAAGCGTCGATCCAGATCGGGCACGGCGGCGGGCACACGCGTCTCGACATCTGCGGCGAGACCCCGATCGCGCCGTCGGCGCTGCCGCACGTGGTGCAGGAGGGGCATACCGAGACGATCGTGCCGCAGGAGATGTCGTTCGCGCGCATCGCCGAGACGCGCCGCGCGTTCGCGGCGGCGGCGGTGCGGGCGAAGCGCGCCGGGTTCGATGCCGTCGAGGTCCACGCGGCGCACGGCTATCTGATCTCGCAGTTCATGACACCGCTCGAGAACCGGCGCGGCGACAGCTATGGCGGGTCGCTCGAGAACCGGGCGCGGTTCGGGCTCGAGATTCTCGAGGACATCAAGAGCGCGGTGCCGGATCTCGCCGTCGTATTCCGCATGAACGGCGACGATTTCTTCGACGGCGGGATCGGGCTCGACGAAGCGGTCACGATTGCCGGCTGGGCGGCCCGGCGCGGCGCGGATGCGATCCACATGACCGGCGGGCATTATCGCTCGCAGCCCACCGCAGCCATCATGATCCCGCCGATGGCGACGGAGCCGGCACCGTTCGTGCGCTTCGCCCGCGCCGTGAAGGCGGTGGTCGACGTGCCCGTGATCGCCGTGGGGCGGCTCGGGGATCCAGCCGACGCGCTGGCGGCCGTGGAGACCGGAGCGGCTGATTTCATCGCGCTCGGCCGGCCGCTGCTCGCCGATCCCGACTGGGTGCGCAAGGTTGCAGCTGGGGCCGAAGTGCGGCGCTGCCTCGCCTGCAACACCTGCGTGGACGGGATGCGGAGCGGGTCGAAGCTGCGCTGTCTGGTCAATCCGGTCACCGGGCGCGAGCGCGAGTTCGAGGGCCGGCCATTGTCGCGGACCGGGCAGCGGATCGCGGTGGTCGGCGCGGGGCCGGCCGGGCTCACCTATGCGTCGCTGATGGCGCCGGACAACGCCGTCACCGTGTTCGAACGGGCAGCCGCCGTCGGTGGTGGATTCCGCTGGGCCGGTCTGGCGCCCCGCTTCCAATCGGTCGAGGCTCGGCCCGACACCTTCGCCGCCTACCTCGGCGCGCTGCAGCGCGACTGCGTGGCCAAGGGCGTCACGTTCCGGCTCGCGACCGACCCGACCGGCACGCTGGGCCTGCTCGGGGCGTTCGATCACGTGGTCGTGGCGACCGGGGCGGTTTATCGGGGATCGCTCCGCCCCCTGATCGAGGGTCTGCTGGCGAGCGGCCTCGCGCGCCGTTGGCCGTTCGCGGCGTGGGGCGCCTCCGATCGGTTCCGCGATCTCTTCTACCACCGCCTGCGCCGCGCGACCGGCGGCGAGGCCTTGGACGCTCTGGCGGGCCTGCCCTCGGTCGAGATCATCGGCGATGCAAAGGCGGCCGGGAAGAGCGAGGCGGCGATCCTCGCAGCCTTCCAGGCCGCATACGCAGGACATTCGGAATGACCGGCGGCAGCGCAACCGGCGTTCCGCGGACCATGAGGGACGAGATCAAGGAGGTCGCGACCGAGCTGTTGATCCGGCACGGCTATCAGGGCTTCCGTTTCCGCGAAATCGCGGACCGGCTCGGCACGACGCGGGCGAACATCCATTATTATTTCGGCAGCAAACAGAGGCTGGTCGACGAGGTCGTGTGCGACTACGTCGGCGCGACCCTGCGGCTGTTCGAGGCCGCCTGGAACGACGACAGTCGATCGCTACGCGACAAGATCCACTGGATGATGGAGTTCAACCGCCAGCGCTACCTGCGCTACAATCCGACCGGGGCGACCGGGCATCCGTGGAGCCTGATCGCGCGCAGCCGGCTCGACCGGGCACTGGTCGGTTCCGGGGCGCGGCAGACCACGCTGGACTTCGGTGACGCGATCGAACGGCTGGTGCGGCGCGGCATCCTGCGGGCGATCGATCAGGGCGAACTGGTGCCGTCGACGCCGGTGGCCGACGTCGTCCTGCAGCTCGTCGCCATCGTCAACAGCGCCGATCCGATCACCCAGGACGCCGGTTCGTTCGCGCGGCTGGAGCAGCTCTATCTCGGCTTTTCGCGCCTGCTGCTGCACGCCTACGGGGCGCCGGCGACGCCGCGGCGGGGGCGCCGCGCCGTCGCGCCGTTGAAGCGGGCTACGCGGTTCGGGTCGCCCAGGCCCGATACCAGCTCTTGAACTGCTTGAGCTGGGTTTCGGCCAAGTGCCTCTGGCTCTGAGAAAGCGTGTCGGTGGGATTGAAGTTCAGCTCGTATTCCGGGCTACCCTCGAGCACCATCAGGAACTTGTAGTACAGCACGAGATCGGCGCCCTCGTCGAACGACGACAGCACGCCCAGCGCCTGTTCGAGTTCCAGCGCCTCGCGGCGGGCGCGCGGATCGCCCTTGGCGGCCTTTTCGCACAGGGCCACCAGGTGCAGGACTTCCTTCGGCAGCACGTTGCCGATGCCGGTGATGGCGCCGACGGCGCCGCAGTTCACGTAGCCGTGGAAGACCTGGGTATCGACGCCGACCATCAGCGTCAGCGACGGGTCCTGGCCGGTGATGTGCTCGGCCGCGTAGCGCAGCGCGGCCGCGCCACCGAACTCCTTGAAGCCGACCAGATGCGGATAACGCTTGCGCAGATCGAAGAAGAGGTCGGCCTTGGTCTCATAGCCATAGTACGGACTGTTGTAGATGACCGACGGGAGATCGACGGCGGCCTCGAGCACGCCCTCGAAGTGGGCGCGCTGCGCGGCGACCGAGGAGCCGCGCGAGAGCACGCGGGGGATGACCATCAATCCGCGCGCGCCGGCCTTCTTGGCATGCGCGGCGAGCGCTGCGGCGCGCCTCGGGCTCTGCGCGCCGGTGCCGACGATGACCGGCACGCCGGCCGCCACCAGCGCCTCGACACCCGTCTGGCGCTGCTCGTCCGACAGCAGCGGCCAGTCACCCATCGAGCCGCAGTAGACGACGGCGGACATGCCGGCGGCGATCAGTTCGCGGCCCTTGCGCGCCAGCGCGTCGAAGTCGGGCTCGCGACCTGGCGTGCAGGGCGTCATGAGTGCCGGAATGGTGCCCTGGAAAATGTTGGTGGCCATGGGAGTCTCCTGCGGGGCGGCGTCCTGCGGTTGGCGTCCCGGTGGCGGGACCGGCACGGAGTGTATGCGCTTGCTTGCCGGCAGGCCAGCGGCCGGTGCATGTTGGGCTCCGATCGCTCTTGCGCGCAGAGGAATTGCGATACTCTCATTCGGTGTTGCGCCGCCGAGCGTCCACCCCGAGCCCCGCGAGTGACCGCCGATGTCCGAGCTCTACGATGACCTGCCGATCGTCGATGCCCACCACCACCTCTGGGATCTCGAGCGCGACCTGACCTATCCGTGGATGACCAATGCCGAGCACGCCTACATGGGCGACAATTCCTCGTTGCGGCGGACCTACCTTCCGGACGAGTACCGGCGCGACACCGCGCTGCACAACGTGATCGCCACCGTCCATATCGAAGCCGAGTGCGACCGCAGCCGGCAGGTCGACGAGACCCGGTGGCTGACCGGCATCGCGGCCGCACACGGCATGCCGAACGCCATCGTTGCGCACGTCTGGGTCGATACACCGGACAGCGAGGAGATCCTGATCCGGCAGAAGGCGTTCCCGCTGGTCCGCGGCATCCGCACCAAGCCGATCATCTCGAAGGGGCCGGGCGACAGCGTGCGCGGTGAGCCGCGCAGTCTGCAGGACCCGAAGTGGCGCAACGGCCTTTCCCTGCTCGAGAAGCACGATCTGTCTTGGGACCTCAGGGTGCCGTGGTGGCATTTGGAGGAAGCGGCGGAGGTGGTGCGTGAGCATCCGGGGCTGCGCATCGTGTTGAACCATACGGGCTATCCGCTCGACCGCTCGCCCGAGGCGCTCGCGGTGTGGCGGCGCGGTATGGCGGCGCTGGCGGCGTCGCCCAACGTGCATTGCAAGATCTCGGGCTTGACGGTGCTCGGCGCGCCGTGGACGCTCGCGGCCAACAAGCCGATCATCCGCGAGGCGATCTCGATCTTCGGGGTCGACCGCTGCATGTTCGCCTCGAATTTCCCGGTCGACGGCCTCAAGGGCTCCTGGGACTATCTCTATTCCTGCTTCAAGAAAGCGGTGGCGGATCTGCCGCTCGCGGATCGGCGCCGGCTGTTCGCCGACAACGCGCTCGCCTTCTACCGGATCACACGGCCCTGAGACCGCGCAGGGCCGTCCACTCGTCTGCGCCCGCAACGCGGCTGCCCCGATGGCGCATGGGTCGCCGGCGACGGCGGCTGCTACGGTGGGCGGCAGGTCAGACCGGAATAGCCACTCCATGACACCGCCAGCCCGCCCCGACCGGACGATCGCCGGCATCGTGTTCATGTGCATGGCCGGGAGCATTTTCCCGCTCATGAACGGCCTCGTGCAGGTGCTGAGCAAGTCGTACGAGTCCGAGCAGATCGTCTGGGCGCGCGTGACCGGGCATTTCGTGTTCATGCTGGCACTGTTCGCGCCGCGCTTCGGGTTCGGCATCCTGAGCACCAGCAGGCCGGTCCTGCAGCTCGGGCGTTCGGTGGTGCTGCTGCTCTCGACGCTGTGTTTCTTCACGGGCGTCAAATACCTGCCGCTGGCGCAGGCGACGGCGATCAACTTCACCTCGCCGTTCATGGTGGTGCTGCTGGCGTGGCCGTTTCTCGGCGAGCGGATCGGCGCGGCGCGCCTGGCGGCCGTGGCGGTCGGCTTCGTCGGCGTGCTGGTGGTGGTGCGACCGGGCACCCAGTTGTTCCACTGGGCCTCGCTGCTGATCATCGGCAGTTCGTTCTTCTATGCGGTCTATCAGATCTTCACGCGGCAGGTCGGGTCGTCGGACCGTCCGGAAACGTCGGCGATCTACAGCGCGTTGGTCGGCACGGTGCTCATGCTGCCGCTGTTGCCGTTCATCTGGCGCGCACCCGCCTCGCTCACCGACGGCCTGCTGCTGGGATCGCTCGGCGTGATCGGCGGGCTCGGCCACTATCTGGTGGCCAAGGCGCTCGCCTCGGCGCCAGCGAGCGTGATCGCGCCGTTCATGTATTGGCAGATGATCGGCTCGGTGGTGGTCGGCTATCTGTTGTCCGGCCACGTGCCCGACGCCGCCACCTGGGCCGGGGCGGCGATCATCATCGCGGCCGGCATCTTCGTCGGCTGGTTCGAGACGCGGCGGCCACCCGTCCAGCCCCAGACGGAGCAGCCCCGCAGCGGCCCCTGAGCCGTGCCTGTGCGGCCCCAGCGCATTGCCGCCGGTGTCCCGACCTGACAAGGATCAAGGCGGCTCGCCGGCCGCGGCGCCACTTGCGACACGTTCGGCGATTTCCATAGGAGGCGCATCGCATGCTCTCGGGTCTTTCGTTGACCGCGTTCACCGGCAAACGCCGCTTTCAGGATCTCTCCGAGCAGGAACTTCTGGCATTGGCGATTTCGGCCGAGGAGGAGGACAGCCGCATCTATGCGGCCTACGCCGCCAAGCTGCGCGCCGAGTATCCGGCCAGCGCCGCCGTGTTCGACGGCATGGCCGCCGAGGAGGACGAGCATCGCCGCTGGCTGATCGAGTTGTACCAACGGCGTTTCGGCGATTTCGTCATCCCGCTGCGCCGCGAGCACGTCGCCGATTTCTATACCCGGCGGCCGATCTGGCTGGTCGAGAACCTGGGACTCGACAAGATCCGGCAGGAAGCCGCCGACATGGAACGGCAGGCGCAACAGTTCTACGCCGCTGCCGCAACGCGCTCGACCGATGCCGATACGCGCAAGCTGCTCGGCGACCTCGCCCGGGCCGAGGCCGGTCACGAGGCGGCGGCGACCAGTCTCGCCGAGCATCACCTGGGGGAGGCCGATCGTGCCGGCGAGGACGCGGTGTCGAGGCGCCAGTTCATCCTGACGTGGGTGCAGCCGGGACTCGCCGGGCTGATGGACGGCTCGGTCTCGACGCTGGCGCCGATCTTCGCCACCGCATTCGCCACCCAGAACCCCTGGACGACCTTCCTGGTCGGGCTATCGGCGTCGATCGGGGCCGGCATCTCCATGGGCTTCACCGAGGCGGTGCACGACGACGGCAAGATCTCCGGTCGCGGGTCACCGTGGAAGCGCGGCTGCGCCTCGGGCGTCATGACCGCGGTCGGCGGGCTCGGTCACGCCCTGCCCTATCTGATCCCCGATTTCTGGACGGCGACGGCGATCGCCCTCGTCGTGGTCTTCATCGAGTTGTGGGCCATCGTGTGGATCCAGAACCGCTTCCTCGAAACGCCGTTCCTGCGTGCCACCGTGCAGATCGTGCTCGGCGGCGCGCTGGTACTGGCGGCCGGCATCCTGATCGGCGGCGCGTGACGGGGGCGAGGAACGAACACTTAACGTTTGCCCGGCTATGGATGGCGGGCGGCCGGCGTACCCCAAGGCGCCCCGCTTCTCCGTTCTGCGTCCCGACCCGCCGCGTCCCCTTCGCGGCGGGTCGTTGCTTTTCGGTCGGGATCATTGATCCCGGTCGAGAAAAGTGTCTCATTCGGGCTTCCCGGGACGGAGGGGACAGATGACGACGGACAACAGCGGGGCCGAGGCTCCCATCGCGGTGATCGGGGCCGGCATCGTCGGCTTGGCGACGGCACGGGCGATCCAGCGGACCGGCCGGCCTGTGGTGGTGCTCGATGCGGGTGAACCCGGCCGCAAGACCTCGTTCGGCAATGCCGGATTCATCGCCATCGAGCATCTGATGCCGCTGGCCCGGCCGTCGGTGCTGAAGGGCGTGCCGCGCATGCTGCTCGACCGCAACGGCCCCCTGACCGTGCATCTGCCGAGCCTGCCGTGGCTGCTGCCGTGGATGGCGCGGTTCGCGCGCGCGGCGCTCTCGCACACCGAGGTGCGCAAGGGCATCGACTGCTACGCGGCGATGATGTCCGACGCCAACGCGGCGTGGCGCAGCGAGATCCAATACTCCGGGCTCGGAGAGCTGTTCCGCACGCGTGGCGCCCTCTACGTCTACGAGACCGAGGCGGGGTTCCGTGCCGGCAGCGAGCAGCGCGACCTGCAGCGCGGCAAGGGCGTCGCGTTCGAGATCGTGAGTGGCGACCGGGCCCGCGAGATGGCGCCGGGCCTGGCGCGGCACATCGTGCGCGGGGTCCACTATACGAGCGGCATGCATACGATCGATCCGTACCGCGTCGTTGCGGTGTTGGCGGAGCGGTTCGTTGCGGAGGGGGGACGGATTCTGCGGCAGGGCGTCACCGGGTTCGCCACGTCCGGGGACCGGCCGGGGCGTGTCACCGCGGTGCGCACTTCCGGTGGCGACATCGCCGTCAGCGGCACGGTGATCGCGGCGGGCCGGGCGTCGGGGACGCTCACAAGCGCGCTCGGGTTCAAGGCGCCGCTGGTGGCCGAGCGCGGCTATCACGTGATGGTCGAGCCCGACAACGTGCGCTTCGACCTTCCGGTGTCGCCGGCCGAGCGTGGCTTCTTCATCACGCCGATGCAGGAGGGATTGCGGCTGGCCGGCACAGTGGAACTCGGCGCGCCGGATCAGCCGGAGAGCTGGCATCGGGCCGATATCCTGAAGCGTCATCTCGCCGAGATTTTCCCCGGGGTCGGGGGCGCCGAGAAAAGCCGGTGGATGGGCGAGCGGCCGTCGCTGCCCGACTTCCGCCCTGCGATCGGTCGCGCCCCCCACCACACCAACGTGTGGTGCGCCTACGGCCACCAGCACGTGGGCTTGACGCTGGCGACGCTGACCGGGCGGCTGATCGTGCAGGCGATGGCCGGCGACCCGCTGCCTTCGGCTATCGACGCTTGCGATCCCGGACGTTTCGGCTGAACGGCGACGTGCTCAGACCGCGAGCGCCTTGGGGGACGACGGAACGGATTGCTGCGCCGAGGCTTGCGCCGCCACGGCGTGGAGGATGGATTGCGGGCGCCCGAACAGGTAGCCCTGCCCTTCGGTGCAGCCGATCTCGCGGACGAGGGCCAGATGTTCGGCGGTCTCGATGCCTTCCGCGGTGGTGGCCATGCCGAGGCGGCCGGCGAGGTCGACCACCGAGCGGACGATCGCCAGGCAGTCCGGGCGCGTCGTCGCCTCGCTGACGAACACCCGGTCGATCTTGATCTTGTTGAACGGGAACCGGCGCAGGTAGTTCAGCGAAGAGTAGCCGATGCCGAAGTCGTCGAGGACGACGCCGACACCCATGTCGCGCAGACGGTGGAGGCGCGAGACGATCTGCTCGTCGTCCTCGAGCAGGACGGACTCGGTGATCTCGACCTCGAGGCGCGACGGGTGCAGGCCCGAGCGCGCCAGCGCGGCGGCCACTCCGGTGACGACCTCGTCGGAGTGGAGCTGGACCGGGGACAGATTGACGGCCACCTTGCCGGCGCCGGGCAACGCCGCGATGTCGGCACAGGCCTTTTCGAGGCACCACAGGCCGATCGGGCCGATGATACCGGTCTCCTCGGCGAGTGGAATGAAGTCGACGGGGCTGATGAGGCCGCGCGTGGGATGGTTCCAACGCAGCAGCGCCTCGTAGCCGACGGTGCGGCCGTCCTGGATGCAGACGAGCGGCTGATAGGCGAGTTCGAGATGCTGGTTCTCGACGGCGCAGCGCAGGTCGGCCTCGATCTCGATGCGGGCATGCAGGCGGTCGGCCATGTCCGGTTCGAACTCGCGGTAGCCGCCGCGGCCGTCGGCTTTCGCGGCATAGAGGGCCATGTCCGCGCTCTTCAGCAGCGTGTCGGTTTCGCCGGTACTGGCCGGCGAGATCGCCGCGCCGATGCTGACACCGATGACGACCTGGCGGCCGGCCAGCTCGTAGGGCGCCGAGACGTCACGGATGATGCGCTCGCCGAGGGCATGGGCGGTTGCGGTGGCGTCGTGCGCCACGAGGCAGATGGCAAACTCGTCGCCGCCGAAGCGGGCGACCATGTCGCCCTCGCGCAGGCAGCGGCGCAGGCGCTGGCCAACGGCCTCGAGGAGCGCGTCGCCGGTCGGGTGGCCCAGGGTGTCGTTGACGTCCTTGAACTTGTCCAGGTCGAGGTAGAGCACCGCAAGCTGCTGGTCGGTATTGCGCAGCTCCTTCAACAGTTTCTCGAGATGACTGCGGAACAGGACCCGGTTCGGCAGCTGCGTCAGGGCGTCGTGGTGGGCCAGAAAACGGATCCGGCTTTCGGCGCGCTGCTGCTCGGTCACGTCCTCGTAGATGGCGACGAAGCCGCCGCCGACGAGCGGGCGCTGGGTGACCGCGAGCGCGCGACCGTCGGCGCAACGGGCCACGTAGGTTCCGGAGCCGTGTCCGGCCGCGATCGCGTGCTGGCGGCTGCCGATCTCGTCGATGGTCTCGACAGGCCAGCGGCTGCAACGCCGGATCGCTCCGAACACCTCGTCGATGCGCACGCCCTCGCGGCGCTGTTCCGATGGCAGGCCGAACAGGTCGACGAACCGCCGATTGTTGACGATCACGCGATGGTCGTGGTCGACCATCAGCAGCCCATGCGACATGTTGTTGAGGGCGGCGTCGAACAGCATGTTCTGCAAGCGGAGGGCCATGTCGCGGGTGCGAAGCGCCTCGTTCTGGGTCTGCAGCTCGTCCATGGTCTCGCGGACCCGTTCGTTGGCGGCCGCGATCTCGGTCTGTGCCTTCTTCAACTCGGTGATGTCGGTGCGGATGCCGACGGTGCCGCCATGCGCTGTCTTGCGCTCGGTCACCATCAGCCAGCGCCCATCCGGCAGCAGGCGCTCGATGGTGCCACGGGCGGCGCGGTGCCAGGCGACGACGTTGGCGACGAAGGCCTCGATGTCGTTGCCGGCCTGCGGATACTGGCCGTTCAGTGCGCCCTTGCGCATGAGGTCTTCGAAATGGGCCCCCGGCACGATGTATTCCGCGGTGTGGGCGTACAGGTCGCGGTAGATCTGGTTGCAGGTGACAAGGCGGTCGTTCTCGTCCCACATGACGAAGCCGTCGGACATCGCCTCGATGGCATCCTCGAGACGCATCTGGGCGCGAAGGCGCTGGGCCTCGAGCTTTTCGGAATGCCTGAGCGCGAGGATCAAGACGATGGCCATGGCCAGCGCCAGCGCCCCGGTGATCGAGACGAACAGCACGGTGCGCTCGCGGTCGCGAGACCAACCGGCAAGGATGGCGGATCCGTCGAGCGAGGTGGCCACGACGACGTCCCGATAGAGGGTCGGACGGTCGACCACGACACGCGACGCGCCGTTGTGGGTCACGGTGCCCTCGCCGCTCGACTGCGACGGTTCCGATCCGGGCGGGCGGACGAGTTTGTTTTCGTCGTGCGGCAAGCTCGCCAGGATGCGGCCGTCCGGCCGCTGGATGACGATGCGCTGCCCCGGCGCTTCGGCGAGATTGGCGATGGTCGTCGTGAGGAAGGCGAGCGGCACCTCGGCGACCGTGTAGAGCGACCCCATGGCCTCGATCATCAGCGGCCGGGCGACATAGATGACCCATTCGCCCGTCAGCGGGTTGCGGACCGGGCCATGGACGGCGCTCGACCCCGGTGCGGCATCGCTCGGGCCGGTCAGCGCGACGTTGAGCGGCCGGTTACGGGGGCGGCTGCGTGCGGACGCCCAGACCGAACCGTCGGACCTGACGAGCAGGAGATCGCGGAAGGAGAACGATTGGTAGTTGAGGCCTTGGAGCAGCCGGCTGGCCATGTCCGGCGTTATGGTCCGGTCGGCGCTCTGGGCGGAGGCGATGAGTGTGGGAACACTGGCAAGCGCGCCGTCGATATGGAGCAACTGGCGATTGACGACGTTCTCGACGAGGCGCGCGGTGCGCTGGACCGCGGATTCGGCCGTGGTCCACGCGGTTGCGCGCGTCCGTTCGAGCACCATCAGTGTGCCGCCGACCAATGTCGCGAGAACGAGGCTCGTTCCGACGATGACGGCGAGTTGCAAGCGGCGGCGCAGCATCGGCTCAGCTCCCGATCCAAGCGCGGTCGCGCCGACAGGTCGTCCGGAACCCGGCCCGGACGATCCGACGGGCGCTCTCTCGCGCGACGCTGGTGCTTTGGCGGCGCACTGCGGCCCCTGCTCCCTTGTGATTGCGTCCGCCGGTCATCTATCGGTCCGTAAGGTCGGCGGCTTGCGGCGCGGAGATCGCGATGGCGTGAAGCGGCCCGAGGGTCTCGTGCCAGGCCTCAACGCACGGCTCGCCGCAGCGGTCGATCCAGCTCGGCAGGACGGTTTCGCCCAGCAGCTTGCGGCGCAGGGCCTCGTCTTGCGGCGAGATCGCAACGACGGTCATGCGGCCGCGCCGCGTGGCGCTGCACGTGTCCGCGCCCGAGCTGCAGGCCAGACCCGCTTGGGTATCGCCTTCGGCGGCCTCCCAGATCTTTTGCTCGAGCTCGGCGACGCCGCTGCGGATGATGTCGCGGTGCTGCGCTGGCAGATTGTCCCAGGCGGCGCTATTGGCACCGAACAGCGACAGCCCCCAGCCGATCGCCATGGTGTGGATGTGGGTGGTCACCTCGGACAGACCGATCTGGTGGCCGCTCAAGGTACCCGTGATGGCGCAGTCGACGACGCCCTTGCTGACGGCGCCGACCATTTCCGCGAACGGCGTGATGACCGGGACGGCGCCGAGCGCGGCCATCATTTCCGACTGGCCGACGGACGAGGTGCGGATTTTCCGCCCCGCGAGGTCGCCAAGTCCCGCAAAGGGTTTGGCGCAGAACAGCACCTGGGCCGGATACGTGTAAACACCCAGGAGTTCGATCCCGTAGCGGTCCCTCATCAGCTTTTCGACATGGGGCCGGTAGGCTGCAACGGAGAGTCGCAGCGTGGCCACGTCGGGATTGAGGCCCGGCAGGTCCACGGCGTTGAGTTCGGGCTCGTCGCCGGAGACCAGCGAGAGGATGGCGGTGCCGAACGGCACGACCCCCAGCCGGATGAGTTGCAGCATCTCCTGACCGCGCAGGCCGCTGCGATCGAACGAGTGGATGGAGGCGGTGATGCGGCCGCCGGAAAGCTCACGGATCTTCTGGGACCAGAACGGTTGTTCGATCTCCTGGTACTGCTTTACCCCGCCGAGGCCGCCCACAACCTTGATGTGAACGGGCTCGATGGCCGTCGATCCGCTGGCCAGGGGGACCGGCGCCACCAGGGTGACGGCGGCGACGCCGAGGCAGATCAAGCCGCGCAACCAGATCGAACGCCGGGCCGCGGACACGTAACCGGTGGTTCCCGGCTCGCTGGCGGTATCAGGCATGACGCGCACCCTTACTCTTCAATCAACACCACATGCAGTGTTTCTCAAATACACGAGAAAGCTTAACGGACGCTCTCGGGCCATCCCCCCCTCGGGATCGACGGCTGCGCCGGGTTTCTTTATGTTCTGGCCGATCTCGCTCATCACACCCACGAGGATTGGCCATGACGGCGCCTGGTCCGCTCGAGTCCTCCCACTTGCCGGCCGGCGTGCGCGCGCGCCGGATCGCCGACATCAATGGTCTCGACTTGCATGTGCTGGAAGCCGGTTACGAGCAGGCCGGGCGGACGCTTGTCGTTCTGCTGCACGGGTTTCCCGAGCTCGCCTATTCGTGGCGCGACGTGATGGCGCCGCTGGCGGCGGCCGGATTCCATGTCGTCGCGCCGGACCAGCGGGGCTATGGCCGGACCACCGGTTGGAGCGGCGCCTACGACCAAGATCTCGGTCCGTTCTCCATGTTGCAGCTCGCACGCGACGTGGTGGCGCTGGTGCACGCGCTCGGATACCGCTCCGTGTCGACGCTGGTCGGCCACGACTTCGGCTCGCCGGTGGCGGCGTGGTGTGCACTGATCCGGCCGGACGTTTTTCGCTCGGTGGTCCTGATGAGCGCGCCGTTCGCCGGTCCGCCGGCGCTGCCGCGGCGCGACGCGGCCGGTGCGATCGTCCGCGCGCCCGGCGACGGTTTGACCGCCGATTTGCAGGCGGCGATGGCGGGGCTGCCGCGGCCGCGCAAGCACTACCACGCCTACTACGCGACCCGGGAGGCCGATGCCGACATGGCGCGTTGCCCGGAGGGCGTCCACGCGTTTCTCCGAGCCTACTTCCATTACAAGAGCGCCGACTGGGCCGGGAACAAGCCCCATCGGCTCGACGGATGGACGGCGGACGACATGGCGCGCCTGCCCACCTACTATGTGATGGACCGCGATCAGACGATGGCGGAGGTCGTGCGCCCCTATATGCCGACGGCGGAGGAGATCGCGCGCTGCCGCTGGCTGCCCGACCACGAGCTGGCCGTCTACGCGGCCGAGTTCGGGCGGACCGGATTCCAGGCTGGGCTCAACTGGTACCGGACCCGCTTCGACGCGCGTCTCAACGCCGAATTGACGTTGTTCTCGGGCCGCACGATCGACGTGCCATCGCTGTTCGTCGCGGGGGCGGCCGACTGGGGCGTCTATCAGGCGCCGGGCGCCTACGAGCGCATGCAGCAGGAGATCCTGACGCGGATGACCGGCTGCCATCTGATCGACGGCTCCGGGCACTGGGTCATGCAGGAGCAGCCGGAGGCGGTGCTCGCGTTGCTGGTCCCGTTCTGCGAGAGGGCCCGCGCCAACGGCAGCTAACGGTCGGCGCGTGCCAGCACGGCGTGCAGCAGCACGTTGACGCCGGGCACCGTCATCGCGAGGTCGATGTCCTCGCGCTCGTTGTGGGTGATGCCGCCCTTGCACGGCGTGAAGATCATCGCCGTCGGGCAGACCTTGGTCATGTGATAGGCATCGTGGCCAGCCTGGCTGTGGATGTCGACGGTCGGCACCGCCAGCGCCTCGGCGGTCGTGCAGATCAATGCGACGAGGCCGGCGTCGAAGGCGAGGCCGCCGAAGCCCCACTGCTCGGCCAGCGTGATCTCGGTGCGCGAGCGGCGCGCGCTCTCGGCGATGGCCGCTTCGACCTCGCGGCGCATGTCGGCGAGGCGGCCGGCGTCGGGATGGCGGAAGTCGATGTAGAGTTCGGCCTCGTCGGACAGCAGGCCCGGCAGGTTCGGCGAAAGGTCGAGGCGGGCGGCGGTGGTCTTGCCGTCCTCCGGCGCATAGCGCCAACCGATGTCGTCGACGGCGACGACGAGGTAGGACGCGCCGACCAGTGCATTGCGCCTGAGCGACATCGGGGTCGGGCCGACATGGCTGGTTTCACCACGCACCGAAAGGCGCATGCCGACGGTCGGGTAGCCGCCGACCACGATGCCGAGGGGCACGCCGGCCGCGTCGAGCTTGGGGCCCTGCTCGATGTGCAGTTCGAAATAGCTGTCGAGCGGTCGGCCGCCGACGGGTGCCGTGCCCTTGTAGCCGATGGCGGCCAGCGCCTCCTCGAAGCGGACGCCGCTCTTGTCGCGGCGATCGTACGCCCAGGCGACGCTCTCGGCGCCGGAGGCGACCAGCGAACACAGCATCGGCGGCTGGTAACGGGCGCCTTCCTCGTTGGTCCAGTTCACCACCTCGATGGCGCGCCGGGTAGCGATGCCGTGGGTGTCGAGGGTGCGCAGGACTTCGAGGCCCGCCAGCACACCGAGGATGCCGTCGAAGCGGCCGCCCTTGGCCTGGGTGTCGAGATGGCTGCCGATCAGAACGGGCGGCAGCGACGGGTCGGTGCCCTCGCGGCGGACCCGCATGGTGCCGAGTGCGTCGACCGCAAGGGCATGGCCGGCCTCACGGGCCCAGCGCCCGAACAGATCGCGCATGGCGCCGTCCTCGGCGGTCAGCGTCAGGCGCTGGAGGCCTCCGGCGGGTGTGCGGCCGATCTCGGCGGACGCCATCAGCGTCGCCCACAGACGGTCCGGATCGATGCGCAGGTTGGTCTGTCGCGTCATGGTTGCCCCTCCCCTTGCGGCCCGCTCACCACGCCGCCGATGCCGGATCGAGTCCGTCCAGGCTGGCGCTCTTGTGGAAGTCAAAGTGGACGGGCAGCTCGGTCTCGGTGAAGTCGTAGAGAACGATGAAGGGTGTGTCGGTGATTGGATAGACGACTAGACCCAATGTCGGGTGCGGACGCTTCGCGGCTGGCGTCTGGGCCAGCAGCCCTTCGATGGGGGCGAACACTTTTTCCTTCTTCTGCTCTGCACCACGCCGCCCAAAGCGCTGAACGCCAAAATCGATCAGTTCGACCAGTTGATCGTTGAAGGTCCTGGAGAGCCTGACCGCTCTCGGACTCATCCCTTCGCTCGGACGTCACGGCGGCGCGCCAAAGCTTCGTCTATGTAGGCGCGGGCTTCAGCGCTCGTGTAGGTGCGGCCGGCCTCGAAATCCTCTTTCGATTGCGCGATCAGCGCCAACTCGCGCGCGGTCAAGGCGCGCGGCAACTCTCCGTCAGCGGCCATATCCTCGACGATGCTGGCAACGGCGAGCACGCCGTCGTCGTCGAGCGACGACAGCTTGGCGTTGATCGCGGCGATGGCCTCGGCTCTGGTCATGGCGTCTTTCATAGCATCGGCCGCTGTCTTTGTCAGGTCAGGGGGCCGCGGATCGGTGCCGACGCGCCCGGCCATGGGGCGGCCGGCGGTCAGACGCGGTTGCTCTTGCGGATGTTGCAGGCGCGGCAGAGCAACTGGAGGTTCGACCAGGTCGTCTGGCCCGCGCGGCTCCACGGCACGATGTGGTCGGCCTGTAGCGCGGACAGGCCGCGGCGGCCGGCCAGAACGCCATCGCAGCCCGGGCAGCGGATGCCGTTGAGGGCCGGGTCGAACAGGCGGCGGATGGCAGCGTCGCGCCAGCTCGCCGGATAGACCCGGGCCGCGGGATCGAGCGCGGGCAGGCCGTTCGGCGGCTCACCCTCCATGGGCGATGCGCGCGACCAGGCGCTGGGCCGCATCGAACTGGGCGCGGTGGCCACGCGGGCCATCCCAGCGGCCCTTACTCTGGGGCCATTCCGCGCCGTACTTGCGGGCGAGATCGGTGGGTGAGCGGACGAGTTCGACGAGATCGGTCCATTGCTGCTCGCCGAGCGTGTCGAGGGGCACGCGGGCGGCATAGGCGGCGCCGATCAGGGTGGCGACCAGGCGGTGCTTGGTGACCGGCAGGCTCGGACCATTGCGGCCGAGGACGAGCTTGATCATCTCCTGGAAGAACGGGAAGAACGCGTCGCGGATCTCGGTCGCGGTCAGGATGATCGGCAGCGCGTCCGGATTGAGGTCCTGCCAGCGCAGCTGCGCGCAATAGACGTCGAGCACCTCGTCGATACCCTTGTTGAAACGGGTGCCGAGGTTCTGCAGCGCGGCGGCGTTGGTGAGGATGGCGTCGACCTGCTCGGACTGGGCGGCGATCATGCTCCACAGCAAGGTTTCCGACGATGTCTGGCCGTGCGAGATCTCCTTGCCGGCCCACCAGTCGGCCCAGGCTTCCAACGCCCAGCGGTCGGTCCAGGGATGGACGAGGCCGTAGCGTGTGCGGGCGCTGGCGAGGAACCGGTGGGAGGCGCGGCGCTCGGTATCGTAGATGCCGGCGACCCGGATGAAGGCCAGCGAGGGCGAGCGCTCGCCATAGTAGGCGAGACGGATGTCCTGGCCGCTGAGCGGCGTGCCGCCCTGGTTGATGCGGCGGAACACCTCGAGCCGCATGTCGCCGAGGTTCCGCAGCTTGATGACGGCGATCCGATAGCGTCTGAAGGCGGAGCGGTAGGCCTCCGGCAACTCGCTGAAGCGGCGTCCGGCGTAGTGGATGCTGTTCGGCGACAGGTAGGGCGCATCGTCGCTGCCCACCAGCGCGAAATGGTCCTCGTAGAAGTCGAACAGCGTGGTCAGGCGCTGCTGACCATCGATGACGTCGTTGCGCTCGAGGCCGTCCTCGACCATCACCTCGAAGAAAAAGGCGGGGATCGACAGGTTGTTGATCACCGATTCGACCAGCAGTGACTTGGTCTCGTCGGACCACTGATCGCTGTCGCGCTGGTAGTCGGGGATGCGGATACCACCGTCGCGCAGGTCGTTCATGACGACTTCCACCGTCGTCGATTCCGACGTGCTGGACTCGGCGATGATGGGACGTACGGGCGCTGTGTCGCTCATGGTCTGGCTCGCTGGCGGGCGTTTGCCGCCCGCGAAACGGGCGACAGCTGCGCGTCTAGCTACAATGAGTCGTCTGACGGGTCCGCCTCAGTCGGCGTACTTGACCGAGCAGCCGTAGGACCGCGTGACCGCCGGGTCGACCGGCTTGCCGGCCGCCAGTTGGGCCAGAGCACTGGTGACGTAGTTCACCGCGGTCTTGATGTCCTCGTGGCGGGTGGTCGGCTTGTCGTCGATGGCGCCCTTGTAGGCGAGCGTGCCGTCGGGCGTGACGATGAACATGTGGGGGGTCGTGCGGGCATCGTAGAGGCGGGCAACGGTGCCCTTGGGGTCGAGCAGGACGGCCGTCGGGGCGGCATCGCGCGTGCGCGTCAGTTCGTCGGCCTCGAGGCCCGAAACGAATCCCTGGGTGCCCGGCGCCGACGAAATGACCGTCAGCCAGACGATGCCCTCGGTGGTCAGCTTCTTCTGGAGCGCCTGCATGTTGCCGGCCCCGTAATGCTTCTGAACGTAGGGGCAACCGTCGTTGGTCCACTCGAGCACGACCGTCTTGCCGCGATAGGCGTCGAGCCGCACGGTCTGGCCGAGGCTGTCGGTCGCTGTGAATGCGGGAGCGGGCTTGCCCACCGTCGCCGTCGCGAGGGCGGCGGTGACGGACAGGGCTGCGACGAGCAGCGCGCCGGTCACCACGCCAAACAGCTTGCCGATCACGGGAAGGGTCATGGGTCGTCTCCCTCAGGGGGTGGTGGGACAGCCGCCGGGCGAATACCCGTACCATAAAGCGAAGCGGGGAAATATGACACGGGCCCGCACTCCCGCGTCAACGCACGGGCGCACGGCAGATGTGAGCGATCGGGGGCTGGCCATCAAGATTCGGTCGCGCCAGAGTTGGCGATCTCTGGTCGCTGGCATCCGATCGCGGCGGCCCGATGGAACTCAGCGCGCTTGGCAACCGAGACGCGTGAAAGTGGGACACGAGCATGACGGCACAGTCACTGAAGGGCACGACCGCTCTCATTACCGGCTCGGTACAGGGCATTGGCCTCGAGATCGCCAAGGCGCTGGCCGCCGAGGGTGTGCGGATCGCCGTCCACGGGCTGGCGAGCGAGGAGGCGATCGCCGCGGCCTGCCGGGAGATCGTGGCCGCCGGGGCGCCGGACGCGCGGTTCTTCGGCGGCGATCTGCGCGACCTCGCGCAGATCGAGACGCTGATGAACGCGACCGAGAATTGGGGCCCGGTCGACATCCTGGTGAACAACGCGGGGACCCAGCGCACGGCCGCCATGCGGGAGGTGACGCCCGAGCTCTTCAATTCCATCATCTCGGTCAATCTCACCGCGCCGTTCTTCACGATGCGCCGCGTGCTGCCGGGCATGGCCCAGCGGGGCTTCGGGCGGGTGATCAATATCGCTTCGGTACACGGGCTGGTCGCCTCGAAGGACAAGGCGCCCTACGTCGCCTCGAAGTTCGGCCTCGTCGGCATGAGCCGGGTGGCGGCGCTGGAGTTCGCGAGTGCGGGCTCGCGCGAGACCGGTGGAGTCACCGTCAACTGTATCTGCCCGGGCTGGACGGAAACCGCCCTCATCGAGCCGCAGATCCAGGCGCGGGCCTCGCTCCATGGCGGCGACCGTCAGGCCGGCGTCGCCAGCCTGCTCGCGGAGAAACAGCCGACACTGCGCACCTCGCATCCCGACGAGATCGGCATGCTGACCGCGTGGCTGTGCGACCGCCGGGCCCACAACATCACCGGCACCGCCATCCCGATCGACGGCGGGTGGACGGCCCAATAATCCGGCCGGCTATCGGGTCAGGGCGGCCGCGACCCCGGCCGCCAGGGCGCCAGCCGCCAAGGCGGCCGCCGCCGCGCCCGACAGCCGCACACCGATGGCCGCGCCGCCGCTGGTCCAGCTGAGAACCGCCTTTGCGACGGTGTTGACGGCGACGGCGATCAGGACCGCGGCCGTGGCGGTGCCGAAGTCGATCGACCGGCCGGCCAGGCGCGCCATCGAGAGGGTCAAGGCGTCGACGTCGCCAATGCCCGACAGCGCCGCCAGGAGGTAGGCGCCGGCGCTGCCGGCGAAGGTCGTGGCGAGCCTCGCCCCGACCGAGATCAGCGTCAGCAGCAGACCGAACTTGAGCACCGTCAGCAGTTCGAATGGGTTCTCATGGCGGATGGCCTCGCCGCCGTCCGCGGATTCGGTTTGGCGGCGCAGCAGAACGGCACCGATGATCGCCAGAACGAGCGCCGCCGCCACGATCGGAACCGCGAGCCGGCTCAACAGTCCGAAACTCGCCAGCGCGGCGATCACCAGCACCCGCATCATCATGGTCGCGCCGGCGAACAGCGCGCCCGCCGCCAAAAGGTCGGTACGGTCCGGATGCACGCGCGCCAGACGCGCCAGCGCCAGCGTCACCGCGGTCGACGACGCGAGACCGCCGGCGATCCCGGTGATGACGATGCCGCTGCGTTCGCCGGCCAGCCGGACTGCGACATAGCCGGCGAACGAGATCGCCGCGATCATGATCGTCAGCAGCCAGAGCTCGAACGGGTTGATGGCGTCCCAGGGGTCGACCGTGCGGTTCGGCAGCAGCGGCAGCAGAATGAACGTCATCGCCAGCAGCACGAGGCCCGAGCGCAGCTCGTTCCAGGTCAACCGCATGATCCAGCCGTGCAGCAGCCCCTTGAGGGCGAGCAGCGCGGCGGCGGCGATGCCGGCGGCGCCTGCCACCTGAATGTCGCCGAGGACCGCGAACGCGCCGAGCGAGAAGGACAGCATCGCCGCGACCACGGTGGTGGCGCCGAAGGTCCCGTCCCGGGCCGTTTCGCGATACCGGAACGCGGCGATGGTCGCCGACAGGGTCGTGAACGCCAGCGCCAGCGCGACGAGGCCGTTGTCGCCGCCGGTGGCGGCGAGCGCGCCCCATGTGCCGCCGAGCAGGCCGGCGAGCGCATTGGTGCGCAGCCCGGCCGTGCGTCCACCTTCCGGATGATCGCGGGCCTGCCATCCCCGCTCGATGCCGATCAGGAGGCCGATCGCCAGGGAGACGGAAAGCCGCTGCAGGAGGTCGCTGGTGTCCATGCCGGGGAGGCTAACGGCGAACGGGCCGGGGTCAACCGGGCCGTGGCGGTCGCCGGGCGATCCGGGCTGCCGACCGAGGTTTAGGCCCCGCGGCACGCCGCGCCCGCTCATCAGCAGTCATGGGGTGGGGCCCCCAAATCCTGCTCTTGATCAAAAAAATTCCGGCTTCGGGCGGGAATCACGGAGGTCGATTTTACGTTCGATTCATTTCCGGACCGCTAGGTTGGGGCGAGACAGGGGAGAGCAGCATGTTTTCGTCCACTCCAGGTTGTTCGGCAGACCAGCAGGCCCGCTTGGTGGCAACGCTGTGGTCCGCGGCCGGCCTGGTGGGCGTCAGCCTCGTGGCGGCGGCCTTCTGGACCCTCGTCGCCGCCGTGGTCACGCCCTGGTCGGCCGGCACGCTCGCCACGCTCGCAACGACGATCACCGCGTTCCTGATGCTCGCCTGCAGCCCGCTGATGCTGGCCGGCGCGCGCGCCGACCGGGTGGCGGTGACATGTTGCGCGCCCCCGCGGCAACTCGCCTGAGGACGGCGCCCATCGGTCGGGCGGCCTGTGCCGCCTGGCGCGCCGCACCACGCGACATCGCCGGCCCTACTCGCTATAAGGTCGCCCGACCCTGTTCACGAACGCGGCGGAGACCATGCACGCCAATACCCCCGAGCCGACCGGCAAACCCGTCATCACGGCCGAGATGGTCGCCGAGCACGGGCTTAAGCCGGACGAGTACAAGCGGTTGCTCGGCATTCTCGGCCGCGAGCCCTCGCTAACCGAGCTCGGCATCTTCTCGGTGATGTGGAGCGAGCATTGCTCCTACAAATCCAGCCGGGTGTGGTTGCGCACGTTGCCGACCACGGGGCCCAAGGTGATCCAGGGACCCGGCGAGAACGCCGGCGTCGTGGACCTCGGGGACGGCGATTGCGCCGTCTTCAAGATGGAAAGCCACAACCACCCGAGCTACATCGAGCCGTTCCAGGGCGCCGCCACCGGGGTCGGCGGCATCATGCGCGACGTGTTCACGATGGGCGCCCGGCCGGTCGCCAACCTCAATGCGTTGCGGTTCGGCGATCCCAGCCATCCGCGCACCCGCCATCTGGTCTCGGGCGTCGTCTCCGGCATCGGCCATTACGGCAACTGCACCGGCGTGCCGACGGTCGGCGGCGAAACGAATTTCGACCCGGCCTACAACAACAACATCCTCGTCAACGCGATGTGCGTCGGCCTCGCGAAGGCCGACAAGATCTTCTACTCGGCCGCCAAGGGCGTCGGGTTGCCGGTCGTCTACGTCGGCTCGAAGACGGGCCGCGACGGCATCCATGGGGCGACCATGGCATCGGCCGAGTTCGACGACAAAAGCGAGGAGAAGCGTCCGACCGTTCAGGTCGGCGATCCGTTCACCGAGAAGTTGCTGATCGAGGCCTGCCTCGAGCTGATGGCCCGCGACGTCATCATCGCCATCCAGGACATGGGCGCGGCGGGGCTCACCTCGTCGACGTCTGAGATGGCGGACAAGGGTGGCGTCGGCATCGATCTCGATCTCGACCACGTGCCCCAGCGCGAGACCGGCATGACGGCCTACGAGATGATGCTCTCGGAGAGCCAGGAGCGCATGCTGATGATTCTGAGGCCCGGCTCCGAGGCCGAAGCCGAGGTGATCTTCCGCAAGTGGGGGCTCGATTTCGCGGTGATCGGCCGGACCACCGATACCGGCCGCCTGGTCGTCACGCACCAGGGCCGGGTCGAGGCGGACCTGCCGGTGCCGGTGCTCGCCAACTCGGCGCCGGTGTACGAGCGCCCGTGGGTGCCGACGGTCGTCGCAAAGCCGATCCCGCCGCAGTGGGTTGCCGCGCCGAACTCGATCACCGGGGCGCTGCAGACGATGCTCGGCCACCCGCAGCTGTGCTCGCGGCGGTGGATCTGGGAGCAGTACGACCACATGGTGATGGGCGATACCGTGCAGCGGCCCGGCGGGGACGCCGCGGTGGTGCGCGTGCACGGCACCACCAAGGGGCTCGCCGTCACCTGCGACGTCACCCCTCGCTATGTCCTCGCCGATCCGGTGATGGGCACCATGCAGGCGGTCGTCGAGACGTGGCGGAACCTGACGGCCGTCGGCGCCGATCCGATCGCCATCACCGACAACATGAACTTCGCCAATCCGGAGCGACCGGAAGTGATGGGCCAGTTCGTCGGCTCCGTGAAGGGCATGGCGGAGGCCTGCCGCGTGCTCGACTATCCGGTCGTGTCCGGCAACGTCTCGCTCTACAACGAGACCAACGGTGTCGGCATTCCGCCGACCCCGGCCATCGGCGGGGTCGGCTTGGTGCCCGACGTCGCGAAGATGGCTTCGATGGGCCTCACGGGCGACGGCAACCTGCTGATCCTGATCGGGCGCGAGCAGGGCTGGCTCGGCCAGTCGCTCTACCAGCAGATCGTGGCGGGCCGGCTCGAGGGCGCGCCGCCGCCGGTCGACCTCGCCGACGAGATCAAGGCCGGTAACCTCGTCCGCGCGCTGATCCGCGCCGGCAAGCTCGGTGCCGTGCACGACATCAGCGATGGCGGGCTGCTGGTGGCCCTGGTGGAGATGGCGCTCGCGGGGCAACGGGGGATCGAGCTGTTCGCCTACGAAGGCCGGCTGCCGCCCCACGCCGTCTGGTTCGGCGAAGATCAGGGCCGTTACCTGCTGGAGGTTCAGCCGAACGTCGCCGAAGAAGTGGTCGAGCGGGCCCGCCTGCTGGCGCTGCCGGCGCGGATCGTCGGGCGGACCGGTGGTGACGCCATCGCGCTCAAGGGCGAGCCGGCGGTGGCGCTGGCGCAGCTGATGGAGACGCGGGAGGCGTGGTTGCCGCGTTACATGGCCGGAGCGGCGCATTGACCGGCTGGTCCGTAGCCAGAAGGCAGGTGCCTTCTGGTCGGACCGCATCGTCCCAGCGTAGTGTCTACGATCGCCTGCCTTGGAGGTTTCGACCCATGCCGATGGACGCCAGCGAGATCGAGCGACTGATCCGCGAGAAATTTCCGGACGCCGAGATCGAGATCAAGGATCTGGCCGGCGACGGCGACCACTACTCGGCCCACGTGATCAGCTCCGCCTTCAAGGGCCGGTCGCGGGTGCAGCAGCACCAGATGGTGTACGAGGCGCTGGGCGGCCGGATGGGCGGGGTGCTGCATGCCCTCGCACTGACAACCCAACCGCGCCAGGATTGACTTCGCCTGGGGCCAAGCACCATGTTCGGGAAGCACAACGGGCGGCCTTGACCCGCCTCATCGGGAGAGACCCATGACGACGCCTCAACAGGACGTTCACGACTGGATCAGCAAGACGATCGCCGGCAACGACGTCGTGTTGTTCATGAAGGGCAACAAGAGCATGGCGCAGTGCGGATTTTCGCATCAGGTCGATGCCATCCTCCAGCACCTCGGCGTCGACTACAAGGACATCAACGTCCTCCAGGACATGGGCATCCGCGAGGGCGTCAAGCAGTTCTCCAACTGGCCGACCATCCCGCAGCTCTACGTCAAGGGCGAGTTCGTCGGCGGCTGCGACATCGTCCGCGAGATGTTCCAGCAGGGCGAGTTGCAGCAGATGCTCGAGGACAAGGGCGTCCCGCACACCAAGAAGTCGGCGGTCGCATGATCGCAGGTCTGCCAGACCGCCCGCTGAAACGGGCGGTCTCCTTTCGGCCGCGTTCACACGATGCTATGGATGGCGCGTGGTGGAACGGGTGCGGAGACGGCGGGCATGCGGCTCGGCGGGCGGCGGTTTCTTCTCAGTCTCGCCATCATCGGCGCCAGCGTGTGCCTTGCGCTCGGCGTGACGCTGCCGATCATCAGGCTCACCAAGTACATTTTCTGGACGACCGAGCATTCGCTGATCTCGACCGTCAAGGTTCTGATCCGCGACGGGCAGGTGTTCCTCGGCACCACCGTGCTGGTGTTTTCGGTGGTGCTGCCGGCGCTCAAGCTGCTCTATCTGCTGCTGGTGTCCACGCTGCCGGAGCACGAGATCCTGCGCCAGCGGCGGCGGCTCAAGGCACTTGAATGGCTCGGCAAATGGTCGATGCACGACGTCCTCGTGCTGGCGCTGACCATCTTTTTCATCAAGAGCCAGAGCGTCTACGACGCGCGCAGCCTGACGGGCGTCTACTTCTTCACGGCGGCTGTGGTCCTGATGATCCTGGCCTACGCTTGGCTGCGGGTGGACCGGGTCGAACGGCCGGGCGCCGCCGCGGTGCCCGCAGTTGCACCACCGCAGCCGATCGGGCCCGCTGCCGTGCCGACGTTCGGGCGTACGTTTCGCAATTTCCTTCTGAGTTTCCTGATTATCGTTGCGACGGTTTTCTTTGCGCTCGGCATCATCCTGCCGGTGATCCGCTTCACGACGGTCTTCGTCTGGACCAACGAGCATTCGATCGCGACGATCACCTACGCGCTCTATCAGAAGGGTGAGCACTTCCTGTGTTTCGTTCTATTTTTGTTCTCAATCTTGTTTCCGTTCCTGAAGCTGTTCTATCTGCTCACCCTCGTCACCTCGCCGGATCTCAACCCGGACTTCCGGGCACGCAGCATCTCTACCATGGAGTGGCTCGGGCGCTACTCGATGACGGACGTGATGGTGCTCGCGCTGATGATCTTCTACGTGAACTCGTCCGGCTATACGGAGGCGACCGTGCTGCCCGGCGTGTACTTCTTCGCAGCCTCGGCGTTGATGACGATGCTGGCCTACGGTTGGGCGCACTCGGTGCCGGCGCGGGCCGTCGCGCCGGTGGCGCTGGTCGAGGCGCGCAAAGAAAAAGCCGCCTGAGGGGCGGCTTTCTCGTCGGTCGGGAGCGATCGGGGCGCCGGATCAGCGGCTGTAGAATTCGACCACCAGATTGGGCTCCATGACGATCGGGAACGGGACGTCCGCGAGGCCCGGGGTCCGGATGAACTTGGCGACCATCTTGGTGTGATCGGCCTCGATGTAATCCGGCACGTCGCGCTCCGGGCTCTTGACGGCTTCGAGCACGAGCGGAAGCTGCTTCGCCTTCTCGCGCAGCTCGATCACGTCGCCGATGCGGACGCGAAAGCTCGGCACGGTGACCTTGCGGCCGTTCACCGTGACGTGGCCGTGGCTCACGATCTGGCGGGCGGCGAACGGGGTCGGCACCAGCTTGGCGCGATAGACGACGGCGTCGAGGCGGCGCTCGAGCAGACCGATGAGGTGCTCGGAGGTCGAGCCCTTCATGCGGGCGGCCTCGCCGTAGATGCGGCGGAACTGGCGCTCGCCGATGTTGGCATAGTAGCCCTTGAGCTTCTGCTTGGCGCGCAGCTGCTGGCCGAAATCGGACAGCTTGCCGGTGCGGGCCGAGCCATGCTGACCCGGGCGGGATTCACGCTTGTTCAGTGGGCTCTTGGGCCGGCCCCAGATATTCTCGCCGAGGCGGCGGTCGATCTTGTGCTTCGCTTGCACGCGTTTCGTCATTCCGGCACTCCACGTGTCGCTTGTGTGATGGCGATGGAGCGCCCCCTCCTCTGCCCCCGGGTGGGAGCCGACAGGTCACGACCAAGGTGTCGAGACCGCGGGTGCGCAAATAAAACGCGGACCCGAAGGCCCGCGCTGGGGTCTTTTAGCGATGCGGCCGGCCGACGTCAATGCCGGCGGCCCGCTACTTTTTCGCGGGGGCGTTGGCGGCCGGCGCGACCGCAGCCGGCGTCGCAGCCTCGGCCTTGTTCAGCGGGGGACCGGCCTTCACGTAAGTGGTGATCGCCTCGCGCACCGCCTTGCACTGCTCGTCGGTGAGCTTGCGGGACGGCGCCTCGGTTTCACTGAGTACGACCTGCTTGTCGCCCTGCTGCTCGACCAGCTTAACCTTGCCGTTCAGCATCATCACGACGGTGAGATGCAGCTGGCTGATATAGACCAGCTGCTGCTCGGTCCATTTCTTCTTGTTTTCCTCGCGCAGCATCAAGGACCGGTAATTGGCGACCTGGTCTTCCGCCAACTCGCAGCCCTGGGCGTGGGCCGTCAGGCGCGCCTGCATGATGACGTCCCGTGCCACGTCGACGGGCACCATCACGGCATCGCGCTGCTTCTTGTCGATGACGATGGTCTTGTTGTCCGGAGTCGTGAACTTCTGCGGGGTGAGCTGCCACGCGTAGTCCATGTATTTGCGGACGGCCTGCTCGCTGAGCTGGGTTTGGCCCTGCGCCAGGACATTCCCCAGCTGAGCCGCAAGCGCGATCGAGCCGGCCACCGCCCAAAGTCCTGCTCTGCGCATCAACTCCATGATCTCCCGAGCTCCCGCTTCTCTCGCCTCGTTGTGCCGGCGATTGTCGTGCGTCCGCCGTGACGCGACGGGGGGGTGGTTCGACTTCAAAGGCGGCAACATCATGGCGCTTTGCGCCCCACTCCCTTGCCCTGGGCCAACGTTGCGACGATGCCACGGAAAGTTCGCACCTCCTGCTCGGTCGGCGCGGCCCGCGACAGCATCGTCCGCAGGTTCCGCGAGACGGTCGAACGACGATGGGAGGGATTGAAAAACCCGAGCCGCTCGAGCTCGCTCTCCATATGCTCGAACAGTCCGAGCAGTTCGGCCTTGGTCGCCGGGCGGTCGTCGCGGAGATTGATGCCCGTGGTCAGCGGGGTCTCGTAAGTGGTGACACGCCCGAGCGAGGCCCGATCGTCGGCCCGCATCCATTCGTAACCGAGGATCAGGACCGCCTGGGCGAGGTTGATCGAGGCGAAGCGGCTGTTCACCGGGATCATGACGATGGCGTCGGCATTGGCGACCTCGTTGGTCTCGAGGCCATTGCGCTCGCGGCCGAACAGGATGCCGCAGCGCTCGCCGGCGGCGATCCGCGTTCGCAGTTCGGCGACCGCCTCGACCGGTGTCAGCACCGGCTTCTTCAGGTCGCGCTGGCGGGCTGTGGTGGCGCACAACCAATTGAGATCGCCGATGGCTTGGTCGAGCGTCGGATAGGCGACCGCGTCGTCGACCACGAAGTTGGCGCCGGAGGCCGCGAAACGTGCCTTCTCGTTGGGCCAGCCGTCGCGCGGGGCGACGAGACGGAGCGCATCGAGGCCGAAGTTGCCCATGGCGCGGGCCACCATGCCGATGTTGTCGGCGAGTTGGGGTTCCATCAGCACGATGGCCGGCGTTTCGCCATCGCCGGCGAACGGCGCCCCCACCATGTCGGCGCGACGGACGCCGTGACGGAGCTTGCGGATGACACGCCGGGCCCAGAACCAGAAATCCTCACCAGCCCAGGTGCGGACCAGATGATCGAGCGAGGCGAACGCGCCGGTGCGGTCGCCGTCGCCTTCGATCGCGAGGCCCGACGGTCCGCCGGAGCCGATTTCGATGCGGCGGTAGCTGGCGACGAACTGGTCGAGCGTGGCAATGCCGGCGCTTGCGGTCTCGCGCCGGCAGCCAGGGCAAATAGCCCCCGCCGCCTCGCATTTCAGCTCGGCGCAGTAGGTCAGAACCGGGTCGACCGTTTCCCGGTCGAGGCCCGGAATAGCGAGTGATTCCAAGCCGCGGTCGATCGTCGTCTCATGCAGGGCCTGGACGACGGTGGCGACCGTCACGGCGGTTCCGGCAACCACCGGACGGGGGTGTTCTCCACCCGTCTCGAGGGCGATCATGGCCTCGGGCGCCGCCCTGTTCCGGCTTTCCCCCTCGCTCACGGTGTCACAATCATCCCTTCCGCTACTTGGCTCGCGGCTCCGGCACCGCTATTCGTCCGCTCGCCAGGAGCGCGGCGGGCGCGGACGCACTCCTGAGTCCTCCTTGTCCCGCGCAGACGGGTGACGTCATGCAGAAAATCAAGGTGAAGGGTACCGTCGTCGAGCTCGACGGCGACGAGATGACCCGGATCATCTGGAAATACATCAAAGATAAGCTGATCCATCCCTATCTCGACGTCAATCTCGAGTACTATGATCTCGGCGTCGAGTACCGCGACAAGACCAACGATCAGGTGACCATCGACGCCGCCAACGCCATCAAGCGGCACGGCGTCGGTGTCAAGTGCGCGACCATCACGCCCGACGAAGGGCGCGTGAAGGAGTTCGGGCTCAAGGAAATGTGGAAGAGCCCCAACGGGACGATCCGCAACATCCTCGGCGGCGTTATCTTCCGCGAACCCATCATCTGCAAGAACGTGCCGCGTCTGGTGCCCGGCTGGACGCAGCCGATCATCGTCGGCCGCCACGCTTTCGGCGACCAGTATCGCGCCACCGACTTCAGGTTCCCGGGCAAGGGCACGCTGACCATCAAGTTCGTCGGCGAGGACGGCACGGTGATCGAGCGCGAGGTCTTCAAGGCGCCCGGCAGCGGCGTAGCGATGGCCATGTACAATCTCGACGAGTCGATCCGCGAGTTCGCGCGTGCCTCGCTGAACTATGGCCTCGCCCGCAACTATCCGGTCTACCTGTCGACCAAGAACACCATCCTCAAGGCCTATGACGGGCGCTTCAAGGACATCTTCCAGGAAGTGTACGAGAAGGACTTCAAGGCCGAGTTCGAGAAGCGCAAGCTCGTCTACGAGCACCGCCTGATCGACGACATGGTGGCCTCGGCGCTCAAGTGGTCCGGCGGCTACGTGTGGGCGTGCAAGAACTACGACGGCGACGTGCAGTCCGACACGGTGGCCCAGGGCTTCGGCTCGCTCGGCCTGATGACGTCGGTGCTGATGACGCCCGACGGTCAGACGGTGGAAGCGGAAGCGGCGCACGGCACCGTCACGCGCCACTACCGCGAGCATCAGAAGGGCAAGGAGACGTCGACCAACTCGATCGCGTCGATCTTCGCCTGGACGCGGGGCCTCGCCCATCGCGCCAAGCTCGACGACAACGCCGACCTCGCCCGCTTCGCGGCGACGCTGGAGAAGGTCTCGGTCGACACCGTGGAAGCCGGCGCCATGACCAAGGATTTGGCCCTGCTGGTCGGTGATCGTCAGGCGTGGCTGTCGACGACCGGCTTCCTCGACAAGATCGACGAGAACCTGAAAAAGGCCATGGGCGCCTGATCGGCGCTCGTTGGATCGCTATGGGGCGCGGGGGTGGCTGTCGGCCGCCGCCGCGCCTCTTTTCATTTCCGGCGACAGCGGAGCATTAACCTATCTATGGTGGAAAAGGAGGCCCACGGTCAAAGAGCGCCGCGATGAACCTGCTGTTCGTGCACCAGAACCACCCCGGCCAGTTCCGGGAGATCATGCCGCGGCTGATCGCCGAGGGCCGCCATCGCGCCGTGTTCCTGACCCAGCGTGAGTTGCCGGAGCCACCGGGCTATCCGGTCGTCAGCTACAAGCCGGCGTTCGAGAAACCCGCCGTGCAGAATGCTTACACCGAGATGTTCGAGGGCTGCGCCAGCGCGGGCGTCGGGGCCATGCGGGCCGCGCTCGAACTCAAACGGCGCGGCTTCCGACCGGATCTGATCGTCGGCCACGCCGGATGGGGTGAGTTGCTGATGCTCAAGGAGGTCTGGCCCGACACGCCGGTGGCCGGTTACTTCGAGTACTATTTCATCGCCAAGGGCGGGCTCATCAATTCGGATCCGGAGTTTCCCTCGTCGGCCGACATCGCCGCCAAGCTGGTCACCCGCAACGCCAACAATCTGCTCAATCTCGTCGGCTGCGATGCCGGTTTCACCGCCTCCGAGTGGCAACGGTGGACGCATCCCGAAATGTTCCGCCCGAAGATCGAGGTGCTCCACGAGGGCATCCGCACCGACCGGCTCATCCCAGATCACGACACCCGGTTCAATATCGGCATCGGCGACCTGCGCTTGACGCGCGACGACGAGATCGTGACCTACATCGCGCGCAATCTGGAGCCGGCGCGCGGGTTCCATACCATGCTGCGGGCCCTGCCGAAGTTGCAGAGGCTGAGGCCCAACGCGCGTGTCGTCATCATCGGCGGCGACAACGTGAGCTACGGCGCGCGGCTCGGCGGCGGCAAGACTTTTCGCCAATTGTTCACCGAGGAACTCGGCGACCGTGTCGACTGGTCCCGCGTTCATTTCGTCGGTAGCCTGCCCTACGAGGGCCTGATGACGTTGCTGAAGATCTCGCGCTGCCACGTCTACCTGACGGTGCCGTTCGTGGTGTCCTGGTCGTTCCTGGAAGCCATGGCGCTGGAGAAGACGGTGGTCGCCTCCGACGTGGCACCGGTGCGCCAGTTCGCCGAGGACGGCAAGACGGCGCTGCTGGTGGACTTCTTCGACACCAATGCGCTGGCCCTGAGGATCGCCGACGTGCTGCGCCATCCCGACCATTTCCGGGAGATCGGACGTGCCGCCCGCCGGGACATGATCGCGCGGTTCGATTTCCAGACGAAGTGCTACCCCGAGTTCCTGCGCTTCCTCGACCGGCTGCTGCCGGGTGTGGTCGGCGCCCCCGACGGCCTCAAGGCGGCCGGCTGAGGGGCCGGAGGATCAGGCCCTGACCAGCGCGCCGACGCTGGACTTGAGTTTGCGCAGGTGCGCGAGCCCTTCCTCGGTGACTTCGTACATGCCGTTGGCCGGCTGCTCGATCACCCCGACCTTCTTCATGCGATGCAGCTGCGAGACGACGGCCGGCTGGCCCTCCGCGAAGCCGCGATCGTCGAGGGCGCGCATGAGTTGCTGCAGCGAGAACGGACGGGCCTCGGCGGCCAGGATGTCGAGCAGCGTCATCTCGCGGACGCGGCTGCGCTGATTGCGGCCGATATCCTCGTCGCGCGAGGCGGCGGGAGACCGCGGGTCCGGTGCGGCCTGACCGTTGGCGCGCTGGGGCAGACGGCGCCCCGGCGTCTCACTGTCGGCGAGCAACAGTTCCAGCGCATCGAGCTTCTCGCGGAGTGCAGCGGCCAGCGTGCGCACGGCGTCGGGGTCGTCGACGGACGCGGCGAGCATGGGGCGCAGGACCTCGGCATTGAACGCCTGAGCGGCCTGCCCCAATCCCGCCTGAGCCTCCCGGTCGTTCGCCATCCCCGATCCCGTTCCGAACCCAACGCAATCCAACTGCCGCATCCTGCGATCCGATCCCTACGATCCGATGCCATAGTACACATTACAATACGTTTCGTTCGATTGCATTTGCTTCGATCGTTAACAGTGCATGCGATGCGATGCGAATGGATGAATATGACCCGTTGTTTTGGCGATACTTTTTGCGGGGATGATTTCATCGGATGGTGACCGGCCGCGGTGCGATCCATTGCCGGGGGTGAGCCTTCGCTGCCTGCGGTGCCATTGCGGCGCCCGCATGCGTGGCCTTCCAATCCCTTCCCCTACGACCGTGCGCATGGGACGCAGGCGGCCAAGTTCGGTGTGTCCTCAACGCCGACGCGGCGAGCGTCCGGCCCAGATGCGGAACACTGACATGCTCATTCCCGACGCCATGATCGGCAGCCTGCTGCAGCAGCTCGTTTTCAATTTCGATTTTCTGGATCTCGTCCTGTGGTGGCCCAAGCTGACGCTCGGCGAGTTCGCCGCTACGGCCGCCGTCGTCAGTGCCTGGAAGCTGCTGTGCGACGGTCTCGACCGGCTGTGCAGCGCCCGGCTGCGGATGCTGGCCGCCGACGGCCTGCTGTGGCTCGCCGCGCGGGTCCGTCCGGCCTGAGAGCCTGCCCGGGGCGCCGCGATCAGGCGGCCGCGGACGTCGACGGCTGGAGCGCAGGGATCGCGAACGGCATGCTGGTAATGCCGCCCGCCTCGACCTTCAGGAGGGTCTGCGGCGGGACCGCCTGCCAGCCGTCCCGCATTTCGTCGAGCGGCTCGGAGACGACGACGATGCCGTCGCTGTCCGGGCAGTGGCGGGTGTAGAGCGTCGGCGGCACACCATCGGTCGCAAAGCGGATCGCGTAGAGCGTGCGGCCGTTGGCGAAGGCGGCGGTGAATTTCATCGGCTCGGTGACATTGGCGCGCACCATCTCTTCGCCGACGAACGCGAGGACTGCACGGCAGGCCCCCTCGGGGTCCTCGTCCAGTCCGTGCGCCATCAGCAGCAGAAAGATCGCCTCGCTGTCGGTGGTGCCGCCGCGGTGCAGGAACAGGTCGTCCGGGATCCGCAACTCGATGCGGCGGCGCAGCCGCTCCCAGCCGCCGATCTGGCCATTGTGCATGAAGATCCACTGGCCGACCGAGAAGGGATGGCAGTTGGCGCGGGTGGTCGCCGTCCCGGTCGAGGCGCGCACGTGGGCGAGAAACAGGCCGGAGCGGATCTGATGGGCGAGGCTCGCCAGGTTCTCGTCGCTCCAGGCCGGGCGGATGTCGCGGAACACGCCCGGACGGTTGCGCTCGCCGAACCAGCCGACGCCGAAGCCGTCAGCGTTGATCTCGCTGCGCGCCTCCCGGCACTGACGTGACTGGGCCACCAGCGACAACCGCGGTGTCGTCACGAAATCCTCGAGAAACACGGGTTTCCCGTGATAGGCGACCCAGCGACACATCTCGGCATGTCCTCTCGTCCGCGTGGGAGAGAATGAGACGGCGAATCGCGGCGAGACAACGGCCAAGTGCCGTCGCCCTGCCGTTTCGTCGCGGACCGTGGAGCCGGCGCCTCAGGCCGCGACCGTTCAGCCGAGAGTGGCGAGCTTGGCCTCGATGGCAGCAACCGCATCGGCGGCCTTGGCGCCTTCGGGACCACCCGCCTGGGCCATGTCCGGGCGGCCGCCGCCGCCCTTGCCGCCGACCACCTCGACGCCGGCACGCACCAGGTCGACGGCGCTGATCTTGGCCGTGAGATCGGCCGTGACGCCGACGGCGAGGCCGGCCTTGCCTTCCTCCGTGACGCCCGCGACGATCACCACGCCGGAGCCGATCTGCTTCTTGCCGTCGTCGACGAGACCGCGCAGATCCTTCGGATCGAGCCCCTGGACGACGCGGGCGAGGACCGACACCTTGCCGATGGTCTTGACGGCGTTGGCCGGGCTCGCGCCCTCGGCCATACTGCCGCCGCCGAGCGCGATCTGGCGCTTGGCATCGGCGAGCTGGCGCTCCAGGGCCTTGCGCTCGTCGAGCAGGGCCTTGAGGCGCTCGACCACCTCGTCCGGCTTCACGCGCAGCGTGGCCGCCGCCTCGCGCACGCGGTTGTCCTGCTCGACGAGGTAGGCGCGCGCGCCGTCTCCGGTCAGTGCCTCCAGGCGGCGCACGCCGGCCGCCGACGCGGTCTCGGCCACCACACGCACCAGGCCGATGTCGCCGGTGCGCCCGACATGGGTGCCGCCGCACAGCTCGACCGACCACGACTTGTTGGCCTTGGTTCCGGTCTCGCCGAGGCCCATCGAGACGACGCGGACCTCGTCGCCGTACTTCTCGCCGAACAACGCCATGGCGCCGGTCTGCATGGCGTCGTCGATCGCCATCAGGCGCGTCTCGACGGGGGCGTTCTGCAGGACGATGTGGTTGGCCAGAGCCTCGACCGCGGCCAGTTCGTCGGCGGTGACGGGCTTGGGGTGGGAGAAGTCGAAGCGCAGGCGCTCCGGCGACACCATCGAGCCCTTCTGGGCGACGTGGGTGCCGAGCACCTGGCGCAGCGCCTCGTGCAGAAGGTGTGTGGCCGAGTGGTTGGACCGGGTCGCCGTGCGGCGGGCATGATCGACCGCGAGTTCGACCGCGTCGCCGCTGGCGAACGCGCCGGACTCGACACGACCCAGATGCACGAACAGATCACCGAGTTTCTTGGCCGTGTCGGTCACGCGGAAGATGGCGCCGTTGGCGCTGCGGATGACGCCCTCGTCACCCACCTGACCACCCGATTCCCCGTAGAACGGCGTCTGGTTGACTACGATCGCCCCTTCGTCGCCGGTCGACAGCTTGGCCGTCTCCTTGCCACCGGCGATCAGCGCGCGGACGACGCCTTCGGCCTTCTCGGTGTCGTAGCCGAGGAATTCGGTGGCGCCGACCTTTTCACGGACCTCGAACCAGACCTGCTCGGTGGCGGCCTCGCCGGAGCCCTTCCAGGCGCGGCGGGCCTCTTCCTTCTGCTTCTCCATGGCGACGCCGAAGGCATTGGTATCGACGCCGATGCCGCGCGAGCGCAGCGCATCCTGCGTGAGGTCGAGAGGGAAGCCGTAGGTATCGTAGAGGCGGAAGGCGACGTCGCCCGGGAAGGTGGCGCCGGTGGTCAGGCCAGCGCTCTCCTCGGAGAGCAGCGACAGGCCGCGCTCCAGAGTCTTGCGGAAGCGCGTCTCCTCGAGCTTCAGCGTCTCGGTGATCAGCGGCTGGGCGCGCACCAGCTCCTGATAGGTGTCGCCCATCTGACGGATCAGCGCCGGGACGAGGCGGTGCATCAGCGGGTCGCGGGCGCCGAGCAGGTGGGCGTGGCGCATGGCGCGGCGCATGATGCGGCGGAGCACGTAGCCGCGCCCCTCGTTGGAGGGGAGAACGCCGTCGGCGATCAGGAAGCTCGACGCGCGCAGGTGGTCGGCGATCACGCGGTGGCTGGCCTTCTGGGCACCGGCGGCTTCGACGCCCGTGTGGTCGACGGAGGCCTGGATCAGCGCCTTGAACAGGTCGGTCTCGTAGTTGTCGTGGGTGCCCTGGAGCACCGCCGAGATGCGCTCGAGGCCCATGCCGGTGTCGATCGAGGGCTTGGGCAGGCCGACCCGGTCGCCGGGGCCGCGCTGCTCGAACTGCATGAACACGAGGTTCCAGATCTCGATGAAGCGGTCGCCGTCGGCGTCGGCCGAGCCCGGGGGGCCGCCGGGGATCTTGGGGCCGTGGTCGAAGAAGATTTCCGAGCAGGGGCCGCAGGGGCCGGTGTCGCCCATGGCCCAGAAGTTGTCGGAGGTCGGGATGCGGATGATGCGGTCGTCGGAGAAGCCGGTCAGCTTCTTCCAGATCGCGAACGCCTCGTCGTCCTCGTGGTAGACGGTCACCAGCAGGCGCTTCTTGTCGAGGCCGTACTCCTTGGTGATCAGCGTCCAGGCGAGCTCGATGGCGAGTTCCTTGAAATAGTCACCAAACGAGAAGTTGCCGAGCATCTCGAAGAACGTGTGGTGGCGCGCGGTATAGCCGACGTTGTCGAGGTCGTTGTGCTTGCCGCCGGCGCGGACGCATTTCTGCGAGGTGACGGCGCGCTTGTAGGGGCGCACCTCCTGGCCGGTGAAGACGTTCTTGAACTGCACCATGCCGGCGTTGGTGAACATGAGCGTCGGGTCGTTCCGCGGCACGAGCGGCGAGGAAGCGACGGGCTCGTGACCGTTCTTGCGGAAATACTCGAGGAACGCGGTGCGGATCTCGTTCACGCCGGTCATCGGACGGTGTCTCACAAGTTGGGCCCTGCCGGGCGGACGAGCGCCGCGCCGACCCGACGAGGCCGTTGTCGGAAGGAAAAACCTCGGCTTGGACCGTGGGCGCGCCGACGGCCTTGTCCCGCCGCCGTGTCACAAACCCAGGTCCACGGCTCTTCTATCGCCCGTCCAGGGAGGTGTCTACAAAGCCGCCACGGCGATCACCAGCCGCGCTGTGCGCCGGCGAACGCAAAGGGGCCCGGCCGATGCCGAGCCCCTGCAATCCGTTCTGCGTGCCGAAACGCTCAGCGGCGGCCGCGTCCGGCGCGCGCCGGGCCCGCGGCAACCGGCTCGGCCGCCTCGCCCCCCTCGTCCTCGCCGTCGGCATCCGCCTCCGGCGCGACCAGCATGCGGTCGACGATCAGACCGGCGTTGGCCCGAATGGCCTTCTCGATGGTGGCCGCCAGCTCCGGATGCTCCTTGAGGAACGCCTTGGTGTTCTCTCGGCCCTGTCCGATGCGCTGGCCGTCGAAGGAGTACCAGGCGCCGGACTTCTCGATGATGCCGGTCTTGGACCCGAGATCGACGAGCTCGCCGGTGCGTGAAATGCCTTCGCCGTACATGATGTCGAACTCGACCTGCTTGAACGGCGGCGCCACCTTGTTCTTGACGACCTTCACCCGGGTCTGATTGCCGACGGCCTCCTCGCGGTCCTTGATCTGGCCGATACGACGGATATCGAGGCGGACGGAGGCGTAGAACTTGAGCGCGTTACCGCCTGTGGTCGTCTCCGGGTTGCCGAACATGACGCCGATCTTCATGCGGATCTGGTTGATGAAGATGACCATGCACCCGGACTTGGAGATCGACGCAGTGAGCTTCCTGAGCGCCTGGCTCATGAGGCGGGCCTGCAGGCCCGGCAGGCTGTCGCCCATCTCGCCTTCGAGTTCGGCTTTGGGCGTCAGCGCCGCGACCGAGTCCACGACCAGCACGTCGATGGCGCCCGACCGCACCAGCGTATCGGCGATCTCGAGTGCCTGCTCACCGGTGTCGGGCTGGGAAATCAGGAGGTCGTCGACCTTGACGCCGAGCTTGCGGGCATAAACCGGGTCGAGGGCATGCTCGGCGTCGATGAAGCCGCAGATGCCCCCCCTCTTCTGAGCCTCGGCGATGACATGAAGCGCGAGCGTCGTCTTGCCCGACGATTCCGGCCCGTAGATCTCGACGATCCGCCCGCGCGGCAGGCCACCGATCCCGAGCGCGATGTCGAGGGAAATCGACCCGGTCGGGATCGACTCGACGTCGATCGAATGATCGTTCGCCCCCAGCCGCATGATCGAGCCCTTGCCGAAGTGCTTCTCGATATGGGCGAGGGCCGCGTCCAGGGCCTTGTGCTTGTCCATGTGCTCCCCTTCGACGACACGCAGATTTGGCGCTTGCATCGCAGTCACCCTATGGCATGAGTTGCAGATCGGCAATTCAGGCCATTTGTATCTGATTTGTTCTCGTCTGTCCACCCAAGATAGCCGGTTCGTCCGGTGTATGTTCCGCGTGCGGCGCGGAACAACTTCGGCCAGCGCCGCGAATCGGTCCGGCATCGGCCGGCCACACCGTTTCGCCGGGAGAACGGCGGATTATCGCGCCAGCTCGTCCTTCACCTTCGAGGCCAGCTGGGCCAACGAGAAGGGCTTCGGCAGGAACGCGAACTTGGCGTCCGGTTCGAGGTTGTTCTTGAAGGCATCGTCGGGATAGCCGGACACGAAGATGATCTTGATGTCGGGGTCGGTCTTGCGCAGCTCGCGCAACATGGTGGGGCCGTCCATTTCCGGCATGATGACGTCGCTGACGACGATGTCGACCTTGCCGCCGATCTGCGCCATCACTTCCAGCGCCTCGACGCCGCTCGAGGCCTCGACCACCTCGTAGCCCTGGCGACGCAGCGCCTCGACGGCGAAGCTGCGCACGGCGTCCTCGTCCTCGACCAGCAGAACGCGGCCGCGGCCGGTGAGATCCTTGGGCGCCGCCTTGCGTCCGGGCTTGGCAACGGCGGTCTCCTCCTCCTGCTCGACGACGTGGCGCGGCAGGTAGACCCGGAACGTGGTGCCGTGGCCCGGCGTGCTGTCGGCGAGGACGTAGCCACCGGTCTGGCGGACGATACCGTAGACGGTCGACAGGCCGAGGCCGGTGCCCTTGCCGACGCCCTTGGTGGTGAAGAACGGCTCGAAGATCTTGGACAGGACGTGGGGCGGCATGCCGCTGCCGGTATCCTCGACCTCGACCAATACGTACTCGGCACCGATGATGCCGACCCCGGCGCTTTCGAGCTTGCGGGCCTCGCGCTCGGTGACGTTACGGGTGCGGATGGCGAGCTTGCCGCCGTCGGGCATGGCGTCGCGGGCGTTGACCGCCAGATTGATGACCACCTGGCAGAACTGAGTGCGGTCGGCCTTGACGGTCCACAGGTCGCGTCCCTGGTGGATCTTGAGGTCGACCTTCTCGCCGAGCAGGCGGTTGAGCAGCACTGAGAGGTCGGTGAGCACCTCGCCGAGTTGCAGCACCTCCGGCTGGAGGGTCTGGCGGCGCGAAAAGGCGAGCAGCTGATTGACGAGGCCGGCGGCACGGTTGGCGCTCGACTTGATGTTCATGACGTTCTGGAACGCCGGATCGCCGGGCCGTTGGGTGCCGAGCAGCAGATCCGACCAGCCGATGATGGCGGTCAGCACGTTGTTGAAGTCGTGGGCGATGCCGCCGGCGAGCTTGCCCACGGCCTCCATCTTCTGGCTCTGGGCATACTTCTCCTCCAGCGCCTTCTGCTCGGTGGCATCGACGACATAGAGGATGAGCGCCTCGGGGCCGCTGCCCTCGGGCAACGGGCTCATGAACACGCGGCGGGTGAATTCGCCCTTGGCGCCGACGGAGATCTCGGCCAGCGGTACCTGGGCCTTGCCATCGAGGGCGGCCTTGAGTGTCGTCTCGACGCTGCGGCGGGCATCGGCATCGGACGTGCGGGCGAGCAGATCGATGACCGGCGTGCTCTCGCGGACCGAGGCGAGCAGCAGCAGCCGGGCCAGGGCGCCGTTCGCCGAGACGATGTTGCCGTCGCGGTCTGCCGTGGCGATGCCGATCGGGGCGGCATGGAACAGGCGCTTGCCGGCGGCCTCGCTCAATGCGCCGTCGCGCGAGGGAGCCAGCGAACGGTGCAGGACGACGGCCGACCAGCCGCCGTGCGGATCGGAAATGGCGACGACACCGGCCGGGAACCGGCGGCCGCCGACACCGATGAAGTCGAGATCGAAGCGCTCGGGCCCGCGGCCGGGGGCGGCGTGGCTGGTGACGAGCGCCAGCGAGTCCGGCGTGAGGATGTCGGCCACCCGCACGTCGGTCATGGGAGCGCGCGTGTTCTCGAGGCCGAGCCAGCTCTGCAGGGTGCGGTTGGCATGCGCCACGCGACCGTCGGCGCCGACGTAGAGCAGGCCGGCCGGCAGGTCGTCGTAACTGGCGAGAACCCGGTCGCCGATGCGGCGCGCGTCGGCCTCGCGGCGGCGCGTGGCGGAAATGTCGGCGACGCGCCAGAGCAGCACATGGCGATGCGGTTCGCCGCCGACGGCGCCGCCGATCGGCGCCACGGAGACGCTCACCCAGCCCGGACCGGTGGTGCCCGGCACGCGGTGGACCTCGAACTCCTCGCTGTGGCCTTCGCCGCGCTCGGCAGCCCGCATCAGACGGAAAACGGCCTCTTCGCCCTGGGGCTCGCCCGCGAACACCTGCTCGATCATGCGGTGCGTCGCGCCTTCGGGATACATGCCGAGCATGGTCGAGTTGGCGTAGGTGACCCGGCCGTCGCGGCCGGTGATCTGCACGCCTTCCCGGAGGTTCTCGGCAATGGCGCGCGCGGCATCGTCGAGGGTGGTGCGTGCCGTCAGGCGGATGTGGCCGGCCAGGACGCCGAACACGAAAAACACGCCGAGCGCGGCAAACGAAGCCAGCAGCGTCAGCAGCAGAGGCTCGGAACCCCGCGATGCGATCAGACCGAGGGAGACGAATCCCAAACCGGCCACCGCGATTGCGATCGCGATGAAACCCGCGGACCCCCTCAAGACGCCGAGGGCCTCGTGCGTGGTGCCGGCGCCGGCCTCGACACGGCTGATGCTCATAGAATCGGTGTGTACCCGATTCTGTTCGACGGTGGCTTGCGGGACGGAAATCTGGGGCACTCGACGCACACACTCGCAACGGGAGGGAGAGCGCGACATGCGCTCGACCTCGACACGGCCCGGCTTAGCCGCGGGCGGAAGCGTGCCCGGCACGACGTGTCGTGGCACGGGGAGGACAATTGGCCGGACGTGGTAAAAAGAACGTGAAACCGCGGAGCAATTCGGTTTATCGCTCCGCGGCGCGCGGCGCGCTCAGGGACGCAGCATGAGCTTGGCCGCTGCGGCGCGGCCCTCGTCGATCTCGCGGAAAGCCGCCGGCCCCTCCGCCAGAGGCCGCTCGTCGAACCAGTCGAGCGCCCCCAGCCGACCCGCCACCATGGCGGCGACGGTCTCGCGGAAATCGACCATCGTGTAACAATAGCTGCCGATCAGCGTGATCTCCTGCAGGGTGAGCTTGCGGATGTCGATGCCGCCAGCGCCGGGCAGCAGGCCGATGTGCACGATCACCCCGCCGGGGCGGGCGAGACGGCAGGCGGCTTTCCGGGTTGCGTCAGCGCCGACGGCATCGAGAACCAGATCGACCGTCGACTCGGCAGGCTCGTCGGTGCCGCCCGGCTCATAGGCGAGGAACGGACCGGATCGCAGGATGGTCTGGCGGCGCCCGGCATTGGTCTCCGCGATGTGGATGACATGGGCCCCCTGCAAGCGGAGACAAAGGGCGGTCGCCAGGCCGATCGCACCGCCGCCGAGGACGACGCAGCGCGCCGCGGCCACCGGACGGGCGAGCCGGGCGATGCCGAGTGCGGCGGCGTGATAGGCGACCGCGATCGGCTCGGCGAGCGCGGCCTTGGTGATGGGGAGGGAATCCGGCACGTCGACGACATTGCTCTCGGGCACGCGGAGCATTTCGGCGAAGGCGCCCGGCCGCGGCGGCATGGAGATGATCTGGCGTTGGCGGCACAGATTGGCCCGGCCGCCGAGACAATGATCGCAGGTGCCACAGGTGACCAGCGGATTGACGGTGACGCGCCGGCCCTTGCCGGGGCCAGCGACGATCACGCCCGCGGCCTCGTGTCCGAGCACGGTCGGCGGCGGCCGGCGCTCGTCGTAGCCGTGGTAGGCGTGCATGTCGGAGCCGCAGATGCCGACGGCCTCGACGCGCACGACCACCTCGTCGTTGCCGGGCACCGGATCGGGCTCGTGGCGCAATTCGAGGGTGTTGGGACCCACATAAACCAGCGATTTCATTTCAGCTCCCTGATTATTTGGCCGTGTACCCGCCGTCGACGGCGATTATCTGGCCGGTGACGTAATGGCTCGCCCGCGCGGCGAGGAAGATGGTGGCGCCGTCGAGGTCGGCCAGTTGGCCGTTGCGGCCGATGGCGGTCATGCGGGCGTGGTGGTCGGCGACCTTGGCATCGGCGAACACCGCCGCGGTCAACTCGGTGGGGAAGAACCCTGGTGCGATCGCGTTGGCGACGATGCCGTGGCGCGACCACGCCTCGGTCATGGCGCGGGTCAACTGGCCGATGCCGGCCTTGGAGGCGCCATAGGGCATGCCGTTCGGGAAGGCCCGGAACGTCTGCAGCGAGGCGATGTTGATGATGTTGCCCTGCCCCTTGGCGATCATGGCGGGGACGAGCGCGCGGGCCAGGAAGAACGGCACCGAGAGATTGAGCGTGAGCGTGGTGTTCCAGACCTCGGCCGTGAGGGCGTCCGGCGGCAGGCGCGGATTGATGCCCGCGGCGTTGACGAGGATGTCCGGCGCGCCGAACGGCGTGCTCGCGGCTGCGGCGACGCCGTCCAGACGATCGAGATCGAGCAGATCGGCGTCGAGCGCACACGCCCGCCCGCCCGTCTCCGCGATGTCCGCCACCGCGGCGTCGAGCTGCGCGCGGCGGCGGGCGAGCAGCACGACGGCGGCGCCGGCCCGTGCCAGCGTCGTGGCCATGTGCCGGCCGATGCCGCTCGATGCGCCGGTCACCAGGGCGACACGGCCGGCGAGGGAGAAGAGTTCGGCGACGAACTGTGTCATGGCATCAACTCCGCACCGGATCGACCGTGTCGAAGGTGGCGCCGGTCGCCGTAGGTCGCCGTCGGCAGGTATTCGATGGCCATGGCTGTCTTGCTGCTCTGCTCAAAGAGGCACCGTGAGGGCCGGCTTCGTTCGTGCGCCGCAGGGAAGACGGTGATGTTGTCCTCCCATTGGCGGACTGAGAAGTGGAGGGAGCGGATATAGCAGACGTGCTTGCGGCGCATGGGCCGGGTTTCCTCGACGGCCCAGCGCTCGGCCGCGCCGGGCTCGACCACCGCGCCGAGGGCGCTGGCCCGGATCGGTGCCGTGGCGGCTGGTAAGTGGGCACAGGACGCCATCACATCCGCGGCCGCATCGGGCCGCCGGGGGCGGCGGTCACTTGATCTTCCGGAATGTGAAATCGCAGGGGCGCAGTTCGATGCGGGAGCCGGTGCCGCTGGTCGCCGCGAATTTGGCCGCGATCGTGAACGTGTAGGCGAGGCCCGGGGGCGCGCGGCCGACGGTCAGGCTCGAATGGCCGGAGATCCCGTCGGCTGCGATGGTGCTGGTGCCATCGGGGCCGACGTTGCCTTCGAGCTTGAGGTAGCCGGGCTTGCCGGCTTCTCCGCGCGCGGCGAGGAACCGGCCGTCCTGGACCCGGCCTGAGAACGTCGTCCGGTAGCCTTTGGCATCGCGACTCGGCGCACAGGTCTGGGTGACCTCCCAGAGCCCGTCGAACGGGGTTGGCGGGGGCGCCTTCCCGTCGAGCGGCGCCATGTGGCGCACGGCCGGGGGAGCGGCGAGAGCGATCTGGGGAGCGGGCCTCGGCGCCGTCTCGGCCCCGTCCGGCGCGACGAAGTAGAAATCACCTTCCAGGGACGAGTTGTCCCAAGGCGTCTGCGCGTTGGCCGTGGCGCGGCGGACCTCCGAGCGAACCAGCGTGAGCAAGCGGCGCACTTCGAGGCCCGGGGTTGCGATATGGCGCAGCAGCGCCGATGTGAAGGGGCTGTTGACGCTGTCGCCGTCGGCGTCGGCGGCAACGGCGCCGGGGGCGGCCGCGAATGCGATCAGTGTGCCGACGGCCGCCTGCACCTGGCCGAGGCCCGCGCGGACCGACATGCCCCGACCGCCCGTGGCCAGCCGGGCGCGGAAGGGATTGTCGCGGCAGGCATCGAGGAACACCAGATTGACCAGGGCGCGGCCCGCGGTCTGTTCCAGCACGGCCTCCAGGTCGATCGCCTCGAAGCGCAGGTCGCGCGGGGCGACCACTTGCGTATCGGCCGGCAACAGCCAGTTGCGGCCGTCAACCTCGACGGCATGGCCGGCATAATAGAACAGCGCGGCCTCCGCTCCGGCCGCCTCCGACCCGAACTTGCGGATGGCGCGTTCGATCTCCGTGCGGCCGCCGTCGGTCACGACATCGACCGCGAATCCGACGTTCTGCAGCGCCTGTCCGATCCCGCGCGCGTCGTTGACGGCGTTGGGCAGTGGCGCGACATGCCGATACCCCCCGACGCCGACGACCAGGGCGACGCGCTTCGGGGCCGCCCACGCCGGTTCCGCAAGGCCGGCGAGCAGGACGATCAGGGCTCCGACCAGCTTCCACATGGCGCGATGACCCGTTTGCCTCTTCCAATTCAATTACGCGACAATCCATGGCTGTGCCAAGTCTCCCAGGGAACACCGTAAAGCTCGCAACGGGGACCTTTCGAAGCGGGGCTCGCCGCGACCGGCCGGCATCGGTAGAGTGGCGCAAAACGGGAGGACCGACATGGCGGACGTATTGATCATCACCGGTGCGAGCCGGGGCATCGGCGCGGCGACGGCGCGGCTCGCAGGCGCGCGCGGCTGGGCGGTCGCGGTCAACTACAATGCCAGCGCCGCCGCGGCCGAGCAGGTCGTCCGGGACATCGAGGCAACCGGCGGGCGGGCGATCGCCGTCAAGGCCGACGTCTCCACCGAGGCCGGGGCGGTTCACTTGTTCGCCGAAGTCGACCGGCGTCTCGGCCGGGTCAAGGGCCTGTTCAACAACGCCGGCACGGTTCACGTTGCCAAGCCGCTGCAGGAGATGACCGCGGACGAAGCCGATGCATTGTGGCGCACCAACATCACAAGCCAGATCCTGTGTGCCCGCGAGGCCGCCAAGCGCATGTCGACGCGCAGCGGAGGCCCCGGCGGGGCCATCGTCAACATGTCGTCGGCGGCGGCCTACATCGGCGGCGGCGGCGGCCTGTTGATGTACGCGGCGTCGAAGGGGGCGATCGACACGCTGACGCGCGGCATGTCCTCCGAGCTCAGCCCCCAGGGCATCCGCGTCAATGGCGTGCGGCCGGGGCTGATCGAGACCACCATCCACGATGCGACCGGCGTCGAGAACCGCATTCAGAAGCTGCTGCCGTCCGTCCCGATGGGTCGCAGCGGTCAGCCCGAGGAAGTCGGCGAGGCGGTGCTCTGGCTGCTGTCGGACGCGGCGTCCTATGTGACCAACACGTTCGTCGACATCGGCGGCGGACGGTGACAATCGAGGGGCGCCGCGCCGGTCCCGTCTGGCTGGCGGTCGGCGGGCTGCTGGCGCTGGCGGCGGCGATCGGCATCGGCCGCTTCGTCTACACGCCGATCCTGCCGCCGATGATGGCCGACCTCGGTCTCACGAAGAGCGAGGCCGGGTTGATCGCCTCGGCCAACTTCGTCGGCTACCTGCTCGGAGCTATCGCGGGAAGTGCTGCCGTGCCGCAGGGCTCGGAGCGGCGGTTTCTGCTGGCCGCTCTGGCGATCAGCGCGCTGACGACCGCAGCCATGGCGGCCGTATCGTCGGTCATGGCGATGGCGGCGCTGCGCTTCGCTGGTGGCCTCGCCAGCGCGTTCGTCATGGTGTTCGCGTCGACGCTGGTACTGGAGCGCCTCGCCGCCCAGGGCCGGGCCAATCTCGCCGACGTCCACTTCGCCGGGGTCGGGGCCGGCATTGCCGCCTCGGCGGTACTGGTCGCGGCTCTGGGCGCCGCCGGGGCCGACTGGCGGCAGCTGTGGTGGGGCTCCGGACTGCTGGCGGCAGGCGGTCTCGCCGCCGTCGCCGCGCTCGTGCCGGCCGCCGGGGCGCGCCCGGCAACCGCCGCCGCGGGATCGCGCTTGTCTGGCGCCCAGCGTGCGACGCTCGCGCGCTATGCCCTCGCCTACGGACTGTTCGGCTTCGGCTACGTGATCACCGCGACCTTCCTGGTCGCGATCGTGCGGGGCGATCCCACCATGCGGCCGCTGGAACCGGTGGTGTGGATTCTGGTCGGCGTGACGGCAGCGCCTTCGGTGGCGATCTGGGGGCGGATCGGGCGGCGGATCGGGATCGGCCTCGCCTTCGCCATCGCCTGCGTGATCGAGGCCGTCGGCATTCTGGCGTGCATCTGGCCGGGCGGTCCGTTCGGCGCCAGCGTCGCCGCCCTGGTGCTCGGCGCCACCTTGATGGGCATCACGGCTCTCGGACTGATGGGCGCGCGCGCACTGGCGCCGGCCAATCCGCGGCGGATCCTCGCGCTGATGACGGCGGCATTCGGATCGGGTCAGATCGTCGGACCGATCGCCGCCGGGTTCGTCTTCGACCTCACGGACAGCTTCGCGATGCCGACACTCGGCGCCGCCGTCGCACTGCTGGCTGCGGCGGCCATCGTGCCCCGTGAAGGCGCTATCTCGACCGGCGGCGCGACGGTATCGTCGGCGAGCCCTTCACAGTGAGTCCGCGAGCGATCGACCGCACGAGGCGATGATGGATGTCTTCTTCTCCGAGACGCAGCTCGACCATGCCCCGCAGCAGTTCATGGTGGCGGGCCGGATCGTCGCCCCGGTCGAGACGCCGGACCGGGCCGATCGTCTGCGCAGCCGGCTGAAATCCGCCGGTCTTGCGATCGTGACACCGGTGGACCGTGGCCGCGGGCCGATCGCTGCGGTCCACGCCAGCGACTATCTCGATTTCCTGTCGGTGGCGCATGCCGAGTTCCGGCTTCTGCCGGGTGCCGGCGTCGAGGTGCTGGCGAACGTCCATCCCTATGCCGGCGCGGGCGCCGATCTGGCCCCGCGCGAGCGGCCGCGGCCGGCCGGCATCGTTGCCCGAGCCGGGTGGTATCTGGGCGACATGGCGGTGGGGATCGGCCCGAGCACGTGGCCGGCCGCCTATGCATCGGCGCAATCGGCTATCGCGGCGGCGGAAGCGGTCGTGGGCGGCGCCCGGGAGGCCTTCGCGCTGTGCCGGCCGCCCGGCCATCACGCCTACAGCGACCGGGCGTCGGGGTTCTGCTTTCTGAACAGCGCCGCCATCGCCGCCGAGGTGCTGCGCACGCGGTTCGGCCGCGTCGCCGTTCTCGATTTCGATACCCACCACGGGGACGGCACACAGGCCATTTTCTACCGGCGCGGCGATGTGTTCTATGGGTCGACCCACACCGATCCGGATGCCTACTACCCCTATTTCAGCGGCTATGCGGACGAGGTGGGCTATGGCGAGGGCAACGGCGCCAACCTGAACGTGCCGCTGGCCCCGGGCAGCGGCGATGAGGCGTTTCTGGACGCCAACCAGCGCCTGATCGTCGCGGCACTCGCGGCCGGAGCGGAGGCGCTGGTCGTCTCGGCCGGCTGGGACGCCCACCAGTCGGACCCGTTGTCGCGGCTCGCCGTGACGACCGGCGCCTACCGTACGCTCGGCGATCTGTACGGCGAGTTGCCGCTCCCCACCGTGCTGGTGCAGGAGGGGGGCTATTCTCTGGCCGCCATCGACGAGATCGTGCCGGCTTTTCTCGGCGCCTTTCTCAATGAACGCCGATCGCCTTGATTTTGTACCGCAGCGGCCTTCACTTGCGGTCCGGTCTTGCAACGATGGATCTGCTCCTCATGCGCCTGCGACTCTGTCTGCTGGTCGTCCTCGGTCTGTTGCCCACGATGGCATCGGCCAACACGCCCCCTCCCCCGGCTGCCTCGCGCAACTGCCAGAACAGTGGCACGTTCGAAGCGTGGCTCGAGAAATTCCGCGCCGAGGCGGCCAAGGCTGGCATTTCCAGGCCGACCCTGACCAGCGCGCTCGACGGCATGACGCTCGACCCCTCGATCATCTCGCGCGACCGGCGGCAGAGCTTTTTCTCGCAGACCTTCGCCGAGGTGGCATCCAAGCTCGCCACCAAGGGGCGCCAGCAGTCCGGTATTGCGGCGATCAAGAAGCATCAGACGCACTTCGCGAAGGCCGCCGAGAAGTACGGGGTTCCCGCCGCGCCGATCGCCGCCTTCTGGGCGCTGGAAAGCGACTTCGGGTCCGGCATGGGCAATCTACCGGTGCTGCGCTCGCTGGCGACGCTCGCCTACGACTGCCGCCGCGGCGAGATGTTCCGGGGCGAGTTGCTGGCGGCCCTGCGCATCATCGATCGCGGCGACTTGAAGCCTGCCGAGATGATCGGCTCGTGGGCCGGCGAACTCGGCCAGACGCAGTTCCTGCCGACGCACTATTGGAATCATGCCGTCGACGGTGACGGGGACGGAAAGCGCGATCTGATGCGCAGTCCCGCCGACATTATCGCCTCGACGGCGGCGTTCATGGCGAGCCTCGGGTGGCGGCGCGGCGAGCCTTGGCTCGAGGAAGTGTCGGTGCCGGCGGAGTTGCGCTGGGAGCAGGCGGATCTCGCCATCCAACATCCCCGCAGCCAGTGGGCGAAGTGGGGCGTGAAGAAGGTGGGCGGGACGGCGCTCGCGGCCGATGCCATGCCGGCCTCGCTGCATCTGCCGATGGGGCGCAATGGGCCGGCCTTCCTCGCCTACCAGAACTTCCAGGTCTATCTGCAATGGAACCAGGCTCTCACCTACGCGACGACGGCCGCTTATCTCGCCAACCGCATCGACGGCGCGCCACCCGTTTCGGCGGGACGCGCAGCGGTCGCGCCGTTCGGCCATCAGGAGATCCGCGATCTGCAGCAGATCTTGAAGAGCCGTGGTTTCTACGCGGGTGAGATCGACGGCAAGCTAGGTGCGGGATCGCGGGCTGCGGTGCGGGCCGCGCAGTTGAAGCTCGGCTTTCCGGCCGACGCTTATCCGACGCCGGAACTGCTGGAGCGGTTGAAGGCGAGATAGTTGCCCGGCGCCCGCCGCTTCGGGCGCGGGGCCCGACGTGGTTGCGGCCGGAGCGAGGCACCGGCCTTGCCGCACTTCCAGCAACCTCGCGCGAAACTTGCGGCCGCCCGCGCGCGGGATTACGCCGAATCGCCGGCGCGTCTATGGCTTGGACTAGGTGGACCGGAGGCGCGCCATGTCGAAGCAGATTGCGATTGCTTCAACCCTCGTGGTGTTTGGCGTGGCGGGGCTGATGGCTTCGACGCTGGTGGCTGAGCGTGCGAACTCTGCACCCCGGACCTACGACATGACGATGACCGTCGGCCGCGTGGACCTCACGAGCCGTACGAGCTTAGCCTGCCGAGAGACCTAACGGCTGGGGCGGGTCACGGTCGGAAGGGTCTGCGAGCCGGTTGCCGGCAAGACCGCTTCGGTCGAATAGAGGCGGGCGGCGCAGGGCGCCGCCCTTCCCGTATTTACTGGCTCTGGATGGTCTTGACGATGCTGGAGGTCGGGCGGTCCGGTCCGACCACGACGCCCTTGGTCTCGGCCTTGGCGGCCTCGTCGAACTCGGCCAACGTGGTGGCGGAGCCCTTGGCCTTCATGTGGACGACCTTGTAGCCACCGGCCTTCAGCTCATCGAGCAGCGCCGGCAGCGCCTTGGCCGTGCTGGCCTGGAAATCGTGCATCAGGATGATGCCCTTGCCCTTCTTCTCGAGCTTCTGCATCACCGACTTCACGACGCCGTCGGCACTGCGGATCTTGAAGTCGAAGCTGTCGAGATCGTGCGAGAAGATCGCCAGATTGCGGGTGCCGAGATAGCTCACCTGCTCCTGCGGATCCTTCAGGAAGGGGAAGCGGAAGAACGGAGCCGGAGCGGCGCCGAGGCTCAGTTTGACGGCGCTCAGGCCCTTCTCGATCTCGGCGCGCGCCTTGTCCGGCGGGAGCTTGGCGAGGTCGGCGTGCGACCAGGTATGGGTGCCGATCGTGTGACCGCGGGTGGCGACGTCCTTGAGGATGTCGGGGTGATAGAGCGCGTGCTTGCCGATGGTGAAGAAGGTCGCCTTCACGCACTGGGCTTCAAGGGCCTCCAGTACCGCACGGGTGGACGGCCATGGGCCGTCGTCGAAGGTCAGCACGACCTCCTTCGGCATCAGGAAATCGTGGACCTTGTATTGCTCGAAACCGAAGCCCGGGCCGCCGGTCGTGTCGATCTCGACGGTGCGCGTCGTGCCGAGGGTGCCCGGCTTGGGACAGGCGGCCGCCGGTGCGGCCAGCAGCAGCGCTGCCGTGAGCGCCGTGGTCAAACGTGCGAGCAAACGCATAGGCGAATCCCCCAAGAGTTGCAGCGGTCGCGGCACCCTGTCTGCTTCGCTGCGATTGGGCAAGACCCGGGCGCCCGGTTTCTGACCGAGATTGGGGTCAGCGCGCCGGCTTCAGCCGGGCCTCGGTCGCATAGGGGGCGGTGGCGCTCAGCCAGGCCAGCAGCTCGCGCGGGTGCACGTCCGGCGGATGCACCGGATAGAAGGCGCGCTCGATCGTGCCCCTGTTCAGGACCAGAGTCAGCCGCATCAGGTAGCGCACACCACCGGTCTCGAACGTCGGCAGGCGCAGCGCGTCGCGCAGGGCGCCCGATTCGTCACTCAGGACCTCGAACGGCAGCTTGTTGCGCTCGACGAAGGCGCGTTGCCAGGACGTGCTCTGGCCCGACAGCGCGAGCACGCGGACGCCGATGCCCTCGAAGCCGGTGAAAAGGTTGGCCACGGCGATCAGACCCGGCGTGGAGCCGTGGGCGCCTGGAATATCGTCCCAGCGCGGCGGGTTGTCGGCGCCCGGCTGGCCGGTCCACGGATAGACGAACAGGGCCGTGCGCTCGGCGATCTCGGACAGCACGATCGACCGGCCGCTGGTCGTCGGCAGGGCCATGGCCGGGATTGCGGTTCCTCGCACGAGATGGGCGGCGGCATCGTCGGCCACGGGGGCAGGCCAGGGCCACGCGTTCATGACTTCGCTCTCGGGTTGGCGCGGACCCAGGCCAGCACGTCGCCCGCGTTACGGTCCGGCGGAAACACGGGATAGAAGACCTTGGTGATGCGCGCGTCGTCGACGACGAGGGCGAAGCGCGCCAGCAGCACGTGTCCGGCGACCGTCAGCGTCGGCAGGCGCAGGGCGCGCGTCAGGGCGAGGCTCGCATCCGACAAGAGCGGGAACGGCAGGTGCAGCCGCTCGACCGCCTCGCGCTGATAGGCGGTATCCTGGGTCGAGAGGCCGAAGATCAGGGCGACCCCGGCCTCGGTCAGTTCGCGGTGGTGGTCGCGGAAGGCGCAGCTCTGCGGCGTGCAGCCGCGCGCGCCGGGGATCTCGTCCCAGCCGTCGACGAGGCCGATCCGCCCCGGCTGGCCGGTGCGGGGATAGGCGTAGACCACGGTGCGGCCCGGCAACGCGGACAGCACGACCGCACCGCCTTCGGTGGAGGCCAGCGCGATGTCGGAGATCGCCGTGCCCGGCAGATGCGCCGCGCCGCCGTCGTCCCGCGGCGGCGGGATCTTCGACCAGTCGACGGTGGTGAGGCTCTGGGTCATGACCTGCCCTCAAACGCTGCGGGTGATGCCGCCGTCGACGCGGATGCCCTGGCCGGTGACGTAGGACGCCTGCTCCGAAAGCAGGAAGGCCACGACGTTGGCGAGTTCGGCCGGCGTGCCGTAGCGGCCGGCCGGAATGCGGGCGCGCCGATCGGCCTTCTCCGGCAAGCTGTCGAGGAAGCCCGGCAGCACGGCGTTGGCGCGGATGCCGTCCTTGGCGTGCATGTCGGCGTAGAGCTTGATCCAGGCGCCGAGGGCGGCGCGCAGCGTGGTCATCGGAAAGTCCGGCTCCGGCTCGTAGGCGGCGTAGGACGACACGGCGACGAGGCCGCCGCCGCCGGCCTTCTGGAAGATCGGCGTGACCAGCCGGGCGACGCGGACGACCGACAGGAACACCATGTCGAGACCGGTGTGCCAGTTGTCGTCGGTGAGCGCGAGCAGCGGACCCTTGGGCGGATGGCCGGCGTTGATCACGGCGGCGTCGAGGCGGCCGAACTTGTCGGTGGTTTCACCGACCAGACGCGCGATATCGGCCGGCTCGAGCAGGCTGCCGCGCACGGCGATGCCGCCGAGTTCGGCGGCGAGACCTGCCACGCTCTCGCCCGGCGACAGCAGGCCGAGCTTGTAGCCGTCGGCGGCCAGGCGGCGGGCGATGGCCGCACCGATGCCGCGACCGGCGGCGGTGACGATGGCGACTTTGCTGGTCATGCGGGCTTGTCCTTCACGCGAATGTGGTAGCGGCCGGCGAGATCGAACCCCAGTCCGCGATAAAGGGCCTGGGCCGGAGCATTGGTGGCGAGCGCACCGAGGGCCGCGACGCGGGCTCCCTGCGCGGCGGCAAATGCCATGGCACCCAGCACCGCGGCGCGGGCCGCACCTTGGCGACGGGCCGCGGCCGCGGTCGCCACGCATTCCACGATCGCCACGTCGCGAACGACGACCGCCAGGACGGTGGCCAGCGTCACGCCGCTGCGATGAACACTGACGAAACCGGACGCCTTGGGCACCCGCTTCAGGATCGCTGGCGCGATCGCGGCGCGATCCGGCGTGATGGTGCCGATGTAAACGGCGAGCCAGTCGTCGGTTGCGCGCTCGGTGATGCGCACGTCCGAAGGCATGGCGATCTGCGACGCGATCGGGGCGACCAGCGTCGTGCAGTTGTCGTGGGCCTCGTAGCCCCGCTCGGCGAGGCGCGCCCCGAGGTCCGCCGGCTCGGCGCAGTCGGTCACCTGGAAGCGCGCGGCGACACCCAGTGCGTGATAGCGATGCTCGGCTTCGCGGATCGCCTCGTCGGCGTCGCGGCCGGGCGGCGCGAGGCAGGCGACGGCGTTGGCGCGGTTCGAGCCGCCGCGCGAGTAACGCCAGAGCCAGCCGCCGAGAGGGGCCGTCTCCAAGGCCGGCCAGGCGGCGACGGCGGCCCGCTCGATCTCCCGCAACTGCGCCGGCCCGGTCATCGCCTCACCCCTTGTCGCGCAGCAACCTGGCCTTCTGGCGGTTCCAGTCGCGCTTCGCCGAGGCCTCGCGCTTGTCGTGCAGCTTCTTGCCCTGGGCGAGCGCGATCTTCACCTTGGCCCGGCCGCGCTCGTTGAAGTAGACCTCGAGCGGCACCATGGTCATGCCCTGCCGCGTTATGGCGATGGCGAGCTTGTGGATCTCCTTGCGGTGGAGCAGCAGCTGGCGCGGCCGGCGCGGCTCGTGCTGGAAGAACTGGCCGGCCGTCTGCAGTTCGGGAATGTAGGCGTTGATGAGGAAAATGCCGCCGTTCTCGACCGAGGCATAGCTCTCGCCGATGTTGGCCTGACCGCCGCGCAGCGCCTTCACCTCCGTCCCCGTCAGCGCGATGCCGGCCTCGAACGTTTCCGAGATCGCGAACTCGAACCGCGCCCGCCGGTTCTCGGCAACGGTCTTGTGGGCCTTCGCCTGTTCGGCCGCCATTTTTCTTGGTCTTCCGTTTCTCTCGCGGCCCGACGGCGGTTATTCCGCCGCCCGAACCTGCAGCAGTCCGGCCGACTCCAGCGCCGCGTCGACGGCCTTCTTGGTCGCCTCGGTGACGGGAGCGAGCGGCAGGCGGACGTCGGGCAGACACAGGCCGAGCCGGGACGCGGCATACTTGACCGGACCGGGGCTCGTTTCGACGAACAGCGCATCGTGGAGCGGCATCAGCCGGTCCTGGATCGCCAGCGCCTTCTGATAATCGCCGGCGAGGCTCGCGTTCTGGAACTGCGCACACAACGCCGGCGCGACGTTCGAGGTCACCGAGATGCAGCCCCCGCCGCCGTGGGCGTTGAAGCCGAGCGCGGTCGCATCCTCGCCCGAAAACATGACGAAGTCGGTGCCGCAGGCCAGCCGCTGCTGCGAGGCGCGGGCCATGTTGGCGGTGGCGTCCTTGACGCCAAAGACATTCTTCAGCTTGGCGCAGCGCGCCATGGTCGCCACGTTCATGTCGGCGATCGTGCGAACCGGCACGTTGTAGAGCATGATTGGAATATCGACGGCGTCGTTGATCGCCTTGATGTGGAGGTACATGCCCTCCTGGGTCGGCTTGTTGTAGTAGGGCATGACGATCAGCACAGCATCGGCGCCGGCCTTCTTGGCGTGCTCGGACAGCTCGATCGCCTCGGCAGTCGAGTTGGAGCCTGCGCCAGCGATCACCGGCACGCGCTTGCGGGTCACCTCGACGCAGATCTCGAACAGCCGCTTGTGCTCGTCCATCGACACGGTCGGGCTCTCGCCGGTGGTGCCGACGGGCACCAGGCCGTGGGTGCCCTGGGCGATCTGCCATTCGATCAGACGCTCGTAGGCGGTCTCGTCGACGGCGTCGTTGCGGAACGGCGTGATGAGCGCCGTGTAAGACCCTCTGAACATTCTCGTCTCCCGAGGCGGCTTCGTTGCGTTCGTCTCGCTCGCGGTGCTCGGCGAGCGGGCAACGATGGTGGAGCCGACCATTTTCGTTTGGTGTGGTCGGTGACATTAGGCATTCGGCCCCGGCCCCGCAAGCGAACGGTGGTCGGCCCGCGTGGTTCGGGGAGTGGATTCGGGCGCCGCCTCACGTATATGAGTGTCCGATGCGGCGACCCTCCATCCGGGGGTTGCGAAGGCCGACCGGGAGCTCAGATCGATGCGCACCAGCCAGTGCCGTGGGCACCAGCTTTCGCGGCTCGCAGCCTTGGGGCTGGCCGCGCTCGCGTTGGGCGGCGGTCCGGCGGCGGCCCAGGCGCCCGAGGCCAAGGCGCCCAAGCCGGCGGCCACCCCCGCGCCGGTCCAGCCGGCACCCCGCACCGAGCCTGCCGTTGTCGCGCCGCCCGCCCGGCCGGCGGCAGAAACCCGCTACTTCGCCGAGATGGACAAGGCAATCGCTGCGGTCCGCGACCTGACGGCAACGCCCGAGGATGGCAAGCGGCTCGAAGCGCTGGCGGCGCTGGCGGGGCGACGGGAGGGTGAGAAGGCGGCTGCTGCGGCCGCGGAGATCGTCGATCCCCTCGCCCGCAAGCTCGGCCAGTGGCTGCGGCTGCGCAACGGGCTCGGCGATATCCGCGAGACACGTGCCTTTCTCGCCGCCAACCCAGGCTGGCCGGACGGCGCGGTCCTGACCCGGCGCATCGAGGAGCAATTGTTGGCCGCTCCACCGGGACTCGCGGACCTGCGGGCGACCGTCGGCGGAGACGAGGCGAAGACCAGCGCGGGGCTGGCGGCCTTCGCCCGCGCGCATCTGGCGGCCGGAGACAAGGCGCGGGCGGCGGCGCTCGCCAAGCGGGCATGGGCCGATCCGGAGATCTCGGCGTCGGAGGAGGCGCTGATCCTGCAGCACCTCGGCGCTCTGCTGGAGCCGGCGGATCACAAGCTGCGGCTCGACCGGCTGTTGGTCGACGACGAGCGCTGGGCGCGGGACCGCACCGAGCGTGCCGCGGTCGTCAGGCGGCTGATCCCCCTGTTGCCCGAGACCGAGAAGAAAAAGGCCGAAGCGCGGCTGGCGGTGTTCCTGCGCGCCAAGAACGCCAAGGCGCTCATCACGGCCCTGCCGAGCGAGACCGCCGCCGACTGGGGACTGGTGTTCCAGAAGGTGCAGGAAGCGCGGCGTGCCGACCGGCACCAGGAGGCGTGGGCGCTGTTGCGCTCGGTCCCCGCGCAGCAGAGCATCAATCCCGACGGCTGGTGGCTCGAGCGGCGCGCCAATGCCTATGCGGCGCTGGAGCAGGGTCAGCCCAAGACCGCATACGAACTGGTCCGTGACGCCGGCGCGCTGTCGGTCAATCCGCGCAAGGAGCAGGCCTTCCTGGCAGGTTGGCTGGCGTTCCGCCACCTCGGCGATGCCAAGACCGCCGCGCGCCACTTCGAGGACATGCGCAAGGCCGCCGACGGTCCGCTGAGCCGATCGAAGGCCGAGTACTGGTCGGGTCGCGTGCTCGAAAGCCTCGGCGAGGAGAGTCGCGCCCGCGAGCACTACACCACGGCGGCTCGGCTCGCGGACACGCTGCACGGCCAGTTGGCGCTGGCCAAGCTGAAGTCCGATCGCAATCCCTTCGGTTTCGCCCCGCCGGCCGCACCATCGGCGGCACAGATCAAGGCCTTCGAGAGCAACGATGCGGTGCGGGCGGCGATCATCGCCCACAAGGCCGGGCTGGTCGGACCGGCCCGCACGTTCCTGTTCCACCTCGCCCGCACCGACCTGGCGGCGGAGCCGCAGGCGGCTCTACTGGCCCATCTGGCCGAATCGCTCGGCGATACGCAGGCCGCGGTGCGCATCGGGAAGGCCGCGATCGGGCGCGGCCACAATCTCGTGTTGTATGCCTACCCCACTCATCCGATGCCGGCCTATGCGCCGCTGAGGGATCCGCCCGAGAGTGCGTTCCTGCTGGCGATCGCGCGGCAGGAGACCGAATTCAACAACACCATCGTTTCGGGCGCCGGCGCGCGCGGGCTGCTGCAGGTGATGCCAGTGACGGCGAAACACGTGTGCGGCGACTACAAGATCCGCTGCGACATCCCCCGGCTGCTGACGGACAATGCCTACAACGCGCGAATCGCGTCTGCTTATATCGGTGACCGGATGGCCGAGTTCGCGGGAAGCTACGTGCTGACGCTCTCCGGCTACAACGCCGGTCCGGGTCGGACACGGCAGTGGATCCGCCAGTTCGGTGACCCACGCGATCCGAAGGTGGATCCGATCGACTGGATCGAGCGGATTCCGTTCGAGGAGACGCGGGAGTACGTGGCCAAGGTGCTGTCGAACGTCCAGGTCTATCGGGCGCTGCTCAGTGGCGGGACGCGGCGGCTCGAGGTGATGGCGGATCTAGCGCGGGCGCGCGGCCAGATGGAGCCGGTCAAGTCGGCCAGTTCGGAGCCTCCGAAGGCGCAGTGATACGGAACGCAGGATGAGCCAGGACATCTCGATCGAGACCTTGAGGGTGCGGGTTCGCGACGGCGTCGCGCTGCACGTCGCCAGCTATCGCACGCGGTCGCCGTCGCGGATGCGGCCCGTGCTCTGCCTGCCCGGATTGACGCGGAACGGGCGCGATTTCCACGACCTCGCACTGGCCATGGCCGCCACCGGGCGGACCGTCCACACGCTCGATGCGCGGGGGCGGGGCCATTCGGATTGGGACAAGGACTGGCGCAACTATACGATTCCCTACGAGGCGCAGGACGTGCTCGACGTCATCATGGCGCTTTCACTCGCCGCGCCCGCGATAGTCGGCACCTCGCGGGGCGGGTTGGTGGCCATGGTCATGGCGGCCCTGCAGCCGGGCGCGTTCGGGCCGGTCGTGCTCAACGACATCGGACCGGTCATCGAGACCAAGGGGCTGACACGGATCGCCGGATACATCGGGCGGACCGGGACACCGCCGACCTGGGAGGAGGCGGCCGTCGTGGTGGCCGCCGCCAGCCGCAAGGCCTTTCCGGCGGTTCCCGACTCGCAGTGGGCCGCCGTCGCGCGCCAGTGGTTCAACGACAAGGACGGGCGACCCACCGAGGGCTACGATCCGGCGCTGGCCCGGACGATGTCGGTGAAGGACGGTCCGCCGCCGGCGCTGTGGGCCCAGTATCTGGCGTTCGGGGCGCGGCCGGTGCTGGTGATCCGGGGCGAACGGTCGGACATCTTGTCGGACGCCACGCTCGCGGAGATGCAACGGCGGCTGCCGCAGTGCCGGACGCTCACCGTGGCGGGCCAGGGCCATGCGCCACTGCTCTGCGATGCGCCGACCATCGCGGCGATCATTGATTTCCTCGCCGGGGCGGAGGCGGCGGGTGAGCCCACGCTGAGGGCGGAGGCGGTGCCTTAGGTCTAGCGTCTCATCGGACGCGCCGAAAGCGGGTCCGGCGCGACCGGCGGCGCGTCAATCCGCCGACGCCTTGCTGGTCTCCACCTCGCCGCGGTCGACGCGACGGGAGAACTCGGTTTGTCCGCCGGTCGCCAGGATGCGCGCCTGCTCGACCCAGTTCTCGCGTTCGATGCGGCCCTTGAAATCCAGCGCCTGGCTGACCCGGTCGATCTCACTCTCGGACCAATTGGCGATCTGCTCGTAGGAGGTGATGCCCATGCTGGCGAGCCGCTTCTCGATGCGCACGCCGACGCCGCGGATCCGCTTGAGGTCCTCGACCGGGCGCGGGCCGCCGTCGTTGCCGCGATAGAAATCGGCGCGAACGGAGCGAAGCGACGACAGATCGCTGCGCGACTCGCGCACGGTCTCGCTCGCCGGGGTCGCAGCCGCGCTGGCCGGATCGCGAATGGCGTCGATCAGGCGGGCCGGACGGATGACGTCGCCCTGGCGGTCCAGTTCGCGGGAGTAGGCGGTGGCGCCGCCGCGCGCGAGGATCTGGGCCTGCTCGATCCAGTTCTCGCCGGCGATGCGGCCATCGCGCCCGAGCAGCCGGTCGAACTTGGCGACGTCGGCGGCTTCCCAGACGGCGATCTGCGTGAACTGCACGATGCCCTGGGCATTGAGCTGCTTCTCGACTTCCGAGCTGATCCCGGCGATGCGCTTCAGATCGTCCCGGCGCAGTCCGGTCGCCGGCCGGCTCGCTTCGGCGGCGCGACTGACGGCGGCAGCGGCTTCCGCCACCACGGCGGCGGCGGCAGCGGCCGCGGCGCCGGTGGTCATGGCTCTCGCCGGTTCCTTCGCGGCCGGTGCGAAGGCCGCACGCTCCTCGACGCGGGGGGAAACCGCCGGCATGGGCGGCACGACCGGCTTGGCGGCACCTTCGTCGGCGGTCGGTTGCGCAAGCTTCGGGGCGCCCTCCCGCTCGCGCGCGAACCGGGTGATGCCACCCTTGGCGAGCACCTGCGCCTGCTCGACCCAGTTCTCGCTGGCGATGCGGTGCTTGCTGCCGAGCGCGGCCGACACCTTGGCGACATCGGCGGCGGTCCAAGCGGCAATGTCTGCGAAGCTCACCACGCCGATTGCGCCGAGTTGGCTTTGGGTCTTGGCATCGATGCCGCGGATTAGGGTCAGATCGTCGGCTGGGCGCAGGTCGGCCTTCGCCGTGGGCTGGGGAAAGGCGACCATGGCCGAGACACTGCCCTGGCCGGACGAGCCGCCGGCGGCCGGCAGACCGAGGGCGGCCGCGATCGGTGTGGCCGGGGCCGGAACGGCCGGCGCCGGTGCGGCGGCCTTGGGTGCCGGTGCGGCAGCCGGCACGCGTGCCGGCGGGGCAGCGGCGGCGGTGCCGGGTCCGCTCAGCGCGGCGTCGAAATTCGTCGTCGGGACAGGCGCGGGCGCCATCATTTCCGGCACCTCCGGCGCGGGCTGCTCGAGCGGGGCACCGGCGAACAGCGCCCGCCGCAGCAGGCAGCCGAGGAACGCGCCAACGAAATAGGCCGCGAGCAGCAAGCCGAGTGTCTGCAAGAAGAGCATTTGCATGAGCGGTCGTACTCCCCCAACCCTAACGACGATGCGCCAGCGCTATTTCTTGGCCGGCGCACACGAGAGCCAACCGACCACGAGCCCGATCGCGAAAGCGACAGCCACGTAGGGCATCAGCTTGATGAACAAGTATTCCATGGCGTGCACGCTCTCCACATTCTACCGCGGCTTGGCCTCGAACTCGATGCGACGGTTCTGAGCCCGATTTTCGGCGGACGTATTGGGCACCAGCGGTCGTGTCGCGCCGTAACCCGTGGCGGTCAACCGGGCGCGCGTCACGCCGGCTGCGACAAGATAGTCGACCACGGCCTCGGCGCGCTGCTGAGACAATGCCGCATTGAGATCAACCGCTCCGGTTGCGTCGGTATGGCCGGAGATCTCGATGCGGGCGTCGGGGCACGTCTTGGCGATCTCGACCAACTGGTTCAACGTCGGATGGCTGTCCTTCTGAATCTCGGCGCTCGCGAACTCGAAGGAGATGCGGCCTGTTCGTGCCGCCGTGCCGAGCAGCGCGGTACAGCGGTCGGCCTCCGCCTGCTTGGCGGGCGTCACGGCCGCGCCGCGCTTGGCGTCGTCAGCGGCCTTGCGCTTGGCCTCCTGCTCGGCCCAGATCATCGCATCGGAGCGCAGCGCCACCGTTTCGCGCCCCCCGTAGCCGCGCGGCAGCGTGCGGGTCAGGATGTCCTTGATGGCGGCGGCCCGCGACGCGTCGGCCGCTTCGCCGGAAACCGTCAGCGTCTGCTCGGCGATGCTGGCCTCGCCGATCCGCAGCCGGGCCAGCGCCTTGAGGCCGGCATCGGAGACTTTCAGCCACTTGCGGCTGTCGCTCGCCTGCACGGTCGTGGCATCGACGATCGCCACGCCGGGGAACAGCGCCGCCGCCGACTTGGCCAGTTCCGCCTTCGCCTCGGCGCTCGGCACGTGACCGTCCAGCCTGAGGTCGTTCGTCGAGCGCACCGCGCGCCAAGCCAGATTCGGCTCCGGCGGCAGGTTCAGCGCGATCTGGCTTTCGGTATCGCAGGAGCGGTTGGCCGCGGCCTTGATCTGGGCGGGCAAAGCGGCGTGCAGGTCCTCGTCGTCGGTGGCGCCGGTCAGCGCCAGCGCGCGATCGGTGAGCCGCAGGCTGCCCGGCCGCACCTTGCCGAGCATGGCAACGCCGGCGTCGAGACAGGCGAGCAAGCCTTCCGGCGCCCCCGCTGCCGTCTCCAGCTTGTCCTCGATCTTGAGATCGGGCAGGCGGCTGCGCAATGCGTCGAGAAGCTGGGTGCGGTACGTCTCGCCCGGTGCGTAGCCGGTGACGACGATGCGATTGCCGTCGACGGCGATCGCGGTGGTGAACGGGCTGACCGGCTTCGGCACCTGCTCGCGGAACTTGATCTGGTCGGCGAGCCGGAAGGCGGTGCCGGTGACGACCGATTTGAGCCGTTCGCGCACGGCGTCGGCGGCCACGTCGGTCGCTGACAGGCCGGTCAGCGTGATCTGCGTGTCGCGGATCTCGACGCTCGCCTCGTCCATGGCGGCGACGGCCGGCAACAGGCCGGTCAGCACCTTGAGGAAGTCACGCGGCTCGCCCGAGGCGATCTCGGAACGGTCGGACAAGGTCGCCTTCGGGAACGCCTTGCGCACGGATGCGGCCAGCTCATCCCGGAGTTTTTCGCCGGGAGAGTGCCCAGCCACCGAGAGCTGCTTGCCGTCCCAGGCGAGGCTCCAGGTGTACGGAGACGCCGGCGCCGGACGGACGCGATCCTCCTTCACGGTCACGCCGGTCGGCAGTCCGCCCGACAGCGCCGCCTTTAGAGCCGCGTAGGACTTGGCGTCGGCCGCGTCGCCCTCGATGACGAGGGCGGTTCGGTCGAGGTCGACGGAGCCGCGCTTCAGATGCGACAGTTGTTTCAGGGCAAAGGTCACGCCGCCGAGCCAGGCGTCGCGGGCGGGAGCGCCACGCGCCAGCTTGGTCTGATCCTGGATTTCGCGGCCCGGGAACATCGCCTGGGCGACGCCATAGATGGTGCGGCGGATCTCCTCGTTGGGAATGAACCCCGACAGCTTGACGCGGCTGTCGCGCAGGTTGGCGCCCCACACGTAGGCATCGGCGGTTTCGATCAGGTCGGCGCGGTTCTCGACGACCCGCACGCCCCAAAGGCTCTGCAGTGTCTGCGCGGCGCGGGCCGGATCGGTGTCCTCGGCGGCCTTGCCGGTGACGACACCGTCGCGGCCGGCGAAGCTCGGCTCGGCCCAGCCGAGGCCCGCCTCCTTGAGGACGGCCACCGCCCGGTCCGTCAGGTCGGCTTCGATGGAGCGGTGCTCGCCCATCACCGTGATCGCCGTCCAGGCGAGGATCGGGACCAGGCCCCAGAGCCACCGCAGGGGTCGTATGCGCATATCGGCACTCCAAGCGGTGGCGCACGCTCTCCGGGCCGGAGAACGTCCCCGTCCCAGCCGGACAGCGCCCACCACGCAGCGTTGCGTCGAGCTATCGGCTAACCTGCAAAAACTTATACTCAACACGTCGCGCAGATGGAAGATCGGCGGCCCAATTGGCCGCGATGGCCGGGCGCTCGTGGTGGGCGGAGCACGCTTGGCGCCGGCGCGTGCGTGCCCCCTTGTGGCGGCGGGCCGGATTCGCTATTCTATTTGTTGCATCCAGAGCGGCGCGATACGCCCGCCAACCTGCTGACTCCGGCAAGGTGGCACTGATGATGCGGCCAGTGTGGCAACCAAGGGAGAGCATCATGCCCGTTGCCTTGTTGTCTCCGCCGGTAGGGTTCGACGAACTCGTCGCCTACGAGCGCGGAGATCTGACGTTCGACGAGACGGTCGACCTTTTCCAGTCGCTGCTCGACAGCGGCGAGTTGCATCGCCTGCAACCCTATTACGTGCGCACGGCGCTGGCGTTGCTGGACAGCGGGCACTGCATCGTGTCCGCCAGCGAGACGGGGGGCTGACCATGGCAACCCGCACCGTCTACCGCAGCGCCGAGCGCAAGCCGCCGGTCCGGTTGACCGAGGGGCTTCGCGAGACGATCGCGCGGCTGCTGGCCGAGGGGCAATCGCAGAACGCGGTCGCCCGTGCGGTCGGCTGCAGTCAGCACCTGGTTCACAAGGTGGCGAGCGGCAAGATTGCCGCCCAGGTGTCCGGCCAGGGCTAGGCGCGCTCCGGCGCGGCCTTGGTGGCCCCCTTGTCGAGCACCGGGCGACGCGCCAAGGTGCCGCCCGGCGAAAGAGATCGACGCACGCATGCCGCTCACAGCGCTCGAGGACTTGGTGACGCCTTCCGTTCGGCTCGGCGTGACCGGCCTGGCGCGGGCCGGCAAGACGGTGTTCATCACCGCGCTCGTGCGTAATCTCGTGCAGGGCGGCCGGCTGCCGTTCTTCGGCCCACGCGCCGAGGGGCGCCTCAGCGCGGCCTATCTCGAACCGCAGCCGGACGACGACGTGCCGCGCTTCGAGTACGAGGCCCACCTCGCGGCGCTGGCCGGCGATCCCCCCGAGTGGCCGCAGAGCACGCGCCAGATCAGCCAACTGCGCGTCACCGTCGAATACCAGACGGCGTCGTTCCTGCGCCGCCAACTCGGCACCAGCAAGCTGCACGTCGATATCGTCGATTATCCGGGCGAATGGCTGATCGACCTCGGCCTGATCGACACGACATGGCAAGCCTGGAGCGCCGCCACGCTCGCCCTGATCCAAGCCCCCCACCGGCACGCCCAGGCCCGTCCCCTGCTCGCGGCGTTGGGCGCGCTCGACCCGCACGCGCCGCAGGACGAGGCGCAAGCGCGGATGGCGGCGGCCGCCTACACACGTTTCCTCGGCGAGATCCGGGACGCCGAGCCGGGATTGTCGACGTTGGGACCCGGACGCTTCCTGATGCCGGGCGACTTGGCCGGCTCGCCGCTGCTCACGTTCGCGCCCCTGCCCGTCGCCCCGGACCTGGTGGTGCAGCGGGGCAGCCTCGCCGCTTTGCTGGCGCGCCGCTTCGAGAGCTACAAGGCACGGGTCGTGCTGCCGTTCTTTCGCGACCACTTCAGCCGCCTCGACCGCCAGATCGTGCTTGTCGACGCGCTGCATGCGGTCGATGCCGGCGCGCGCGCCGTCGACGAGTTGACGGCGGCGCTGGAGGCCTGCCTCAAGGCGTTCCGCCCCGGTCGGGCCAGTTGGCTGTCGTTCCTGCTCGGCCGGCGGATCGACCGCATTCTGTTCGCGGCCACCAAGGCCGACCACCTCCACCACACCAGCCACGATCGGCTGGAAGCGCTGCTCGGGATGATCACCGGCCGGGCGGCGGAACGGGCCGCCTATGCCGGCGCCGAGATCGGCGTGCTGGCCCTTTCGGCGCTGCGCGCCACGCGCGAGACCGAGGCCCGTCAGGGTGCGGAGCGGCTGGCCTGCATCGCCGGCGTGCCGTTGCCGGGCGAGCGGATCGGCAGCGTCGTGTTCGACGGCCGGCGCGAAACGGTGATCTTCCCGGGCGATCTGCCGGCCGATCCGGCCGCCGCGCTCGATCACGCGGGCAGCTTCGAGATCGCCCGCTTCCGCCCGCCGCGCATCCGCGACAGCGCCGGGGGCGCCGACGTGGCGTGGCCCCACATCCGGCTCGACCGGGCGCTCGAGTTTCTGCTGGGGGACCGGCTCGCATGACTGAGCCCACACGACGGCGTCCACAGGTGTTCGATCCGGCCGATCCGCGTCTCGTCGCGCCGGATCCGGCCGACGCCACACCAACTCCCGATGCCGGCGCCAGCGATCTCCGGCCGGGCGTGCCCGCTTCGAGCGTCAGCGCGCCGCCGCCCGGTCTGCGCTGGAGCGCGCTGTTCGTGTCGGCGGTCGCCAGCCTCGCCGTGCTCGCCCTCGGCGTCTCGTTCGCGCGTTTCATCTCGGAGGCCGTGGCGCGGGACGACATCGTCGGGTGGATCGGCAAAGGGCTGCTGGCGATCGCCCTCTTCTCCGGGGCCGTCCTGGCGCTGCGCGAACTCGTCGGGCTGGCGCGGCTCGCCCGCCTCGGCCACCTGCGGCGCGAGGCCGAGGCGCTGGTGCGCAAGCCCGACGCGCGCGCCGAACGGGCGCTGGCCGGGCGGCTGGTCGGTCTGCTCAAAGACCGGCCGGATAGCGCCTGGGCGGTGGCGCGGTTCCGCGATCACCGCGCCGATGTCCTGGATGCCGGTGCGCTGCTGCGCCTCGCCGACCGGGAGCTGTTCGCGCCGCTCGATCGCGAGGCGCGGCGGATGGTGCTGGTGTCCGCCAAGCGGGTCGCCACCGTCACCGCCTTGAGCCCGATCGCCATCGTCTCGGTTGGTTTCGTGCTGGTCGAGAACCTCGGTCTGCTCCGGCGGCTGGCGGCCCTCTACGGCGGCCGTCCCGGGTTGCTCGGCAGCCTGCGGCTGGCCCGGCTCGTGATCGGACACATCATCGCGACCGGCGGCATTGCGATGACGGACGATCTACTTGGCCAGTTCCTCGGCCAGGACCTGCTGCGCCGGCTGTCGCGGCGGCTCGGCGAGGGCGTGTTCAACGGTGCGCTCACGGCACGACTCGGCGTGGCCGCCATCGAGGTCTGCCGGCCGTTGCCGTACCTCGAGGCGGCGCCGGTGCGGGCCCGCGACATCGTCGGGGAATTGTTCCGCGCCAAGCCCGGCGCCGGGGGAGAGAAAGCGTAAAATTCGATGGTTCGGATTTAGGCTCCCTTGGGAGTTTATCCGGCATGATCCCCGGGTCAGGGGAGGCGCTCCATGTTCAGTGCCGTTGCAACCACGCTGTCTGCCGTCGAGGCGTCGACCCGACGGCTGGAGGTCGTGGCGTCGAATGTGGCCAATGTCGATTCGACCGGCTCGCTGCCGACCGCGAGCCGCCAGAAGGAGACTTATGCGCCGGTGCGCGTCGTCCAGACGAGCATTCCGGGGCCAAACGGGGGCACTGTGGCGACCGACGTGCGGCGGCTCGACCCCGCAACCCAGCCGCGCCTCGAGCCCGCCGCCGCCCACGCCGACGGGCGCGGATTGGTCGCCGCCCCCGCGGTCGACGTGGCCGATCAGATGCACGAGGGTGTGCGCGCCCTCCAGCAGGCTGCAGCGAGCGCGCTCTCCTTCCGCGCCTTCCAGGCGATGATCAAGCGCCTGTTCGAGGATATCTGACCGGCTCTCAGCCGTGGCACCAACACGTTTTGACCCAGACCACCCGGCCATGCCGCAGAACCTTGCTGGTTCGGCAGAACAACGGCGCGACGCGGCGCTCGGAACGGGCCTTGGCCGCCGCCATGCGCCGCTTCGCGACCTTGGCGCGGTGGGCTCGGGTGTGCTCGGCCTTCGGGGTTCTCGAGGCCACCTTGGCCGTCGGCTTTCTGGGGGTCAGCTGACCGAGCGTCGGACCGCTGGCGGCGGACGCGGCCGCCATCGGCCCGGGCGCTGCCGGTGCCGGTTGTGTGCCAGCCTCGCGACGGCCCGAGCGTGGGGCCGGGGCAGCCGAGGTCGGCGGCGCCGCGCGCCTCTTCTGCTCTTCGAGGCGGGCCTCGTCCTCCCGGATCTTGCGCTCGACGGCCGCCTTCGCGGCCTCCATGCGCTTGGCCTCGTCGTCAGCCGCCTTGCGCTCGGCTGCCGGTTGGGCCTGGGCGAGCCGCGAATTGGCCTGCACCGCAGCCGATGCATCGGCCAGTCGCTTCAACTCGTTGGCGCGGGCCGCAGCGTCGTCGGCGGCTTTCTTGTCCGCGGCGGCCTTGGCGGCTGTCTCGCGCTGCGCCTGCTCGGCAGCGGCGCGGGCTTTGGCTTCGGCGGCGCGGCGGGCGTCCTCGGCCGCCTTGGCCTCGGCCATGCGCTGGGCGGCGGCGGCGCGGGCGGCCTGCTCGGCCGCTCTTTTCTCCTCGGCCGCCTTGGCCTCGGCGGCGCGCTTGGCCTCGGCCTGGGCGCGGGCCTCGTCCTCGGCGATCTTCTTTTCGACCGCGGCCTTGGCAGCGGCAAGCCTGGCGGCTTCCTCGGCGGCGGCCTTCTTCTCCGCAGCGGCCTTGGCCTCCGCGACCCGCTTGACCTCGGCGGCCTCGCGCGCGGCGTCGTCGGCCAGCTTCTTCTCCGCCGCCGCCTTGGCGAGCGCCACGCGGGCGGCCTCCTCGGTCGCGGCCTTTTTCTCCGCAGCCGCCTTGGCCTCGGCGACGCGCTTGGCCTCGGCCTGCGCGCGCGCCTCGTCGTCCGCGATTTTCTTTTCGGCAGCGGCCTTGGCGGCGGCCAAGCGCGCACTCTCATCGGCGGCCGCGCGTTTCGCCTCGGCGCCGCGACGGCTTTCCTCGGCTTTGATCTCGGCGAGGCGCTTGAGTTCGCCTTGGCGCGCGGAGTCGTCGACCTTGGCGGCCGGGGCCGGCGGGGCGGCCTCACGCGGTGCGGTCGTGGCGGCGACGGCGGCCGGCGCCTTGGCGGCGTCCGGTGCGCCCGCCGGGGCCGGTTCGGCGAGCTTGGGCACCACCACCGTCTGATAGAGCGTGTTGGCCTTGCGCACCCACTGCTCGAACCAATCCAGCGGGCTGTCGCCGGCCGGCGGCTTCGCGGCGGCCTTGGTGGGCGCCGCTCCGGGTTGCAGCTGCGCCGGCGAGGCCGGGCTCGGCTCGGTCAGGCGCGGCACGACCTCCTGACGGTAGGTCTTGCCGGCACGCTCCAGCCATTCGACGACCGGGTCGAGAACACCGCGTTCGGCCGACTGCGCGACCCGCAGGCGGGCGCTCGGACCGTCTCGTGTCGGGCCGGCGCCATCCAGGACCCGGTCGAACTCCTCCGACGCGGCGCGGGCGAGATCCTCGGCGCGGCGGCGCACGTCGGCGCTCCCCTCCTGCGCCACCGGAGTTCCGGCGGCCTGAGCGGCGGCGGCCATCGCCCACGGGCTTGCCCCGGTCATAGTCATGACAACGAACAGCGCCAGGGTCGTTACGTTCCGCATATGAGGGCCTCCCAGAGGCTGAGCCGACACGTCTGAGCGAACTGAAACGCAGTGGTTGCAAAGTCTGTCAAGCCGGTGGCACGGTTATCGTTTTTCCGGCTGTCGCGCGTGCGCCACCCGCGCCGCGGCACCCTCACCCGGCCGGGCCGACAAAGAGAAGAGTTATCGCGTTGAAAAGGAAACAAAAAGGAGAAGGGCGCCGAACCTCGGCGCAACAACCGATGCAGAAAATCAATGCCCCTGGGCTTTCGAACGGCGGATTGCACAACGTCTGTGTCTATTGCGGATCGGGGCCCGGGCGCGACCCGGTCTATGCGGGGGCGGCCCGTGCGTTGGGTGAACAGCTGGCCCGCGCCGGGGTCGGACTGGTCTACGGCGGCGGCAGCCTCGGCCTGATGGGCGAGGTCGCGAAGTCGGTGCTGGCCCACGGCGGCCGGGTGACGGGGATCATTCCGGCCTTCCTGTCCGCGCGCGAGCAGATGCTCAAGGATGCCAGCGAGCTTCTGGTTGTCGACGACATGCATCAGCGGAAGATGCTGATGTTTCAGCGCTCCGACGCGTTCGTGGCCCTGCCCGGCGGCATCGGCACGCTGGAGGAACTCGTCGAGCAGCTGACCTGGGCACAGCTCGGCCAGCATGCCAAACCGATCGTGGTTGCAAATATTGCTGGATTCTGGTCGCCGTTTCTTTCCATGCTGGAGCACATGCGCGACGAACTGTTCATCCGGCAGAGCCTCGAGGTGCGCTTTCTCGTCGTCGAAACCGCGGACGAGATCCTGCCGGCGATCCGCTCGGCCATGCCCCCGGTGGACGATGCCGCAGAGGCGATGGCGGAAGCCGCGGTCGTCGAAAAGTTCTAGCGCCCGCCCGCATGCGCCGGCCGCGGAGGGCCGAAACATGACCCCTCATCTCGATCCGGTCCGGCAACGGGCGCACCGGCAGCGCAATACGTGGCAGTCGGTGTTCATGCTGGCCGGGATCGGGGCCGTGGTGGCGCTGTCGGCCCTGCTGATCTGGGGACCTTTCGGCATGGTGATCGCGATGCTCGCCATCGCCGCCATCGCGGTCTTCAGCCCGCGCCTGCCGCCCGGCGGTGTCATGCGACTCTATCGGGCGCGGCCGATGGACCCGCGGACCGGCAGTCAATTGCTGGATGCCGTTTCGGTGTTGGCGCGGCGTGCGGAGTTGCCGGCGGTGCCGGCGGTCTACATCATCCCGAGCAGCACGCTGAACGCGTTCGCCACCGGCTCGCCCGCCCATGCCGCGATCGGCGTGACGGAGGGCCTGTTGCGCCAGTTGTCGCTGCGCGAGATCGTCGGCGTGCTGGCGCATGAAATCAGCCACATCCGCAACAACGATCTCGGCGTGATGGCGCTGGCCGACGTGATGACGCGGTTCACCCAGAGCCTGTCGCTCACCGCGCTGATCCTAGCCGGCCTCAATATCTTCTCGGCGATCTGGGGCGAGAGCTTCATCTCCTGGAGCGCCGTGCTGCTGCTCTATCTGGCACCGACCCTCGCCAGTCTCCTGCAACTCGGCTTGTCGCGGTCGCGCGAGTACGACGCCGATCTGGAAGGTGCGCTGCTGACGCGCGATCCGGCCGGCCTCGCGATGGCGCTCAAGCGTCTCGACCAACTGCAGGGCAGCTTGTGGGAGGACATGATGTATCCGGTGCCGGGGCGGCGCATGCCGGTGCCTTCGCTGCTGCGCTCGCATCCACCGACCGAGGAGCGGGTCGCGCGCCTGCTCGAGTTGCAAGGGTCACCGCAGGAGCCCGTGCTGGTGCTGCAGGAGACGCCGATGCGGTTTCTGGTCGGCGTCGGGCCGATCGAGATGCGGCCGCGCTATCGGTGGCCGGGCGTCTGGTTCTGAAGCCGGACCACGGCTAGAACACTGATGTGACCCAGGCCGCCGCCGTTTCCAGCCCCGATGATTCCGTCGCCGCCGTTCGTCGCGGCGATCGCCGCGCGCTGGCCGCTGCGGTGACGACGCTCGAGCGTGGGGGAGCGGGCGCTCAGCGGCTGCTCGAAGCCCTCGGCGCCGATGTCGGACGTTCCCATGTGATCGGCATCACGGGGCCACCGGGCGCCGGCAAGTCGGCCCTCGTGAATGCTTTGATCCGGGCCTGGCGGGCCAGCGGCGTCAGGGTCGGCGTGATCGCGGTCGACCCGTCGAGCCCGGTGTCCGGAGGCGCCATTCTCGGCGACCGCATCCGCATGTCGGCGGCGCTCGACGACGACGGCGTCTATGTGCGCTCGCTCGCCTCGCAGGGACACATGGGCGGGCTGTCGCCGGCGGCGGTTCGCGTGATCGACGCGCTGGACGCCGGCGGCTTCGAGATCGTGCTGATCGAGACGGTCGGCACCGGGCAGACCGAGATCGACGTGGCCGAGGTCGCCGACGTGCGCGTGGTGGTGGCGGCGCCGGGGCTCGGCGACGGCATCCAGGCCATGAAATCCGGCATCCTGGAAATCGCCGACGTGCTGGTGGTGAACAAGGCTGATCGCGAGGGCGCGGCGCGCACGCGCCAGGAACTCGACGCGGCGCTGGCCTTGCGCGCCAGTTCCAAACTCGTACCGGTGATCGAGACGGTTGCCACCCTGGGGCGCGGCGTCGACGACCTCGTCGGGGCCATCGGTCGGCAACTCGCGGCCCTTCCGCCGCCGGAAGAACGGCGGCGCGGGCGGGCCCGCTATCTCATCGTGCGCGCGGCGATGGCGCTGGTGCAGGCGCGCGTCAAGGCGGCGGGCGGGGAGGTTCTCGACGGACTCGCGGCAGCGGTACTGGCCGGCGCGCTGGCTCCCGATGCAGCGGCGCGGCGGCTGCTCGATGGCATGGAGGACACCCCGTGAGCGACGTCGTCTCGATCGGCGAGTGCATGGTCGAACTGGCCCGCGACGGCAGCGGCCGCTACGGGCTCGCGTTCGGCGGCGATACGTTCAACACCGCCGTCTATCTGGCGCGGGCCGGCGTCTCGGTGGCTTACGCGACGCGGCTCGGCGACGATCCCTACAGCGACGGTATTCTGGACGTGGCGGCACGGGAGGGGGTCGATACCGGCCTCATCGCGCGCGCCGCGGGCCGGATGCCCGGGCTCTATCTGATCGAGACCACGGCTGTGGGCGAGCGCTCGTTCTGGTACTGGCGTGACCGCGCGCCGGCGCGCGAATTGTTCGAGAGCGGCGACGTCGCCCGTGTGGTCGCGACGATGGCGGCGGCGCGGCTCGTCTACTTCTCCGGCATCACGCTGTCGCTCTACACGCCGGCCGGGCTCGATCGGCTCGCCGAGGCGCTCGCGGCGGCAAGGGCACGTGGGGTGCGGATCGCGATGGACGGCAACTACCGGCCGCGCGGCTGGCCGGGCGATCCGGCGCGCGCGCGCGATACGTTCCAGCGCTTCTGGCGGCTCGCCACGGTCGCGCTGCCGACATTCGACGACGAAGTGGCGCTGTGGGGCGATGCGGCTCCGGAGGACACCACCGCGCGGCTCGCCGGGCTCGGCGTCGGCGAGGTCGTCGTCAAGAACGGGGCAGGCGGCGCGCTGGTCGCGGCCGACGGCGTCCGGCTCGCGGTGCTGTGCCCGGCCCCGGTGACCGCGCTCGACACGACGGCGGCCGGCGACAGCTTCAACGCGGCGTATCTGGCCGCGCGGCTCGCCGGGCAGGATGTCGGCACGGCCGCGCTTGACGGGCACCGGCTGGCCGGCGTGGTGATCCAGCACCGCGGCGCCATCGTGCCGCGCGCGGCGACCGATCCGGTCCTGCGCGGCGCGGGCTGATCAGGGGGCGGTGGCACGGGCGAGCGCGGCGGCCGCGCGCGCGAGGCCGGCGACCGCCGCCCAATCGCGTTGTTCGACCGCCCTGGCCGGAGCGACCCAGGAGCCCCCGACGGCGAACACGTTGGGCAACGCCAAATAGTCCGGCGCGCGCGCGGCGTCGATACCGCCGGTCGGGCAGAAGGCGATGTCGGGCAGCGGCGCGGCGAGTGCCGCGAGCGCCGGGGCGCCGCCGATCTGCTCGGCAGGGAAGAACTTCAGATGGTGGTAGCCGAGGTCGGCGAGCGCCATCGCCTCCGAGGCCGTCGCAACGCCCGGCAGGAACGGCACGGGCCAGCGTTCGGCCGCCTCGACGAGCCGCGGCGTCACCCCGGGGGCGACCAGGAACTGGGCGCCGGCGCCGATGGCGGCCTGGGCCTGCTCGGGGCTGCGGACGGTGCCGACGCCGACGATGGCCGCGGGGACGCTCACCGCGATGCGGCGCACCGCGGCCAGCGCCTCGGCGGTGCGCAGCGTGATCTCGAGCGCGCGCAGGCCGGCACCGACCAGCGCCTCGGCAAGTTCGACCGTGACACCGGCGTCACGCACCGTCAGCACGGGAATGACCGGGATGCCGGCAAGAAGGGTGCGGAGCTTCGCGTTCTCGGTGGCCTGCACGGGACTGCCCTTTCGTTTCAGAACTTGAAGACCTCGGTGGTCCAGTTGCCGGCCGGATCCGCTTTCGGCGCCTTCTTGGCGGCCTTCTTTTCAGACTTCGACTTCGCGAGGCTGGCGGGCACAACGGAGGCGGCCGGCGGCTGATCGAGCGTGCCGCCGCCCTCACCCACCACGGTGAACGGGGCCCACACCTGCGGATGGGCGAAGGTCGGGTCCACCGGATCGCTCAGCAGCGCCAGCATCGAGCGGCGCAAGGCCTCGCTGCGGGCGAGCCCCGGCGTCCGCTTCATCTCGTCGAGCGCGACCGTCGTCAGACGGACGGCGGCGTCGGAGCGGACCGGCCAATGCGACACCAGGAGGGCGCGGGCACCGGCGTAGAAGAACGCTCGGGCGAGGCCGGAGAGCGCCTCCTTGCTGGCCCCGTCGCCGGCCGCCGTGTTGCAGGCCGAGAGCACGACCCAGTCGGCATCGAGCCGCAGCGTCGCCACCTCCGAAGCCGACAGCAGGCCGTCGTTGTCGGCGGTCGCGACGTCGGGAGGCGTCAGCACGAGAGCCGGTTCCGTGAGCCCGCCGATTTCGCCTGCGACCAGCCCATGGGTCGCGAAGTGCAGAATGCGATAGCTCTTGAGGCTGCCGCTGGCATCGAGCGTCCTGAGCGCCGTCTCGGAGGCGCGCCCGGCGAGCAGCACGTCATCGCGGGCGGTGCCGAGAACGTCGGCGATGGCGCACACCTCGTCGACGGTTTCCGGCAGGGGGCTCAACCGCGCTACCGCCTTCGGATCGACCACGCCGCCGCGCACCAACGGCCCAGCGAGACCGGTGGTCTTGGTGACCGCAGCGACCTGCCAACCCCTCACCGGTGGCGGACAGGCGGTGCGTGCGAAGGCCGCGCGGTCGGTGCCGTCGCTGCCCGTCAGCAGCGGATTGGCGATGCCGAGATAGGGGCGCCCGGCCGCCGCCTGCGCGGTGGCGGCGCGGATCGGGGCGAGGCTCGCCACCGACGGCAGCATGGTGACCGGCTGATGACGGACGAGCCACGCCGCCTTGGTGAGGTCGGCGGGATCGGCCTGCGGCGCCGGCTGTTCGCGGACCAGCACCTGGAACGGCAGGCTCGCGAGCGGTCCGTGCGTGACCACTAGGACGTGGCGGTCGGCGGTCAGTGCCGCGACCGGCGCGACGAGGATGTCGTAGAGGCGGTGGGCCGCCGCGAGGTCGAACGGCAGGCCGTTGGCGTCGGGCAGACGGCCGACCAGATTCAGACACCGCTCGGGGCGGACGTCGCCGACCCATTCGTCGGGATCGAGACCGCAGCGAACACGCCGCACGTCCTCGACCAGGCGCCGGAGGTCAACGTCGTGGCGGACCCAGAGCGCGTCCTCGGTCGTGACCGCGAACAGATGCAGCGCCCCGCCGGCCGGGACGATCAGCACCAGCGTCTCGTTCGGCTTCAGCAACTTCCGGGTCTCGGCCACCGAGAGCGCACGGGCGCCGCTCAGTGCCGCGAAATCCGGAAACGCCGCGAGGATTTCGCGATCGAGAGCCGCCATTTCGCTTTCCGCGGCGGAGAGTGCGGTGCGCAGGGTCGCCTCCGCCGCCCTGTCGCGGCGGTCGGCAGGCTCGGACGCGGCCGCGATCAGCTTCTTGTCGAGCGACATGCGTGTCCCGACGAGGTCCTGGCGACGGCGGATCTTGACAGCCAGCGGACCTTCTCCGGCGGCAAGGCGGGCGCCGAGCTTGGCAACCGCACTGCCGGCGGCCGTGGCGGCGGCCAACTGGGCCGTGCGGAAGGCCTCGTCACGGGCGGCGGGGTCGCTGGGACCTGCCGACCGCCACAAGGCCTCGACCAGATCGCGGGCGGCCTCGGTGCCGTGCCGAGCGTCGCCCTCGCGGCTGCCCGGCGCGCTCTCCGCCCTCGCCTGCTCGGCAACGAGGATGTCGACGGCCCGGCGGAGATGGAGAGCCGCCTTGGCCGGATCGCGGGCTGCCAGTTCGACTTCGCCGAGGCGGGTGAGCGGCGGAGCCAGACGCTCGTGTGCGGGGCCGAACACCCCTTCGTTGATGGCGACCGCTCGCGTGAAAGCGGTGCGGGCCGGATCGAGGCGGCCGCGCGCCTGTTCGAGTTCGCCGATGTTGAGGAGCTGGGTCGCCACCTCGCGATGGTCCGGTCCGTAGGCCTTGACCGCGATGGCTAGCCCGCGGCTGAACCAGTCGGCGGCTTCGTCGTGGCGGCGCAGCGCCATCATCGCGAGGCCGATGTTGTTGGTCGTGACGCCGACGGTCGGATGGTCGGCGGGGTGGATCTGCTGTAAGATCGCGATGGCCTTCTGATAGCTGTCGAGTGCTTCGGCGTGACGCCCGGTCTCACGGTAGATGCCACCGAGATTGTCGAGCGCGACGGCGATGCGCGTGTCCGGTCCGGTGGCGTGGCGGCGCAGGATGCCGAGAGCGCGGTGGAACAGCGGCTCGGCCTCGGCGTAACGGTTCATCTGACGGAACGCCTCGGCGAGATTGGAGACGCCGACCGCCGTCGTGGGATGATCGGGGCCCAGCACCTTTTCGAAGATCTCGACGGCGCGGCGGCTCTGCTGCTCGGCCTGGGCGACGCGGCCCATGTTCATGTACAGCACGCCGAGATTGTCGGTCATGATGCCGACGTTGGCGTTGTCCGGTCCCTCCGCGCGGGTCCAGACTTCGATGGCGCGGACATAGGCACGGCTCGACTCCTCGTAGCGACCGAGGACGCGGAGCAGACCGGCTATATTGTTCAGCGTGCGGGCGATACCGACGTCGGTCGGCGGCAGCAGGCGTTCCTTGATCTCGAGCGCCTTGCGGAACGCCTCCTCGGCGTCGGCGAAGCGGCCGAGCCGGCGGGCGTGGGTGCCCCAGTCGTCGCGCAGGATCGCCTCGGCGATGTGGCCGGTGGGATGCTCGGCGGCGATCGCCTCAAGCACGCCCTGGTACAAGGGGCCGACGGCTCGACCATTGCCGGCCGCAAGCTCGAGGGCGACCAATTCGTCGAGCACCGTCTTGAACCCGCGCGCGGTGCGGCCGCCGTTCGCGCTTTCGGTGACGAGCGCCCGCTGCATCAGTTCGCGGGCCCGCTCGCGATTCCCGAGCCGGTTCTCGATTGTTGCGAGTAGGTAGGCGACGCGGCCGGCGATGACGTGGTCCGGCCCGACGGCGGCCTCGATGGCGGCCAGCACCGCTTCGCACTTGCTACGGGCCTCCTGGTGGCGACCGGCGCGTACCAGCGCATTGATCTCGTCGATCTGGACCTGGAGCGGGTTCTGCGCCGGTGCCGCCGCGGGCGGATTCGGTGGCACCTGGGGGGCGGTCTGGCCCGCGGCGGGCGTGACCGCCGCCAGCATGATCAGACCGAGGCCGAGCAGTCTCAGAACGCCGGTCCGCATGGCTTCCTCCGCGCGCCGCTCGCGAGCGCCACCATATTAGGCGTTACCGGGCCGGCACTCAAACCGCGTGCGCCGTCGCCGGCCCTCAAACGAAGTGCGCCGTCGCCGGCCCTCAAACGAAGTGCGCCGTCGCCGGCGCGGGGGCCCCGTCACGGAACAGCTTGTAGTTGATGCTGTCGAGCAGCGCCTCGAAGCTGGCGTCGACGATGTTGGGTGACACGCCGACCGTGAACCAGCGGGCGCCGGTGGCGGTATCGTGACTCTCGATCAGCACCCGCGTCACCGCCTCGGTGCCGCCGGTCAGGATGCGGACCTTGTAGTCGACCAGCTCGATGGGGCGGATGTGGGTCTGGAAGCGGCCGAGATCCTTGCGCAGCGCGGTGTCGAGCGCGTTGACCGGGCCATTGCCTTCGGCGACCGACCAGATCGGGCCCTCTTCGCCCTCGATGAACACTTTCACCGTCGCCTCGGAGACGGTGACGAGTTGGCCGAGGGCATTGTGGCGCTTCTCGACCATGACGCGGAAGCTGTCGACCGTGAAGTAGCGCGGCACCTCGCCGAGCAGGCGCCGTGCCAGCAGCTCGAAGGAGGCGTCGGCGCCTTCGTAGGCATAGCCGATGGCCTCGCGGCTCTTCACCTCGCCGAGCAGTTCGCCAATGCGCGGATCGTCCTTGTCGACGACGATGCCGACCCGCTCGAGCTCGGCGAGAATGTTCGATTTCCCGGCCTGGTTGGACACCAGCACGCGGCGCCGGTTGCCGACGCTTTCGGGCGGTACGTGCTCGTAGGTCTCCGGCTCCTTGAGGATCGCGGAGGCATGGATGCCGGCCTTGGTGGCGAACGCGCTCTCACCGACATAGGGCGCTTGGCGGTTCGGCGCACGATTGAGGATCTCGTCGAGCAGGCGGCTCGCGTGGACCAGACGGCGCAACCGCTCCGGCGTCACCTGCGTCTCGAAATGGTTGGCGAACTCCGACTTCAGGAGCAGCGTCGGTATGATCGAGGTGAGATTGGCATTGCCGCAGCGCTCGCCGATGCCGTTGAGCGTGCCCTGGATCTGGCGGGCGCCGGCCCGGACGGCGGCCAGTGCGTTGGCGACGGCGTTCTCTGTGTCGTTGTGGGTGTGGATGCCGAGATGGCTGCCGGGGACGGTGGCGGCCACCTCGCCGACGATCCGCTCGACCTCGTTCGGCAGCGTGCCGCCGTTGGTGTCGCACAGCACGACCCAGCGCGCGCCGGCCTCGTAGGCGGCGCGGGCAACGGCGAGCGCATACGCGCGGTTGCCCTTGTAGCCGTCGAAGAAATGCTCGCAGTCGATCATCGCCTCGCGGCCGGTCGCCACGACCGAGCGCACGCTGTCGGCGAGCGACTCGAGGTTCTCCTCGTTGGTGATGCCGAGCGCGACGCGCACGTGATAGTCCCAGCTCTTGGCGACCAGACACACGGCGACGGCCGGCGACTGGACGACCGCCTGGAAGCCCGGATCGTTGGAGATCGAGCGCCCGGCCCGCTTGGTCATGCCGAAGGCGGTGAGCCGCGCGTGGGCGAGCTTCGGGGGAGCTCCGAAGAACTCCGTATCGGTCTGATTGGCGCCCGGATAGCCGCCCTCGACATAGTCGATGCCGATGTCATCGAGCAGACCGGCGATGCGATGCTTGTCGGCGACCGAGAAATCGACGCCCTGCGTCTGCGCCCCGTCGCGCAACGTCGTGTCGAACAGATAGAGCCGGTCGCGGGTCATGGGCTCACCAATGGGGCGAGCAGGCGGATCGCCAGAAGCGCCGCGATCACCAGCACGACGATCTTCAGCACGACGTAGTAGCGGCGGTGGCCGGGAAACGGCGGCTGCTCGGGGTGTCGGTCGTTCATCGCCTGACCTCCCACGTGGTGACGATCTCGCCGGTCGACGGGTTCTTGGCGTCCTTGAGGACGATGCCGAGCGCCGTCAGTTCGTCGCGGATGCGGTCGCTCTCGGCCCACGCCTTGGCCTTGCGGGCCGCGAGGCGGTCGGCGATGAGCGCCTCGACGCGGGCGGCATCCACGGCCGGTGCCTTGAAGCCGACGGCGAGCTCGTCGCGCGTCTCGCCGCCGTAGATCGCCAGCAACTCGACCGCCGCGCGCAGGTCGGCGGCGCTTTCGGCGTTGCCGCGCCGGGCCGACTTGGCGAGGCCGTGCAGGATCGAGATGACGCTCGGCGTGTTGAGATCATCGGCGAGCGCGGCCAGCACCTCGGCGGGCGGCGTCTTGGCCGGCGCCGTCGCGTGCAGCATCTCGGCCAGTTCGAACAGGAACTGGCGGGCCTGGGCCAGCCGCTCCACCGTCCAGTCGATCGGCTGGCGGTAGTGGGTGCCGAGCATCGCCAGCCGGATCACGCGGCCATGCCAGGGCTGGCCACCGAATTTGTCCGTCGCCAGCAACTCGTGGATGGTGACGAAGTTGCCGAGCGACTTCGACATCTTCTCCCCTTCCACCTGCAGGAAGCCGTTGTGCATCCAAACGTTCGCCATCACGGCGGTGCCGTGGGCGCAGCGGCTCTGCGCGACCTCGTTCTCGTGGTGGGGGAAGACGAGGTCGATGCCGCCGCCGTGGATGTCGAACACCGTTCCCAGATGCTTGCCGGCCATGGCCGAGCATTCGATGTGCCAGCCGGGGCGGCCGTCGGCGGCGATGCCGCACGGGCTCGGCCAGGCGGGCTCGCCGGGTTTCGATGGCTTCCACAGCACGAAATCCATCGGATCGCGCTTGTAGGGCGCGACGTCGACGCGGGCGCCGGCCTCCATCTCCTCGAGCGTGCGGCCCGACAGGCGGCCGTAGTCGGCCATGCTCGGGACCGAGAACAGAACGTGGTCCTCGGCCACGTAGGCGTGCTCGCTCGCCACCAGCCGCTGGATGAGGTCGCGCATTTCGGGAATGTGCTCGGTGGCCCGCGGCTCGACGCTCGGCGGCAGCACGCCGAGGGCGGCGATGTCGGCGTGGAACTGGCGCGCGGTGCGCTCCGTCAGGTCGCGGATGGTGACGCCTTCGGCAGCCGCGCGGGCGTTGATCTTGTCGTCGACGTCGGTGATGTTGCGGGCATACGTCACGTGCCCGGCGCCGTAGGTGTGGCGCAGCAGACGGTACAGCAGATCGAAGACGATGACCGGACGGGCGTTGCCGACGTGGGCGTAGTCGTAGACGGTCGGGCCGCACACATACATGCGCACGTTCGCCGGATCGATCGGCTGGAACCGCTCCTTCTGGCGCGTCAACGTGTTGTACAGCGTGATGGTCGATGCAGACATGCTCGTTCCCTCCGGCTGGCGGGGCATGTCCTTCGTCTTTTCAGGCAAAGAAACGGGCGCCGCGCCAGCCGCTGTGTCAGCTCGCGATAATAATGCCACCACACAATCCGGCGGCGGTGTTTGGCATCACCGTTGTCATGAGCCGCTTATGGGCGACCGACGGCGTCGGCGTCAAGCTGAACGGAGGTCGTGCTTGTTCGCGGATCAGGCCGGGCGGACGGCGCGCGGGTGGGCCGGGTCGGTGAAGCGGACCTCGACGGTGCCGAGCGGACCGAAATCGGCCACCGCGGTCTCTTCCGGTAGAATGTACTCGAGGCCGGTGGTGGTGCCGGTCGACAGGATCTGGCCGGCCCGGATGGCGATGGCCCGGCTGCCGAGATGACGGACCGTCCAGAGCAGCGCCGCGATCGGGTCACCGAGCACGTTCGCGCCGGTGCCCTGCGCGCGTACCTTGCCGTCGACGGTCAGGGTCACCTTGTGGGCCGGGAGATCGTAGCCACGCCAGTCGGCCACCGGCTCGCCCAGCACGAAACCCGCATCCAGGGCGCAGTCGGCGATGGCGACCGGCCCGCTCAACGCCAGCGAATCGAAGCGCGGCCCTACGATCTCGATGGCCGGCACGAGAGCGTCGACGGCAGCCAGCACTTCGTCGCGGGTGTAGGGTTCGGAGCGTGCGGCGAGCGTGCGGCCGAAGCGGAAGGCGAACTCGCTTTCGAGGCAGAGGTGAGCGAAGCGGCGCGCTTCGATGCGGGCCGGCGCCTGGAACGTATCCGCGGCATAGAAGGGACCGGCGAACGGCTCGTTCACCCCGAAGCGCTTCTGCACCGGCGCGGCGGTGGCGCCCGCTTTCCAGCCGACGATGGTGTCGGGCCACAGGCGGCGGAAGGCATCCTGCACCGCATAGCCTTCGGCCACGTCGGCCGGGACCAGCGCGTCGGGAAGTTGCGAGAGAACGCGATGCTCGCGTCGTGCGTCGGCGAGGACCGTCGCGGCGGCCTCGTACGGTTGCGTGACCATTGCGCACACCTCCCTGCCCGGCGGCGACCCCTCCACAGGCGCCGCATTATCGCTCCATTGACCCTATAGTCCACCGGGGCCTAGCTTGGCCACGGATTGCGCCGGCTGAGAAAGACCCCGCACGAACCATGAGTGCCAACCGAAACGTAGCAATGATGGCTGTGCGGCTGCTGGCTGCCGTGGCCGTCCTGGTGCTCGTGGCCGTGCCGCCGTTGGCCGCGCAGGGCTGGTCGTGGCCGTGGGAGAGTCCGAAGCGGGCACCGCCGGTTCCACAGGAACCGGTCTATCGCGGTCCGAGCGGGCCACAGCCGGGATATCCCGGCCAGCCGGGTCCGCAGGGCTACGGGCAGGCGCCGACCCCGATCGTGCCCGGCAACCGGGCGCCGATTTGTCTCCAGCTCGAACAGCGCCTCGCGCTCGAGGCGAACAAGGGCTCGCTGTCGCGCGACGTTCTGCCGAAGCTCGATGCCGACATCCGCTTGCTCGAACGGGACTATCAGCAGGGTCAGGCCCGGCTCGACCGCTCCGACTGCTACGAGTACTTTCTGTTTTCGAAGACGCTCCGGCGCACGCGCGCATGCGTGGAAATGGCCAATCAGACCGACCAGATCCGCCAGCGCCTGACCGACCTCAACACCCAACGTCAGCAGATCATGGGCACCGGGGGGCGCTCCTACCAGGACGAGATCATTCGCGAACTCGCGCGCAACAATTGCGGCGGCACCTATCAGCGCGAGGCCTCGCGCAGCAACCCGTTCTCGTCGATCTGGCAGGACGAGGACAGCGGTTCGGGCTACGGCGGGCAGTTCGGCAACCTGCCGTTCGCCACCTATCGGACGATCTGCGTCCGCCTCTGCGACGGCTACTTCTTTCCGGTGAGCTTCTCGACGTTGCCGACCTATTTCGAGCGGGACGAGGAAATCTGCCAGTCGCGTTGTGCCGCGCCGGTCGAGCTCTACTACCACCAGAACCCGGGCGGCTCGGTCGAGCAGGCGGTGTCCGCGAAGTCGCGGCAGGTGTACTCGACGCTCAAGACCGCCTTCCGCTACCGCCGCGAGTACGTCCAGGGCTGCTCTTGTAAACAGGCCGAGTTTCAGCCGGCCGTGGCCGGTCAGCCGGGCGACCGCCGGGTCGATGCGGTGTCTCAGCCGGGCCACGCGCCGGGCGCGCAACCGTTCTCACCGCGGCGCTGAGGCGACACGGAGCCGCATGTCGCGGCACTGCCGGGAAGTTGTCGCCTTATTGTCACGCGCTGGCTTTAATAGTTGGCTTGTCGAGAAATTACCCACATGCTTCTTTAGCGTGTGTCGGCGTCGGCGGCGGGTCAGCTATGACTGAACTCCCCAGGTTCGGACAGTTGGGTGCCCTTGCGGGTGCCGCGGAGCTGCGCCCGATCCAGATCGACGAACTCTCGACCGTTCGCTACATCCACGCCGCCTCGCTGCGCCTGCATGCCGCGCAGGTTCTGTCCGAGGAAGAGGTGGAGGCTTTCACGCAGCACGTCTACGCCGCCAGCTACTCAGAGAATCTGCTACGGCAGTCCCTTCTCGGCTCCTATATCGACCGCGAACTTGTCGGCACGGCCGGGTGGACCGTCGCCGACGATGTCGGCTCCTCGGTTCGGCTCCGCTCCATCTTCGTGCGGCCGCTGTTCACCGGCATGGGCCTTGGGACGCGCTTGGTACATGCCATCGAGGCCAGCGCACGGGCCGCCGGTTTCGTGTCGTACTCGATCCGCGCCACGGTCAACGCCACCGGCTTCTTCGAGCATCTCGGCTACACGGTCACCTCGCACGGGGTGCGTCCATTGTTCGGCCAGAAGACGCTGCCGGTCGTGTTCATGCGCAAGACAGACCATCACGCGGCATGGCCGGCCCAACAGCCGAGTGGCTGACGTCGGGTGTCAGCCGGATTTTCCCGATAGCCGGACAAGTGCCCGCTCGCGTCCGATCAGCGGCAGCAGAGCTTTCAGCTCGGGGCCTTCGCCGCGTCCGGTGAGCGCCATGCGGAGCGGATGGAACAACGCCCGCCCCTTGGCGCCGGTCGCCGTCTTGATGGCGGCGGTCCAGGCCGACCAGGTCCCCTCGTTCCAGGGCTCCGGTGGCAGCAGGCCCGCCGCCGCCGTGCACAGCGCGGCATCCTCGATCGCGGGCGCGATCGCACCCGTCACGACCTGCCACCACGCGGTGGCATCCTCGAGGACACTCAGATTGCCGCGAACAGCCATCCAGAATTCGGCGCCACCGCCGATGCCGAGCCCGGCGAGCCGGCCGGCGACGCTGGCGTAGGGCATCAGGTGCAGGGTGCGGGCGTTGAAGGCCGCCAGCTCGGCCGGGTCGAACCGGCCCGGGGCTCGCGACAGCCGCGTCAGGTCGAGGCGCACGGCCAGATCGGCGAGGTCGAGATGCGGCTCGATCGCTTCCGAGGTGCCGATCAGCGCCGCGTAGCTCGCGACCGTCATGGCCTCCAGGCCATCGGCGCGCATCGCCTCGATGGACAGCCCGCGATCGCGCTTGGACAGCGCATGACCGTCGGCGCCGACCAGCAGGCTGTGATGGGCGAACACGGGCGGGGTGGCACCGATCGCCTGGAACAGCTGGATCTGCACGCCGGTGTTGGTGACGTGATCCTCGCCACGGACGACGTGGGTCACGGCGAACTCGGCATCGTCGACGATGCTGGTGAAAGTGTAGAGATAGCTGCCGTCGGCGCGGATCAGCACCGGGTCGGACAGCGAGCCGACGTCGACCGCCTGGTCGCCGCGTACCAGATCCACCCATTCGGCGAGCGTCGGCTGCGGGGCGAGGTCGCGCTCGGAGACGGTGTTGGCCAGACGAAACCGCCAATGCGGCATGCGCCCGTCCGCCTCGAGTTTCGCCCGCTCGCCGGCGGTGAGCTTCAGGGCGGCACGGTCGTAGATCGGCGGCAGGCCGCGCGAGAGCTGGACCTTGCGGCGGCGCTCCAGTTCCTCCTCGGTTTCGTAGCAGGGGTAGAGCCGCCCGGCCGCCTTGAGGCGTGCCGCGACGGCGCCGTACGCGGCCGTGCGGTCGGACTGGCGCTCCTCGCGGTCCCACGTGAGCCCGAGCCAGGTCAGGTCCTCGCGGATGCCCTCGGCAAAGGCCTCGGTCGAACGGACGCGGTCGGTGTCGTCGAGGCGCAGGATGAAGGTGCCGCCGTGCTTGCGTGCGAACAGCCAGTTCAGGATGGCGGTGCGGATGTTGCCGATGTGGAGCCGGCCGGTCGGGCTCGGCGCGAAACGGACGGTGGGTGCTGCGCTGGCGGTCACGACAGGTCTCCGCCGTCAGCCCGCGGCGCGACCTGGCGCGGCGCGGACGCTTTGGGGCGGTCCGAGGCCTCGACCGTCTCGCGGAACCGGTTGGTGATTGGATAGCGGCGGTCGCGGCCGAAGTTGCGCTGCGACACCTTCACGCCGGGCGCGGCCTGCCGGCGCTTGTACTCGGCGAGGTAGAGCAGCCGTTCGACCCGTCTGACGGTGTCCGCCGGGTGGCCGCGGGCGATGATGTCGACCAGCGCCATCTCGTGCTCGACGAGGCACGAAAGGATGTCGTCCAGCACCTCGTAGGGCGGCAGGCTGTCCTGGTCGGTCTGGTTCTCGCGCAACTCCGCGCTCGGTGCCTTGGTCAGGATGCGTTCCGGCATGACGATGCCGGCCGGGCCCTTGACGTCCCGGGGATGATGGGCATTGCGCCAGCGGCATAAGCGGTAGACCTCCATCTTGTAGAGGTCCTTGATGGGGTTGAAGCCGCCGTTCATGTCGCCGTAGAGCGTCGCGTAGCCGACCGACATTTCGGACTTGTTGCCGGTGGTCAGCACCATGCCGCCGAACTTGTTCGAGATCGCCATCAGGATGGTGCCACGGGCGCGGCTCTGCAGGTTCTCTTCGGTGATGTCGGCGTTGCGGCCGACGAACAGCGGCGCGAGGGCGGCGGCGAAGCCTTCGACGGGTCCGGCGATCGGCACCACGTCGTAGCGTACGCCGAGGGCCTCGGCGCAGGCCTTGGCGTCGGCGAGACTGTCGGCCGAGGTGTAGCGGTAGGGTAGCATCACGCAGTGGACGCGGTCGGGGCCCAGCGCGTCGGTGGCCATCGCGGCGACGAGCGCGGAGTCGACGCCGCCCGAGAGGCCGAGCACGACACCTGGGAACCCGTTCTTGGCGACGTAATCGCGCAGGCCGAGGACGCAGGCGCGGTAGGCGGCGGCATCCCCCTCCTCGACGACGGCGCGTGGCCCTTCCTCGCAGGTCCAGGCGCCATCGGCCTTGCGCCAGCGCGTCAGCTCCAGCGCCTCCTCCCAGGCCGGGAGCTGGGCGGCGAGCCCGCCATCGGCGCCGAGCACGAACGAGGCGCCGTCGAACACCAATTCATCCTGGCCACCGACCTGGTTCAGGTAGACCAGCGGCAGGGCGCTCTCGGTGGCACGCGCCACGGCGACGTTCATGCGCCGATCGGGCTTCGGCCAGTCGAACGGCGAGCCGTTGATCGAGATCAGCATCTCGGCGCCGCACTCGGCCAGGCACTCGCAGACCTCGTCGCGCCAGATATCCTCGCAGATCGGCAGGCCGAGGCGGATGCCGCGGAAGGCGAGCGGGCCCGGCAATGGGCCGGCGTCGAACACCCGCTTTTCGTCGAACACGCCATAGTTCGGCAGATCAACCTTGAAGCGGACGCCGAGTATCCTGCCGCCGTCCATCAGCACGGCTGCGTTGTAGAGCTTGCCGTCCTCCGGCCAGACGGTGCCGATCAGCATGCCCGGGCCGTCGGCGAGTTCGGCCGCCAGCGCCTCGGTCTGCGCCCGGCAGGCGTGCGCGAAGGCCGGCTTGAGGACCAGATCCTCGGGCGGGTAGCCGGCGACGAACAGCTCGGGTAGCACCACGAGGTCGGCGCCGAGCGCCTTCGCCTCGGCATGCGCGCGGCGCGCCTTGGCGATGTTTCCGGTGATGTCGCCCACAGTGGGGTTGAGCTGGGCAAGGGCCAGCGCCAGCTCGTTCGCATGCGTGTCGCTCATGGCATTTGCTTTGGCACGGGGCGCCCGCCGAGGCAATCGCTGGCCGGTGGCCTTGCGTCCGACCCGGCGTCTGCCGTAGGAGCGGCGGTCGGGGCGCGTCTGCCCCACGACCATAGGAGACGGCGATGGGACGCCTCGAGGGCCGGATTGCCCTGATCACCGGTGGGGCGAACGGGATCGGACTGGCGATCGCGGGTGTGCTCGCGCGCGAGGGCGCCCACGTGTGGCTCGCCGATATCGACGGCGCCGCCGCCGCCGAGGCCGCCGCCCGGTTGCAGAGCCAGGGCCGCGCGGCCAGCGCCGCCAGCGTCGACGTCTCACGCGGGCAGGACGTGCTGCAGCTGCTCCGCGCCATCGAGAGCCAGCACGGGCGCCTCGACGTCGTGGTCAACAACGCCGGTATCAACGTGCGCGCCGACTTCCGCCACCTGAGCGACGCCGACTGGGAGCGCATCCGGGAGGTCAACCTCGACGGCGTCGTCCGCATCGCCCGCGACGCCTTCGGGCTGCTCAAGGCGTCGGGCCGCGGCGCGCTGGTCAACGTTTCGTCGATCATGGGGCGGCGGGGGCTGCGGCAGCTCGCGGCCTACTCCGCCACCAAGGGCGCGGTGACGGCGCTGACCAAGGCGCTGGCGGTCGAGTATGCTCCGTTCGCCATCCGGGTGAACGCCGTCGCGCCGGGCTTCGTCGAGACCGCTCTGACCGAGCGGGTGCTGAAGAATCCGATGATCTCGAAAGCGCTGATCGACCAGACGCCACTGCGCCGCTTCGGCACCGGCGAAGACATCGCCCATGCGGTTCTGTTCCTCGCCTCCGACGAGGCGGCCTTCGTGACGGGGGCGGAGCTGGCCGTCGACGGGGGCATGTCGGCGGCGTTGTGACGCCGTCCGGTTTCGCGGGCGTGCCACAGGCGTGTGCGGTATAGGGTTCTCGTTTGATCGCTTCACCCGAGGGATTTGCCCCAGATGCGCTCGCTCGTGCTCGCTATGACCACCCTCACGGCCGCGCTCGCTACCGCCCCGGCGGCGGCCGACCGGTGGGCGTTCGACCGCCAGAACACCGAGGTCCGGTTCAGCTGGGATCATCTGGGACTGTCGCGCCAGTCGGGGCGGTTCCTGGAGATGCGGGGGCAGCTCGACTTTACGCCGACCGATCCCGAGGCGGGGGCGATCGACGTGACCATCCGCGCGTCGTCGCTGTGGACCGGCGTGCGCGAACTCGACGAGATACTGAAATCGCCCGATTACTTCGATACCGCGCGGTTCCCGGAGATCCGCTTCAAGTCGACAGCCGTGCAGCGCGTCGACGACAACACCGGCGAGTTGCTCGGTGAACTGACCCTGCTCGGGGTGACGCGGCCGGTCACATTGCGCGTGCGCTGGAACTACACCGGCGAGTACCCCCTCGCCGCGATCAACCCGATCTATCAGAACAAGTGGGTGTCGGGGTTTTCGGCCGAGACGCGCATTCTGCGCAGCGATTGGGGTCTCAAGCGCGCGCTGCCGCTGATCTCGGACGAGATCCGCATCTCGATCGAGGCGGAGTTCCTGCGGCAGGACTAGGAGTTGCCCGGTCGAACCCCGCTGGCGGCGGACATGGATCGAGGTGCGAGGGTATCGGGGCTGATCGCGCCTCAGTCCCAGTCGCCGGATCGACGTCCGGCCTTCACCACGCTGCGCTTCTTCTTGCCCTCGACGCGGCGCATCTTGGAGGCGAAGGTCGGCTTGGTGGCGATCCGCTTGCGGGGCGGAACGGCGGCCTCGCGGATCAACTCGATCAGGCGGTCGCGGGCATCGGAGCGGTTGCGCTCCTGGGTGCGGAATCGCTCGGCCCGGATCACCAGCACGCCCTCGTCCGTGATGCGCCGGCCGGCCAGTTTGATCAGCCGCACCGCGACCGCATCCGGCAGCGCCTTGGAGCCGCGCATGTCGAAGCGCAGCTCGACCGCGGTCGACACCTTGTTGACGTTCTGCCCGCCGGGACCCGACGCGCGCACGAAGCGCTCCTCGATGTCGTCGTCGGGAATGGAGATGGTGGGTGTGACTTCGATCATCGTCCGGGCCGGTGGTGAGTCTGCACGTACCTAGCACACCCGGCCGGTTTGGCGCTGCTAAGCGCGCGGGACCTCCAGGAACTCGACGGTCAGGCCGTCGGCGTCACGGACGTAGCAGACCTTGCGGCCCTTGTTCGGTCCGGCGTCGATGGCGATGACTTCTCCGACCAGATCGAACCCGTAGCGGCCGGCGATGGCGAGCGCCGCCGCCGCGTCATCGACGTCGAGGCCGACGTGTGCGGAGCCGGTGTCGCACAGCCGCGGCCGGACAACCTGGCGGTCGGCGGGCGCGGTGTAGCGGATCAGTTCGATGCGGTGCTTGTCGGGGCCGACGAGAAAGGCGATCTCGACCTCCGGGCCGGCGATGGCGGTCATACGCGAGATCAGGCCCCCATCCCGCGGCCCGCGCGATTGCAGCGCGAAACCGAGGCCATCGGCGAAGAAGTCGATGACCCGGTCGAGGTCCGTCACCGTGAAGCTCGTGTGATTGAAGCCGAGGACGCGCATAAGCCGGCCGCTACTTGTCGAAGAACTTGTTGGGCTTCAGGAAGAACGACAGCACGATGGCGCCTTCCGGCGCGTGCGCGGAGTGCCGGTTGCCGGCGGGGCGCCACACGTAATTGCCGGGGGTCGCGCGGCCCTCGTCGTCCTCCAGATAGCCCTCGATCACCCAGCTCTGCTCGATCTCGACATGCTCGTGGTCCGGCAGCGTGGCGCCCTTGTCGAACTTGGTCAGCGCGGTCAGCAGCCCGGTTTCCTTGTTCTCCATCAGCACCTTCAGATGGATGCCGGGCCAGCGGGTCGGCGTCCACGGGATATCGTCGACGTTGACATAGCGGGAGGCGAGCGGGCCGAGGCCCTCGTGGTTCTTGGCGAGCGGCGTGACTGTGGCCATGGTGGGTCCTCCGTTTGTGAACTCTGGACTTAGAGCAATCCGCGCTTGGCGAGATTGCGCATCAGATCGGCGGCGCCGAATGTCCAGGCCGGTGCCTTGTCCGAGGTCGTCATGCGGTTGACGAGGCTGCCGAGTGCGGCGGCATGGATGGTGACGATGTCGCCCGGCTTGTGGGTGAAGCCCATGCCGGGGGCGCCGCGGTCCTCGACCGGCGCGAACATGGTGCCGAGGTAGAGCACCGCGCCGTCGGGGTACTGATGGACGCCGCCGAACATCTCCTCGGCCAACTCGGCCGGATCGCGGGCGATCTCCGACATCGACGACTTGCCGGTCATCTTGAACCCGTCGGTGCCTTCGACGGTCAGATGGACGTCCATGCGGCGGACGGTGTCCATCGAGAACGTCGCATCGAAGAAGCGGATGAAGGGGCCGATGGCGGTCGAGGCGTTGTTGTCCTTGGCCTTCGACAGCAGCAGCGCGGAGCGGCCCTCGAAGTCGCGCAGGTTGACGTCGTTGCCGAGGGTGGCGCCGACGACGCGACGGTCGCCCGCGACGACCAGCACGACCTCCGGCTCCGGATTGTTCCAGGTGGAGCGCGGATGCAGGCCCGCCTCCATGCCGTGACCGACGGCGGACAGCGGCTGGCCCTTGGTGAAGATCTCGGCATCCTCGCCGATGCCGACCTCGAGGTACTGCGACCAGGCGCCCTGCGCGATCAGCGTCTTCTTGAGCTCGAGGGCCTGCGGGGAGCCGGGCTTCAGGCGGCGCAGGTCGCCGCCGAGCTGGCGCTGGACCTCGGCGCGGATGGCTTCGGCCTTCTCCGGCGCGCCCTTGGCCTGCTCCTCGATCACGCGCTCGATCATCGAACGGGCGAAGGTGACGCCGGCCGCCTTGACCGCCTGCAGATCATTCGGCGCCAGCAGCCAGGGCTTGCCGGTGTCGCGGGTCGCCTCCGGCGTGTTGGCGAGCACGGCGTCCAGCGTGGCGACCTTCTCACCGGGCGCCCGGCGCACGAGGTCGGCCGGATCGGCGCTCTCGGCCAAGTCGCGCATGGTCGGCGCCGCGGCCGTGATGTCGTAGAGCCCATCGGCGCGGACGGCCACCACCGACGGTCCGCCGAGACTCGGCCGCCAGATGCGGCCGGCCAGTGCACCGGCGGTGCCATCGGCCGGCAGCGCCGCCGCCGCGGTCATGCGATCACGCATCACGTCCTCCCGGAACTCTTTTTGTCACGTTGCTTGCCGGCAAACCTATCAGGTCGCCCGGCGGCATCAACCGGGCTTGCGGCCGGTCTGCCCTGCAACCGCGTCGACCGGTGGCACCGACTTGTCGTGGGGCGGCGCCAACCGCGCCGCAAGGTCGACCGTCGCCTGCCGGCCGATGGAGACGGCGTGCTGCTCCAGCCATTTGTCGGTCTCGAAGCGGCCGGCCTCGAAGAGGTGGGCGATCAGCCAGCCGTCGGGGCGGACCTTGCTCGCGCTGCCGAGGACGGACGTGTACTTGCCGGCCGCGATCATGTGGAAACGGTGCCGCTTGAGGCGGAACACGCGGCCGACGCCCTGGCCGTTGAACAGGCCGAAGCGGGCCTCCTGGGCGGCGACGATCATTTCGAGGTCGCGCAGGTAGGGCTGGCTGAAGGTGATCTCGGAGACCCGGCCGGCGATGCCGCTCGCGGTGTGAGGAATGCGGCCGTTGTCGTGTGGGTTGAGTTCCACGATCAGAGTATCGTGGCAGGGGCTTTCGCTGGCCAGCGTGACGACGTCCGGATTGGCGGAGAAACCGCCGTCCCAGTACGCCCGGCCATCGATCTCGACGGCGCGATGCAGTGTCGGCAGGCAGGCCGAGGCGAGCACGTGGTCGATGGTGAGCCCCGCCCGGCGGAACAGGCGCGGCCGGCCGGTGGCGACGTCGGTGGCGGCGATCAGCAACTCCGGCGCCGCCGCATTTTCACGGATCGCCTTGAAGTCGATGTTGGCGGCCAGCACGTCGCGCAGCGGGTCGAAGCGGAGCAGATTGAACTCGTAGGGCGAGAGCAGCGCGCCGACGTTGCTGGCCTGGGCGGCGCTGGTCAACGAAGACAGCAACGGGTTGAGCCGGACGAGGTCGGGGACGCCGGCCCGCTCCACCGCCTGCCAGGTGCGGCGCAGCGCCATGCGCGCCTCGGAGCGGCCCCCGAGCGCGATGCCCGATGCCGCCGCGGCCGCGTTGACGGCGCCGGCGCTGGTGCCGCTGATCCAGCCGATCTCGATGTCCGGCTCCTCGAGCAGGCGATCGAGGACACCCCAGGTGAAGGCGCCATGGGCGCCGCCCCCCTGGAGAGCGAGATTCAGCGTTCGCTTGCCGCGCGGCCTCCGCATTCGCAAGTCCCACCTCCTCCGACCCCGCACGGACGACGGCCAGCCCGCGCCGATGTTGCACGGATGCGGCAGGCCCGTGCAAGGAACCAACATTCCATGTTGACGTCGGACCGGAGCGCGCCGCAGTTTGCCCGCCACCGATGACACACCGTAATCTCATCACCGACGTGCCGGGCGTCCTGGTCGGTCATGCCGACGATGCGGGGATCGTGACCGGCGTGACAGCCGTGGTGCTTGAACGTGGCGCGAGCGCGGCGGTGGCCATTCACGGCGGCGCACCGGGCGGGCGCGACACCGCGCTGCTGGCGGCCGACATGACGGTGGAACGGGTCGACGCCATCGTGCTCTCCGGCGGCTCGGCATACGGGCTCGATGCGGCGGGGGGCGTGCAGGCGGTGCTGGCCGAGCAGGGCCGCGGGTTTCGCGTCGGCGCGGCGATCGTGCCCATCGTACCGCAGGCCATCGTGTTCGATCTGCTGAACGGCGGCGCCAAGACCTGGGGCCGGCGCTCGCCCTATTTCGATCTCGGCTGCCGCGCGGCCGAGGCGGCCCGAGCCGGTGATTTTGCGCTCGGCACGGTCGGCGGCGGGTACGGCGCGACCACCGCCGATCTCAAGGGCGGGCTCGGCTCGGCCAGTTGCGTCACTCCCGGCGGCCACGTGGTCGGCGCGATCGCCATCGTCAACGCCATGGGGTCCGGATTGATCGGCGACCGCGGCCAGTTCTGGGCGGCCCCCTACGAGCGGGACGGCGAGTTCGGCGGCCTCGGCTGGCCGGCGCCGCTGCCGGCCGACGTGTTGCGGCTGCGGATGAAGGGCGGCGGCCCGCCTTCCACCACCATCGCGTGCGTGGTGACCGACGCCACGATCACCAAGGCGCAGGCGCATCGCGTCGCCGTGATGGCCCAAGACGGGCTGGCGCGGGCGCTGCGGCCGGCCCATGCGCCGATGGACGGCGATACTGTTTTCGCGGCCGGCACCGGCGACAAGCCACTGGCCGGCGGGGTGGCCGGCCTGACCGAGATCGGGGTTGCCGCCGCCGATTGTCTGGCCCGCGCCATCGCCCGCGGGCTCTACGCGGCGACCGATCCCGGTCCGCCCTATCGCGGTCCCCCCGCGTGGCGGGACCGTTTCTCCTCACCCCATCATCAGGGCCCGAGCCAAGTGCCATGACTGTCGATCGCTGGACCATCGCCTTTCTGATTGCCGTCGTGGCCACGGGGCTGCTGAGCTGGCACACGTTCAAGCGCTACCAGGTGCTGGCGTGCGTCGACGGCGGCGGGCACTGGGACAAGAAGTCGGCCAAGTGCCGCGACAGGGCGATCGAGGTCAACCGCGTGGGCGTCCGGTCATGAGAAGCGGTCGGCCCGGTAGGGCCAGGGATCGGTGTGGGTCGGCTCGCCGGTGACCATCTCGGCGATCAGGCGACCGGACACCGGTCCGAGCGTGAAGCCGAGGTGATGGTGGCCGAAGTCGGCCCATAGACCCTTGTGGCCGGGAATCGCGCCGATCATGGGGACCATGTCGGGGAAGCACGGCCGGGCGCCGAGCCAGGGCTTGGGGTCGAGGCGATCGGCCAGCGGAAACAACTCGCGTGCCAGCGGCTCGACCTTGGTGAGTTGGACGGGTGTCGGCGGCGCGTCGCGGCGCGCGAACTCGGCGCCGGTGGTCAGCCGGATGCCGTTGGCCGCCTGCATCAGCAGATAGCCGTACTCGACGTCGATGACCGGGCGCGCCAGCGCGGCGTTGCCGCGCGCGCCGAAGTGCATGTGGTAGCCGCGCTTCCAGCCGAGTGGCGGGGTGAAGCCGAGGGGCCGCAGGACCTCTGCCGCCCAGGGGCCGAGTGCCACGACGGCGTCGCGGGCCGACACCGGACCATCGACGGTGCGCACCTGCCAGCCATCGGCGGCGGCCTCGAGCGTGCGTGCATCGGCCGTGAGGAAGTGGCCGCCGCGCCGCCGGAACAAGTCCGCGTAGGCCTTCCCCAGCGCCGACGGGTCGGCGACACTGACCGGATCGAGATAATGGCAGCCGCCAGCCAAGTCGGCCGTCAGGTGCGGTTCGAGCTGCTTGATCTCGGCGGCGGTGCGTGTCGCGGAGTTGATGCCGTAAAGGCTGCGATTGCGCTCCTCGACCGCGGCCTGCTCGTCGAAGCGCCGGGCGGTGCGGAAGACGCGCAGATAGCCCGTGTTGCGGATCATGCCGGTGGCGCCCGCCTCCGCCATCAGCGCTTCGTGCTCGACGATGCAGCGTTCGACCAGCGGCCGCATGGCCCGGGCGCTGCGCGCCAGCGCCTCGGGCGACGACGCCAGGAAGTAACGGATCAGCCAGGGCGCGATCGAGGGCAGCGCCGACCAGTGCACGTGCGCCTCGGGCAGGCGATTGAGGGCATAGTCGAACAGCTTGGCGATGTCGCGCGGGAAGCCGTAAGGCACCACGCCCTCGCGCTGGATGATGCCGCCGTTGCCATGCGAGGTTTCCTCGGCGGCGCCGCGACGATCGACCAGCGCCACCGAGCGGCCCCGCTGCTGCAGGTGGAGGGCCGCGGATACGCCGACCATGCCGGCGCCAATCACGAGAGCATCGTATTTCATGGGGTCTGACGTTCCGAAGTGGGCTGGACTCACCGGGAGACTAGCGCGCCCGCTGGATTGATGCACCGCGGCACACCTGCTACCGCTCGGTCGAAAGGCGCCGCCGGGCCCGCGGCCGGCGCGCGAGGCCCATTGCCAGCGAGACCAGCATGATTCCCCGTTACAGCCGCCCCGAGATGGTCAGGATCTGGGAGCCCGAAGCCCGCTTCCGGATCTGGTTCGAGATCGAGGCGCACGCCGCCTCCGCGATGGCCGAGCTCGGCACGATTCCCGCGGCGGCCGCCCAGGCCATCTGGGACAAGGGTGCCAACGCCCGCTTCGATATCGCCCACATCGACGAGATCGAGCGGGAGACCAAGCACGACGTGATCGCCTTTCTGACCCACCTCTCGGAGATCGTCGGTCCCGAAGCGCGGTTCGTGCACCAGGGCATGACGTCGTCCGACGTGCTCGACACCTGCCTCAACGTGCAACTGGTGCGGGCGGCGGATCTGCTGGTCGGCGGGCTCGACCGCCTGCTCGCGGCGCTCGAGACCCGCGCCTTCGAGCACAAGACCACGATCACCATCGGGCGCAGCCACGGCATCCACGCCGAGCCGACCACCTTCGGGGTCAAGCTCGCCTACGCGCATGCGGAGTTCCAGCGGGCACGCCGGCGCCTGTTGTCGGCGCGCGAAGAGGTGGCGACGTGCGCGCTGTCGGGCGCCATCGGTACGTTCGCGAACATCGATCCGCGGGTCGAGGTCTATGTCGCGGCCAAGCTCGGCCTCGCGCCCGAGCCGGTCTCGACGCAGATCATCCCGCGCGACCGCCATGCGATGTATTTCGCGACGCTCGGTGTCATCGCCTCTTCAATCGAGCGGCTCGCCGTCGAGTTGCGGCATCTCCAGCGCACCGAAGTGCTCGAAGCGGAGGAGTACTTCTCGCCGGGCCAGAAGGGCTCGTCGGCGATGCCGCACAAGCGCAACCCGGTGCTGACCGAGAACCTCACCGGCCTCGCCCGCATGGTGCGCGCCTACGCGCTGCCGGCGATGGAGAACGTGGCGCTCTGGCACGAACGCGACATCTCGCATTCCTCGGTCGAGCGGATGATCGGCCCCGATGCCACCGTCACGCTCGACTTCGCGCTGCACCGGCTGGCCGGCGTCATCGAGAAGCTGGTGGTCTACCCCGCCAACATGCGGCGCAACCTCGACCGCCTCGGCGGGCTGCACAATTCGCAGCGCGTGCTGCTGGCGCTCACGCAGGCCGGCGTGTCGCGCGAGGACTCCTACCGCCTCGTTCAGCGCAACGCGATGAAGTCCTGGGAGCACGGGCGCGACTTCCTGGCCGAGCTGCAGGGCGATGCCGACGTGACGGCGCGCCTGCCGGCCAGTGCGCTGGCGGCGATGTTCGACGACGCCTATCACCTCAAGCATGTCGACACGATCTTCGCCCGGGTGTTCGGGCGGTCTTGACGTTCAGCGTCGTTCGCGTGGCCCGGATGCCGGTCCCGGCCCGCTCAACAGGGAGCCGCCGATGAGCCCGCCGTCCGTTCTCCATCTGTCCCGCGGGGCGCCCGGTCGGCCGGCGCCGCGCACGGGAGACCGTTGAACCATGCGCACCATCGATATCGAGATCCTGCTGGTCCCGGGCCTCGACAATTCCGGTCCCGATCACTGGCAGAGCCGGTGGGAGCGCCGGCTGCCGACCGTGCGGCGGATCGAGCAGGACAGCTGGTCGCATCCGGTGCGCACGGCCTGGGTCGACCGGATCGTGGAGTCGGTCGCGCGGGCGGAGCGCCCGGTCGTGCTGGTCGGCCACAGTCTCGGCGTCGTTGCCGTGGCCCACGCCGCCCCAAGGCTGCCCAAGGGCCGCGTCGTCGGTGGATTCCTGGTAGCGCCGCCCAGCGAGGCCGCGACCGAACGCCTCAGTGAGATCGATCCCGCGTTCCGCCCCTACCCGCGCGAACCGTTGACCTTCCCATCGCTGGTGGTGGCCAGTCGCGACGACGCCTACTGCCCGTTCGACGAGGCCGGTGACATGGCGCTCGCCTGGGGGGCCCAGCTGGTCGACGCCGGCAATGCCGGACACATCAACGCGGCGTCCGGCCACGGGCCGTGGCCGGAAGGCGCGCTGCGATTCGGCGCCTTCCTGAAACAGCTGGGTCCGGCGCCGGCCTGAAGCCGGCTCCGCCGTCAGGCCTTCGGGCCGCTCTCGACCTCGTGCACGGCCTTGGCGAGCAATTCGCCCATCTTCTTGCGCAGGTCGGTGTCCGAGATCATCACGCCCTTGGCGTCGAGGTCGGCCTTGACCTTGCGGAATACGTCGTCGTCGCCCTTCTCGGCGAGGTCCGCACGGCGAACGGCCTTCACGTACTCGTCCGCTTCCCCGCCGGTCAGGCCCAGCTTGTCGGCCGCCCACTCGCCGAGCATGCGGTTGCGGCGCGACTCCGATTTAAACTTAAGGTCTTGATCTAGAGCGAATTTCCTCTCGAATGCCTTTTCGCGATCGTCGAAGGTCGTCATCGTGCCCTCCTGTTGAACAAAGTTCGTATCGCCGCGCCACAGACCGTATCCCGGGCTCGATAGCCCGGTCCTCGCCCCCGATCAACCGCTGCGGTTGGCGCAGAGCGTGGGCGCTCCCCGATAAGATTGTTTCTCCCCCCCGGTTCGGCTAGTGTCCACGGTGATGATCGCGACGGGGGTGAACCCTGCTCCGTGGCGCCGAACCAACGGCGCGCGGCGCCAGCCGGGTTTCCCGGTCCGAGTAGGAGTGCCGTGCACTCGCCTCCGTGAGCATAGAACCAGAGGACAAGCGCAATGCATAGGCGGCGCCGGATTTACGAGGGCAAGGCGAAGGTGCTCTACGAGGGTCCCGAGCCCGGCACCCTGGTTCAACATTTCAAGGACGACGCAACCGCGTTCAACGCCAAGAAGCATGCGCTGATCGACGGCAAGGGCGTGCTCAACAATCGCATCTCGGAGTACGTCTTCGTCAAGCTCGGCGAAATCGGCGTGCCGACCCACTTCATCCGCCGGATCAACATGCGCGAGCAGTTGATCCGCGAGGTCGAGATCATTCCGCTCGAGGTGGTCGTGCGCAACGTCGCCGCCGG
>JBMOGA010000009.1:0-103285 GCA_049318625.1 Hyphomicrobiaceae bacterium
AAAGCCTCAACCGAGGATACGGGGCTACCGAAGACCCAAGTTCAACAACCTGTTAAGCCGTGCGAGTGTTCCTGCCATCCCAGTGAATTTTGCGTCGTGCTCGTCCCCGTGCCGCTTCTGCTGCAACCGCTAATGGCAGCACCGCATCACCACCAGCCCCCTTCACTCCACCCTCCACCCTTATCGCTCCGGGAGCCGACGTTCCGGTGCTCTCATCCGGCCCTCGTGCCGCGTCCACCCCGACACGCACCGCGATCAGGGTGTGGTGCAGCCCGGATGCGGCTTGCGCACGCGGTCCTGGGAGGCCGGGAACTTCGCGAGCTTGGCTTGCGGGCGGACCGGGCGGCGCACCAGCTCGCCGCCGCAGTTGGGGCAGCGGCCGCCGGGCAGCCGCGTCGCCGCGCAGTCCGCGCAGAACGTGCATTCGAACGAGCAGATCAGCGCGTCGGCGGCGTCGGGCGGTAGGTCGCGGTCGCAGCATTCGCAGTTCGGCCTGAGGGCGAGCATGGCGGGCCTCCTGTTCGGGTTCCGAGTGGTCTTGATCTTCGTCGAGTCGAGTTTGCGGGCCGGAGCGGCGCCCGGTGCCGGCGCGGGGGGGCCGCGTCCCGCTCGGGTTGGGCGCCGCGCGCTTTCACCGCGGCCGCTCGGGCCCTAGCCGGGCGTGAGCTGGAGCGCCGGCAGCGTCACGATGCGCACGTCGGCGTTCTCGAGGGCGTGGCGGACGGCGGTGGCGGTCGCGACCGCGGTCGGCTCGTCGCCGTGCACGCAGAGCGTATCGATGGCGAGGCGCACGACGTTGCCGCTGCGGGTCACCACCTCGCCGTCGCGGACGAGGCGGACCGCCTGGGCGGCGGCGGCGGCGGGGTCGTGGAGGACGGCGCCCGGCAGCGTGCGCGGGACCAGCGTCAGGTCGTCCTGGTACTGTCGATCGGCGAAGCCCTCGCGGGCCAGCGGCAGGCCGAGCTCGCGGGCGGCGCGCTCCATCTCGGTGCCGACCTGGGCGACGTAGACGAGCTGCGGATCGACGACGCGGATGGCGCGGCCGATGGCGAGCGCGAGGGCGGGGTCGGTCGCCGCCATGTTGCTCAGCGCGCCGTGCGCCTTGACGTGGGTCACCGGCTGGCCGGCGTAGCGGGCGATCGCCTGCAGCGCGCCGATCTGATAGACGACCATGCGCTCGACGTCGTCGGGGGCCATCTTGATCTGGCGGCGGCCGAAGCCCCACAGGTCGTTGAAGCCCGGGTGCGCGCCGATCGAGACGCCGAGGTCGGCGGCGAGCTGGCAGAAGCGGTGCATGGTGTTCCAGTCGCCGCCGTGGAAGCCGCAGGCGACGCTGGCCGAGCGGATCTGGCGGATCAGGCCCGCGTCGTCGCCGATCGTGTAGGCGCCGTACCCCTCCGCGATGTCGGCATTCAGATTGACGGCCTTGGTCATGCCCCCTCCCGCATTGAGCGTCGGCGAGGATAGACCTTTTCCGAACGGTGGTCACCGCGCCGGGCGGGCGTGTCCCAAGCGATGGGCGGGGGGCTGGCCGGCGGCGTCAGCGCCAGTACAGGCGGCGGGGATTGGCGGCGAGGACGGCGTGGCGGGCGGCCGGGTCCGGCACCCAGGTGTCGAGGCGGGCGCGCAGGGCGGCGTAGGAGGTGATCTCGGGATGCTGGGTCCACGGCCAGTCGCTGCCCCACAGCAGGCGCGCCGGGCCGGCGGCCGTCAGGATCGCGCGGGCCGCCGCGGTGGCGTCGGCGGGGAAGCGGTAGGGGGCCGAGAGCTTGATCCAGACGCGGGGATGCGCGGCGGCGGCCACGACGGCGGCGAAGCCGGGGCAGCCGGACACATCGGCGGCGGCGGGGCGGCCGAAATGGTCGATCACGACCTCGGCGCCACAGTCGAGCAGCGGCGGCAGCAGGGTTGCCCAGGCGGCGCCCTCGGCGTGGATCTCGACGTGGAGACCGGCATCGACGATCGCGCGGAGGTGGTGGCGCCCGTCCGGGGCGGCGAGGTCGGGGAGCGGGCGGCCGATCAGGTTGAAGCGGACGCCGCGTACACCGACCGCGTGTAATTCGGTCAGGTGAGCGGGCGAGGCGGCGCGGTCGACGACGGCGACGGCGACGGCGCGCAACCTGTCCGGGTTCTGCGCTACGGCGTTCAACATGTGCGTGTTGTCGGTGCCGAGGAAGCTCGGCTGCACGAGGACGCCGGCGGCGACGTCGTTGCCGTCGAGTGTCGCCAGATAGGCGGCAATTGTCGCGTCGTTGCCGGGTCGGTAGCGGGCGTCGGCGACCATCGGAAGATCGGCGCGGTACACGTGGGAGTGGCAATCGACGGCGCCGCCTGCGGGGGCGCTCAGGGTGTCGGACGGCATGGCGGGAACCCTCGGGTGAGGGTGTGCTCTACCACCGGGCCCCGGCCGGGCGCCAGCCCGCCGCGACGGCCTCCGCCTCGGTGCAGAACCAGCGTTCGCCGCGCCGCTCGTCGATCTTGCTGAGCCCGTACCAGGGGCTCCAGGGCGTGTGGTAGATCTGGCCGTTGCGGGTGATCTTGCCCTTGATGGCGCAGCCCGACGGGGCGGCCGTCGCCTCGGCCTGCCAGCGCTGCTCGCGGTAGGTCCACGGCGGGTCGGCGTCGCCCTGCCAGACCCCGACGCGGCGCCGCCGGGCGTCGGCTTCGACGTCGACGAAGGTCCTGGAATACTTGACGAAAGCCCAGGCGTAGCCGTCGCGGACCATGGCGGCGTTGAGGTCCGTTCCGGGTACCGAACAGTGGCCGAGCAGGCGTCCGTAGGCGTCGGTGCCGCGGCCGGCGCAGGTCACCGGGGCGGGGCCGATCAGTCGCTTGAGATGCGCCTTGGCTTCCACGCCGCAGCCCCATGTGCCGACGAGCGCGCGGCCGCAGGATTGGCCGAGCTCGGGGGCGTCGATGCCCTCGAGCCGGATGCGGACGTCGTCGATGACCAGCGTATCGCTATCGACCACGTGGGCGGTGCCCGAGACGGCGGAGGGGCGGTCGGTGTGGAGGCCGAGCTGGCGCGCGGCCTGGACCGGCGCGAGGAGGCACGTGCCGACCGCGAGGGGCAGCAACCACTGGGACGCAAAGCGAACAAAACGCGCACGCATGAGTTGAATTAACACTCAGCTGATGGCGTACGCGAGACAAAAATGCGCCGATGTTGAGGATTTATTAACAGATCGTAGGATTCTACAACTCGTGAGCGGACGTCAGGTCTCGGCTGACGATCCGTGGGCGTCGATCACGCCATCTATGAGATTCGCGGTCAGCAGGAGAGCGGTGTCGATGCCGCCGGCCGGCTTGTGCACGACCCGCTCCGGCCATTGCCGGATCTCGGCTTCGAGGCGGCGCCGGGCGTCCTCGGCGGCGGCGACGGTGATAGCTTCGAAACGGATCGCCATGCCGGGCGCCAGGCGGCCGAGGGCCGGCACGTCGGCCGATATGACGGTCGCGATCTTGGGGTAACCGCCGGTGGTCTGGCGATCGGCCAGCAGGACGATGGGTCGGCCGTCGCCCGGGATCTGGATGGCGCCGGGCGCGATGCCGTCGGAGACGATATCGTGGCCGCGGGCATGGGTCAGCGGCGGGCCGTCGAGCCGGACTCCCATGCGATCGGACGCCGGGGTCACGCGCCAAGCCGTTGATAGGAAATCCTGAATCGTCTCCGGTGTGAAATAGTCGTCCTGCGGACCCAGCACGACGCGGACGATCGTCGGCGGCACGAAAGGTGGCAGCGGCAGGGTCGCCTCGGGTGTCGTTGGCGCCGCGCTCCGCGACAACGCGAGCCGGTCGCGGGCCGCCAGACGCGTGCCGTGCAACCCGCCGATGCGGGCGCGGGCGTAGGTCGCGCGGCTGCCCATGACGGCCGGCAGATCCAGTCCTCCGGCCACGGCCAGATAGGCGACGATGCCGGGGCCGGCGATCGTCACCTTGGCCCGTGCGTCGGCCCCGATGGTCACGGTTTCCAGTGGGCCGATCCGCCGCGTGCCGGCGTCATCGACGATCTCCAGTGTCGCGCCGCATCCCGCAACCGCGATCCGCGCCGTGCCGCCGCTCAGGGTCAGAATCGCGCCCTGGTAGAGCATTTCCAATGCCGCCTCGCCCGGCGCGTTACCGACAACGATATTGGCCGCCGCCAGCGCCAGCCGGTCGAGCGCACCGGAAACCGGCACGCCCTGGCGCTGGAATCCGATGCGGCCGATATCCTGGACCGTCGTGGCTAGCCCCGGAGCGACAACGGTCAGCGCGGCGGTCATGACGGCCCCGCGACGGGCTCGGCGGACCACGATCCGTCGTCGGCGGCGGCCGTGAGCCGGTCGAATTCCGCTCGGTCGATCGGCGCAAAGGCGACCTCGTCGCCCGGCTGCAACAAGACCGGGACCGTGCGGCTCAGATCGAACAAGCGCGCGGGGGTGCGCGCGATGAGATGCCAGCCGCCGGGGCTCTCGATCGGATAAATGGCGCTGAGGCCGGTGGCGATGGCGACGCTGCCGGCCGGCACGGCGGTGCGCGGTGTCGTGCGGCGCGGCAGTCGCAACACTTCGGGCAGATCACCCATGTACGGCTGGCCGGGAACGAATCCGATCATGTAGACGCGGTGGACGACGCTGGCATGCAGGGCGATCACGCGGTCGGTGGTCAGGCCTGTCGCGGCCGCGACATCAGCGAGGTCGGGCGCGAGATCGGGATCGTAACAGGCGGGGAGACGGAACCGGCGTCCGGATGCTCCGGTCGTTTCGACGGCCGGATCGAGCCGTGCACAGATCTCTCGGATCGTGGCCGCCAGACCCGCGTGCGACGTGGTGACCGGATCGTAGTGGACCATCAGCGAGCGCATGGTCGGCACGGTCTCGACGACGCCCGGTAGGCGCTCATCCGCCAGCCGATGGTCGAGCGCCAGCGCCAGCGCCGAGAGCCGCCGGTCGATCGTTGTCCCGAACTCGACCACGAGGGCCGTGTCGCCGCTGGCGAGAATGCGCGGAACAACGTGGGTGGATGCCGGTTGGGTCACGGTACCAGTTCGGGGCTTCAGGGTTCCGTTCGGCTGGTCTTTGGGAGCTGTCTGTGCCGAGCGTCGACGCCAAAATTGCCAGCCGGCCAACTTTGTCTGTCCTTCGCGTTGTGCGCCGAATTTCGGCCGCCGAGGCCCCGCCGTGTCTGTGTGGAACGTAACCGCTCAGTCGATGCAGGACAAACGGTGATTGTTTCACGCATAGATCATCTTGCGGGTCATCCCGCCGTCGACGATCAGCTCCGTACCGGTGATGAAACCGGCGTCTGGCGAGAGGAGATAGGCCACAGCTGCCGCGATGTCGTCGGGTGTTCCAACCCGGCCCGCCGGGTGCTGGTCATGATCGGCGGCCGACAATGCGCCGTGCTTCCCCGTGTCGATCCAGCCCGGAGCAATGCAGTTCACCCGGACCGGGGCCATGGTCAGTGCGAGGGCGTGGGTGAGTGCGACGAGGCCGCCTTTCGAGGCGGAATAGGGCAGCGTCTCGGGCTCCGACTGGTGGGCGCGCGTCGAGGCGATCAGCACCATGGCGCCGCCGGCGGCCTTCAGGTCGGCTTCGGCTTCGCGGGCGAGGAGCATGGCGGCCGTCAGGTTGACGGCGAGCACGCGATTCCAGGTGTCCAGGGTCAGATCCCGGAGGGGGCCGCGCGGGTTGATGCCGGCGTTCGAAACGATGGCGTCGATGCGCCCGGATGTGCTGCGGGTGGACACGGCAAGGTTGCGGACGGCGGCCTCTTCGGCGACGTCGGCGACGATGGCGAGACCGCCGGTTTCGGCGGCAACGACACGTGTCGCCCCGGCGTCGGTGTCGGCAACGACGGGGATCCAGCCGCGACCGGCGAGCCACTTTGCCGTCGCGGCGCCGATGCCGTGGCCACCTCCGGTTATGATAACAACTTTAGAGTGGTCTGCCACGGCCGCCTCCGCTTTCTGTGCGTGCGCGCTCTATGGCCGATGGGCGCGCGATGGTCAAAATCTCGATGCCAGTGTAGGCGTTGTCGAAACAACCGAGGAAACACCGATGACCCGCATCGCCAAGGTGGAGGCTCTGCCGCTGCGCATCCCGTTCACGGACGGCGGCTCCGGACAGGGGCTGATGCCGTCGCGCTGGACCCATCTCGACATGGCGCTGGTCCGCATCGAGACCGACGACGGCCTCGTCGGCTGGGGCGAGGCTTTCGCCTACTCGTGCCTGTCGGCGACGGTTGCCGCCATCCGCGACATGGTTGCGCCGCTGGTGATCGGGCGGGAAGTCGGGGACATTGCCGCGCTCAACCTGGAGATCCAGCAGCGGCTGCATCTGCACGGCCGCTACGGCATCACGATCTTCGCACTCTCGGGTGTCGATATCGCGCTGTGGGATATCGCGGCCCGGGCCAAGGGCGTCTCGCTTGCGACGTTGCTCGGCGGGCGCAAGCGCGACGCCATCCCGGCCTACGCGAGCCTCGTGCGCTACGGCGATCCGGCACTGGTGCTGCGGTTCGCCGAGGAGGCGGCCGGCGCGGGCTATGCCGACGTCAAGTTGCACGAGATCACTTTGCCGGCGATCGAGGCCGGGCGTGCCGCCGTCGGGCCGGCAATCCGGCTGACGACCGACGTCAACTGCAACTGGTCGCTGGCGACCGCCGAGGACATGCTCGTGCACATGAAGCGGCTCGATCTGTTCTGGGTCGAGGAGCCGGTCTTTCCACCCGACGACGAGGCGACACTCGGACGCTTGGTCGCGAAGTACGGCGTTGCGATCTCGACCGGTGAGAACGCTTGCACGGCGGTGGAGTTCGCACGCACGATCCCGCACGTGACCTATCCGCAGCCGAGCGTCACCAAGATCGGCGGTGTCACGGAGTTTCTGAAGGTTGTCGATCTGGCCGCCCGGTACGGCAAGACGCCGATGCCGCACTCGCCCTACTTCGGGCCCGGCTACTGGGCGACGCTGCAGATCGCCGCCGCCCGGCCAGCCTGCGGACTGTTCGAGTATCTCTACATCACGCCCGAAAGCTGGCTGGCCGGAGATATGCCGGTACCGGTGGCCGGCAAGCTCACGGTCCCGGACGGGCCCGGGCTCGGCTGCACGCCGGACCCGGCGGTCATTGGACGCTTCCGTGTCGATTGAGCCGTCAGCGGCGCCGGACCGGGCTCTTCACGAGTTCCTTCTCCGGGATCTCTACGTCGTGTGATTCCTCGACGGCCTGGACGCCCGGAACGGCCAGAAGCAGTTTATGCGCTCCGGGCAGCGCTCGGCCGGTGACGATGCCGATCTCTTCCAGTACCTCGACGTCGTCGAGGCCCGCCTTGCGCAGGCTCGCCACGATGCCCTTCATGGCGCTGGGCTTCTGAAAGCTCAGATCATCGATGACGACGTTGAATTCTTTCGATTTCTCGCTCGGCATTGTCCGTATCCTTGGCAAGACGCGGCACAGAACCGGTGGCACTCACGGGGCGGTCACGAGACCATGTCCGCTATCGCGCGACGACGAGGGCAGCTGCCGCGCTGCACTAGTCAGTTTACTCCAAAGCGCACGTCCGCGCATCTGCGGATTGGCTTGCGCATAGAGCGCGGCTATTCCGGCAACATGGGGGCAAGCCATGCTGGTGCCGCTGATCCTCGTGTACTGATCGGGCATGGTCCAGGCGGAATGGATGTCGATGCCCGGCCCCGCGATATCGACTGCGCCGCCGTTCTGGTTGATCTCGCCGTTTGAGAACGGCGCGACGGCCATGTTCTTGTCGATCGCCGCGACGGCCATGATCGACTTGCAGTTGGCCGGGCTGGCGACTGGCGCGATGAAGCCCGGGCGATCCGAATCGTTCCCCGCCGCAGCGATCAGAAGACATCCGCGCGCCAGCGCGCGCTGGCCGGCCATTTCGTAAGCGATGTCGGGGCGTTGTCCTGCCTGGGTGCGGCTGCCGAGCGACATCGAGACGACGTGGCAGCCGGCACCGACGGCCCAGCCGATACCGCCCAGCACCGATGTCGTCGATCCACGCCCTCTGCTGCCCAGCACCTTACCGATGTAGAGTTCCGCCTCGCTCGCAATGCCGTATCTCGGGGTGCGGGCGGGCGCGCGGCCGCCCGCCGCCGTGCCAGCGCAATGGGTGCCGTGGCCGTGGCCGTCCTGCACGTCCTCGCCGTCGATGAACGAGCGGGTGACAATCTCGCGGTTGGTGAAATCGGGGTGGCGCATATCCAGCCCGGTGTCGAGCACTGCGAGCTTGATGCCGCGGCCGGTGTAGCTGGACTGGATGACCCGGGTCGCCTGCAGTCCCCAGGTGGCCTGGGCCTCGTTCCACTCGGGTGCCACCGTCTCTGCGGCGGCGTCGGACGGCTCGCCCAGCAGGCGCGCCAAGAGGTCGTTCATGCCGTCGCGATAGCCGCGCAGGTAATTGCGGGTTGCTGCATCGAGGCCGGGGAACGCCATCACTTCGCGATCCGGCTCGATCGCCAGGATGCCGGTCGGGTGGGTGACACTCGCCTCGAGGTTGGTCACCATGTCGGGGTCGAGAATGACCGACGCTATGCCGAGTTCGGCGAACAACATGCTGGTGCCTTCGCTCTCGGCCTTGGCAATCGAGAACCCAGGCTCGTCGGCCGAAGCCAGATGCACGGATGCCAACTCGTGAAACTGGCTCTTGACGAAGCCGACATCGAGATGGTCGGCCATGGTGACGATGAAGCGCCGCGTCGTCTCGGGAAGGTTGGTCGGCGGGATCTGGACGGACATTTCCCGCCGTGCGACCGGCCTGCGAACCCGGGTGGATTTGCGCATCGCTCACTCCCCTTCTGTGCCTCGGCCAGATGAGGAGCGGCGGGTCCCTTGCGGGCAACTGGGCAGTCACCCAGGTTTCAAGCCGTGACGGCGGCTTTCGCTGCCGCGACGATCTTGTCGGTGGTGACACGGACCTCGTTCTCGAGCGGCGGGGCGAAGGGAATCGGGATCCGCGGCGCGCCGAGGCGCTTGGCGACCTTAAGGCCCTGGGGACCGAGGCGATCAACCACGCGGGCGACGATCTCGGCGCCGAAGCCGCCGACTTCGACCGCCTCGTGGACGACCAGCAGCCGACCGGTGCGCCGGACCGAAGCGACCACGGCCTCCTCGTCCCAAGGCCAGATGGTGCGCAGGTCGAGCAGATCGGCCTTGATGCCTTGGGCCGCCAGTTTCGACACGGCGTCGGCGGCGCGCGGTACCATGGCGCTCCACGAGACGATCGTCAGATCATTGCCGCTGGCGACGGTGCGGGCCTTGCCGAAGGGGATCGGCTCGATGACGTCCGAGAGCGTGCCGGGCGCCTGCCAGAGATCCTTGGGATCGAAGAACAGGACGGGATCGTCGGAACGGATGGCGGTGACCAAAAGTCCGGCCTCGTCTTCGGCGGTCGACGGGCAGACGACCACGACACCCGGAAGGTGGGCAAACCAGGATTCGAGCATTTGGCTATGCTGGGCGGCGGAGTTCCGCCACATGCCGTGCGGCATGCGGACGACGACGGAGGGGCGGGCCTGCCCGCCGAACATGTAGCGGACCTTGGCGATCTGGTTGACCAGTTCGTCCATGGCACACATCACGAAGTCGAAGATCCGCATTTCGATGACGGGCCGCGTGCCGACGAGAGCGGCCCCGAGGCCGGCGCCCATGATCGTCGACTCGGAGATCGGCGTGGAGACGACGCGCTCCGGTCCGAATTCGTCGAGGAACCCCTTGTACTGGCCCCATAGGCCACCGCGCGCGACGTCCTCGCCGAGCACCCAGACGGTCTTGTCGCGGCGCATCTCCTGCTGGACGGCGAGGCGGCCGGCTTCGATCAAAGTGACGTCGGCCATGGTCATGCCCCCCGCGCGCTGGCGCCGATATCCTGGACGTCTTCGTAGGCGACCTGTGGGTCGGGCCACGCGGCGGCCGTCGCCCCTGCGCGGGCGGCGCCCATCTCGGTTTCGGCGGCCGCCTTGATGGCGGCCAGATCGGCGTCACCCAGTCCACGGTCGCGCAACAGCGCGGCGGCGCGTGCGATCGGACATCTGGCCTTGCCGGCCTCCACCTCGGCCGGATCGCGCCAGGCGGCGGCATCGGTCGAGGTATGGCCGGTCCAGCGGTAGGTGGTCGCGTGCAGCAGGTGCGGGCCCCGGCCACGACGGATATCGGCGATCAGGCGGCCCGCCGCGTCATCGACCGCGCCGACGTCGTTGCCGTCGACCGATACCGCCGTCACGCCGAGCGACTCCGCCCGGGCGGCCACGCCTGGTCCGGCTGTCACGCTGGTAGCCGTCGTGAAGGCGGCGACTCCGTTGTCTTCGCAGACGAACAGGACGGGCAGTTCATAAAGGGCGGCCCAGTTCAGTCCCTCGAGGAACGGCCCGCGATTGATTGCGCCGTCGCCGAAGAAGCAGACCGCGATGGCGCTCGAGCGCAGCATCTTCAGGCCCTGGGCTGCGCCGACCGCGATCGGAATCCCGCCGGCGACCACGCCATTCGCGCCGAGCATGCCGACCGAGAAGTCGGCGATATGCATGGAGCCGCCCTTGCCGCGGCAATAGCCGCCGTCGCGTCCGTAAAGTTCCAGAAACATCGGTGCCGGATCGGCGCCCTTGGCGAGCACGTGACCGTGGCCGCGGTGGTTGGAGGTCAACCGGTCCTCGCGGGTGAGGTTGGCACAGACGCCGGCGGCTACACCCTCCTGCCCGAGCGAAACGTGGAGCGGGCCAGGTATCTCGCCAGCCTTGTAGCCCGCCAAAGCTGTTTCCTCGAAGGCCCGAATGCGGACCATCATGCGGTAGAGATCGACGAGGCGGCGTACATTGTCGCCGGCGCGTTCGGCCGAGGCTGTGGGTGGCATGACGGCTCCGGTGTTGTTGTCGTTGCCCCGGCCGGCAGCCGCGCGTGCAGCGACGGCCGGCCATGTGCCGGGTGGTAACGTTTCCCGTTGCGAGGATCGGCGAGCGAGGTCACAAAATCAAGCCGGGCAAGTGCCAGGATCGTCGGAAGGGGCAGGGACCAGCCATGCGCAAAGCGCCGATTGTACTGGATAGCGTCACGCATTTGACGGGCGAGCATTCAGGTGCTGCAGGCCTGTGCGCGTCACACGGCGGGCGATATGCGGCCTACTACGCCGCCAAGATGGGCATAGGCGCGGTCATCCTGTGCGACGCCGGAATCGGCCGGGAGCAGGCCGGGATCGCCGGGCTCGCGCTGCTGGAGGGCCTGTCGGTGCCGGCGGCCACCTTCTCCAACAGGACGGCGCGGATCGGCGACGGGCAGGATGCGCTGGCGCGCGGTGTTCTCAGCTTCGTCAACGGACCCGCCGCGGCGCTGGGTCTTGCGCCGGGGATGGCATGTCGCGAAGCGCTGGCGAAGCTCGCGGCGGCCGACCTCACCGCCGCGCCCAAGCCGCCCGAGATCGCCGAGGCACGGGTCACCGTCAGTGCGCCGGATGCCAAGGTCAAAATCTTCGTGCTCGACTCGATCTCGCTGGTCGCGCCCGAGGACGAGGGCCAGATCGTCGTCACGGCCTCGCACGGGGCGCTGTTGCCGACCAAGCCCGGCGAAGCTGTCAAATACAAGGTTGCGGCGGTGGTGTGCAACGATGCCGATCGCGGGATCGAGGACGCGGGATTGTCGCGGTTGGCGGCTCTCGACAAGGCCGGTATTGCCGGGGCGTGCGTGTCGGCCTTTTCGGCGCGCATCGGCGACGGCATGTCGAGCCTCGACGACGGGTTCATCTCGGTGCTGAACGATACCGCGCGGACAATGGGTGGACAGATAGGCCAGAGCTGCCGGGTGTTCGTGGCGGCCATGGTCGCGGCGCGGACGCGGCAACTCGGATGACCGAAACGAGCCCCGCCGTCGTCGATCTCGAGACGCTGGTGGCCCAGGTGCCGGATGGCGCCTCGGTGGCCATTCCGCCCGACTATTCCGGGTGCGCCATGGCGGCCGTGAAGGCGCTGATCCGACGGGGCGTGCGTGATCTGCATCTCATCGGCGTGCCGAGCGGCGGGGTGCAGGCGGACTGGCTGATCGGTGCGGGGTGTGTGCGCTCCGTCGAGGCGGCGGCGATGACGCTCGGCGAGCAGGGGTTGCCACCGCGGTTCGCCGAGGCGCTGAAGGCCGGGCGGCTCGCGATGAAGGACGCGACCTGTCCGGTCATTCATGCCGGTCTCCAGGCGGCCGAAAAGGGTATCCCGTTCCTGCCGCTGCGCGGCATCCTCGGATCGGACCTGTTGAAGCATCGCCCGGACTGGACGGTGATCGACAATCCGATGGCCGATGGTCCCGATCCGATCGTGCTGGTGCCGGCGATCCGGCCGGATGTCGCGCTGTTTCACGCGCGTGCCGCCGACCGCAACGGCAACGTGTGGATCGGCGTCCGCCGCGAACTGATGCTGATGGCGCATGCCGCCAAGGCGACGCTGGTCACCGTCGAAGGCGTCGAGGACACCGATTTCCTCGCCGACGATATTCTGGCCGCCGGCACCATACCGGCGCTCTACGTCACCGCCATCGCGGTGGCTGCGCAGGGCGCGGCGCCGGTGGGACTGGCCGGCGCCTATCCGCCGGACGAGGTCGCGCTGGCGGCCTATGCGGCGGAGGCCCGCACGGCCGAGGGGTTCGCCCGTTGGCTGGCCACGCACGTACTGGCAGGCGCGGCATGAGCCGGGCGGAGACGATGATCGCGGCGATCGTGCCGATGCTGATGGGGCTCGGCCATGTGGCGGTCGGCGCCAGCTCGCCCGTGCCGGGTTCGGCGGCGCTGCTCGCGCGGGCGCTGTCGGGCGGCCGGCTCAGGGTCTCGCTGCTCGGCAGCCGGCAGCACAATCCGTTCACCGATGGCGGGCGTGAGCTGTTCGACTGCGCGGCGCAAGGCCGAATCGACGCGTTCTTCCTGTCCGGCGGGCAGATCGACGGGCAGGCGAACGTCAATCTCGTCGGGCTCGGCGGCTACCCGGTGCCGAAGGTGCGGTTTCCAGGCTCTTTCGGCTCGGCCTATCTCTATCACCTCATACCGCGGGTCATCCTGTTTCGCGAGGAGCACTCGCCGCGCACGTTGGTCGAGCGGGTCGATTTCGTCAGTGCCGCCGGAGTGTCGCCAGCGGGCGAATATCGTCCAGGCGGCCCGCATGCGCTGGTGACGGGGCTGTGCGTCTTCAGCTTCGAGCGAACGCACGGCCGGTTTCGCCTGGAAAGCACGCACCCCGGCGTGACGGCCGCGGACGTGCGGGCGGCGACGGGGTTCGACTACGCTGTCGGGGCGGGCGAGGTGCCGCAGACGCCGGTACTGACCGAGGTGGCTCGTGCTCTCCTCAGAGGCCGCGTGGCCGAGGAAATCGCCGAGATCTATCCGGGGTTCGCGCGGTCGTTGTCGGCTTCGGCCTGATCGGCGATTTTGGTGTTGATGAGACGAACCAGCCCCGCCAGTGCGGCGTCCTCGGTGATGCCCGAGGTGTCGAACACTGCGTGGGCCTGGCTGTAGAGGGTCGTTCGGCTCGCCAGGATCGCCCGCAGATCCTCCATGGCCTGTTGGCTCGCCTGCATGGGGCGCCAGTCCCCCTGATCGGCGACGCGCTGCATGTGCTCTTCCGGGGCCGCCTGCAGCCATATGACGTGGCAGGTCGAGAGAAGAAGGTCGAAGGTCGCAGGCTCCGTCGCGATGCTGCCGCCGGTCGCGATGACGGCGCGGTCGTGCGCCTTGACGACCGCTTCCAGCGCCGCGGCTTCGCGACGGCGGAAGCCGGTCTGGCCCTCGGCCGCGAACAGGGCCGCAAGCGACATGCCGCTGGTCCGCTCGATCTCGCGGTCCAGCTCGATGAAGGGGAAGCCGATCGCCTCGGCTGACCGTCGCCCGAGCGCCGTCTTGCCGGCGCCGCGCAGCCCGATCAGCGCGACGCGCTGCTCCGGGCTCGATGCACGGCCGAACCTTCGAGTCACCAGGGCGCGCAGCTCGCGCACTTCGTCGACCGAAAGGCGGTCGATCCGATGGCGCAGCAGGGCGACGTCGACCGAGGGGTCGGGACGGTCGGAGACGAGGTCCTGCACGGCGATGCCCATGGCCGACGCGATCTGCCGCAGCACCAGCAGGGAGGCATTGCCCGAGCCGGTCTCGAGCTGGGCGAGATAGCGCTCCGAGACGCCGGATGCATGGGCCAAGACCCGGCGCGACATGCCGCGCCGCGCCCGTTGCAGGCGCACGCGCTCACCGACGAGATGGAGATAGCTCTCCTCGTCGGCGCTGGTGCCGCGACGGGGCTCCTGGGCGCTGCTCCTCGCATCGGTCGACATCGGCATGGACTGGCGCGTCCGCGTCCTTTCTCGACCCGCATTGGCAGCGGGCCCGGGTCAAATATACTACCGGGAACGTGTCGAAGAGCGGGAACCGCCAAGCGACCGATCGACGCCGGAGGAGCAACCGGCGCCCCGGGGAGGAAACGAGAGGCTTCAGATGCGCTATCCGAGCCAGTACAACGCGGCGTTCGACATGGTCGACCGGCACGTTGTCGAGGGACGTGGGGACAAGACGGCATTCATCGATCCGGCCCGCACGCTGACCTATGCCGAGCTGGCCGCCGAATCCGGGCGGATGGCGAGCCTGCTGACATCGTTCGGCATTATGCGGGAGTCCCGCGTGGCGCTGCTGCTGCTCGATACGGTCGACTTCCCGATCGCCTTCTGGGGGGCCATCAAGGCCGGGGTCGTGCCGGTTGCCCTGAACACCCTGCTCAACTCGGAGCAGTATGGCTACATCCTCGACGACAGCCGCGCGCGGGCGCTGATCGTGTCGGCACCGTTGCTGGCGGTCGTGCAGCCGATCCTCGGTCAACTGCCGTCGCTGACCCATGTCATCGTCTCGGGTGGCGAGGCGCCAGCTTTCGGGTTCTCGCTCGCGAAGGAGTTGGCGGATCAACCTGTGGCCACGCGGATCGCGCCGACGGCGGCCGACGAGGTGGCGTTCTGGCTGTACTCGTCGGGTTCGACGGGCATGCCGAAGGGGGTCCGCCACGTCCATACCAGCATGATGGAGACGGCGCGGCTCTACGGGCAGGCCGTGCTCGGGATCACGGCGGACGACGTGGTGTTCTCGGCGGCCAAGCTGTTCTTCGCCTACGGGCTCGGCAACGGCATGAGCTTTCCATTGGCGGCGGGCGCAACAACGGTGCTGCTGCCGGAGCGGCCGACGCCGGACCGCGTGCTGCAGACACTGAAGACCCACCAGCCGACCGTTTTCTTCGGCGTACCGACGCTCTACACGGCGATGCTCGCCGCGCCGGATACGACCCCCGCGAACGGGTCGGCACGTCTGCGGCTGTGCGTATCGGCCGGCGAGGCGCTGCCCGCCGAAATCGGCAAGGGCTGGAAGGCGCGGATGGGAGTCGACATCCTCGACGGTGTCGGTTCGACCGAGATGCTGCACATCTACGTCTCGAACCGCCGCGACGACATCCGGTATGGCACCTCCGGCAAACCGGTGCCGGGCTACGATATACGGCTGATCGACGAGAGCGGCGCGCCGACGCCGGTGGGCGAGGTCGGCGAGATGATCGTGAAGGGGCCGACGGCGGCGGAGGGCTATTGGAACCAGCGTGAAAAAAGCCGCCGCACCTTCGAGGGCGAATGGATGCGCACCGGCGACAAGTACACGTGCGATGCGGACGGCTACTACACCTATGCGGGGCGGACCGACGACATGTTCAAGGTGTCCGGCATCTGGGTGTCGCCGTTCGAGGTGGAAAGCGCGCTTGTCGGCCACGAGGCCGTGCTCGAAGCCGCTGTAGTCCCGCACGAGGATGGCGACGGGTTGCTCAAGCCGAAGGCTTTCGTCGTTCTCAAGTCCGGCCGCGCGCCGGAGGCCGGCCTCGATGTGCAACTGCAAGAACTGGTGAAATCGAAAGCCGGGCCTTGGAAGTATCCGCGCTGGGTGACTTACGTGGAGGCACTGCCCAAGACGGCGACAGGGAAGATCCAGCGGTTCAAGCTGCGGGAGAGTTGAATCGGGCTGGACTCCCATTCCTCGTGCATTATAGTGCAGGGCAACGGCGGTTACGGCGATGAACCGACGGGCCGAAGTGCCCCCGCCACGGGAACGAGGAAACGCCCAGGGAGCGAGGCTCCGTGTCCGCTAGCGCAGCCTCTGCCAACCGGATCGACTTTCTGACAGATCCGAACCGCTATCGCCATTGGAAGCTCAATCTCAAGGGGGCCATCGCGGAACTCGTGATGGACGTCGACGAGAACGGCGGTCTTTTCGGCGGCTATCAGCTCAAAATGAACTCCTACGATCTCGGCGTCGACATCGAGCTGGCCGATGCGGTTCAACGGCTGCGTTTCGAGCATCCCGAGGTCAGGGTCGTCATTCTGCGATCGGCCAAGGATCGGGTCTTCTCGGCTGGCGCCAACATTCGCATGCTCGCTGGCGCGACCCACGCGCACAAGGTGAACTTCTGCAAATTCACCAACGAGACGCGCAATGCGATGGAGGACGCGAGCCGTCACTCCGGTCAGAAGTACCTGTGCGTGATCCAAGGGACCGCGGCCGGCGGGGGCTACGAGCTAGCGCTTGCCTGCGACGAGATCATTCTGTCAGATGACGGAAATTCCACGGTCTCGCTGCCCGAGGTACCTCTGCTGGCCGTTCTGCCGGGCACGGGCGGGCTGACCCGCGTCACCGACAAGCGCAGGGTGCGCCGGGATCTGGCCGATGCGTTCTGCACGACAGAGGAAGGCATCAAGGGCAAGCGGGCGGTGGCGTGGCGGCTGGTCGACCGGGTCGCGCCGAATTCGAAGCTCGCGGCAGCGGTCGATGAGATGGCAGCGCGACTTGCAAGCCTGTCGGATCGCCCGGCGGAAGCTGTCGGCGTGCCGTTGGTGCCGCTCGACCGGACGTTCACCGCTGATGGTGTGTCCTACTCGCGCATGACTGTGGAGGTCGACCGGACGGCGCGGCGCGCAACCGTGACGCTGCACGGGCCGGAGACCGCGGCGCCCGACGGCATCGAGGGTATCGCCACGCAGGGCGCGCAGTTCTGGCCGCTGCGGTTGGCGCGCGAATTCGATGATGCACTGTGCCACCTGAGGCTCAACGAGCGCTCGGCTGGTGTTCTGATCTTCAAGAGTCTCGGCGATCCCGCGCTGGTGCTCGGCTACGATGCCCTACTGGAACGGACCCGGGATCATTGGTTGTCGCGCGAGATCCGGTTGTTGTGGAAGCGCGTTCTCAAGCGGCTGGATGTGACGTCGCGATCGCTGGTCACGCTCGTCGAGCCGGGCTCGTGCTTTGCCGGGACGCTGGCCGAAATCGTGCTCGCCGCCGATCGCTCGATCATGCTTGCGGGCGCCTTGCCGGGCGACAATCGGCCAGCGCCGACACTGGTGCTCGGAGCGATGAACTTCGGCGCCTATCCGATGCCGAACGACCTGACCCGGCTCGCTACGCGGTTTATCGGCGAACCCCAGAGTATCGAAGCGGCGAGGGAGAGAATGGGTCAGGCGCTTTCGGCCGAGGAGGCCGAGGCGGCCGGGCTGGTGACGTTCGCTTATGACCACGTCGATTGGGCCGACGAAGTGCGCATCTTCCTCGAAGAGCGGGCGAGTTTCTCGGCCGACAGCCTGACCGGGCTCGAAGCCAACCTCAGGTTCGCAGGACCGGAGACGATGGAGACGAAGATTTTCGGCCGGCTGACGGCTTGGCAAAACTGGATCTTCCAGCGTCCCAATGCGGCCGGCGGCGACGGTGCCCTGAAGCGCTACGGCTCGGGCGTGAAGGCCAGTTTCGACCCGGAGCGGACGTGATGGCCGGCCCGGTCCCCGGTTGCTGCGTGCCGGTCCGAGACGAACCTGCCTGCGTTTCCAGTATCGAGGTTTCCCATGGCTGAGACCACCCACGTCGACTACTCGACCAAGATCCCGAACAACGTCGGGCTGATGGACGATCAGCGCGTGCTCAAGGCGCTCGAGCAATGGCATCCCGGCTACATCGACTGGTGGATGACCATGGGGCCGGAGGGATTTCAGGCGTCGGAGGTGTACCTGCGAACCGCCGTGTCGATCGACCCCAAGGGGTGGGCCAAGTTCGACTATGTGCGGATGCCCGAGTACCGCTGGGGAATCCTGCTCGCCCCGCGCGAGGATGAGCGCAAGGTCAACTTCGGCGCCCACAAAGGCGAGAAGGCGTGGCAGGATGTTCCAGGCGAATACCGCGCCATGCTCCGGCGGCTGATCGTCATCCAGGGCGACACGGAACCGGCGTCGGTCGAGCAACAGCGTTTTCTCGGCAAGACCGCACCCTCGCTCTACGACATGCGCAATCTGTTCCAGGTGAACGTCGAGGAAGGGCGGCACCTGTGGGCTATGGTGTACCTGCTGCACAAGTACTTCGGGAAGGACGGCCGCGACGAGGCCGAGGAACTGCTGCAGCGGCGCTCCGGCGATGCCGACAAACCGCGCATGCTCGGCGCCTTCAACGAGGAGACGCCGGACTGGCTGTCGTTCTTCATGTTCACGTACTTCACCGACCGCGACGGCAAGATGCAGCTCGAGAGTCTCGCGCAATCGGGGTTCGATCCGATGTCGCGCACCTGCCGGTTCATGCTGACCGAAGAGGCGCATCACATGTTCGTCGGCGAGACGGGCGTGGGGCGGATCATCGAGCGCACCTGCCAGGCGATGACTGAGGCCGGCATCGAGGACCCCTATGACATCGATGCCGTGCGGCGGCTCGGCGTGGTCGATCTGCCGACGTTGCAGAAGAAGGCCAATCTGCATTTCACGCTGTCGCTCGACCTGTTCGGATCGGAGGTGTCCACCAACGCCGCGAACTACTACAACGCGGGTCTCAAAGGCCGCTTCCAGGAAATCAAGATCGAGGACGATCACCGGCTGACGACAGCGACCTATCCGGTTCTCAAATTCGTCGACGGGCAGATCAAGATGGTCGACGAGCCGGCGCTGACGGCGATCAACATGCGGCTGCGCGACGACTATGTGAAGGACTGCCAAGGCGGCGTGAATCGCTGGAACAAGATCATCGAGAAGCTCGGCATCAAGTTCCAGCTCAAGCTGCCGTCGGTCGCCTTCCACCGGCAGATCGGCGAGTTCAAGGCCATCGAAGCGTCGCCGGATGGCGAGTTGCTCTCCGCCGATCAGTGGCGCGCCCGGAAGGATGCATGGTTGCCGTCGCGAGACGATGGCGACTACGTGGCGTCGCTGATGAAGCCGATCTGGGGCCGCGGGCAGTATGCGGACTGGATTGCGCCGCCGAAGGTCGGCATCGACAGCAAGCCCGGCGACTTCGAGTACGTGAAGATCCACCAGGCTTGATGGTGCGCAATGATGGTGGGTGAGGGACGGCGCGGCCCGTCAAGTTGCCTTGGTGGATTTCGAGGCGTCCTTGGCGCCGGCCGGCTGCTTCATGGTGTAGACGTGCTCTTCGGCAGGGAAGCTGCGCGCGCGCACGGCCGCCGCATAGTCGGCGATCGCGCCGTCGATGGCCGCGCCCATCGCGGCGAAGCGCTTGACGAACTTGGGCACGCGCGGTGTCAGCCCGAGCATGTCCTCCATCACCAGGATCTGGCCGTCGCAGGCGGGCGAAGCGCCGATGCCGATGGTCGGAATGGTGATCGCGGCGGTGAGGCGGCGGGCGAGCGGCTCGGCAATGCCTTCGAGTACGGCGGCAAAGGCGCCGGCTTCGGCCACGGCGGCCGCGTCGGCCTCCAGCGCGGCCCATTGCTCCTGCTCGCGGCCTTGCACCCGGAATCCGCCGAGCGTGTTGATCGACTGCGGCGTCAGGCCGATGTGCGCCAATACCGGGATGCCCCGCTCGGTCAGGTAGGCGATAGTTGCTGCCATATGGCGCCCGCCCTCGAGCTTGATGGCTCCGCACTGCGTCTCCTTGAGGACGCGGGCGGCGTTACGGAAGGCCACGGCCGGGCTTTCCTCGTAGGAGCCAAACGGCATGTCGACGACCACGAGGGCGCGCCGGGCGCCGCGCGCCACAGCCTGACCGTGGGCAATCATGATCTCGAGCGAGACCGGCAGCGTCGTTTCGTGGCCGTACATCAGCATGCCGAGGCTGTCGCCGACCAGCAGCAGATCCACATGCTTGTCCGCGATGGCCGCGGTGTGGGCGTGATACGCCGTGAGTGCAACGATCGGGTCGCCGCCCTTGCGGTGGCGGATGTCGACGGACGAGATGCGACGGACGGCCGGTTCGACGGACATGACGACATTTCCTTGTGCGGCGCGAGACGGCTCGGCGAGCGGGTAGGGCAAACGGGCGGCATTGTCACGCGGCACGTGTGGGTGTCTGCGGCATGTCAGATGACCGCGCGGCGCGGCCAGCCTGATGCAGGCCGGCCATGACCGAGGCGGCGACACTCAAAAAACAGCATCTCATCGATCCGGAAATCTGCATCCGGTGCAATACCTGCGAGGCCACGTGTCCGGTCGGGGCGGTGACGCACAACGACGTCAACTATGTCGTCGATGCGGAGAAGTGCAATGCTTGCCTGGATTGCATCGCGCCGTGTCCGACCGGATCGATCGACAACTGGCGGATCGTGCGCGCGGCCTACTCGCTCGAGGAGCAGTTGGCGTGGACCGAGCTGCCCCGCCAGGACGATCTCGGCGAGGCGGCCAACGTCGTGGTCGAGGCTTTCGAGAGCGAGATTGCGGCGCTGCTCGCGACGGCGCATGCCGGCAGTGGTGGCAAGCCGATCGCTCCGAAGTCCGCCGCCAAGCCAACGGTCAATCTTTACAGCCGTGCGAAGCCCGCCATCGCCACGGTGCAGGGCAATTTCCGGATCACCAGCGCGGATGCCGAGAGTGACGTGCGCCACATCGTGCTCGGGTTCGGCGATACCCAACTTCCGGTGCTCGAAGGTCAGTCGGTCGGTATCGTTCCGCCGGGCTTGCGCGCGGATGGTCGCCCTCACGACATACGGCTGTATACGATCTCCAGTGCCCGCGACGGCGAGAAGCGAAACGCCAACAACATCGCGCTGACGGTCAAACGCGCACCGGGTGGCGTGGCGTCGGGCTATCTGTGCGATCTCAAGGTTGGTGACCGGGTCGCGGTAACGGGGCCTTTCGGCGCGACCTTCCTGATGCCGGACGATCCCGCGGCCGATATCGTCATGATCTGCACCGGCACCGGGTCGGCGCCGTTCCGCGCGTTCACGGAGCGCCGCCGGCGGGCGATGCCGGGCGCGCCGGGTCGCCTCGTCATGTTCTTCGGTGCGCGCACGCCCGAGGAACTGCCCTATTTCGGGCCGTTGCAGAAGGTTCCCCCGTCGGTACTCGAGCAGCACCTCGTCTTTTCGCGGATCGACGGTCGTGCCAAGGAATACGTGCAGGACCGGTTGCGGACGCAGGGCGATCGCGTGGCCGAACTCCTGCGGCGCCCGTCGACGCACATCTTCATCTGCGGCCTCAGGGGCATGGAGACGGGAGTCGACGAAGCTCTTGCCGATGTCTGCCGTGGGCATGGTCTCGACTGGGTGCAGTTGAAACCCGAAATGCGGTCCAGCGGACGCTATCACGTCGAAACGTATTGACGTGGACCCGGGCCGAACGGGACCCGGGTCCGGCGTCGCTCACTCGGCAGCCAGCACATCGCTCGGCCGCTCGATCCGAGCGGCGCAGTACTTGAACTCGGGGATCTTGCCCATCGGATCGAGCTGCGGATTGGTCAGCATGTTCGCCGGCGCTTCTGCGAAGGCGAACGGAATGAAGATCATGCCTTCTGCCACGTCGCGGTCGGCACGCGCCTTGAGCGTGATCGCGCCGCGACGGGTGGCGACGGTGATCCGCTCGCCCGGGTTGATGCCGAGACGGTCGAGTTCGCGCGGATGAAGGCCGGCGACGGCCTCGGGCTCCAGGGCGTCGAGTGTCTTGGCGCGCCGGGTCATGGAGCCGGTGTGCCAATGCTCGAGCATGCGGCCGGTGGTCAGAACCATCGGGTACTCGTCGTCCGGCAATTCGCTCGGCGGCAGGAGGTCGGCCGGCACGATCCTGGCGCGACCCGACGCGGTCGGGAACGACGTCGCGAAGATGATCTCGCTGCCGGGCTGGTCGGGGGCCGCACACGGATAGGTGACCGCATCCTCGCGCTCGAGCCGCTGCCACGTGATGTTGGCGAGCGAGGGCATGACCTTGGTCATTTCCGCGAACACCTCGGAGATGTGACCGTAGTTCCAGTTCAGACCGATGCGCCGGGCGAGTTCCTGGATCAGCAGCCAGTCCTGGCGTGCCTCACCGGGTGGCGACACGACGGGACGGGCGATCTGAACCTGCCGGTTGGTGTTGGTGAAGGTTCCCCACTTCTCGGCGTGGGCCGAGGCCGGCAGCACGACGTCGGCGTGCCAGGCGGTCTCGGTCAAGAAAATGTCCTGCACGACCAGATGCTCGAGGTGGGCCAATGCCTCGCGTGCATGCTGGGCGTCGGGATCGGACATCGCCGGGTTCTCGCCCATGATGTACATGGCCTTGATCTCGTCGCGCAGGATCGCATGCACGATCTCGACGACGGTGAGCCCGCGCTTGGCATCGAGCGTGGTGCCCCACAAGTCTTCATAGGACTTGCGGATCTCCGGGTTCTCGACGGACTTGTAGTTCGGAAACACCATCGGGATGAGGCCTGCATCCGAGGCGCCCTGCACGTTGTTCTGACCACGGAGGGGGTGGAGACCAGTGCCGGGCCGGCCGATCTGGCCGGTGGTCAGCGCGAGCGCGATCAGGCAGCGGGCATTGTCGGTGCCGTGGGTGTGCTGGGATATGCCCATGCCCCAGAAGATCAGCGAGCGTTCGGACTTGGCGTAGAGTCGGGCGACCTCGCGGATGGTGGCGGCGGGGATGCCGCAGACCGGCTCCATCTGCTCAGGCGTGAAGTCCTGCACCTTGGCCTTGAGACTCTCGTATCCCTCGGTGTGCGCCTGGACGTACTGGATGTCGACGAGCCCTTCATTGATGATCGTGTTGAGCATGGCATTGAGCAATGCCACGTCGCGACCGGGGGTGAACTGCAGCACGTGGCTGGCGTAGCGGGCGAGGCCCTGGTTCTGGCCGCGCGGATCCATGACGATCAGCTTGGCGCCGCGGGCGGCGGCGTTCTTGAGGTAGGTGGCGGCGACCGGGTGGTTCTCGGCCGGGCGGGCCCCGATCACGATGATGCAGTCGCTGTCCTTGGCGGCGGTGAACGGTGCGGTCACGGCACCGGAGTTCAAGCCCTCCATCAGTGCGGCGACGGAGGAGGCGTGGCACAGGCGCGTGCAGTGGTCGACGTTGTTGGTGCCGAAGCCCTGGCGGACCAGCTTCTGGAAGAGGTAGGCCTCCTCGTTGGAGCCCTTGGCGGAGCCGAAGCCCGCCATGGCCTTGCCGCCGTCGCGGTCGCGGACGGTCGCGAGGCCCTTGGCGGCGCGCTCGAGCGCTTCCTCCCAGGTGGCCTCGCGGAACACCGTGTGGAGGTCCTCGCTGCGCAACCGCATGTCGGCATCCTTCGCCACCCCGTCGCGGCGGATCAGCGGCTTGGTGAGGCGGTCGGGATGGTGGATGTAGTCGAAGCCGAAACGGCCCTTGACGCACAGTCGGTTGTTGTTGGCCGGCCCGTTGCGGCCGTCGACGTAGAGGATCTTGTCGTCGCGGACATGAACGGTGGTCTGGCAGCCGACGCCGCAATAGGGGCAGAGGGTGTCGACGCTCTTGTCCTCGTAGGCGATGCGGCGTCCCTTGTCGTCGAGCAGGCTCGCTTCCATCAGCGCGCCGGTCGGGCACGCCTGTACGCACTCGCCGCAGGCGACGCAGGTCGATTCGCCCATGGCTTTGTCGAAGTCGAACACGATCTTCGCGCCAGCGCCGCGATAGGCCATGCCGATCACGTCGTTGTGCTGGACCTCGCGGCAGGCGCGCACGCACAGCCCGCAGCTGATGCAGGCGTCGAGATTGACGGCGATGGCGGCGTGGGAGGTGTCGGCGGCCGGGCGGTCGCCGACCGGGTAGCGGCTGGTGGTGGCGATCCCCATTTCGCCGACCCACCCCCAGAACTTGGACGACGGATCATGGCTGTCCTCGCGGACCGGCTGGTCGGCGATCAGCAGCTCGAAGACCATTTCGCGACCCTTGGTGGCGCGCTCGGTCGCAGTCTTCACCTTCATTCCCGGGGTCGGCTTTCTGATGCAGGAGGCGGCCAGCACCCGCTCGCCCTCCACTTCGACCACGCAGGCGCGGCAATTCCCGTCGGCGCGATAGCCGGGCGCCGGGTTCCAGCACAGATGCGGGATCGTGGTGCCGTGGCGCTGGGCCACCTGCCAGATGGTTTCGCCGGGCTCGGCTTCTACCGCCTTGCCGTCGAGCTCGAAGGTGATCTTGTCGGTCATCGTGTCCTCCGCCAGGGTACCAGGCGTTCAAACGGGTTTCGCGTGCGGCCGAAGGGCGTCAGCCGATATCCTCTGGAAAGTGCTTCACCACCGACATCAGCGGGTTGGCGGCGGCCTGTCCGAGGCCGCAGATCGAGGCATCGCGCATCACTTGCGCAAGATCCGCCAGCAGGGCCGTATCCCATGCCTTCCGCGACATCAGCTTCACGGCCTTCTCGGTGCCGTTGCGACAGGGCGTGCATTGCCCGCAGCTCTCGTCCTCGAAGAAGCGCATCAGGTTCAGTGCCACCGCCTTCATGTCGTCCTGGTCGGAAAGAATGACAACGGCGTGCGATCCGACGAAGCAGCCGTGCTTCTCGAGCTGCCCGAAGTCGAGCGGAATGTCGGCCATGGTCGCGGGCAGTATGCCGCCGGAGGCGCCGCCCGGCAGGTAGCCTTTGAAGTTGTGCCCCGCCAGCATGCCGCCGCACAGCGCGATGAGTTCGTTCGCGGTCGTGCCCGCCGCGGTGAGCACCACGCCCGGCTTGGCGACCCGTCCAGATACGGAATAAGAACGTAGCCCCTTGGCGCCGTTCTTGCCCTGGGTCGCGAACCAATTGGCGCCGTTGGCCACGATTTTCGGGATCCAGAACAGTGTCTCGATGTTGTTGACGAGGGTCGGGCGATCGAAAATGCCGACCTGCGCGACATAGGGCGGGCGGTGACGCGGCAGGCCACGCTTGCCCTCGATCGACTCGATCATGGCGCTTTCCTCGCCGCAGATGTAGGCACCGGCGCCGCGGCGTACGGAAACCTTGGTGTGCGGTACGAGGCCGGCGGCGATGATCCGCGGCAGCTCGGCATGCAAAATCTCATGCACAGCCGGATACTCGTCGCGCATGTAGACGAACACCTCCTGAGCCTCGACGGCCCATGCGGCGATCAGCATGCCTTCGAGGAACTGGTGCGGCGCGGTCTCGAGGTAGTGCCGGTCCTTGAAGGTGCCGGGCTCGCCCTCGTCGCCGTTGACGGCCATCAGGCGCGGTCCCTTCTCGCCGCGCACGAGGCTCCATTTACGCCCGGTCGGGAACCCGGCACCGCCGAGGCCGCGCAATCCGCCGTCGGAGAGGATCGCGATCACGTCATCGACAGTGCGCGTGCCAGCGAGGCAATCACGCAGGACGGCGTACCCTCCCGCCGCGACATAGGCGTCGAAGCCCTGATAGGCCGGAATCTCGGCGTCGGTCGCGCCGGCCAAGGCCAGTTTTCTGACGCTCTCGACGGTGGCATGGTCGACATGGCGATGGCCGACCTCGGCCGCAGGCGCGGTGTGACACGAGCCGATACAGGGCGCGCGAACGACGCGCACATCCTCCATACGCTCGCTTTCGAGGGTAGCCAGCAACTGCTCGGCGCCCGCCATCATGCAGGACAGGCTGTCGCAAACTCGAATGGTCACTTTGGGCGGGCGCGGTTCGCCGTCCTGCACGACATCGAAATGGGCATAGAACGTTGCGACTTCGTAGACCTCCGCCATTGGAATGTGGAGGCATTCGGCGAGCCCCTGAAGGAGACCCGCCGGCAAGCAGCCCTCGGCGTCCTGGATCTTGTGCAGATACTCGATGAGTAGTGGACGCTGGTAGGGGCCGGGCCCGATCAGCGCCGTGACGGCTGCAAGCTCCTCCTGGCGGAGCACGCGCCCCTTGGGAAACAATGGTGCGTTGCGCCGGCCGGCGCCGGGGTGAACCGCGCGACCGCCGCTGCGCAATGGCTTGCCGCCCTGTCGTCCGAAACTATCCTTGCCCGACATCTCGTTCCTGTTTCCCTTCAACCCGCCGATTTGCGCCAACGGGCAAGCTCCTGATTCATCGTTTCTCCGACGAGATGGGCGGCCGGTGCGAGGACCACGCCCGCCTTCTCGAGTTTCCTGGCCTTCTCGACGGCGCTGCCGCCTCGCCCGCTCATGAAGGCTCCGGCATGCCCCATGCGCTTCTCGCGCGGGGCGTTACGCCCGGCGATCAAGGCAACCGCCGGCTTGGCGAGCCGCAGGGCGGCGAGCCGTTCGGCCGCTTCCTCCTCCTCCGTGCCGCCGATCTCGCCGATCAGGACAATGCCGTCGGTCAGAGGATCGTCGGCGAAGAGAGCGACGCAGTCGGCCAGCGAGAGACCGTGGACCGGATCGCCGCCGACGCCGATGGTCGTCGATTGACCGAGGCCGGCCGCCGTCAGCTGTGCCACGACCTCGCTCGTCAGCGACGCCGAACGAGACGCGACACCGATGCGGCCGGGCCGGGCGTTGACGGTGGTCATTACGCCGAGTTGGGCGATACCGGGTGCCAGCACGCCCTGGCTGTTGGGCCCGACGAGGCAGGTCCGGGAGCCATCGAGGGCCTCGCGCACACGGATCATATCGAGGAGCGGCACGCGCTCGGTCACGCACACGACCAGGGGCATCTCGGCTTCGATGCACTCGATCATGGCTTTGGCCGCGTTGACGGGCGGAACGAAGACGAGACTAGCGTTGGCGCCTGTCGCCTGTGCCGCCGCCACAACCGTTTCGAATATGGGCACGTCGAGGTGCCGTCGCCCGCCTTTGCCCGGTGTCACGCCGGCCACGAGGCGGGTGCCGTACGCCATCATCCGCGCGCAATGATAGGTCGCCGCGCGGCCGGTGAGGCCTTGGCAGACGACGCGTGTTTCCGGCCCGACCAGTACAGCCATCACGCAGCGTCCGTTTGCTGGGCGGCAACAGCCAGCTCGGCGGCATGGCGGATGTCGCGGGCTTCTTGGACGATCAACCCCGAGGCGGCAAGACGGGTCCGGGCAAAATCGGCGTTGTTGCCGGCCAAGCGGACGACCAGCGGCAGGGTGCGCTGGGCGCCGCGCATGGCGATGGCAATGCCCTCCGCGATCATATCGCAACGCTGCATGCCGCCACCGTGCACATTGATGAGTACGACGCGGGTGCGGGGATTGGACAGGATGAGGCCGAATCCGTACGCGATGTCCTGGCTCGTCGCAGTGGTGCGGATGTCCATGAAGTTGGCGGGGCGTCCGCCGCAGTCTTCCAATGTGTCGAGCGTGGCGAGGGCCAATCCCGCTCCGTTCACCACGACGCCGATGTTGCCGTCCATACGCACGTAATTGATCTGATGGATCTGGGCCGCCAGCTCCAGCGGGTCGCCGGTTTCGGCGGCCTCGACATCGCGGAGGTTCTCGAGATCGGGTTGGCGGAACATCGCGTTTTCGTCGACCTGCATCTTGGCATCGAGCGCCACGAGATGGCCTTGCGGCGTGACGGCGAGCGGATTGATCTCGATGAGCTGGGCGTCGCAATCGATGGCCGCATCGATGAGCCGGGCCATCAACCCGGCGACCTCGGCCGCAAGCGGCGGCGGCAGATCGAGTCGTGTCGCGAACGCCAGGATAGCGTCGCTGGTCGGCGGATTGGCGAGGCTGATCGGCAGCCGCAGCATGGCGGCCGGATTGCGGGCGATCACCTGCTCGACGTCGTCGCCGCCGGCGGCGGAGGCCAACAGAACCAGGCGCCCCATGGACGGGTCGATGGTGACGGCGACGTAGAGCAGGCGATCGATGTCGATCGCCTCCTCGATGTAAGCGAGGCGGACGATCTGGCCGGTGGGTGCCGTCTGCGAGGTGACCAGAGGTCTGCCGATCAGGCGCGCCGTGGCGGCCGCGACCTCGGCGGGATCCTTCGCGAACACGACGCCGCCATTGGCACCGCGATCTCCGGCATGAACCTGCGCTTTAACCGCAAAACGGGGAAATGCCAGCCGACGGGCGACACGCTCCGCGTCGGTCGCAGAGGCAGCCACCCGGCCCTTCGGCGCTGGGATGCCGAAGCGCGCCAGGAGCTCCTTCGCTTGGAACTCGTGCAGAAACATCGGCGCTCCTCCGTGCGGTCATTGCCGCCCGACCCTTTCGTGCCGGGCTCGGTTAACCCGGGCTCCAGTTTCGGCGCGCAGAGTCGCAAGTGAGGCTTGCGCCCCTTTTGGTATGCCAGATACCATATACCAGCCGGTGTCGAGAGTCGAGGTGCGGCCTTCACTCTGAACTGGCACCAGGAAAGATCTGACGTCGCCTCTTGCGGCCAAGTGGCGCTGCGATCACGACTGTTCCCGAGACTTTCTTGGCGAGCGGTTGTCGAACGGCTAGCTTGAGGGTCGATTGTGGGGTGGAATAGGCGCAATCAATAAGCTTGTCCGGTGGGCGCACCGGTTCGGGGGGATCGACGTATGCTCGCAATGTTGTCTCAGGTCGGAGACCAAATCATCATTTGGTATGATTTGCTCGTCGCCCAGTATGGACCGCTCGGTGTCCAAGTTCTGAAGATCATCTGGATCAACATCCTTCTGTCGGGCGACAACGCCGTTGTTATCGCGCTGGCCTGCCGCTCGCTGCCGGCGCACCAGCGCAAATGGGGCATCATCTTCGGAGCCGGCGCTGCTGTGCTGCTGCGCGTGATCTTCACGGTCGGCATGCAATACGTGCTCGGAATTCCACTGCTCAAGCTCGTTGGCGGGCTGCTGCTGCTGTGGATCTCGGTCAAACTGCTCACCGGCGAGGAGGCCGACGAGGACTCCGTCAAGGATAGCGACAATCTCTGGGGAGCGGTGCGCACCGTTGCGATCGCCGACTTGGTGATGAGTCTCGACAACGTGTTGGCGATCGCGGCGGCAGCGAAGAACAATACGGGTCTGATCATTTTCGGGCTCGCCGTCTCGATCCCGCTGATCGTGGCGGGCGCGACGCTGATTCTCGGACTGCTGACCCGGTTCCCTGCTCTGGTATGGGCGGGAGCGGCTTTGCTGGGCTGGGTCTCCGGCGAACTGATCGTCGAGGAGCCTTTGACGATCGCCTATTTCGACCATTTCGCGCACATGATCGGCCTGTCGCACCATGGGATCGAGTATGTGGTGTCGGGCTTCTGTGCCGGCTTGGTGATGGCGATCGGCTGGTATCTGCGCCGTCGCGAACATGCGAGCAGCGCGGCCTAGCATGTGATCGGTCTCGGTCTCGGCGGAACGCTTCCGCCGAGACCCGGTACTGGTTCCCGCATCCATGCAAAGAGCGGGCTTGCGGGTCGGCCAACCGCTTCGGTCCACCGCACGTCGTCCAGTCCGGTGGCGGGAGGGTTGGCGTCGGCACGATCATGCCGGTGCTGATGGGCCATCCCGAAGTTCGCGAAGTTGAGAAACAGAGCTGCCGGAAACGGCGGCTCTTTTCTGTTTGGCGGGGGCTGCACAAAAAAAGGGAGCCGCTCGAAGGCGGCTCCCGATCAGGTGAGGCACGTTCTCGAACTTCTCGTCGCCTCGATCAGTAGCCCAGCCAAGCTTCCAGCGGCCCCTTGGGGAGCGGCACCAGGAACCAGATCTCGAACATCACGAAGAGCACCAGCGGCACGCCAACGGAGACCGCGACCGATCGCAGGATTCCTTCCTTCCCGAGGGTCAGCATGAAGCCGAGGATATAGAGGGCGGACGCCACATAGAGGCCGACGATCTGGATCAGGCCGACGTAGACAAAGGCCGGGATCAGGACCGCGAGCACGCGCTTGAATGCGGGCCGCGAAACGAAGCTTGCGTGAACGTTGTGGCCGATGCGGAGAGCGCTCACCAAATTGATCACGCTCGCGATCGCCATGGTTGCGGCGATGTAGAAGGGGAAGTATCCCGCCGCCGGCCCTTCGTTGGGGAGCCAACCGAACCCGATCCGGAAACTGTCGGCAATGACCACCGCGCTGCCGACCAGAAACAGCAGCGAGACCACGATATCCATGGTCCTGATGGAGACGAGCGTCGGCTCTTCGGAATTGCTGTTGTCGTGCATGACGTTACTCCAGTCGGCCTGCGGGACCCCACGAGGGGGTCCCGGTTGCCGTCATCATTTGCCTGCCGCCAGGAAGCCGGCTTCCTTCATGAGGTCGTAGTGGGTCTTGTCGGCTGCGGCGACCCACTTGGTGTACTGGTCGCCGCTCATGAAGGTCTGGTTGAAAGCGCCGCGCTCCATGAACTCTTTCCAATCTGGAGTGGCCTGCACCTTCTTGAAGAGGTCGACGTAGAACTGGACCTGATCCGCCGTGACGCCCGGCGGCATGAAGATGCCCCGCAGCATCTGGTACTCGACGTTGACGCCGGATTCCTTGCAGGTCGGGATGTCCGACCATGCCTCGGTCGCGGTGACCTTCTCCTTATACGTGCTGCGCTTCTCGTCGAAGATGCACAGCGGGCGCAAGGCGCCGGCCTTCCATTGCGAGACCGCCTCGATGGGATTGTTGACCGTCGAGTCGACGTGCTTGCCAACCAGCTGGACGGCCACCTGGCCACCGCCCTGATAGGGCACGTAGGTGAACTTCTTCGGCGTGGTGATGCGCTCGAGAGCGGCGGTGATGATCTGGTCTTCCTGCTTGGAGCCAGTGCCACCCATCTTGAACTTGCGATCCTCGCCGGACTTCACCGCTTCGATGAATTCCTTGGCCGTCTTGTAGGGTGTCTCGGAGTTGACCCAGAGAATGAACTGGTCGAGCGCCAGCATGGCGACCGGGGTCATGTCCTTGTGGCTGAACGGCACGCCGGTGCCGAGCGGCGTCGTGAACAGGTTCGACAGCGTGATGATGATCTTGTGGGGGTCGCCCTTGGAATTCTTGACCTCCAGGAACCCTTCGGCGCCGGCGCCGCCGCCCTTGTTGAGCACGACCATCGGCTGGTTCATCAGGTTGTGCTTGGTGATGACGCCCTGGACAAAACGGGCCATCTGATCGGCGCCGCCGCCGGTGCCGGCTGGAATGACGAAGGTGACGGGTTTGGCCGGTTCCCAGGCCTCGGCCAGCGAGGTGGTGGCCAGTGCTCCGACGAGCGCGAGACTGGCGGTCCACAGTTTGGATCTCAGCATGTTCGTTCCTTCCCTGATGGCTATTGCGCCCCACATCTTTAGCGATTCGCGGGCGGGGGCGTCATTGTCTCGTGGCCCATCGAATTTCTGTCCGGACCGCGGCACCGAGAGCGCCGCGGCCGCCGACCGATCAAGATGATACGCTGACCTGTCGTGGTGGTGTCATTCGGCCCTTGAGCCAGCTGAAAATCGGCCACAACAACAGTACAAAGCCGAGGGTCATGATCGAGCCGACCAGCCAGTTCGACCAGAAGACCGTCAGATCGCCCTGGGCGCCCAGCATCGCTTGGCGGAACGATCCTTCAGCCAGATCCCCGAGGACCAGCGCAAGGACCAGCGGTGGCAATGGATAGCCAAGCTTGGTGAATGCGTATCCCGCCACGCCGAAGATCAGCATCATCCAGACATCGAAGACGGCGTTGTTGACCGTATAGGCGCCGACCGCGCAGATGACGACGATGACCGGCGCGATGATCGAGAAGGGAACGCGCAGGATCGCGGCGAAGAGCGGGACGCAGGTGAGCACGATGATCAGCCCGACGACGTTGCCGAGGTACATGGAGGCGATCAGGCCCCACACGAAATCCTTCTGCTCCACGAACAGCATGGGTCCTGGCTGGAGGCCCCAGATCATGAGGCCGCCGAGCAGCACGGCGGCTGTCGGCGAGCCCGGGATGCCGAGCGTCAGCATGGGCAACAGGGCGGACGTGCCGGCTGAATGGGCGGCGGTCTCGGGCGCGACGACGCCCTCGATCTCGCCCTTGCCGAAGTTGGCTCCGTTCTTGGAGAACCGCTTGGCGAGCCCGTAGCCCATGAACGAGGCCGGCGTAGCGCCGCCCGGCGTGATGCCCATCCAGGCACCGACGACACAACTGCGCAGGAACGTGGCCCAGAACCGTGGCATCTGCTTCCACGTTTGCAGCACGGCATTGAGGCGAATTTTCGCGTCGGCGCCCTTGAAATTCAATCCCGTTTCCATCGAGGAAAGAATTTCGCCGATTCCAAACAAGCCGATGACGGCGACCAGGAACTTGAAGCCGTTCAAAAGTTCTTCGTGGCCATAGGTCATCCGCAGTTGGCCGGTGACATTGTCGAGACCGACGGCGGCCAACGAGAAGCCGAGGCACATCGAAGCCAGTGTCTTCCAGGGCGAGCCGCGGCCCATGCCGATGAAGCTCGCGAACGTCAGGAACTGCACGGCGAAGAACTCGGCGGGGCCGAATCGGAGCGCGAACCTGGCGACCACCGGCGCCAGGAACGTGATGACGATGACGGCAAAAATGGCACCCACGAACGACGATGTGAACGCTGCCGTGAGGGCCTCGTCCGCCTTGCCCTTCTGGGCCATCGGATGGCCGTCGAAGGTCGTCGCCACCGACCAGGGCTCGCCGGGAATGTTGAAGAGGATCGAGGTGATCGCGCCGCCGAACAGCGCGCCCCAGTAGATGCACGACAACAGGATGATCGCCGACGTCGGCGGCATCGAGAATGTCAGCGGCAGCAGGATGGCCACGCCGTTGGCACCGCCGAGACCCGGCAGTACCCCGATGATGACTCCCAGCAGAATGCCGATGAGCATCAGAACCAGGTTGTACGGTGTCGCAGCAACCGCAAAACCCTGCATCAACGAAGAGATTTCTTCCACGAAGGGCCTCTGACCTGGTGTTTCCCCGGAAGTGAGGCTCGTGCCCCATCTTTTTCATGGTCCATTTTTTGAGGACCAATAGGGGAAGCTTATACGTGCCCTTTCTGGTATGCAATATACCTCGTCCAGTTCGCTGACGATGGATCCGCAGGGCGCGACCCGGCACCTGTTTCGGCGCGCGCGTCGAGGCGACAACGTGCGAGAATGCCTGAAATTCTTGAGCCGCGCCGAAACGGGATGCGCGGGATTGGGCGTCGACTTGGCAGCGGGGCTCTTGTCGAGGAATAATGTGCTGGTGTATGGTATACCAGAAACCAGACCGCTAGAAGCTCAAGCCCGACTTCGTCCTGCCCGCCTTCGGCAGCATGTCGGACCAACGATAGAGCCAAAGTGCGGTCGGAGGACACGTTGCGAAGCCTTCGGCGAAGGCGCCGGGCCGTCGGCCGCGGCGCTCGTTGCAGGGAATGGGCTCCATGGCTACGACACACTTGAAGATCGAGCCGATCGGCGAAGGCCTCAGCCTCAAGGTGCGGGCCTATGAGGCGCTGAAGGCGGCGATCATGGGCATGAACATCTACGATCGCAACGTCGAGCTGAGGCTCGACGAGCGGGCGCTGTCGGCGCGGTTCGGCATCAGCCGCACGCCGCTGCGCGAGGCACTGGCCCAACTCGACAACGAGGGGTTGGTGCGCGTCGTGCCGCGCCGCGGCATCTACATCGTGCGCAAGACCAAGGCCGAGATCCTCGAGATGGTGACGGTTTGGGCCGCCCTCGAGAGCATGGCGGCACGACTGGCCACCAAGGAAGCGAGTGACGACGAACTGGCTTCACTGCACGGCCTCGTCGATACCTTCTCGAGCGACGGCGTGGCCACCAAGATGGGCGAATACTCGGATGCCAATATCCGGTTTCATCAGGCCATCATCGGACTGGGAAACTGCCGCCTGATCGGCGACATGACCGATCGGCTGTTCTTCCATGTCCGCGCCATCCGCCAGCGGACCATTTTCGAGCAGGACCGCGCCAAGCGTTCCGTCGTCGATCACAAGGAAATCGTGGCCGCGCTGGAGGCGCGCGACACCGAGCGTGCCGAGCGCCTCGTTCGCGAGCACACGCTGCGTCTGAGGGATCACGTCGACCGGTTCGTCGATATCGAGTGAGCCGTCTGCGGGTACGCAGAGCCGTCCAGGGTGCGCGAGACGCCCTGTGAATACACGAAGAATAGTCATCGATGGGGAAACAGGAGAAGTTCCAGATATGTCGTCCGAACCGCAAACGCAGAGCCTGACCGATGGCATGCACCTCGTCATCGACGCGCTGAAACTCAACGACATAACCACGATCTACGGCGTCCCGGGCATTCCCATCACCGACCTCGGCCGCTTCGCGCAGGCCGAAGGGATCCGTGTCATCTCGTTCCGCCACGAGCAGCATGCCGGCAATGCCGCCGCGATCGCCGGCTACCTGACGCAGAAGCCGGGCGTCTGTCTGACGGTATCGGCGCCGGGCTTCCTCAACGGCCTCACGGCACTCGCCAACGCGACCACCAATTGCTTCCCGATGATCCTGATCTCGGGCTCTTCCGAGCGCGAGATCGTCGACCTTCAACAGGGCGACTACGAGGAGATGGACCAACTCGCGATCGCCAAGCCGCTGTGCAAGGCGGCGTTCCGCGTGCTGCATGCCCAGGACATCGGTGTCGGCGTGGCGCGGGCCATCCGCGCGGCGGTCTCCGGTCGTCCGGGCGGGGTCTATCTGGACCTTCCCGCCAAGGTGCTGGGTGAGGCGATGGATGCCGAGAAGGGCCGCCAGTCGCTGATCAAAGTGATCGACGCGGCGCCGCGCCAGATCCCCTCGCTCGAGTCCGTCCAGCGTGCCCTCGATCTGCTCAAGGGCGCCAAGCGGCCGTTGATCATACTCGGCAAGGGCGCCGCCTACGCCCAGGCCGATGCCGACATCCGCGCCTTCGTCGAGCGCTCGGGGGTTCCCTACCTGCCGATGAGCATGGCCAAAGGCCTGCTGCCCGACACGCATCCGCAGTGCGCATCGGCCGCGCGCTCGACGGTGTTGAAGGAAGCCGACGTCGTCATGCTGTTCGGCGCGCGGCTGAATTGGCTGCTGTCGCACGGCAAGGGCAAGACCTGGGGCGAGCGGGGCACACAGAAGTTCATCCAGGTCGACATCTCGCCAACCGAGATGGACAGCAACGTATTGATCAATGCTCCGGTGGTCGGCGATATCAGTTCGTGCCTGTCGGTGCTGCTGCATCAGATGGGCTCTGCGTTCCCGCTGGCCAACGCGGCCTGGGTCAATGCCGTCAAGGCGAAGCGCGAGGAGAACGTCGCCAAGATGGCGCCGCGTCTCAAGAACAACAACGTGCCGATGGATTTCCACGGGGCGCTCGGGGCGCTTCGCGACGTGATCCGTGACCGGCCGGACGCCATTCTCGTCAACGAGGGCGCCAACACGCTCGACTTCGCTCGCTCGATCATCGACATGTACGAGCCGCGCAAGCGCCTCGACGTCGGGACATGGGGCGTCATGGGCATCGGTATGGGGTTCGCGGTCGCGGCGGCCATCGAAACCGGAAAGCCGGTGCTGGCCGTCGAGGGTGACAGCGCCTTCGGGTTCTCCGGCATGGAGATCGAGACCATCTGCCGGTACAATCTTCCGGTCTGCGTCGTCGTCTTCAACAACAACGGCATCTACCGCGGCACCGACGTGAACCCGTCGGGCGGGGCGGACGTGGCGACAACCGTGTTCGTGAAGAACTCGCGCTACGACCTGATGATGCAGGCGTTCGGCGGCGTCGGTATCACCGCGACCTCGCCGGACGAACTCGGCCGTGCCGCTCGCGAGGCGCTCGCCTCCGGCAAGCCGACGCTGATCAACGCCATCATCGACGAGAAGGCCGGTACCGAATCCGGCCGCATCGGCAACCTCAATCCGAAGAGCGTGGTCTCCAAGGCCTGATTCCTCCGATGAGCTCAAACCCGAACAGGAGCCCGTAATGAAAGCACTCGAAGGCGTGCGCATTCTCGATTTCACGCACGTTCAATCCGGACCGACCTGTACACAGCTTCTCGCATGGTTCGGTGCCGACGTGATCAAGGTCGAGCGGCCGGGGCAGGGGGACATCACCCGCGGCCAGCTGCAGGATGTTCCGAATGCGGACAGCCTCTATTTCACGATGCTGAACCACAACAAGCGCTCGATCACGCTCGATACCAAGCACCCCAAGGGCAAAGAGGTGCTGGAGCGGCTGATCAAGGAGTGCGACGTCCTGGTCGAGAACTTCGCGCCCGGCGTGCTCGATCGCATGGGCTTTCCCTGGGAGACGATCCACGCGCTCAATTCGCGGATGATCGTGGCGTCGATCAAGGGGTTCGGACCCGGGCCCTACGAGGACTGCAAGGTCTACGAGAACGTGGCGCAGTGCACCGGCGGGTCGGCGTCGACGACGGGCTTCCGGGAAGGGCTGCCGCTCGTCACGGGCGCGCAGATCGGCGACAGCGGTACGGGGCTGCATCTCGCGCTCGGCATCGTCACGGCGCTCTATCACCGGACCAAATCGGGCAAAGGCCAGCGCGTGACCTGCGCCATGCAGGACGGCGTGCTGAACCTCTGCCGTGTCAAGCTGCGCGACCAGCAGCGCCTGGAGAAGGGGCCGCTCACCGAGTACAGCCAGTTCGGCGAGGGTGTGCCGTTCGGCGATGCCGTGCCGCGCGCGGGCAACGACTCCGGCGGCGGTCAGCCCGGGCGCATTCTCAAGTGCAAGGGCTGGGAGTCCGATCCCAACGCCTACATTTATTTCATCACGCAGGCCCCCGTGTGGGAGGCGATCTGTGATGTGATCGGCGAGCCCGGCTGGAAGACCGATCCCAACTTCGCGACGCCGAAGGCCCGTCTGCCGAGGCTGAACGAGGTGTTCGCCCGCATCGAGCAATGGACGATGACGAAGTCCAAGTTCGAGGCGATGGAGACGCTCAACACGTTCGACATTCCTTGCGGTCCGATCCTGTCGATGAAGGAGCTTGCGGACGATCAATCGCTGCGGGCCACCGGCACAGTCGTCGAGGTCGATCACCCCAAGCGCGGGAAGTACCTGTCGGTCGGCAATCCGATCAAGCTGTCGGCGAGCCCGACCGACGTGACGCGCAGCCCGCTGCTCGGTGAGCACACCGAGGAGGTGCTGACCGCCGTGCTCGGCTACTCGGCCGACGAGGTTGCGCAGATCAAGTCTTCGGGCGCGACCGAGCCGGCAAAGAAAATGGCCGCGGAGTAACCGGGCCGACGCTGCCCGGACAGATCCCGACCGGACGGCGACGGGTTCGCCGTCCGGCACAATGCCCCCTCGTATTCCCCCGCCGTGCGCTCGAGCGCCGGCGGCAAGCCCAGACAACGGCCTCAATCGCCACCGGAGGAAGCAGCCCACATGAGAATCGTCGTCCACGGACAGGAGGCCTTCGGGAAGGCCGTTCTCGAGAAATTGCTGGCGCGCGGCGAGAACGTCGTCGCTGTCTGCTGCGCTCCGACCAAGGAGGGCAAACCCGAAGATCCGCTGGCGGTGCTGGCCCGCGAGAGGGGCATTCCGCTGCATCAGCCGAAGAGCTGGAAGACGCCGGAAGCGCTCGAGCTGATGAAGTCGTTCAACGCCGACGTGTGCATGATGGCCTATGTGCTGCTGTTCGTGCCGCAGCCGGTCCTCGATGCGCCGCGGCTGGGTACGTTCCAGTATCATCCGTCGCTGCTGCCGGATCATCGCGGCCCCTCGTCCATCAACTGGCCGATCTCGATGGGCAAGACACGCACCGGCCTCACGATCTTCTGGCCGGACGAGGGCCTCGACGAGGGGCCGGTCCTGATGCAGAAGGAGGTCGACATCGGTCCGGACGAAACCCTGGGCGACGTCTACTTCAAGAAGCTGTTTCCGATCGGTGTCGACGCGATGCTCGAGTCGCTCGACCTCGTGCGCGCCGGTAAGGCGCCACGTATCAAGCAGGACCTGGCCAAGGGGTCCTACGAGAGCTGGTTCAAGAAGGACATCGCCGAGATCGATTGGTCGAAGCCGGCGGGTGACGTCTACAACCTCATCCGTGCCGCCAACCCGGCACCGGGCGCTTGGAGCACCATCAAGGGCACCAAGCTCGACATCTACGACAGCGCCAAGATGGACGGCCCCGGAACGCCCGGCGAGATCGTCTCGGTCACCGGCGACGGCATCCAGGTCGGCGCCAAGAACGGGCGCATTCTGATCAAGCGCGTGCGCGCGCCCGGCGGTCAGAAGATTTCCGCCGTCGAGTATGCGCAGAGCGCCGGCCTCGCGGTCGGCGACAAATTCGATCCGCCGACACCCAAAGCCGCGGGTGACGCAAAAAAGACTACTGGAGGAACGTCCGTGACCGTCAAGTCAGATATCGAAATCGCCCGCGAGGCGAAGATGAAGCCGATCGCCGAGGTCGGTAAGAAGGTCGGCATTCCCGCCGAGGCCCTGCTGAACTACGGCCCCTACAAGGCGAAGATCTCGTTCGATTTCATCGAGCAGATGAAGGGGCGGCCGGACGGCAAGCTGATCCTGGTGACGGCGATCAATCCCACCCCGGCGGGTGAGGGCAAGACGACGACGACCGTCGGTCTCGGCGACGGCCTCAACCGGATCGGCAAGCGGGCCATGAGCTGCCTGCGTGAGCCTTCGCTCGGTCCGTGCTTCGGCGTGAAGGGCGGCGCGGCCGGGGGCGGGTACGCCCAGGTCGTTCCGATGGAAGACATCAATCTCCACTTCACCGGCGACTTCCACGCCATCACCTCGGCGCACAATCTGCTCTCGGCGCTGCTCGACAACCACATCTACTGGGGCAACACGCTGGGCCTCGACGCCCGCCGTATCGCCTGGCGCCGGGTGATGGACATGAACGACCGGGCGCTGCGCTCGATCGTCAATTCACTCGGTGGCACCGCCAACGGGTTCCCGCGCGAGGACGGCTTCGACATCACCGTGGCGTCCGAGATCATGGCGATCTTCTGCCTGGCGATGGATCTCGAGGATCTCGAGCGCCGGATCGGCAACATCGTCGTCGGCTACACGCGCGAGAAGAAGCCCGTCTATGCCCGCGATATCAAGGGAGAGGGCGCCATGACGGTGCTCCTCAAGGACGCCTTGATGCCGAACCTGGTGCAGACGCTGGAGAACAATCCGGTGTTCATCCATGGCGGCCCGTTCGCCAATATCGCGCACGGCTGCAACTCGGTTCTGGCCACCAAGACCGCGCTCAAGCTGTGCGACTACGTCGTCACCGAGGCCGGTTTCGGTGCGGATCTCGGCGCCGAGAAGTTCTTCGACATCAAGTGCCGCAAGGCGGGGCTCAATCCGGCGGCCGCGGTGATCGTGGCGACGGTCCGTGCACTCAAGATGCACGGCGGGCTGTCGAAGGAAGAGCTCAAGTCGGCGAACGTGGCCGCGGTCGAGAAGGGTTGCGAAAACCTGAAGCGCCACATCGAGAACGTGCGCAAGTTCGGTGTGCCGCCGATCATCGCCATCAACAAGTTCATCACCGACACCGATGCCGAGATCCACGCGGTCATGAAGGCGGCCGAGAGTGCGGGCGCCAAGGCGTTCCTTTGCGAGCACTGGGGCAAGGGTGGTGCCGGCATCGAAGAGCTGTCGCGCCATGTCGTTCAGGTGGCGGACAGCAACGAAGCCAAGTTCAAGCCGCTTTACGAGGATGCTCTGCCGCTGCGCGACAAGGTGAAGAAGATCGCGACGGAGATCTATCGCGCGGGCGACATCTCCTGCGACGCCTCCGTCGAGACCCGCTTCAAGGAGCTGCAGGATGCCGGCTACGGGCATCTGCCGGTGTGCATGGCGAAAACGCAGTACTCGTTCTCGACCAACCCGAACCTGCGTGGCGCGCCGACGGGTCACACGGTTCCCGTTCGCGAGCTGCGGCTGTCCGCGGGCGCCGAGTTCATCGTCGTCATCACCGGCGAGATCATGACGATGCCGGGCTTGCCGAAGGTGCCGTCGTCGGAGGCCATCCGGCTGAACGACAAGGGCCAGATCGAAGGGCTGTTCTAAACGGCCCGATACGCGGACGGCATCGATCGCTTCGGCGGCCGATGCGCCGCATATCTCGAGGGGTGGACAGCCGTCCGCCCCTCTTTTTTTGTGACAGGCGATGCGCGGCGTAAGCGGGGCCGGTGTGAAGAATTGCGCTTATCGGCTGGGTCGGCTTGGCCTAGGGTGACAGCCCATTCCCGACACGGCCTCCATGCCCATTCTCCTCGTCATCGCTCTCGCCGGCTTCTCCTCAGCTTTGGCTGTCCGGATCCTGGACCCCCTGGTGCCGGTGATCGCGCGCGAACTTGCGACCGATCCCGAGACGGTGGCGCTGTTGGCGACCGCTTTCGCGCTCCCCTATGCGATCGGCCAACCCGTGCTCGGTCCGCTCGGCGATGCGCTCGGCAAGGCACGGGTCATCCAGGGCTGCCTGGTGGTGCTGGCGCTCGCGCTGGCGGCCTGTGCGCTTGCCCCGAATATGGAGCTGCTGTTTGCGGCTCGTGTGGTGAGCGGCCTCGCTGCCGGGGGTATCATTCCGCTGTCGTTCGCGATCGTCGGTGACCGGTTCGCGATGGCCGAACGGCAGGTCGCGTTGTCGCGCGTGCTGGCCGCAATACTTTTCGGCGGCCTCGTTGGTGGCATCGTGTCGGGCGTCATCGGTTCGACGCTCGGATGGCGCGCGGTGTTGTTGCTGATTTCCGGCGTGTGCGTTGCGACCCTCGCGGCGACCTTCACCTCCATCAAACCGCGGGCCGGGGCGCAGCGCTCGGCTCTCACCTTCAGCGGTGCCAAGGCCGGGTATGCCCAGGTTTTCGCCAACCCGCGGGCGGCGGTCTGTTACACGGCGGTGTTCGTGGAGGGCGTGTTCCTCTACGGCATGCTGCCGTTCCTCGCTCTGATCCTCGAGGAGCGACAGGCGGGCTCTGTCCGCGAGGCCGGTTTCATCATCGCAGGCTTCGGGCTCGGCGGCGTGCTGTTCTCGGTGATGGTTGCGCGGCTGCTCGGCTGGTGTGGCGGGCAGATGAACATGATCCGGGCCGGCGGGATCGTGATAGCGGCCGGGCTCGTGATCGCCGCGCTGGGGCACTCCTGGCCGGCCAAGGCGTTCGCCTTCGTGGTGATCGGCATAGGTTTCTACATGGTTCACAATTCGTTGCAGGTGCAGGCAACGGAGCTGGCGCCGGAAGCACGAGGGGCGGCGGTCGCGCTGCACGCCTTCTTCTTCTTCCTCGGGCATGCCGCGGGACCCGTCGTTTTCGGGGCGACGCGCGATGCCATCGGAACCCAGTTCGCCATCCTGATATCGGCGGCCATCATGGCGCTGCTCGGCTTTGTGACGGCGCTTCTGCTGGAGCGGCGCGGCCGGCCACCGCGCGCCGAAGCCTCTTGAACCGCTGATCGGCTAACCTATGTCTTCCATGCACGCCTCATCGAGGGTGCGAACGAAACGGGTCCGCCCCAATCCGGGGACCCAAGTCCACAGCTTGCTTCTCAAGGAGATTCTGTGATGCGATCCATCGACCTTTCGCCGCTCTATCGGTCCACCATCGGCTTCGAGCGCCTCGTCCAGCTGCTCGACGGCGTGGCATCCCAGGAGAGCGACGGCGGCTTTCCTCCCTACAATATCGAGCGGCTCGGCGATAACGAGTACCGCATTACCATGGCGGTCGCCGGCTTCGGCCGTGGCGAGATCAAGATCGAGGCGAAAGAGACCAGCCTCGTTGTCCGCGGCGAGAAGGCCGCCGAAGACAAGAGCCGTCAGTTCCTGCATCGCGGCATCGCGGCCCGCAATTTCGAGCGGCGCTTCCAGCTTGCCGATTACGTCGAAGTGAAAGGTGCGGACTTGGAGAACGGGCTCCTGCACATCGATCTGGTGCGGAACCTGCCGGAGCGCATGCGCGCCCGCACGATCGCGATCGGCGGCGGCGAGACGAAGCAGATCGAAGGCTGATTCCCGCCACGGCATCGGTAGGGCCGGCGCCCATGGCGCCGGCCATTCTGTTGGGTCAGAGAAGCTTTTGTATCTCGGCCTTGAAATCGCCCGCCAGGTCCTCTCGGGCCAGTGCGTAGGCGACGTTGGCGGTGAGAAACCCGATCTTCGACCCGCAGTCGTAGATCTTGCCGTCGAAGCGCACGGCGAAGAACGGTTGCGCCAAGTCCTTCTGCAGCTTGATCATGGAGTCAGTGAGCTGGATCTCGCCGCCGGCACCGCGCTCCTGCTTCTCCAGCAACTCGAAGATCTCGGGCTGCAGAATGTAGCGGCCAGTGATGTGGAGGTTCGACGGCGCCGTGCCACGCGGCGGCTTCTCCACCATGGCGGTGATCGGGCTGACCTTGGCGGCCCTGTCGGTGACGCCGACGATGCCGTACTGGTGCGTCTGGTCCTCGGGCACCGGGGAGACGGCGACGTGATTGCCGCCGTGCGCCTCGTAGGCGTCCATCATCTCGGCGAGGCAGGGCCGGCCGGCATGGTGCAGCATGTCGGGCAGCAGCAGGGCGAACGGCTCGGAGCCGACGATCTCGCGCGCACACCAGACGGCGTGGCCGAGGCCGAGGGGTGCCTGCTGGCGGGTGAAGCTGGTCTGGCCGGCGCCCGGCAGGTCACTGAGCAGCGCTTCGAGTTCCTTCTTCTTACCGCGCTCGGCCAACGTGCGCTCGAGTTCGAACTGGTTGTCGAAGTGGTCCTCGATAACGCCCTTATTGCGCCCCGTCACGAAGATGAAGTGCTCGATTCCGGCGGCTCGGGCCTCGTCCACCACGTGCTGGATGACCGGACGATCGACGACCGTCAGCATCTCCTTCGGCATCGACTTGGTGGCGGGGAGAAACCGGGTTCCGAGCCCGGCGACGGGAAACACGGCTTTGCGAATGCGCTTCTTGAGGGGGGCCATCAACTGCTCCGACCGAGAGTTTGATCGACCTCGACGGAGTCGCTGCTGCGATCCATCGAGAGCGGGAATCATACTCTACATCATGGATTTAGGGTCCAACTCAGGCTTTCGGTGCACGCGCACGACGCTTCCACCGATCGCATCGTTGGGCGGCAATTAGACGATTTATGCACTGACTTGCCATAGAAGCTATTTCAGGGCGGAGGCAATGCCGGAATACCTACGCCGTTAACGAAAGAGGTTGTGCATGTCCGTTCTGGTTACCGGTGGCGCCGGGTACATCGGCAGCCACATGGTTTTGGATCTGGTCGATGCGGGCGAGTCGGTTGTCGTCCTGGACGACCTGTCGACCGGGTCGCGCAAGGTGGTCCCCAAGAAGGCCGAACTCGTGATCGGTGATGTCGGCGATATGGCGCTGGTCGGTCAGCTGATCGAGCGCCATCGGGTCACGGCCATCATTCATTTCGCCGGTTCGATCGTGGTGCCGGACTCGGTCGCGGATCCGCTGGCCTACTATTTGAACAATACGGTGAAGTCGCGCGCCCTGATCGCTGCGGCCGTCCAGGGTGGCGTGCACAACTTCATCTTCTCGTCGACGGCGGCGGTCTACGGCATGCCCAAGATCAATCCGGTCGCCGAGAGCGCGACACTCGCGCCGATATCGCCCTACGGGTCGTCGAAGCTGATGACCGAGATGATGCTGCGGGACGTCGCGCATGCCCACGACTTCCGCTATGTGGCGCTGCGCTACTTCAACGTGGCGGGGGCCGATCCGGCCGGTCGCTCCGGGCAGTCGACCCCGCGGGCGACCCATCTCATCAAGATCGCCAGCGAGACGGCGCTCGGCAAACGCCCGCGTATGGATGTGTTCGGCACGGACTACGAGACGGCCGACGGCACCTGCATCCGCGACTACATCCATGTGAGCGACCTCGCCCGGGCCCATGCGGCCGCGCTCGCCTATCTGCGGGCGGGTGGCGCCTCGGACGTCTTCAACTGCGGCTACTCCCGTGGCTATTCGGTGCTCGAGGTGATCGCGGCCGTGAAGAAGGCCGCGGGGTGCAACTTCGAGGTCCGTCTGGCCCCGCGTCGGCCCGGAGATCCGGCCGCCCTGGTGGCGGCCTCGGGCAAGATCCGCGAGCGGCTCGGCTGGGTGCCGGGTCTCGACGATCTCGACGGAATCGTTGCCCACGCGCTGGCCTGGGAGCGCAAGCTCAGCGCCTGACGGCGCGGTTGCGCTTGCCAGCGGCGTCCCGGGGGTCTAGGGCAATGTCCGATCCGACGGAACCGCGGTCGCGGTTCCCAGATCGAATGCGATGGCCCGAAACGCTTCAAATTCGAGCAGCTCAAGCCGATCCCCGTGTCGCCGGACGCGACACTTCGGGATCGGCCGATGCTCTCGTCGAGGTGGTCGAGCGAAGGACAGGACTCCCGAATGCCCGCTTCAGCGCTGATGAACGTGATGGTGCAAGCGGCCCGCAAGGCGGCGCGCGGGCTCAACCGGGATTTCGGTGAGGTCGAGCAGTTGCAGGTCTCGATCAAGGGACCGGCCAACTTCGTGTCGGCCGCCGATCAGAAGGCAGAGAAGACCATCTATCAGGAGTTGTCGAAGGCGCGGCCCGGCTACGGGTTCCTGATGGAGGAAGGCGGCGAGATCGAGGGGGCCGACAAGACCCACCGCTGGATCATCGATCCGCTCGATGGCACGACCAACTTCCTGCACGGCATCCCGCTGTTCTGCATCTCGCTGGCCCTCGAGCGCGAAGGGCAGGTGGTGGCCGGGGTCGTCTACAACCCGATCGCCGACGAACTCTACACCGCTGAGCGCGGCAAGGGGGCTTATCTCAACGACCGGCGCCTGCGGGTGGCGGCTCGAAAAACGTTGGCGGACGCGGTGATCTCGACCGGAATTCCCCACCGGGGGCGCCCCAATCATCCGCGGTTCCTCAGGGAAGTCGAGGGGCTGATGGGGGAGGTGGCCGGGGTTCGCCGGACCGGTTCGGCGGCTCTCGATCTGGCCTGGACCGCGGCCGGCCGGGTCGATGGTTACTGGGAGCACGACATCGAGCCCTGGGATATGGCGGCCGGACTGCTGCTCGTTCGCGAGGCCGGCGGCTACGTGACCGATGCCGAGGGCGGTCCCAAGGTGTTCGAGACCGGCTCGGTCGTGGCCGGCAACGGTCCGATCCACAAGGCCCTGCTCGGCATCATCGATACGGCGATGCGTACGGCCTGAAGCTGCGGTCCCGCCGTTCGCCCGCGGCTGAGGGCGGCGTGTTAACCGCGCACAGAATAACAGCGGGATTAACGCCAGGTTGCACGATGTTGCCGGTTTTCCCTGTCATAGGGAGACGATAAGCTCGCGACAACGATCGGTCCTGCGGAGCAACTCATGGCGCGCATACGTCCTGCGGAACTCGGTACGGCCCCGTACCACCGTACCCTTTCCGCGCCCGGCGTCTTTCTGGCGCGCATGATGATCTTCCTGGCGTTGGTCGGGCTGATCGCGGCGATCCTGTCGGAACCATTGATCAGAGCGTTCAAGGAGAACCCGTTTCTCAACGGCATGATCGTCACCGCGTTGCTGGTCGGCATCTTCTACATGTTCGGTCAGGTGGCCCGGCTCTACCCCGAGATCCGGTGGGTCAACGCCTTCCGGATCGCCGATCCGGGGCTTGCGATGACCCATCGGCCGCTGTTGCTGGCGCCGATGGCGACGATGCTGCGCGACCGCACCGGGAGCCTGCAGCTGTCGACGATGGCGATGCAGACGATCATGGATTCGATCGCCTCCCGCCTCGACGAGGCGCGCGACACCGGCCGGTATCTCGTCGGATTGATGGTATTCCTCGGTCTGCTGGGGACATTCTGGGGTCTGCTGGAGACCATCTCGTCGGTCAGCCGCGTGATCGGCGCGCTCGATACCAAGGCCAGCGACAGCGTGCTGGTCTTCGAAGAGTTGAAGGCCGGACTTGCGGCGCCGCTCAAGGGCATGGGCACGGCCTTCGCGTCGTCACTGCTCGGTCTGGCCGGTTCTCTGATCCTCGGCTTCCTCGATCTGCAGGTCACCCAGTCGCACAATCGCTTCTACAACGAACTCGAGGAATGGCTGTCGGGCATCACCGAACTCGTGCCGGGTGCCGGCGGCGATGTCGGCAATCGTCAGCTGTTCCTTGCGATCAGTGATCTCAACCGTCACATCGGGGTGTTGGTGGATCGCGTCTCGAGCGGCGGGGGCGGCGATACCGGTCTGGCCCAAGGGGTGCAGCAGCTGGTCAGTTCGATGCGCGACGAGCAGCAGATCGTGCGGCAGTGGCTGTACGAGCAGGCCAGCCAATCGGTCGGGCGGCACGACGACGTGACGAAGCGGCTGGAAATGATCCGGCAGACGCTCGGCAAGCGGTGAACCGATGGCACGGCGACGCTCAGCGGGTGACAATGGCATCTACTGGCCGGCCTACGTCGACATGCTGTCGACGCTGCTCATGGTGTTCGTCTTCCTCGCGTCGGTGTTCATGCTGGCGCAGTACTTCGTCTCCCAGGAGGCGAGCGGCAAAGACACCGCGCTTGCCCGGCTCGCCCGGCAAATCACAGAGTTGACGAGCCTGCTTTCGCTCGAAAAGGGCAAGAGCAAGAGCGCCGAGGACGAGTTGGCAGCGCTGCAGGCGACGTTGGCGACGCTGCGCGACGAAAACACCAAACTGCAAGGTTTCGCCCTGTCGGGCGACGAGCGCGCCAAAGGCTTTGCCGGACAGGTGGCGGCGCTCAGTGCCGATCTCGACAGTCAGAAGGCGATATCGAACGAGGCACTGGCCAAGGTCGACATTCTCAATCAGCAATTGTTGGCGCTGCGCCGGCAGATCGCGGCGTTGAACGAAGCCCTCGAGGCTTCGGAGAAGAAGGACAAGGATTCCCAGGACCGCATCAAGGATCTCGGTCAGCGGCTGAACTCCGCGCTCGCCCGTCAGGTGCAGGAGCTGCAACGTTATCGATCGGACTTCTTCGGACGCCTCAGGGAACTGCTCCGTGATCGTCGTGATATCCGCGTGGTCGGCGACCGTTTCGTCTTCCAGTCCGAGGTTCTGTTCCCGTCGGGCCAGGCGCAGATGACGCCGGAAGGACTCGCGGCGCTCGATCAACTGGCGTCGGCGATCGTGGAACTGGAGCGTCAGATCCCGCCCGAGATCAACTGGGCCCTGCAAGTCGATGGGCATACCGATATCCGGCCGATCAGCAATCCGCAGTTCCCGTCCAACTGGGAGTTGTCGACGGGGCGCGCCATCTCCGTGGTGCGCTACCTCGTGAGCCGAGGGGTATCGGCGAAGCGTCTGGTGGCGGCCGGATACGGCGAGTTCGCGCCGCTCGAGGACGGCATCAGCGAGGACGTCCTGCGGCGCAACCGGCGCATCGAACTCAAGCTGACCAACCGGTGAGCACGCGCTAGGCCGGGCCCAGCTATTCGGCGGCCAGAGCCTCGGACTGGGCACCGAACTGCAGTTCGGCCAGCCGTGCGTAGAGGCCGCGCTTGCGCAACAGCTCGGCGTGGGTTCCCTGTTCGACGATGCGTCCCTCGTCCAGCACGACGATCCGGTCGACCTTCTGAATGGTGGCCAGGCGGTGGGCGATGACGAGGGTCGTGCGGCCGCGCATCACGCCTTCGAGCGCGGTCTGCACCTCGCGCTCGCTCTCGGCGTCGAGCGCGCTGGTGGCCTCGTCGAGCAGCAGGATGGGAGCGTCGCGAAGAATGGCCCGCGCGATGGCGATGCGCTGGCGCTGGCCCCCCGACAACGTGACGCCGCGCTCGCCGAGGCGGGTCTCGTAGCCGGCCGGCAGCGCACGGATGAAGCCATCGGCCTGGGCGGCGACGGCGGCGCGCGCGACATCGGCGTCGGAGGCGCCGGGGGAGCCGTAGCGAATGTTCTCGGTTACGGTATCCGCGAACAGGGCGACTTCCTGCGGCACCAGCGCCATACGGCTGCGCAGTGCGGCAAGATCGGCCGTCTCGACCGGGACATCGTCGACCAGGATGCGGCCCGACGTCGGATCGTAGAGACGCAGGAGCAGGTTGAAAATCGTCGATTTTCCAGCCCCCGATGGGCCGACCAGGGCCACCGTCTCGCCGGGCCGGACCGTGAGATCGATGTTGTTGACGGCCGCGGTTTCGGGCCGCTGGGGATAGCAGAAGCGCACGGTCTCGAACGCGATTGCGCCGCGCGCCGGGGTCGGCATGGGGGTCGGGTTCGGCGGTGACTTGATTTCCGGCTCGACCGCCAGCAGCTCGGTCAGGCGTTCGGCGGCGCCGGCGGCCTGAGAGACCTCGCCCCACACCTCAGAGAGTTCCGCCAGCGCACCAGCGGCGAACACGGCGTAGAGAATGAACTGACTCAACGTGCCGCCCGTCATCTCGCCGGCAACGACGCGATTGGCGCCGTACCACAGGATGGTGACGACGGAGGCGACCGTCAGGAACATGGCAAGGCCGGTCAGGCCGGCACGCGCCGACAGACGATCACGGGCCGCCGTGAACGAGCGCTCGACGGCGGCTGAGAAGCGGTTGGCGACGACGCCCTCGTGAGCGAACGCCTGCATGGTGCGCACCGCCGACAGGTTCTCGGCAGCATAGGCGGACGCCTCGGCGAGGGTGTCCTGGGCTTTGCGCGAGAGCTTGCGGACGAAGCGGCCATAAGCGATGAGCGGCAGCACGATCAGCGGGATCGCGCCGAGCACGAGCACCGAAAGCTTGGCGCTGGTGATGAACATGAGGCTCATGGCGCCGATCAGCATGATCACGTTGCGCAGCGCCTGACTGATGGTCGAGCCGGCCACCGACTTGAGCTGGGTCGTGTCGGCGGTCAGCCGGCTCATCACCTCGCCGGAGTGGGTCTTCTCGAAGAAGGCCGGACCGAGGGTCGCCAGGTGACGGAAGACGTCGGCCCGCAGGTCCGAGACCACGCGCTCGCCGAGGTAGTTCACCAGGTAGAACCGGCTCGCACCGGCAACCGCGAGGACGAAACCGACCAGGATCAGCATCAAGAAGTAGTTGCCGATGAAGGCGCCATTGCCGGCCGTGAAGCCGATGTCGATCATCCGGCGGATCGCGATGGGGACGCTCAACATGGCGAGGGCGGATACGACGAGCGCGATGCCAGCCAGCGCCAGGGTGCCCGGCTGCCGCAGCAGGTAGGGCTTCAGGGCCATCAGCGGCTTCAGCGACCGCTTGGGTCGCGCCGAAGTCTCGTCCTCGCGGGGGTCTGCTACTCGAACGGTCACTTTGATCCTCTGGGGCAGCGCGTCTCGCTGCCGCTGCACAATATCGCGTCGGCCCCGACTGTGCATGCCCGCGTGACGGGCGCAAGGGGCCGGGACAAACCGGGACAATCGGGAGCCCGCTTGTTTCGCATCGCGGCCTCAGGTATAGAAGCGCCTTCGATTTTCAAACCGACATCCGAAGGCGCGAGGTTGCCCCCTGGCCGCTCAGGGCTTGTCGCCGGCACTTGCGAGGACGCCATGAAGAAAGACGCTGATTTCCATCCCGACTACCACCAGATCAAGGTGGTGATGACCGATGGCACCGAGTTCACCACCTACTCGACCTACGGCGCACCGGGCGACACGCTGTCGTTGGACATCGATCCGACCACGCATCCGGCCTGGACCGGCGGCGATGCCAAGCTGACCGACCGCAGCGGCCGCCTGTCGCGGTTCAAGAAGCGGTTCGAAGGCCTCTTCTAGGGCCGGGCTTCAACTGCCCACGCGATTGCAACGCAGAAGCCCCGCGGCGGAGATGGTCCGCGCGGGGTTTTTTGGCATGTGCGACAGGGTCAGGATTTCGTGGCGGCCGAGGCGAACGCCGAGCTCACGCGATCGAGCTGAGCGGCCACCGGGTTGCGCGCGAGGTCCGGCTGTTGGTTGGCGCTGCGCGTCAACACCTGATCCAGCTGGAGCACGCGGTCGGTGAGCTGTAAGCTCTCCTGGATCAAGGCCCGCAGACCTTCGGGCAGCTCGGCGAAACGGCTGATCTGATCCGGCCGGCCCGAGGTGCGCAGCTTGATGCGCATGCCCTTGGCGATCGCCTCCTCCTCGGAGATCTCGCCCTCGTTGAGGGCGCGCCGCACGAGCAGCCACGACGCAAGCTCCAGCAGCCGGGTGGTCAGCCGCATGCTTTCGGTTGCGTAGATGACGGAGACCTGAGGCGGCAATTGCTTGGCCGCCCGCCGTCCATCGCCGTCGAGATAAGCCGCCGACCGTTCGACGAGCGCCATGCCGTCGCGGAAGATGGCTGTGAAATGCTCAGAGGATCCGAGCTTGCGCGCGAATGACACGGTGACCGTCTGGCCGCCGGCATCACCTTGCGAGTTGGACGTTTTTGACATGTTTCACCCTGACACACACAGCTACGATCCGTGGATGGTCCCGGCCAAGGTGCCATCCGGCGGTTAACGAGTTGCCTCACAATAGGAGCAATTTGAGGCGGCCGGCAAACAACTCGCAACAAACGATCATGCAAGAACCGTGCATGAAAAAAGAGCCGCTTTCGAAGCGGCTCTCCAAGTCGACAGATGGGGCGTCGTAGCGCGTGGCCATCGCCCCGCGCGCTCTGGTGTTTACGACGACGGCAGAGTGTCCGAACATGCCTAACGACCCCTTAATCCGATCCGGCGCGCGCGATCACTTGCGGAACAGCGCATCGGCGGCCGATTTGCGGGCCGCCTTGGTCGCCAGTTCGTCATTGGTGCGGGCGATTTCGGCCTGGAGCGCGGTGATGCGCGCCGCGAGGTCCTCGACCGACAATGCGGTGAGGTCGTCGCCGACGGTGATGGTGCGCGCCGGTCGCGGGCGTGCCTCGTCCCAATCCATGACGCCTCCCCTTGTGCCCGGCGCGGGCGTTGGGCAACTGTCGTGCCCCAACCTCTGAGGCACCCATGAGCAACGTCCCCGATACGATGACCGCCATCCTGATCGACGGCAAGGGGGGACCGGAGGTGCTGGTCGCACGGCGTGTACCTGTGCCGAAACCGGCTGACGGGGCCGTTCTGGTGAAGGTGGCGGCGGCCGGGGTGAACAGGCCGGACGTGCTGCAGCGCAAGGGGCTCTATCCGGCGCCGAAAGGGCACTCCGAGATTCCGGGGCTCGAGATCGCCGGCGCGGTCGTCGCGGTCGGCGCCGGGGCGACCCGGTTCAAGGTCGGCGATCGTGTGATGGCGCTCGTCAACGGCGGCGGCTATGCCGAGTATTGCGCGGTCGAGGAAGTGCAGGCGCTGCCGGTGCCGGGGCGGCTCGGCCTCGTCGAAGCCGGCGGTATGCCCGAGACGTTCTTCACCGTCTGGCACAACGTGTTCGCGCGCGGCGGGCTCAAGGGCGTTGACTGGCTGCTGGTTCACGGTGGCACGAGCGGCATCGGCGTCACCGCCATCCAGCTCGCCAAGGCGTTCGGCGCGCACGTGATCGCAACGGCGGGCTCGGCCGAGAAATGCGCGGCGTGCGTGGCGCTCGGCGCCGACCGTGCGGTCAACTACCAGACCGAGGATTTTGTCGAGGCGGTCAAGACGGCGACCGCCGGCAAAGGCTGCAACGTCATTCTCGACATGGTCGGGGGCGACTATGTCGACCGCAACATCCGCTCGGCCGCCGACGACGGCCGGATCGTCAATATCGCCTACCAGAAGGGCAGTCAGGTGACTGTCGATCTGATGCGTGTGATGCTGAAGCGCCTGACGCTGACCGGCTCGACGCTCCGCATCCGTCCGAGCGCCGTCAAGGGCGAGATCGCGCGGGCGCTCGAGGCGCACGTCCTGCCGCTGCTCGCCGACGGGCGCATCAAGGTGCCGGTCGATTCGACGTTCGCGCTGGCCGACGCGGCGTCGGCGCACGCGCGCATGGAGGCCGGGCATCACATCGGCAAGATCGTCCTGACGGTCTGACCGGGCTGTGCAGTTACCGGCGCCCGCGTGCCGGCGCCGGACGAGGTTCGATCGGCGCGCCCCGCAGAAGTGCGTGGATCAGGATGCCGGCCGTCACCGACACGTTGAGAGACTGGACGCGGCCCGATCCCGGCAGGCTGACCACGGTGGCGCAGGCCTTCAGCGTTGCGCGCGGCAGCCCCTGTTCTTCGTTGCCGAGCACGACGAGGGCGGGCCGGTTCGAGAACGCCGGGTCGGCGGTGATCTGCTCCAGCGGTCGCGCGCCTTCCAGCGCCGTGCCGATCACATTGTGGCTGGTGCGCATGGCGGCCAGGAAGACCGGCAGGTTGTGGGCGCGCAGCACATCGACGTAGGCGAGACCGCCGCGGGCGATGCGGAAGCTCGCGTCGGAGATCGCTGCCTGCTCGGGGTGGTCCGAAATGACGATGCGGCGCAGGCCGAAGAAGGCGGCGGTGCGGGTGATGGCGCCGATGTTCTGCGGATTGCCGACACCATCGAGCACCAGCAGCGGCTCGCCGGTGCGCGACAAGTCTTCGGGCCGGGCCTCGTTGATGCGGCGCGGTTCGGCCAGCGCGACGATGCCGCCGTGCATTGCGGTTCCGGCAATGCGCTCGAGTTCTTCGGGTCCGACCTCGCGGTAGGGTCGGCGGGCGGCCGCGAGCACCGACAGGAAGGGCTCGGCGTCGGGCGCCATCTCGGGCGTGAAGAACAGCCGGTGGACGCGATTGCGGTGGGTGTCGAACAGGGCCGTGACGGCCGGCAGACCGGCGATGCGGTCGAGATCGCGCTCGGCGATCGCGGCCGACCTGGGCGAGCGCCCGGTGCCGGGATCGCGGGGCGGCGGTCGGCGCCGGGACTTGTCGGGCGGGAACGGGCGGCGGGCCATCAGAGCTTCACCCAGGTCAACTCGTGCTTGTTGGCATGCAAATGCATGAGACGGGAGCCTGGAATAGCGCGGAAGCGGTCGATCGTCTCGAAATCCGTCTCGCCCTGGAACTTGACGGAGCAGACGAAGCGACGCGCCTTGCCGGCCGCGAGCCAGCGCTCGACCAGGGCGAACAGCCGAGCCGGATAGCAGATGACGTCCGAGAACAGCCAGTCGACGGCGTCCGCAGTTCGGGGGTCGACACCGAAGGCGCTCTCCAGGCGGTGGGATACGCCCGGCATGGCCGCGACCGCAGGGTCGAGCGGGGCCTTGTCGTAGCTGGTCACCTTGGCACCGAGGGAGGCCAGCACCCACGTCCACCCTCCGGGGCTCGCGCCGAGGTCGAGGCAGGTGTCGCCGGGTGCCGGCTTGATGCCGAGCAGCGTGAACGCCTCCCAGAGCTTCAGATAGGCTCGGCTCGGTGGCGCGTCGCGATCCTCGACGAAGCGGGCTTCGCCGTTGGGAAAGGGGCTCGTGCACTGTGGCGCGGCCAGCATGAGATCGGGGGCCGGCAGCGTCCAGGAACCAAGCGCGGCCTTGGGCGGTTCGGCGCCGAAAACGAGCGGCTTGGCGGAGACCTTGGGCAACTGGTCCTGGATCAGCGCGGCGCGGCGGTGATGGTCGCAACTGTAGAGGGCCCAGTTGCGCTGGATGGCCTTCAGCTTGCGGACGCCGTCGCCGATCGACGAGATCGGGATCTCGACAGGATCGTGCCAGGTGTTCGCGGCCCATGCGACCGGTGGACCGCCGGCATCTGCCAGAATCAGCCGGCCATGGCTGGTCCGGGCGCGCTGGCCAAGCTCCGTCCACAGTTCGGCCTCGAAACCTTCAGGCGCCAGATAGGCGATGCGTGCGGACATGGTCAGACGCGCTCCGCCGCCCGACACGGCACGAGACACCCGACAATCGCCAGCGGCACGACGGCCGTCTCGCTCACAACGGTGCCGTCTGGGTATCGAGCCAGGTGCGGTCGGCCTTCTCGAGTTCGGGGCCGATCACCGAACGTACCCGGGCGTGATAGGAGTCGATCCAGCGGCGCTCGTCGTCGGTCAGAAGGTCCGTTGCGACGAGCCGGCAGTCGATGGGGGCGAGGGTCAGCGTCTCGAAGCACATGATCTCCCGATCGCCACCGGGCGGCATGTGGGCCGGCGTCACCAGCACCAGATTCTCGATGCGGATGCCGTAGGCACCTTCCTTGTAGTAGCCGGGCTCGTTGGAGAGGATCATACCCGGCTCCAGCGTGGCCAGGCCGCGCCGAGATATGGAAGCCGGTCCTTCGTGGACGGACAGATAGCTGCCGACGCCGTGGCCGGTGCCATGATCATAATCGAGCCCGCGTTCCCACAAAGCCCGGCGTGCCAGCGGGTCGAGGTCGATGCCGCGCGTGCCCTTGGGAAATCGTGCGGTCGCGATGGCGATGTGCCCCTTGAGCACGAGCGTGAAGCGTTCACGCATTTCCGAAGTCGGCTTGCCGATCGCGACCGTGCGCGTGATATCGGTTGTTCCGTCCTGATACTGACCACCGGAGTCGATCAGAAACAGCTCGCCCGGTTGCAGCTTGCGATTGGTCGCGGTGGTGACGCGGTAATGGACGATCGCGCCATTCGGTCCGGAGCCTGCAATCGTGTCGAAACTGATTTCTCGGAGCTTTTTCGTCTCTGAGCGGAATTCTTCCAGTTTGCGCGCGGCGGCGATTTCGTCGACGTTGCCGCTCGTCACCTGGCGATCGAGCCAGGCCAGGAAGCGCACCATCGCCGCGCCATCGCGTACGTGAGCGGCGCGGCTGCCGGCGATCTCGACGTCGTTCTTGCGCGCCTTCGGCAAAATGACCGGATCGGCGGCCCGTGCCACAACCTTCGGGCCGAGGCGGCGGGCAAACCACCACGCGGCGGTGTCCGGGTCGACGCGCACGCGTTTGCCGGCGGCCTTCAATTCGGCGAGCTGGGTTGCCAAGGTCGCCGGATCGGCGATTTTCGCGAGCTTCTGCAGATGTGCCTTGGCGTCGCCGACGATTCGTCCGGGTGCCAGGAATATCTCTGGCTTCCCGGTCGCCGGCACGATCGCGAAGCAGAGCACGAGCGGGGTATGGGGGACGTCCGTGCCGCGGATGTTGAACAGCCAGGCGATCGAGTCCGGCAGAGTCAGAATGGCCGCGTCTTGGCCGTCGGCCAGCAGCGTTTTCTGAATCCGGCCAATCTTCTCGGCAGCGGGCATGCCGGCGAGGTGGTCGGGGTGTGGCTCGATGGCACCGGCAGGCGGCGCCGGACGCGCCTTGCCCCAGATCTGGTCGACGAGATTGCGCCCGACCGGTTTGAGGAGCAGCGCCTTGGCGGACAGCGCCTCTTTCAGGCGCTCGACCTCCGCGACGGTGTGGAGCCAGGGATCGAAACCGACCGCGGCTCCCTTCGCGAGGCGGCCCGTCAGCCAGTCGGACAGCTTGGCGGCGGGGACCTGGAGGATCTCCAGAACGGACGTGTCGACCTGCGCCTTCGCCTGCACCACGTAGCGGCCGTCGACGAACAGCGCCGCCGCGGTCCGTCCGATGGCGGCAAAGCCAGCCGAGCCGGTAAAACCCGTCAGCCACGGCAGCCGCTCCGCCGACCTCGACACGTACTCGCCCTGGTGCGCATCGGCGCGGGGGACGATGAAGGCGTCGAGGTCGAGTTCACGCATGACGGCGCGCAGCATCTTGATGCGCGCGACGCCGGCGCCGGTTTCTGCGGGAGGGTCGAACGTCTGGAACATCTATGTCTCTCGTACCTCTTCCCCGTGCGGGGACCGAGGGCACACCGTCTCAGACCGCCATCGGTGCGCCGTGGTCGTCGATAAAGGCGATGCGGACCATGTTGGTGGTGCCGGGCGAGCCCAGCGGCACGCCGGCGATGATCAGGATCCCTTCGCCCGCCTTGGCGAAGCCTTCGTCGAAGGCGATCCGGCAAGCCTTGCGAACCATGTCGGCGAGGTTCTCAGGATCACCCGTCAGCACGGAGTGCATGCCCCAGACCATGGCCAGCTTGCGGCCGGTGGTCAGCACCGGTGTGAGGCCGATAACGGCCAGGTTCGATCGCTCGCGGGCGACGCGCAGCGCGGTCGACCCGGTTGCCGTGAAGCAGATGATCGCCGAGAGCTTCACGGTGTCGGCGATGGCGTGGGCGGCGGCGGCGATGGCGTCTGCGGCGGTCGCCTGTGGTGGCGTCTGTGTTGCGTGAACGAGGCGATCGTAGCTGGGGTCACGCTCGGCCTCGTAGGCGATGCGGTTCATCATGTCGACCGCTTCGACTGGATACTGACCGACGGCCGACTCGGCCGACAGCATGATCGCATCGGCGCCGTCGTAGACGGCCGTGGCGACGTCCGAAACCTCCGCGCGGGTCGGCATCGGCGACGTGATCATGCTTTCCAGCATCTGGGTGGCGACCACGACCGGCTTGCCGGCGGCGCGCGCCTTGCGGGTGATCTCCTTCTGAAGGCCCGGGACGCGCTCGACCGGCATTTCGACGCCGAGATCGCCGCGGGCGACCATGACGCCGTCCACGGCCGCGATGATCTCGTCGAGGTCGGTGATGGCGGACGGCTTCTCGATCTTCGCCATGATGGCCGCGCCCTGGCCGATGATCTGGCGCGCCATGCGGACGTCTTCGGCCCGCTGCACGAACGACAGAGCGACCCAGTCAACGCCGAGGCGGAGGGCGAAGTCGAGATCCTCCTTGTCCTTTTCCGTGAGCGGGGTGATGGGCAGGATGGTGTCCGGTGTGGCGATGCCCTTGCGGCTGGCCAGCGGTCCACCCTGGATGACCTCGGTGGTGATCACGTCCGCCGTGCGCTCGAGCACCCGCAGTCGCAGCTTGCCGTCGTCGAGCAGCATGTTGTGGCCGGGATCGACGGACTCGAAGAACTGCGGATGCGGCAGGAATACCCGCTCGGCGGTGCCGGGACTCTGCTGGCGATCGAGGCGGAACGTGGCACCGGTGGCGATGGAGACCTTGCCGCCTTCGAACTCGCCGAGCCGGAACTTCGGACCCTGCAGGTCGGCGAGAATGCCGATCGGGCGGCGGAACTTCAGTTCCGCGTTGCGTACCGTGGTGTGCAGCTTCCTGGCGACGTCGTGCGTCGAGTGGCTCATGTTGATGCGGAAGACGTCGACGCCCGCCTCGAACAATCGCTCCAGCATTTCCGGTGGCGAAGATGCGGGGCCGAGGGTGGCCACGATCTTCACGCGTCTGTTCCGCCTCATCGTTGCCGGCCTCCCTGATCATCCGGGTCGGCGAGGCGGATGGTCCATTCCCGGGCATCGCCCGTGTCCACCTCGAAGAATCCGGTTCGTTTATAGCCACGTTTAGGGCAGTCCTGTACGCCTCGAATGAGAAAAGATCGATCGCCGGTGCACATGAAGCTCGTGCCGGCCCATTCGCCCCCACGGTCGTAGTCGACAGCGTGGACGTAAACGAATCGGCTCGGCATCTGGCCGTTCAGCAATGTCTCGCACGATTGTGACGCGACGTTCCACCAGCCTTCGGTGGCCCAGCCTTTGGCATCACGGTAGCCGATGGCGATGCCGACGCGTGCCGAGGTCTGATTGCAGATTCGCAGATCGGCCAACGCCGGCTCGGTCGTCGCCAAGGCGCCGAGCGCGAGGCCACTCGCGACAAGGACTACGCCAGGGGAGGTTCGGTTCGGCATCGGCTTTGGGGGGCTCGGGTCAGAGAATGGCATCAGGGGTCGACGAGCACGCAGCGGAAGTCGTTGACGTTGGTCTGCGTCCCGCCACGCTGAACGAGCCCGCCCGCCGCGCGGAAGAACCCCGTGGAATCGTTGTTTGCCAGGAACTTGACCGCATCGAGGCCTTGCGATGCGGCGCGTGCGAGGGTGTCGGGCAGGACGACGGCGCCGGCCGGGTCGTCGGCATTGCCGCCGCCGCCGTCGATGCCGTCGGTGTCGGCGGCGATCGCGGCGATGCCGGGTGTGCCGGCAAGTGCGATCGCCAGGGCGAGCGCGTACTCCTGATTGGGCCCTCCGGCACCGGTGCCGCGCACCGTCACGGTGAGTTCGCCGCCGGACAGGATAGCGATGCGCTCGCCCTTCAATCGGGCATCCCGGGCCATGGCCGCATGGGCGGCGCCCGTGTCGCGGGCCTCGCCCTCGAGCGCGTCGCCGAGCACGACCGGGCGATAACCGAGAGCACGGACCGCCTCGGCGGCGGCTTCGAGCGAGGCCTGCGGGGCGGCGACCAGGGTGAAGGTCTGGCCGGCAAGGGCCGGGGCCCCGGGCTTCAGCGTTTCATTGGCGGGATCGGCGAGGGCGGCGGCGACCTCCGGGGGAGGCGAAACGCCGTAACGGGTGAGCACGTCGCGGGCATCGGCGAGGGTCGTCGGATCGGGCACGGTCGGGCCGGAACCGATGCTGGCCGGCTCGTCGCCCGGTACATCGGAGATGGCGAGCGTGATCAGACGGGCACCGCTCGCGGCGACGGCGGCTGCGAGTTTGCCGCCCTTGATGCGGGAGATGTGTTTGCGCACCGTATTGATCTCACCGATGCGCGCGCCGCACTTCAAGAGCTGCCGCGTCAGCGTCTGCTTGGCATCGACCGAGACGGTCGGGACCGGTGCCATCAACAGGGCAGATGCGCCACCGGACAGGAGCACGAGCACCAGCGTGTCGGCGCCGGCGGTGGCCGCGAGAGCCAGGGCGCGCCGGGCGGCCTCGATGCTCCCGGCGTCCGGTACGGGGTGGCCGGCCTCGATCAGCCCAAGGCGCGCGAGTGGCAGCCCGGAGCCGTGGCGGGTTACCACGAAACCCTGGAATCGATCGGGGGAGAGAGCGCCGTAGCGCGCCTCGGCCGCTTGGGCCATCGCGGCGGCGGCTTTGCCTGCGCCGATGACGAGCAGGCGCTGACCCGCGGTCAGGGTCGGCAGATGGCTCGGCAGGCACTGACGCGGATGGGCCCGCGCGACGGCGAGGTCGTAGAGCTTCTCCAGCACGGCCCGCGTGCCGTCCGGCCGGTCCGAGCCCATCGCTACCTCCCGGTTCGTCTTGTTGGTTCGGGTTTGCGGGATCGAGGGGGGCGCGTCAAGCTTCTGTCACGGGGCGCGCGATCGAGACTTCACGGCTCGGCCGGGCACGCTATAATTTGCCGGTGTCCGATTCCGCACCGCATCCGATCGTCCCCGACGAGACCGCCGACTGCTACACCGTTCTCTCTGGACGGGCGAATGGCGGGCTGTTGGTTCTGTGCGATCACGCCAGCAATGCGTTCCCGCCGGGTTATGGCACGCTCGGTCTGCCGGCCGAGCAACTCGCGCGGCACATCGCCTACGACATCGGCGCCGCCGGCGTGACGCGGGCGCTCAGTGCGCAACTCGGAGTACCGGCGGTGCTGACGCATTATTCGCGTCTGCTCATCGATCCCAATCGCGGGATGGACGACCCGACCTTGATCATGCGGCTTTCCGACGGCGCGATCGTGCCGGGCAACCGCCATCTCGACGCGGCCGAGCGAGAGAAGCGCATCCGGCTCTATTACACGCCGTATCATCAGGCGATCGACCGGGTGATCGATCGCGCGCTCGCGGTGTCGGCCGTGCCGGCGCTGCTGTCGATCCACTCGTTCACCGAGATGTGGAAGGGGGTGCCGCGGCCGTGGCACGCGGCGGTGCTGTGGGACCGCGATCCTCGCCTCGCCCGCCCGCTTATTGCCGCGCTCGAGGCGGAAGGCGACTTGGTCGTCGGCGACAACGAACCCTACCATGGCCGTCTCGAAGGCGACTGCATGTGGCAGCACGGAACCGGCCGAGGGCTGGCGCACGCCATCATCGAGATCCGGCAGGACCTTATCCGCGACGCGGCCGGGCAAGCAGCCTGGGCGGCGCGTCTCGCGCGCATCATGGCGCGGCTGATGGCTGATCCCGCAATCGCGGCCGGCCTCGGCACCATTGAGACGGCGGGGGCCGCAACACATATGGTGGCGTGAGTCCAACCCGGAGCCCGGCCATGAGCAACCTGCCGACGATCGACGACAAGACCCGTGTCGAACTGGAGGCGGCGGCGTTTCGTGCGCTGGTCACGCACCTGCGGTCGCGGGGGGACGTGCAGAACATCGATCTGATGAACCTTGCCGGGTTCTGTCGGAATTGCCTCGCCAACTGGTATCAGGCGGCTGCCAACGACAAGGGCATAGCGCTCGACAAGGAGGGGGCCCGCGAGATCGTCTACGGCATGCCCTACAAGGACTGGCAGGCCCAGCATCAGCGCGAGGCCTCGGCGGACAAGCTCGCCACCTTCGAGAAAGCACGACCGCGCGATCATTGAGCCGGTGCCGGGTCCGCGGTCGTAACCGGGGATAAAACCCGAAAGCGTCACCGGCTTTCCTTGAAGACGCCCGATGCCGGTCCTAGCGTTCGGATCCGCATGGTGTTGCGGTGGCGGCCTTCGACCATTGGGGGGAGCAGGGCCGCCGGCCGACCGGCAACCGCCACGCTCTCCAACCGAAGAAGGGGCTCACGCACGATGACCACTCTCCAGCAATCGGCACAGGCGCATCTTCGCCAGATGGTCGAGCAGATCGAGCGGTTGGAAGAGGAAAAGAAGGCGCTGGCCGGCGATATCCGTGACAAGTATGCGGAGGCCAAGGCGGTCGGCTTCGACGTGAAGGTACTTCGCCAGGTCATCAGGCTCAGGAAGAAGAGCCAGACCGACCGGCAGGAGGAAGAGGCCGTGTTGACGACCTACCTCCACGCGCTCGGCATGCTGGACGACGGCGTGCCGCAGCCGATGATGGATGCGGCGGAGTAGCTGCCGCCCCATCGGCTCGGTTCAGATGCCCTGCCCTTCGACCTCGCGGCCGAGTTCCTGGATGGCCTGCTCGGCCGGCTGCCAGAAGGGGTGGACCTCGATCAGCTTCTTGTAGACGGCATAGGCGGATTTCTTGTCGCCCATTTCCTTGAGGATCTGGGCCAGTCCGTCGAGCGCCTTGAAATGGCTGGGGTCCAAGGCCAGCACCCGGCGCAAGTCGCCCATGGCGAGGCCGACGTCCTTGCGCAGGTAGTGCACGTAGGCGCGGCGATTCCAGCCTTCGGCGTAGTCGGGGGCAAGCTCGACCACCGTATTGAGCAGGGTCACGGCGAGTTCGAGGCGCTTCTCGTTCGCCGCGTTGACGGCGCGCTCCATCAGAACGGACACGGTATCGCTGCCGGACGTCAGCCAGATGCGCTCGATGGCCAAGGCGGCCTTGGAGGCTGCTTCGTTGTCCAAAGCGCCTGCGAGCTGGGCGTAGAGATCCTGGAGCTTCCGGGCGCGCTTACGCGGCGAATCCGGCGTGCTGGATCCCGGTGCGCGTTCCTTGCGCGCTTCCGGATCCTGGCCCACGTCTGGGGGAGCGAGCTGAGCACCGGCAGACGGTGTCAGCAACACGAAAAAGGCCGCCAGCAGAAGCGCGCGGCCCTTAATCGAGGTCTGGTGGCGTTGATCCATACGACCAGCTTAATCGGGCCGGCCGCGGGGTCAATGGCCGACGGGACGAAAAACGTCCCGCACGTCTTCAGCCCTGGCGGGCCTTGAAGCGGCGCATCGTCTTGTTGATGACGTAAACGCGGCCCTTGCGACGCACAACGCGATTATCGCGATGGCGCGAGCGCAGCGACTTCAGGGAATTCTTCACTTTCATCGTTCGAACTCGTCGTTGTCTTGGTCTGCGGTCGCAATAGGTGGTGGGCGCGACAGGGATCGAACCTGTGACCCCTACCATGTCAAGGTAGTGCTCTACCGCTGAGCTACGCGCCCCGGCGCCTCGCGGCGCGAACAGGAGGCAGTCCTATACTGGCATCACCGGAGGCGCGCAAGCGGGCAATTGTCGAAATCGCCGGGATAGCGTGGCACCCCGGCGCGGAAGCGACAATTCAGGCGGTGAGCAGGCGGTCGACCTCGTTGACGAGGTCGCGCAGATGGAAGGGTTTCGACAGGACTTTCGCCTCGCGGGCGGCGGCAACGTCCGTATTGAGAATGACGGCCGCGAAGCCTGTGATGAACATGATCTTCAGCTCGGGGTCGACCTCACTGGCGCGCCGTGCCAGTTCGATGCCGTCCATGCGTGGCATCACGATATCGGTCAGCAGCAGTGTGAACGGCTCCTGCAGGAGGCGGGCATAAGCCTCCTCGCCATTGTCGAAGGCGATCACCTCGTAGCCTGCCTTGTCGAGGGCACGCTCCAGAAAACCGCGCATCGAATCGTCGTCCTCGGCCAGGAGGATCCGCCGCATCGGCATACGCTTGGGCTCGATTGTCATGCGTCACGCTTCACTTGACTGATAGCCGCCGACGCGGCTCCTGCACGGTATTAGGCGGCATTCTGGTAAAGGTGCCGTGAACACTGCGACCGTAACAGGACGTGATCACGGCATCCAGACGAATCGCCGTGCAACCCACGTCCGCAGTTAACGCAAGTGTCGCACGGTGCCCGGCACACCAAATTTGGGCCTCCGGTCCGCCGCGTGCCCGACGTTTCTTCGGGAACGTCGCTTCGGTGTTCTGGACTTCGCGGCCGGTCATCGGCAATGTCGCGCATCGATGTGACGATTTGCTGGTCCACTGCCTTCATGACGCGTCGCGAGCGAGATGCCATCCTGGCCGAACTGACGCCATCCCATACGGTGGACAGCCCGGTCGTGCTCGGCGCCCCGTTCGTGCTGTGCTCCCCACATTCCGGCCGCCATTACCCGTCGGTTCTGCTCGAGGCCTCTCGGCTCGATCCGCTGGCGCTGCGCAAGTCGGAGGATTGCCTCGTCGATGAACTGTTCGCCGGCGCGGCTTCGCTCGGCGCGCCGCTGATCGCCGCGCGCTTTCCGCGGGCCTATCTCGACGTCAATCGGGAGCCCTACGAGCTCGACCCGCAGCTGTTCATCGAGCGCCCGCCGGCCTATGCCAATACGCAATCGCTGCGTGTGGCGGGTGGCCTTGGCACGATCGCCCGCATCGTATCGGAGAGCGAGGAGATCTATCTGCGGCGCTTGCCGATCTCGGTTGCGTTCGAGCGCATCGACCGGCTTTACAAGCCGTTCCACGAGGAGTTGGCGCGACTGATCGAGCGGACCCGGTCGGTGTTCGGCCACGCCATCCTGATCGATTGCCACTCGATGCCGTCGGCGTCGATGAGCCAGCCCGGCAGCGGGCCACGCCCCGATATCGTGATCGGCGACCGCTTCGGTGCGTCGTGTCATGCGCGCCTCACCCGGATGGCGCGCGAGCTGCTGGTCCAGCAGGGTTTCCAGGTCCAGCTCAACCGCCCCTATGCGGGCGGGTTCATCACCGAGCACTATGGGCGGCCGTCGACCGGCGTGCAGGCTCTGCAGATCGAGATCAACCGCGCGCTCTATATCGACGAGGCGACACTCGCCCCGCATGCCGGTTTCGTGCGGCTGCAGCAGGCGCTGACGCAGTTCCTCGATCGGCTGTTCCGCGAGTGGACCGATCTCATCAAGCCGCGCGCCGCTGCCGAATAGAGACCCCAGAAAAGAAAAAAGGCCGTCCACGAGGGACGGCCAAGTCTAGGGAGGAAACGCCCAAGGAGGGCAGTGATCAGGCAAGGCCCGATCACATGACTAAGAGTATGCTGCGACGCACAAGATTGCAAGCCCCCCCGAAAGGGGTGCCGATCACGATCCCGCGACATGTCCCGAAATGTTCGGCGCGGACCGCAGGAGCCTGATTTGCGGCCTCCAGAGCCCAAAAAAGAAAAGGGGCCGTCCGGGATGCCGGACGGCCCAAGTCTAGGGAGGAAACGCCCAAGGAGGGCTGCAACAGACAAGCGAGGCTCATCAATGTCGCACTGCAATATGTAAGTGGGCCCTCCCTGTCTCGCAACTGCGAATTTTGCAAAGCTGCACAAACCGGCAGTCGGGTCTTGCTGGTCAAGGAATGAGCAGCCTTGGGGGTCTCGCCTGCGAATCGGGCGCGGGAGACTTCGGCAACCTGCCGAAAACAAAAAGGCCGTTCGCGAGGAACGGCCAAGTCTAGGGAGGAAACGCCCATAAGGGCCATGGCAGGAACTGCCATAGGGTGCAAAATGATGGTATTCGCGGTCGTCAGCAAGCAAACCTTTGGTCGTAGTGCTGTACCGAGTCGTTGGTGTTGCTTGGTTGCAACCATGCCGTGCGATTCTGTGATATCTGGGCATCATTAGCCGCCACCGCCACGGAGTCTTCATGCCGCCGAAAGCCAAGAAGGTCGCGAAACCCGGGACGGGCGGGTCGTCTGCGCAGAGCCAGCAGGCCGGGGGAGACGTCAAATTCGACGACTGTCTGGCCGCGGCCCATGCGTTCGCCGATGCGTCGGGACCAGCAATCCTGCCCCACTTCCGTCGGCCGATCTCTGTGGACAACAAGGATGGAGCCGGCGGCTTCGACCCCGTGACGGCCGCCGATCGCGGAGCCGAGCGGGCCATTGCGAAGGCTCTGAAGGCTCGATTCCCGGATCACGGGATGGCGGGCGAGGAGTATGGTCTCAAGGGTGGGGACGCGCGGTATCGCTGGGTCATCGATCCGATCGACGGCACCAAGGCCTTCATCCTCGGGCTACCGACCTGGGGGACATTGATCGGCCTAATGGACGGTCGCGATCCTGTGCTCGGTCTCATGGATCAGCCCTACACGCGCGAGCGGTTCTGGTCGGCCCGCAACGCCTCCTGGATGCGCATGTCGGACGGACGGACGCGGCGGATCAAGACGCGCGACTGTACCCGTCTGGCCGACGCGATGCTCTCCACGACATCGCCCGATCTGTTCCAGTCTGGTGAGGAAACGCACCGTTTCGGCAAGGTGAGGGCCGCCGTACGGATGACGCGGTACGGCAGTGATTGCTACGCCTATTGCCTGATCGCTGCGGGTCTCATCGATGTCGTGGTCGAGGCCGGACTGAAGCAGGTCGACATTGTCGCGCTCATACCGATCATCGAGCGGGCCGGCGGTTGCGTGACCGATTGGAACGGCGGCACGGCGGTCGACGGCGGCCGCGTGGTGGCGAGTGCCAACCCGAAACTCCATGCCGCAGCCCTGAAGCTTCTGGCGGGCTAGATCCCGGGTCGCCGGCGGCCGTGCGGTCTCACGCGACGATGCTTTCGACGCCCATGTAGGCGTCGAAAGCGGCCCAGAACTGAGAGCGGATCTCCTCCGATTCCTGGAGGATCTCGTGGCGCGACGACGGCAGCAGCACGCGGGTTCCCGATTTCAGGCGATTGGCGAAATCGTCGACTGCGCTCGGTTCGACGATGCAATCGGCACCAGCCACGAAGATCATCATCGGAATCGCGACCCGGGCGGTGGTCACCGGTTCCGACAGCCATTGCATCGATCGAAAGGCCGCTCTGAGCCAGCCGATGGTGGGCGAGCCGAGGGCAAGATGGGGTGCGGCCTGGACGAGGGCGGCATTGCGTGTCCAGCGCTCGCGGTCACTGGTCAGGATGTTGGTTTCGAAGCTCGGGCCTTCGGTCGGTTGATCGGAGCCGCCGCGGACATAGGCGCCGCCGAAGCCCAGCAGGGTTGCCGTTTCGGCGTAAAGCTTGGCGGCCCACTCCGACGTTCCCAACGTCTTCTCGTGCAGTTTCAGCATCGGTGCGGCAAGGATGATGCGCTCGAACCAGTTTCCCGGCGCCAGGGCATTGCGGACCAGGATATGGCCGCCCATCGAGTGGCCGAGCGCGAAGTAGGGCGGCGGGCAATCGGGAAGAACGATCTGGCGCATGAAGCACTTCAAGTCACGGTCGTACTCCGAGAAGTCACGGATGAATCCCTTGCGTGGATTGTCCAGCGGCCGGTGCGAGGCGCCCTGGCCGCGCCAGTCCATCATCGCCACGGCAAAGCCGCGACGGCGCAGGTCGGTTACGACCTCGAAGTACTTCTCGATGAATTCCGTTCGGCCGGTGAAGACGCAGACGGTGCCGCGCTTCGGTTTGCGCGTGGCCTGCCATCGTGCGAATCGAAGCGGCGCGCCGTCGTAGCCCGGCAATTGGCCAATGACCGCGCCGCTCGGCACCGGATTGCGTGCCAGTCCGACGAGTTCCATCGCCATGCCCCCGCGTTCGCTGCCGCTCTGCCCTTCAGGGCCTCGGGCATGATAGCAAGCGCAGCCTCTGAGGGCGACCTGTGTCGCGTCCTCCGTCCCCCGTCAGTACCGATAGGTCCGGTCGTCGCGCCACTGCCGTGGCCCATCCCACCGCGAGCGCCGCGGTTCCACATCCGTGCGATCATCCTCGGTCGCCTCGGCATGGTCCCGGCGGTCGACGAGGCGCGAAGCGATCACGGCGCCGTTGCAGCGATCGACTTTGACCCGGTACAGGCGGCCATCGGGTCGGTAGGCGAACACGACGGCGACCGGGCCACGCAGATCAAGGTCGTGAAATCCGTGCCAGCCATCATCCTGGAGTGCGCGCCGGATGGCCTCGCGGGGGATGCAGTCGTCGGCACGATAGCTGCGGTCCGGCGCCCAAGTGCGCCCATCGACAAAGCCCGGTGCGGGCATCGGTGCCAGATAACCGCGGTGGTCGCGCGGGACTTCGGGGTAGATGATCCGCGGCGGCGGCAGATCACCGCGGTCGACGTAGCGCGGCGGCGGTGCCGGCTGATAGCCGTACATGTCGCGATAGCGCGGATCATCGTAAGGCGAGCCGATACGCGGGGGATTGTCATAAAGGTCTGCGGCGCGCGTTGCGGACGCGGCGGCAGACATGACGGTGGCAAGAGCGATGCCGATCGCCAGAGCCTTCGAGATCATGACGCTGTCCCTCGATACATGAGCTGACCCAGCCGATAGCGGCATGGTCGCGTTTGCCACATGAACGGCACATGAAAGCCGTGATGCCAGGCGGGCACACCTCATGAAAATCGAAAGCTCAGCCGCTTCGGGCGCGCTCAGGCGCTCGTCCGCGAGATCTCGCGCCGCGCCACGTCGTCCATGGCGATGGCGCTCATGTTGAGGAGCCCGCGCACCGTTACCGACGGCGTGACGATATGGACGGGTTTGGCGGCACCGAGCAGGATGGGTCCAAGCGGCACCGCGCCGGACACGGCCTTCAGGAGATTGAAGGCGATGTTGGCGGCATCGAGCGTCGGCATGATCAACAGGTTGGCGGCGCCGGACAGACGCGAGTTGGGGAACACTTCCTCGCGGATGAAGGGCGAAAGTGCAGCATCGGCGTGCATCTCGCCTTCCACCTCGAGACCCGGCGCCCAATCGAGCATGATGGCCAACACTTCGCGCATCTTGCGCGCGCTCGGCGTGTCCTCGGTGCCGAAGTTCGAATGAGAGATGAGCGCGACCTTCGGCTCGATACCGAAACGGCGGACCTCGCCGGCGGCCAGCAGCGCCATCTCGGCGATCTGTTCCGCGCTCGGGTCGTAGCCGACGTACGTGTCGGCCATGAACAGCGGCCCCTGCGGCAGGATGAGTCCCGATAGCGTTGCGAAGCTGCGCACGCCCTTGTCGCGGCCGATCACTTCGGCGACATGCCGGAGTTGCGTGAGATACCGACCGACGGCACCGCAGATCATGGCATCGGCATCGCCGCGGCGCAGGAGCAGGCCGGCGATGACGGTGGCGCCGGCGCGCAGCACGCGCTGGGCATGGGATGGCGACACGCCGCGCCGCTCGACTAGGCGATGGTATTCGTCGGTGAGTTTGGGAATGCGCGGGTCGGTCTCGGGGTCGAAGATCTCGAAGTCCTTGTCGACCTTCATGCGCAGCCCCAGATGGCCGATCGAGCCGAGCAGGGGCTCGCGCCGGCCGACCAGGATGGGCCGGCCGATGCTTTCGGCAACGACCTGCTGGGCGGCCTGAAGCACGTAGGGGTGCTGGCCCTCCGCGTAGACGATGCGACGGGGGCGTCCGGCGTGAGAGCGCCGGGCGGAGTCGAACAGCGGCCGCATGACGAAACCGGACCGGTAGACGAAGCCGGCGATCTTCTGGCGATAGCTCTCGAAATCGGTGATGGGGCGGGCGGCGACGCCGCTTTCGATGGCCGCCCGGGCTACGGCCGGCGCGATCTCGATGATAAGGCGCGGATCGAAGGGTTTTGGCAGGATGTAGTCCGGCCCGAACACGAACGTTTCGGCCCGGTAGGCCGACAGCACGACGTCGGATGCTTCGCTTTCCGCAATCGAGGCCAGCGCGAACACGGCGGCCTTCTTCATCTCCTCGTTGATGGTGGTGGCACCGACATCGAGGGCGCCGCGAAAGATGAACGGGAAGCAGAGCACGTTGTTGATCTGGTTCGGATAGTCGGTGCGGCCGGAGGCGATGACGGCATCCGGGCGGACCGCCTTCACGTCTTCCGGCATGATCTCGGGTGTCGGGTTGGCGAGGGCGAAGACGAGCGGCCGGGGTGCCATCGACGCGACCATGTCCTGGGTCACGATGCGTCCGGCGGACAGGCCGAGGAAGATGTCGGAGCCGGGCATGATCTCGGCGAGCGTGCGGGCGTTGGTCTCGCGCGCGAACGGCTCCTTGTGGGGGTCCATCAGTTCCTTGCGGCCCTTGTAGACGACGCCCTTGATGTCCGAGACGAAGATGTTCTCGCGCTTCATGCCGAGGGCGACCAGCAGGTTGAGGCAGGCGAGCGCGGCTGCGCCCGCGCCCGAAGCCGCCAACTTGACCTCATCGATGCGCTTGCCGACGACCTTGAGCCCGTTGATGATGCCGGCCGCGACGACGATGGCGGTGCCGTGCTGGTCGTCGTGGAAGACCGGGATCTTCATCCGCTCCTTGAGGCGGCGTTCGATCTCGAAGCACTCCGGGGCCTTGATGTCCTCCAGGTTGATGCCGCCGAACGTCGGTTCGAGGCGCGCCACGGCTTCGACGAAAGCGTCGACTTCGTTCTCCGCGACCTCGATGTCGTAAACGTCGATGCCGGCGAACTTCTTGAAGAGGACCGCCTTGCCTTCCATCACCGGCTTGGCCGCGAGTGGTCCGATGTCTCCAAGTCCGAGCACCGCGGTGCCGTTGGTGATGACGCCGACAAGATTGCCGCGCGCCGTCATACGGTTGACGGCCGTCGGGTCGCGCACGATCTCCTCGCAGGCATGGGCGACGCCGGGCGAGTAGGCGAGGGCCAGATCGCGCTGGTTGGCCAGGGGCTTCGTCGCCTGGATGGCGATTTTTCCCGGCGGATCGGCCTCGTGATAGTCGAGCGAACTGCGCTTCAGACTGAGATCCGGCATGTCATCCCCCCTGCCCCCGATTGCGACCTAAGTTGCATGGCAGGCGAGAAGGGGGAAGGGGGCACCGTACAATTCGCGCTTCAGTGTGCAACCTTCAGGATGCCGAGTTTGGTCAGGCGCATGACCGCGCGCAACGCTTTGAGCTGGTTCGACGGAGCAACTTCCGCGATGAGTTCCCCGGCTGGTGCTGGGCCTCGCGCGGCGGCAACCAGAATCCGATCGCGGATCTCGGGGGGCGGCTGCGTCCGGTGCGAGAAACCGACCATGTCGAGTGCTTCGATGGCCGCCAGCCGCTCGACGGCGGCGGCCATCGTGGGAGCGTCGAGCGCGAGGCGCGTCTGTCGAGTCAAGGTGGCCGTCGGATAGGTCGCGAAAGCAGAGAAGGGCTCCATGCGGGCCGGCCAGGGATGGCGGAGAACCGGACCCCGGTTGGTTTTCTGGCGCAGCACGGCGAGTTCGGCCCACAACGCCTGGTAGCGGGGGACGATGGCAGACCAGTCGTAGCGCTCCTGGGCCTGCCGCCGCCCCGCCTGTCCCATGCGCCGGCGCAGTCCGGGATCGGCGCACAACCGGCGGAACGCATCGGCGGCCGCCCCGATATCGACCGACACGAGCATGCAGGTGTCGCCGCAATACTTGTCGTAGGTTCCGATGCCGAGCGCGTGGGTCGCGGCCTCCTCGAGCGCGGCGCCCGGCGGCGGGGCCAGCGTCGGTATGCGAAAGCCGTCGATTCCGTCGCGCACGGTATCCTTGTAGCCGTTCCAATCGGACACCACGCACGGCAGTCCTGCGGCCATGGCCTCGACGGGCACCAGCCCGAAGGTCTCCTGGATGTTGTCCGACAGTGAGCAGAACACGTCCGCCGAGGCCCAGGCGGTGCGGCGGCTCTCGGGCACACGACCGTCCAAAAGAACGGTTTTCACGCCCGGGCAGGCCATCGCGGCCGCGTCGGCGAAGGCTTCGCCGATCGCGGCATTCGCATGCCAACCGCACTCGACCAGCATGATCTTCTGGTTCGGCGGCAACGTGCGGCCGGCTCGCTCCAGCGCCTGGTACATGGCGAGCGGGTGGGCCTTGGCGTGGAAGGACAACCGGCCCATGAACAGCACGACGATAGTGTCGGCATCGGCGCCGATCGCTGTGCGTGCCTCCTGCCGGTCGCGATCGGAGAACACGAAATCGCCGGTGTTGATGCCGAGCGGGATGACCGGTGTCAGCGGTGCCACGAAACGCGTGGCGCCGAGGCGGGCGGCGAGATATTCTTTTTGAGCATCGAACAGGCGGTGAACGTTGTCTCGAACCGCCGTCGACGTGCAGATGATGGCATCCCACGGTTGCACCGGGGCCGTCAGCAGTTCCACCAGACCGTCCATGGCGCGGGCCGACGCCGTGGTGTGGGTGATGCCGGTCAGGCTCCACCTGTGATGGCCGAACAGGGCGCGGTGCCAGGCGCCCTCGGCCAGGCCGGGGGCCGGGTAGTGCAGGGCGCCGATGGTCTCGAGGGCCGGGAGAGTCCCGGCCGTCAGGGACCGGACCGGCTCCGCCCGGCCGTGCGCCGCGATCTCCTCTGCGAAAGTTCCGGCATCCTGGCGTTGGGTGACGAAGCAGTTGAAGTCCGTCACTGCGGCATGGCGGGCGAAACCCTTGAGAAACGACTCGCCGGCGGCATTGCGGCCCATGAGCTTGGGGCCCTTGGTCGTGAAGGCCTCGGGCACGAAGTAGATGGCGGCGTTGGCGGAGGTATGGGCGCTCGGCATGGCGGCTCTGGGCTGATGATCCGTGCGCTCGCGACGCAAGTGTCGTAGTCGGATCTACCTATCACGCCATATCCTAAAAAACACGTAAAATGATGCGTGGCCGCCGCATCACTCCCTTAACCTCGATTCGAGGCTCCGATCGGGGTCTTCGATCCGGTGGAGGCGGGCCATGGCGGTCCGCGTCAAGCGCAGAACGAAGCTGCGCCGGCGGCTGGCGTTGAGGGGATGCAGCGGGGCGGGCCGTATCAATTCGCCGCCGAAGCGATCGGCGATGATCAGTCCGGTGTCATCGGGCAGGATTTCGACCGGAAAGTCCGGCGCGACGGCGAACAGCAGATGATCACAGAACTCGCGATAGTCGGGCCATTTCGAGTCGGCGCGGAAATCCTCGATGCTCGATTTGATCTCGACGATCCAGACGATACCCTTGGGATCGATGCCGACCACGTCGGCGCGGCGGCCGTTCGGCAGCGCGAGCTCGGTCACCGACGTCAGCCCGTGGCCGGACAGCAGGCGGCGCACGCCGCGGCTGATGGCGGCCGCAGCGGCCGACTGGCGCCGGTCGGACGTCAGCTGGTCACCGGCGAGTGGGTCGGTCATGTCGTCGTCCGGCGCGGCGGGCGCCTCCGGCGGGCGGTTCGATTCACTCGACATGCGGCAATCCTCTGCCACAGCGCGGCCGGATTCTCGCGTTTGGCACCGGCGCGCCTGTCGCATCCGCGATCGGCCCTTGCGCTGCGGACCAGCACTCGGCAATCAGCTCTTCGTCGTCGACGCCCAATACCATAAAGTTCTGCGTGGTGTGAGACAGAGGCCCTTCATGTTCTTCAAGCGTACTCGGCCGCAGACCGATGCCGGGCCGGCGACCCCGCCGGCCGCCAGTGCGGCAGCCCAGCCGCTCGCGCCTCCGCAAGGCGCCGTCGCAGTGGTGGAGCAATCCAAGCCCCTCGACGTGAGCGAACTGCGTCGCGTGGTCGAGCCGAAATCACTCGGTTTCACAGATACTTCCGAGCTGCAGCCGGAAGAAGGCCTGATCGGCCAGGAGCGTGCGCTCAAGGCGATCCGGTTCGGCACCGCCATGCCGAGCCACGACTTCAATATTTTCGTGCTCGGCCCGCCGGCGTCGGGCAAGAGCACGGCGGTGAAGAGCTATCTGCGCCGGGTCGCCGCCGAGCAGCCGGCCCCCTCGGACTGGGTCTACGTCAACAATTTCGAGCAGGGGAACCGGCCCCGCGCGCTGCACCTGCCGTGCGGTCGCGGTAGGGCGTTCCACAAGGGTATGATCGCGGCGATCGACGAACTGCGCAACGCCCTGCCCGCCATGTTCGAGGGCGAGGAGTATCAGGCGCGGCGCCGCGCCATCGACGAGCACTTCCGCTCGGACCAGGAGAGCCTGTTCGAGGCGCTGAACAAGAAGGCGCAGGCCCAGAACATCGCGATCCTGCGCACGCCGATGGGCTTCGCGATGGCGCCGATGCACGAGGGCAAGGTCGTCAAGCCCGAGGTGTTCAACGCGCTGCCCGAGGACATGCGCAAGGTCGTCGAGGGCAAGATCGAGCTGCTGCAGAAGGAGCTCGAGGGCATTCTCGAGCGGGTGCCGAAGTCGGAGAAGGAACGCCGGCAGAGACTGGTCGCGCTCAACGAGGAGGTCGCGGCGATCGCGGTGCGCGACGCGATGGACGACGTGAAGGCGCAGTTCGCCGACCTCGCGGATGTGAGTGCGTGGCTCGAGGCGGCCGGACTGGACCTCATCCGCAACGTCGGATTGTTCCTGGCCGGCAGCGACGAAAACGAAGTCGTCAAGCAGCCCGCAGACACCTCTCGTGACCCGCGTTTCCGGCGCTACATGGTCAACCTGATCGTCGGCAACGGGTCCGACGAAGGCTGCGCGGCGCCGATCATCGAGGAGCTGAACCCGACACTGGGCAACCTGATCGGCCGGGTCGAGCACATCTCGCAGATGGGCGCGCTGCTCACGGATTTCCTGCTGATCAAGCCGGGAGCGCTGCATCGCGCGAACGGCGGCTATCTGATGCTGGACGCGCGCAAGGTGCTGATGTCGCCGTTCGCTTGGGAGGCGCTCAAACGGGCCATCAAGTCACGCGAGATCCGCATCGAGCAGCCGGCCGAGTCGCTCGGTCTTGTATCGACGCAATCGCTCGATCCCGATCCCATTCCGCTCTCGGCCAAGGTCGTGCTGTTCGGTGATCGCGAGCTCTACTACCTGCTCGCCGCCTACGATCCCGACTTCTCGCGGCTGTTCAAGGTGCAGGCGGACTTCGACGACACGATCGCCCGCAGCAAGGACAACGATCTGTCCTATGCCCGGCTGATCGCCTCGATCGTCAAGGAGCACGCCCTGAAGCCGATCACCGCCGACGGCGTGGCCCGCATCATCGAGGAAGGATCGCGGCTCGCGGACGACCGCGAAAAGCTTTCGATCGAGATCGGCCGTATCGCCGACCTCGTGCGCGAAGCCGATTACTGGGCGCGCGAAGCCAAGCGCGAAAAGATCACGCGGGCCGATATCAAACGGGCGGTCGAAGAGCACGTGCAGCGGGCCGACCGGCTGCGTGACCGATCGCAGGAAATGATCAGCCGCAACATCATGCTGATCGATACGGCGGGCGCCAAGGTCGGGCAGATCAACGGACTGTCGGTGCTGCAGCTCGGCGATTTCTCGTTCGGGCGGCCGAGCCGCATCACGGCGCGGGCGCGCATGGGGCAGGGCCGCGTCACCGACATCGAGCGCGAGGTCAATCTCGGCGGGCCGCTGCACTCGAAGGGGGTGATGATCCTGTGGGGCTTCCTCGCCGGCCGTTTCGCCCAGGACGTGCCGCTGGCGCTCGCCGCCACGCTGGTGTTCGAGCAGAGCTACGGCGGGGTCGACGGCGACAGCGCGTCGTCGGCGGAGCTCTACGCTCTGCTCTCGGCGCTTTCGGAGGTGCCGATCAAGCAGGGGCTCGCGGTCACCGGCTCGGTCAACCAGTGGGGCGAGGTGCAGGCGATCGGCGGGGTCAACGAGAAGATCGAGGGGTTCTTCGACATCTGCCGAGCGCGCGGGCTCGACGGCGCCCAGGGTGTGCTGATCCCGCGCTCGAACGTTCAGCATCTGGTACTGCGCGAGGACGTGGTCGAGGCGGTGAAAGCCAAGACGTTCTCGGTCTGGGCGGTCGGCCACATCGACGAGGGCATCGAGCTGTTGACGGGCATCAAGGCGGGCGCCCGCGGCGGTGATGGAGTGTTTGAGGCGGGCACCATCAACCGGCTGGTCGAAGACAAGCTCAGGTTGTTGGCGGAGCGGGCGCGGGCGTTTGGTCGTTCGCGCGACGACGGCGGCAACGACAAAGATTCCGGCGGCGACGGCAAGGCCGCCGGCGGCAACGACAACGGACCAGTGGTGTCATGATCGTCCATGTCGCAGCTGCCGGGGAATCGCGGGGCCGGGTGGTCCTGCAACTCGGCGCGGGCGAGCCGAGTCTGGTGGCTCTGGAGGCGGCAGTCCGGGTCGCCCAGGCCTTCAACTCCGAGATCGAGAGCCTGTTCGTCGAGAGCCAGCAACTGCTGCAGATGGCGAGCTATCCGTTCGCCCGTGAGATCTCGCTGACCGGCCGGTCGAGCCGGTCGATCTGCAGCGCCGATATCGAGCGTGATCTGCGGCTGGTCTCGCAGGCGATCCATCGCAAGCTCGATGCGCTGGCCAAGGCGGCCGAGGTGCCGCTGCGCCAGAGCATCGTCCGCTCCGAGCCGATGGAGGCGATGGCGCGGGCCTGTGCGGAATGCGGCCCGTGGAACGTGCTGGCGCTCGGCCATCCGTTCGGGCCCGGATCGCCGCAGTCGCTGTCGAGCATCCTGGAGACCGTCAGCGACGTGACGGGCATCGTCATCGTCGGGCCGAAGGCGCGGCGCACCGACGGGCCGGTGATCCTGGCGATCGAGGACGGGCAGCGGCTGCCGGGGATGCTGGCGGCGGGGGAACGCCTCGCGCCGCTATGTGCGGCGGCCGGCACGCCGGGCGAGATCGTCCTTTTGCTGATCGAATCCGACCTCGACCAGCTCGCGATGCTGGACCAGCAGGTGCGGCTCGTCGCCGGCGATCGCGAGAACATCCGCATCGTTCCGCTCGACGTGCGCCATGGCGCGGAGTCGGTGGTCGCCGAGGTATTGCGCCGTCTCGGCGGCGGCTTCGTGATCGCCGCGCTCGGCGGGCTGGTGGTGCCGGGCGAGAGCGATCTGAGGCCGCTGGCGGCTGCGCTGGAGTGCCCGTTGTTCCTGGTCCGCTGAGGGGCGGCACGGCAGCGGCTTTCGCCTGTCTGACGTCTGTCATAGTGTTCCGCGAGAACAGGGCTCCCTCCCAAAGCGTCGAGTCGAGCCGTTCAGCGGCCGCGACCGCGCTCATCCCTGCGGACGAGGAGTGCATCTGGTGACCGCCGTGGCCGACCGATTGTCCAAGTTTCTCACCGGCCTCAGGCTCAAGCTGCCGGCGGTCGAAACGGCGGCCGTGCGCCTGCTGGGCGACCGGCTGCGCCGGCGGCGGGTGCCACTCGCCGTGGTGGTCGGTCTGATCGGCGCGTTGTGGCTCGGCGGGCAGGTCAGCCTGCTCGCGCTGATCGTCCTCGGTGGCGGCGCGCTGGCCGCCGCGGCGCTGCTTTCGCCGCGGCCGAACGCGTGGAGCGGGGAGCCCAGTGCCTTCGCCCCGGATCCCGTGGTCGAGGAGGCGGCGGCGCGGCCGGCGGGCCCCGGCGGGCCGACGCCGGCCGAGATCGCCCAGCAGGTCTGGCGGACCGCGGTGGAGGCCTTTCCCGAGCCTGTCCTTCTGGTCGACGGCACGGGGCTGCTGATGCGGGCCAATGCGGCCGTGGCGGACATCTTTCCGAAGGCGGCGGCGGGTGTGCCCGTCAGCTCGGTCACCCGTAATCCGGAGCTGTTGGAAGCCATCGAGGAGGCGCGCCGCAACGGCCGGCGGCTGATCGTGGCGCTGCACGACCGGGTGCCGATCCGGCGCAAGCTGCTGGCCGTGGTGACACCGCTCGCCGGTGGCGGGGAGCCGTCCGACGCATCCGTCATCGTGGTCATTCGCGACATATCGGAAGAGGAGCGGCTGGCCCAGATGCGGGCGGACTTCATCGCCAATGCCAGCCACGAGCTGCGGACACCGTTGGCCTCGCTGCGCGGGTTCGTCGAGACGCTGCAGGGACCGGCGCGCAACGACGAGAAGGCGCGCGAGCGCTTCCTCGACATCATGGCGGGGCAGGCGGCCTTGATGACGCGGCTGATCGACGACCTGCTGTCGCTCAGCCGGATCGAGATGCGTGCCCACGTGCAGCCGCGGGGCGAGGTCGAGCTCAACGAAGTCGCCGGGTTCGTCGCGCAGTCGCTGGAGCCCGTCGCCAAAGGTCTCGGCGCCACCATCCATCTCGAGGCCGGCGCGCCGCCGATGCTGGTGCGTGGCGACCGCGACGAACTCGTCCAAGTGGTCACCAATCTCGTCCACAACGCCATCAAGTACGGCAAGGAGGGCGGTCGCGTCGTCATCCGCAGCGGCGACGAGCCGGGCCAAGGCATCGGCCGGTCGCAGGTCAACCTGTCGATATCGGACGACGGCCCGGGGATCGCGCCGGAGCACCTGCCGCGGCTCACCGAGCGGTTCTACCGGGTGAACGCGGCGGTCAGCCGCGAAAAGGGCGGCACCGGCCTCGGGCTCGCCATCGTGAAGAACATCGTCAACCGCCACCGCGGCGAGCTTCGTATCGAATCCGAAGTGGGCAAGGGTTCGACCTTCACGGTCGTGCTGGATCGCCTCAAGGCGCCAGTGCGCGGCGGTCATATTTCTAGTTCGTCCATCAATATCAATTGATTAACTTGTCACACAATCATTGCGCCCATAGCGTAGAGCCTGGGGGTGGCGCGATCGGCGCCGGCGCGGCGGTGGCAAGAGGGTCGACTGCTGCGTGACCCAGTAAGGGAGACTTACAGTGAAAACCAAACTCGTAGCCTTCACGGCAGTGGTTGCTGCCGCGGGAGCGTTCGCCTTCGCTGACGCCGCTTCGGCTCGCGACCAGATCCGCATCGTCGGCTCCTCGACGGTTTATCCGTTCACCACCGCTGTCGCCGAGCAGTTCGGCAAGTCGGGTGGCGGCAAGACGCCGGTTGTCGAGTCGACCGGTACGGGCGGTGGCATGAAGCTGTTCTGCGCCGGTGTCGGCGTCGGCCATCCGGATCTGACCAATGCCTCGCGCGCCATGAAGAAGGGCGAGTTCGAGGATTGCCAGAAGAACGGCGTCAAGGACATCGTCGAGATCAAGGTCGGCATCGACGGCCTCACCATCGCTCAGTCGAAGACGGGTCCCGGCATCAAGCTGACGCTCGAGCAGGTCTTCCTGGCGCTCGGCGAGCAGGTTCCCGGCAAAGACGGCAAGCTCGTCGCCAACCCCTACAAGAACTGGTCGGACATCGACCCGTCGCTGCCGAACGTCAAGATCGAGGTTCTCGGTCCGCCGCCGACCTCGGGCACGCGCGACTCGTTCCACGAGCTGTTCATGGAAGTCGGCGCCAAGGCGTCGGCCGCTCTCAAGGACATGCAGAAGGCTGATGCCAAGGGCTTCGAGAAGCTCTGGAAGTCGATCCGCAAGGACGGCGCTTACGTCGAAGCTGGCGAGAACGACAACGTGATCGTCCAGAAGCTCGAAGCCAACAAGAACGCGTTCGGCATCTTTGGCTATTCGTTCCTCGAAGAGAACCTGGCCAAGCTGCGTGGCGTCTCCATCGACGGCGTCGCCCCGGAGTACGACCTCATCGCCGGCGGCAAGTACAAGGGTTCGCGCCCGCTGTTCGTCTACCTGAAGAAGCAGCACGTCGGCGTGATCCCCGGCATCGAGAAGTTCGCCGCCGAGTACGTCTCCGACAAGGCCATGTCGAAGGACGGCTATCTGGCGCGCAAGGGCCTCGTGGCCCTGCCGAAGGCCGAGGCCGACGCCGTCCGGAAGGCGGTTCTCGCGCTGACGCCTCTCACCGCCGACAAGGTGAACTAACCTGCGATCGATCCAGGCGCCCCACGCGGGGCGCCTGGTCCGTTTCAACGTAACGTCGCCAAGTGTTGGGAACGTCCATGTCGGCCTTGTATTTCTTGACGCTCGCCGTGTTGGTCGTCGCGGCCTATGTGCTTGCGACGTCGCGTGCGAAGGCGATTTCCGCCACCGCCGGCTCGACGCGGCTGCACTCGTTGCCGAGCTACCACGGCATGTATGCCGCGGCTCTCGTGCTGATACCGATGCTGCTGATCTACATGGTGTCCAACCCGCTTTTCAGCCGCATGGCCGAAACCCTGGCGATCGGCGTGTTCCCGCCCGAGGTTGCCAATGACGAGCTGCGGCGCGGCACCTTGCTGCGCGACATCAAGAACGTCGTCCTGGGTCAACACAGCGGTGACGTCGGCCCGCAGCTGAAGTCGGCCGTCGATGTCTACAAGGGCTGGCTCGACTTCGGCAGCCTGGCGACTCTGGTGGGCGGCGGACTGTTCGGTCTTGCGGCCATCGCGTTCGCGCGCGGCCGTGTTTCGACCCATTTCCGTGCCCGCAACAATTTCGAGCGGATCGTCAAGATCGTGCTCATCGTTTGCGCCGCGATCGCCATTCTGACGACCGTCGGCATCGTCTTCTCGGTGCTCTACGAGACCGCTCGGTTCTTCTTCGACACCTCGCTCAAGGGCCGGCCGACCGTCAGCGAATTCCTGTTCGGCACGGAATGGAACCCGCAGGCCGCGTTGCGTGCCGACCAGGGTGATATCAAGACCGCTTTCGGCTTCGTTCCTCTTCTGTCGGGTACGCTGCTGATCACCTTCATCGCCATCATCGTGGCGGGTCCGTTGGGTCTGTTCTCGGCCATCTACCTGTCCGAGTACGCCTCCAAGCGGGTACGCTCGATCGCCAAGCCGATGCTGGAGATCCTGGCGGGCATACCGACGGTCGTGCTCGGCTTCTTCGCCGCGTTGACGGTCGCGCCGATGATCCGGGGCTGGGGCGAGTATTTCGGGCTCGACGTGGCGTCGGAAAGCGCGCTGGCTGCGGGTCTGGTGATGGGCATGATGATCATCCCGTTCGTGTCGTCGCTGTCCGACGACATCATCAATGCCGTGCCTCAGTCGTTGCGCGACGGCGCGTATGCGCTGGGGGCCACCAAATCGGAAACCATCCGCAACGTGATCCTGCCGGCGGCGCTGCCGGGCATCGTGTCCGCATTCATGCTGGCGATCAGCCGCGCTATCGGCGAGACCATGATCGTGGTGATGGCCGCGGGTCTGGCCGCCAATCTTACGATCAATCCTCTGGAAGCGGTCACCACCATCACCGTCCAGATCAAGACCATTCTGGTCGGGGACCAGGAATTCGACAGCGCCAAGACGTTGGCGGCCTTCGCCCTCGGCTTCGTTCTGTTCTTCGTCACGCTCATGTTGAACGTGATCGCCCTCCAAGTCGTGCGCAGGTATCGAGAGCAGTATGACTGATACAGCCATCCCCTCCAATCCGATGCCGATGCGGCGTCTGGATTTCGCATCGAGCGAGGCTCGCGCCCGCATCAAGGCCCGCTACAGGGCGGAGGCTCGGTTCCGTGCGTACGGAATCGCGGCTCTGCTGGTCACCCTGGTTTTCGTGGTCGCTCTGGTCACGAATATCCTGGTCACGGGGGCGCCCTCGTTCCGTGAGCACTCCCTGGTGCTGGACGTGGCCGTGCCGGCGGATCTGGCCGGTCCGGCCGGTTCGCGGGATGCCGCCGCGATCAAAGGGGCCGACTATTTCCCGTTGACGCGCGACGCGCTGAAGACGGCCATTCCCGGCATCGAAAGCCGGAGCGGCGAGCGGATCCTGACGCGCTTGGTGAGCACCGGCGCGACCAACGATCTGCGCGACAAGCTGTTGGCGGATCCGTCGCTGATCGGCACGACGGTCAAGGTTCCGCTGCTGCTGTCCGACGACGCGGACCTGTACTTCAAGGGTGCGGGAACGAGCATCGTCAAGCGGGCCGCGCGCGGCGTCGCCACGCCGAGCGGCGTTACCGGAGAAATCACGGTACTGTCGTCCGCCAACGACTTCGCCACCGAGTTCGTGCTCATCAAGCAGGGCCTTGCCGCACGTGCGACAGAGCTGAGGGCCGATGCCGCCCGTGTTGAGCGTCGGTCGGGCGGCCCGTCGGCCCGTTCGAAGGCACTGCGGGACGAGGCCGCGGCGCTGCAGGCGCGCTTCGATCGTCCGAAGGGCGACGAGGAACTCGACAGCAAGCTGCCGAGCGTGCTGGTGGAGATCAACGGCGGCCTCGTGAAGGCGACCAAGATCACCGACATCGGCTTGACCGGCGAGGTTCTGCTGCCGCTGAAGAGCGATGCGGAAGCGCAGCCCGGTTCCTGGCGCGTCGTTTCCTACACGACACCCGAGAGCAATCGTAAGGTGACGGACCAGGAGGTCGCTTTCCTCGAGCGCTTTCGCGAAATGGGCGCCGTTCAGAGCGGCTTCAACTGGCGCTTCTTCACGGCTGGTGACAGCCGCGAGCCGGAACTCGCCGGCATCCGGGGCGCCTTGACGGGCACCATCCTGACGTTGCTGGTGACCCTGGTGCTCTGCCTGCCGATCGGTGTTCTGGCGGCTGTGTATCTCGAAGAGTTCGCCGACAAGAACTGGTTCACCGACATTCTCGAAGTGAACATCAACAATCTGGCGGCCGTGCCGTCGATCGTGTTCGGTCTACTCGGACTGGCGGTGTTCCTGAACTTCTTCAACATGCCGCGATCGGCACCGCTCGTGGGCGGTCTGGTGCTGGCGCTGCTGGTGCTGCCGACCATCATCATCGCCTCGCGGGCGGCGATCAAGGCGGTGCCGCCGTCGATCAAGGAAGCGGCTTTGGGTGTCGGCGCCTCGCACCAGCAGGCGGTGTTCCACCACGTCGTTCCGCTGGCGATGCCGGGTATCATGACCGGGACGATCATCGGCATGGCCCACGCCCTCGGTGAGACCGCGCCTTTGCTGATGATCGGCATGGTCGCCTTCATCGTCGACGTGCCTTCGGCCATCACCGACTCGGCGACGGTGTTGCCGGTTCAGATCTATCTCTGGTCCGATCTCCCCGAGCCGGCCTTCCAGGCAAGGACCGCAGGGGCGATCGTCGTGCTGCTCGGGTTCCTGTTCGTCATGAACGGAGCGGCGATCTGGTTGCGCACGCGGTTCGAGCGTCGCTGGTAGAATTCCACTTATGAGCAACGAGGTTCGAGTGATGGAAATGTCTCCGATCGAGACGACGACCGTTGCCCCGGTGGCAGCGTCCATGAATGCTAGCGGCGCAGCGAAAGTCGTGGCCCGCGACGTCAACGTCTATTACGGCGAAAAGCACGCCATCAAGCGGGTATCGGTGGAGATCGCCGACCACTCGGTGACGGCGTTCATCGGTCCGTCCGGCTGCGGAAAGTCGACGTTCTTGCGCTGCATCAATCGCATGAACGACACGATCTCGATTTGCCGGGTCGACGGCAAGATCACGATCGACGGGCAGGACATCTACGATCCGTCGCTCGACGTCGTGCAGCTGCGCGCCCGGGTCGGCATGGTGTTCCAGAAGCCGAACCCCTTCCCGAAGTCGATCTACGAGAACGTGGCCTACGGGCCGCGCATCCACGGCCTCGCCAAGAGCAAGTCCGAGCTCGACGAGATCGTGACGGCCAGCCTCGAGAAGGCGGGTCTGTGGAAAGAGGTGAAGGACCGTCTCAACGACACCGGCACCGGGCTCTCGGGCGGCCAGCAGCAGCGGCTGTGCATCGCGCGGGCGATCGCGGTCAGCCCCGACGTGATCCTGATGGACGAGCCCTGCTCGGCGCTCGATCCGATCGCGACGGCGAAGGTCGAGGAACTGATCGACGAGCTGCGCACCAACTTCTGCATCATCATCGTCACGCACTCGATGCAGCAGGCGGCGCGCGTTTCGCAGCGCACGGCCTTCTTCCACCTGGGAGACCTCATCGAGGAGGGGGATACGTCGCAGATCTTCACGGCACCGAAGGACGAGAAGACCAAGGCCTACATCACCGGCCGCTTCGGCTGATGCACGGTATCGGTCTTCGCCCAAAAAGAAGGCGAACACCATCATGAACGAACACATCGTGAAGTCCTACGAGGACGAGCTCGCCCAACTCGATCGCAAGATCGCGCACATGGGCGGGCTCGTGGAGAACATCGTCGGCAGCGCCTTCGATTCGCTCGAGCTTCGCGATCCGGGACTGGCCGAGCAGGCGATCGCTTCGGACAAGACCGTCGACGCGATGCAGCACGAGATCGAACAGCAGATCATCGCGATGATCGCGCGGCGTCAGCCGATGGCGGACGATCTGCGGCAGATCATGGGCGCGCTCAGGATCTCCGGCGAGCTCGAACGGATCGGCGATCTCGGCAAGAACATCGCCAAGCGGGCGCTGACGATCGCCGGCGAGACCTATCCGCGGCCGCTCGTTTCGGGGCTGCGCCGCATGATCGATCTGGCGCTGCGCCAGCTCAAGGACGTGCTCGACGCTTACGCCGACCGGAATACGGACCTGGCGCTGAAGGTGCGCAGTTCGGACGCGCACATCGACGCGACGTACAACTCCGTCTTCCGTGAGCTGCTCACGTATATGATGGAAGACCCGCGCAACATCAGCCTGTGTACGCACCTGCTGTTCGGCGCGAAGAACATCGAGCGGATCGGCGACCACGCGACCAACATCGCGGAGGCCATCTACTATCTCGTCAAGGGCGAAACGGTGATCGAGGATCGTCCCAAGGGCGATCGCACCAGCTCGACCCTGATCACACGTTGAACCGACGGAGGCTGTCTTGAGCGCCAAGGTTCTGGTCGTCGAGGACGAAGCGGCCCTGCAGGAGATGCTCTCCTACAATCTGGAGGCGGATGGCTTCCAGGTCTCGCGTGCGGCGAGCGGCGAGGAGGCCGAGATCCTGATCGCCGAAGAGCGGCCGGATCTCATCATCCTCGATTGGATGCTGCCCGGCACGTCGGGCATCGAGATCTGCCGGCGGGTGCGCACGCGGCCGGAGACGCGCGGCATCCCGATCGTGATGCTGACGGCGCGCGGCGAGGAGGGCGACCGCATCCGCGGGCTGGCCACCGGCGCCGACGATTACGTCGTGAAGCCGTTCTCGGTCGCCGAACTGCTGGCGCGGGTCAAGGCCATCCTGCGGCGCTCGGCGCCGGACCGGGTGGCCGAAGTGCTCAAGGTTTCGGACATCGAGCTCGACCGGGCGGCGCACCGGGTGACGCGGGGCGTGCGCGAGGTGCGCATCGGGCCGACCGAGTTCCGGCTGCTCGAGTTCCTGATGGAGAGCCCCGGGCGGGTGCTGTCGCGGGCGCAGCTGCTCGACGGCGTGTGGGGCCGCGACGCCTTCGTCGACGAGCGGACCGTGGACGTGCATATCGGCCGGCTCAGGAAGGCGCTGATCCGCGGCAAGGAACGCGATCCGATCCGGACGGTGCGCGGCGCCGGCTACGTGTTCGGCGAAAAGGCGCTCACCACCGCGTCCTGAAAATCACGGGTGCGGCGGCGTTCGACCATTTTCCCGGTGTCGCCGATTGACCCGTGCGGGGACCACCCCCTATCACCGGGGCCATCCGTTTTCAGATGGCGGGGCCCCGCTCATGACCGCATTCTTCGATCACCTCGAGACGCGCGACCCGGAATCGCGAGAGCAGGCGTTGTTCAACCTGCTGCCGGGGCTGGTGGCGCGGGCGAGGGAGATGGCGCCCGGCTGGGCCTCGCACCTCGGCGACGCCGATCCGGGGCAGGCGGCGTCCCGCGAGGGGCTCGCCAAACTGCCGATCCTGCGCAAGGCGGAACTCAAGGAGCGTCAAGCCAAGCTGCCGCCGTTCGGCGGGTTTGCGACCAGTGAGCCCGGTGCGGTGTCGCGCATCTTCATGTCGCCGGGGCCGATCTTCGAGCCCGAGGGCGCCGGCGAGAACTGGTGGCGGAGCGCGCGGGCGCTGTTCGCCGCCGGGTTTGGCAAGGGCGACATCGTCCACAACACGTTTGCCTATCACCTGACGCCCGGCGGCTGGATCCTAGACGCCGGGGCGCGCGCGCTCGGCTGTGCGGTGATCCCGGCCGGGCCCGGCAACACCGAGCAGCAACTCGATGCGATCCACCATTTGAAGCCGACCGCCTACATCGGCGTGCCGGACTATCTGAAAATCCTGCTCGACAAGGCGCGCGAGGCCGGGCGGCCGATCACGTCGATCAAGCGGGCGATGGTGTCGGGCGGCGCGCTGTTCCCGTCGCTGCGCCAGGAGTACCGGGATCAGGGCATCGCCGTGTTCCAGGCTTACGCGACGGCCGACGTCGGCGTGATCGCCTACGAGACGGCGGCGCTCGAGGGGATGGTCATCGAGGAAGGCGTGATCGTCGAGATCGTGCGGCCGGGCACCGGCGATCCGGTGCCGGTGGGCGAGGTCGGCGAGGTGGTGGTGACCTCGTTCAACCGTGACTATCCGATGATCCGGCTGGCGACCGGCGACCTTTCGGCGGTGCTGCCGGGGGCGAGCCCGTGCGGGCGCACCAACATGCGCATCAAGGGGTGGATGGGCCGCGCCGACCAGACGACCAAGGTCAAGGGCATGTTCGTGCACCCCGAGCAGGTGGCCGAGTTGGCCAAGCGGTTCCCCGAACTCGGCCGGTTGCGGCTGGTGATCGGCCGCGTCGGCGAGCAGGATTCGATGACGCTCCGGGCCGAAGCCGCGGCCGGCGACGAGGCGCTGGTTGCGCGTCTCGGCGAGGCGCTGCAGGCGGTCACCAAGCTCAAGGGTGAGATCCAGCTCGCCGCGCCTGGCAGCCTGCCCAACGACGGCAAGGTGATCGCCGACGAGCGGACGTACGGGTGAGTGCGGGCCGCCGCGGCCGGCGCCGCTAGCCGCCCTCGGCGGAGCGGCGCAGGAACTCAGCGACGGTGTCGGCGGCCGCTTCCAGATTGCCGCGACGGGTGACGCCATGGCCGCCACGCGGGCCGAGGTCGTGATCGCCGTCGGTCGCCCAGTGCAGCGCGATGGCCGAGGCCAGCGTCCATCCTTCGATCTCGACGCGGGTGCCGAACGGGTCGCGCTCGCCCTGGACGATCAGGGCGGGGCAGTGGAGCTGCTCGAGATGGCCGGTGCGCAATTTTTCGGGCAGGCCCGGCGGGTGGAACGGGTAGCCGAGGCAGACCAGCGCGAAGATTTCGCCTGCGGCATAAAGATCGTCGGCGGCGAGGGAGGCGACGCGCCCACCGAGCGACTTTCCGCCGATGGCGATGCGCTGCGAGGGTGCGCGGGTGCGGGCGGCGGCGATGGCGGCCACATAGTCCGGCACCAGCGCCTCGGCGCGCGGCGGCGGCCGCTTCTTACCGCCGCTGCGCCGCGCCGCCATATAGGGGAACTCGAAGCGCGACGTGGCGCACCCGCGCGCGGCCAGCAGCTCGGCCATCAGCGTCATGAAGGGGCTGTCCATCGGGGCGCCCGCGCCATGAGCCAGGAGTAGGCGGACGGGGGCATCGGCGGGGCCGGTGTCGAGAAAATCGGTCATGGGGCGCACAATTGACCGGTCGCGCGGCGCGGTGCAAGGGAGGCCGGTGCCGTGCCGGTGAGGCCGAGGCGCACAGGGAGACGCGGCATGGGCTGGATTTGGCTGATCGCGACGATCGCCCTGGAGGTGGTCGGCTCGGTGATGATGAAGCTGTCGAACAGCTTCACGGTGTTGTGGCCGTCGGTGGCGGTGTTCGTGTGCTACGGCGCGGCGGTGGCGGGTCTTACGATGGTGCTGAAAACCATCGAGCTTTCGGTCGCCTACGCGATCTGGGCCGGGGCCGGGACGGCGCTCACCGCGGCGATCGGCATCTGGTGGTTCGGCGAGAGCGCGACAGCCCTGAAGCTGGCCAGCATCGCCCTCATCATCGCCGGTGTCGTCGGACTGCAACTCGCCGGCAAGCCGGTTGTGGGTTGACGGTTGGGGCGCTACCGGGCGGCCGCGCCCCGGCGTATTGTGATCGCATTGTCGGAGTCGCGCCGCACGGTCTCGGAGGGGCGCTCATGCCCATCTGCGAAAGTTCGCACCCATGAAAGCTCGCGCCGTTCTGATCGCAGGGCTCGTCTGTTTCGCCGCGGCGGCGGCGGCGCTGGCCCAGACAGTGGCGCCCGGCCCACCGTCCGGGGCGGCACCCGCGCCGGCAGCCCAGCCGGCCGCGCTCGAGGGGCCGGCTGCGGCGCCGAAGCCGACGGCGGCCGACCGGACGCCGGCCAAGGAGCTGTTCGGCGCCGCCAAGACGTCCGCGCCCTTGGAAGCGCGCGCGATCGGGTTCTATGCCCGCGGCTGTCTGGCCGGCGCCAAGCCGCTCGCCATCGACGGCAGCGCCTGGCAGGTCATGCGGCTGTCGCGCAACCGCAACTGGGGGCATCCCAAGCTGGTCGGATGGCTGGAGACCTTCGCCGCCGACGCCAAGCGGCTGGACGGCTGGCCCGGCTTGCTGGTCGGCGACATTTCACAGCCGCGCGGCGGCCCCATGCTGACCGGGCACGCCAGCCACCAGGTGGGGCTGGACGCCGACATCTGGTTGACGCCGATGCCCGACCGCCGCCTCAGCGAGGCCGAGCGCGAGCAGCTGTCCGCAACCTCGATGTTGGACGAGGCCGACAAGGGCAAGGTCGACGCCAAGGCGTGGACGGCGGGACATGTGCGGTTGATCCGGCGCGCGGCGCTCTCCGACGATGTGGAGCGCATTTTCGTGCATCCGGCGATCAAGAAGGCGCTGTGCGGCGCGGCCGGCAAGGATCGCGCGTGGCTGACCAAGGTGCGTCCCTACTGGGGCCACCACTACCACATGCATGTGCGGATGGCCTGCCCGTCCGACAGTCCGACCTGCAAGGGCCAGGACCCGGTGACCAGCACCGACGATGGCTGCGGTGCGGAGGTCGACAACTGGATCAAGCTGGTCACCAAGCCGCCGGAGCCGCCGAAGCCCGGCGCCAAACCGGCCCCGCCGCCGAAGCCGATGACGATGGCCGAGCTGCCCGCCGAGTGCCGCGTGGTGCTGGATGCGGGCAAGCCGGGCCAGGACGCGCGCGCCCGGTAGGTGCCGCGATGAAAATCGAGATTGTGCTGCGTCACAGAGCGGGCGCCGTTGCCCCGGTGCGCATCGCGGTCCGGCGCGGCCGCAGCACCAGGGAGCGCTCGCGCAGACGCTGGCCGGTGGCCGCCCGTTCGGCCGGCGGCAGAACGTCCAGGCTCGGCCACAGACCGGTCACCAGGGCGCGGGCATAGGGATTGGCGTGGCCCGACCGGCGCATGGCGGCCGCGGCCCCCTGATGATCGTAGGCGAGGCGATGGGTGGAGAGGCGGATGGCGCCGTCGGGGCTCGCGGTCACGAGGCCGTACCGGACGTCCGGCGTGCCGTCGTTGGCCGGCATGCCGAGCGCGCCCGAATTGAACCAGGTCTTGCCGCCGGCGCGCGCCAGGAACGGGACGCCGCAATGGCCGGCGAGTACGACATCGGTGCCGGCGCGTGCCGTTTCCTCGGCGAGCTTTTCGGTCTCGGAGGCGAACACCCAGCGGGCGGTCTCGTCGACGCCGCCGTGCACGACGCGGAAGGTCAGCCCGCCATAGCGGAGCACGAGCGTGGCCGGCAGGCCGGCCATCCAGGTGCGCAGGTCCGTCGGCAGGAGGGCGTTGGCGAACGGATACCAGCCCTTGGCCAGGCGATCGCAGGCGCTGCCCTCGGCGAAATTGCAGCCGCAGTCGGCGGCGCCGGCGGCGAGTTGCTCCTCGCAGTTGCCGCCGATCGTGTGGCAGCCCCAATCGCGCACCAGGGCGGCGGTCTCTACCGGCTCGGCACAGTAGGCGACCACGTCGCCGGTGCAGACGACGTGCGACGGCGGGATATCGCGCTCGCCGGCCAGTCGGCGCAGCGCCTCGGTGGCGCGCAGGTTCGAATAGGGGCCGCCCATGACCAGCAGCGGCCGCGATGGATCCAGCTCGCGCATCGGCGGCATCCTCACGTTGCGGTCCGTGGCCGATAGCCGGTTGCGGCCGAGGCGGCAAGGCCGCTGGCGATCACGCTTGCGTGCGGGCCGGGTTCACAGGCGCCAGGATTTCATCAGTGCACAAATCAAATGCTCGGTGCGGTCGCGAATGGTTTCGGCGTTCCAGATGCGGGCGGTGGCGGCGTCATTGGCGAGCAGGAACGTGCTGCCCGCCAGGATGCGGCGCTTTTCCTCGTAGATCTGGGTGGCGGCGTGCTGGTTCTCGGGCCGGGTGAGGAAGGCGAGGTTGCCGAGACGATTGGCGTGCTCGGCGATCTGGGCGCGCGTGCGGAAATGGCGCCACCACTCGCTGCCGGGGATCGGATTGCGCGGCAGCACGTGCTCGACGGTCACGCCATCGGGATCGAGGGGGCCCGAATCCCGGCCGAGTTCGAGCGAGATGCGCCGCAGCACCAGATCGCTGTAGCGCTTGGCCTCGAACGTGCGGCTGGCGAGGTTGGAGCGGGCATCCTCGACGAGTTTCCGCTCCGGCGTCAGGGTCCCGACTTCGGCCAGCGGCGCGCTGCGCTTCAGGGTCTCGCAGACCTCGATGAAGCGCCGCTCCTGGACCACCGGATCGGCACCCGCGATCCGCAGGATCCAAGCGAGGCGGTCGAGGGCGAAGAAGAACTCCGGGGTTTCCTCGTGCTGATCACCGCGGGTTTCCAGCCAGCGGACGGCCGCCGCCATCCATTGCGCCTGGTCGAGCCACGACAGCGTCTCCAACCGTTGCGCGACGAGGTCGCGGGCCGCCCCGGTGCCGATATCGCGGCGCACGATGCGATCGAGCCAGCCGGCCCGCGGCGCGAACCGCTTCTCCAGGAAGTCGATCCCGGTCGTGTCGAGACGGTAGATGCGGATCAGGTCCTCTTCGATCGGCTTGGTGGACCGGCGCCCGTGATCCAGGGTTCGCATGTGGCCCAGCAGTTCCTGCACGCGGTCGGGTCCGATGCGTGCGACCCAGGTGTCCCAGATGCGCGCCGCCTCACCCTGTTGGTCACGCGGCATCGGCGCCAGCAGGCTATACTTGGCGCGGTCGGTATCGTGGTGCTTGAGGCCGGTTTCCTCCTCCGTCGCGAGCATATCCCATGCTTCCTCGGGATCCTCGACGGTGCTCACGGTCAGACAGCAGCGCATCTGGATGAAGCGGGCCAATGCGGCGCGGTCGATGGGTGTTTCCGCCAGGTGAAACTTGATCTGCTCGCGATTGTTGAAGATGGCCCTTTCGGTCTGCGACAGGGCCATGAGGTCGCCTTCGAACTCGATGCGGGTGCCGCCCGCGGACTGGACGTAGCGCTCGAGGAAGGCCGCGACGCTCGGCTGCGGATTGAGACGGAGGCGGGACGTGCCGGCGGTGGCCGCGGACTCCGGCGTCGTGATCACGCGGTGCAGGCCTTGGGCTTCCTCGCCGATCGTCTGATCACGCAGAATGCTGAACAATATGGTCAGCGTGGTGATGCGCTGGTTGCCGTCGATGAGCTGGTCGATCCGCTCGCTCTTCGGCCGCGCCAGATGGATGTGGCCGAGGAAGTAGCGCTGGCGGTCGGCCGGCGCCTGCATGGCGCTGCGCAGATCCGACATCAGGCGTCCGATCTGGCGCTCGCCCCACGCGTAGCCGCGCTGGAACCACGGCAGGACCAGCTTGCGGTCGCCGCCGAGGAATTCACCGACAGTCAAACACTCGACTTGCACGTGTCCGGGCATGGACGGCCTTCGGGCCAGAAAAATATTGATGGATCAGGGGAATCGACAGGGAATCTTGCGGCGGTTCAGGCGAGGGCGGGTCTGCCGGCCCGGTGACCCGCGAAATGGGGGGCGGGGGATCTGGATCTCTGGGACTCGACGACACAAGCGGTCGGCACTGCGCGCTCCCTTCATTTATCCTTGTGGGCGATCTCGTTGGCCGGACCACCTGACAGGCGATTGTGTAGACCAATCGGAACTTTCCTCATATTGCCTCACAAAGTGATCGCTGGCGACAGCGTTTCACAGCGATGCGAGCGGGAAACAGTATGGCCACGATCTATAAAATCTGCCCGCGCACAACCTGGGAGGGTGCCCTGCAACGTGGAGTGTTGACGGGATCGCCCGACGATGTGCGCGATGGCTTTCTGCATCTGTCGACGGCGGCGCAACTGGCGGGCACACTCGCCAAGCATTTCGCCGGACAGCGCGATCTCGTGCTGCTCGCCGTCGACGCGGCGAGCCTCGGCGCGGCGCTCCGCTGGGAGCCGTCGCGGGGTGGCATGCTCTTCCCACATCTCTATAGTGATCTCCCGACTGCGTGCGTTCGACGGGTATGGACCGTCGCGTACGACGATGCCGGTGCTGCCGTGTTGCCCGAGGGGCTCTCGTGATACGTGGTTTCAGTCGACTGGCACAGCCGATGCTGTTGGCCCTCGCGCCCGAGCGGGCCCACGAGTTGACGCTCAAGACGCTGGAAGCCGGCCTGTTTCCGCATCTCAAATGGCCCGATCCGCCGTCCATCGGCGTCGATCTGTGGGGTCTCAGGTTTCCCAATCCGGTCGGTATCGCGGCAGGCTTCGACAAGGATGCCCGCGTGCCCGATGCCGTGCTCGACCTCGGCTGCGGGTTCGCCGAGATCGGCACCGTGACGCCGCGGTCGCAGTCGGGCAATCCGCAGCCGCGGGTGTTCCGGCTGATCGATGCGCGCGCCGTCATCAACCGGCTCGGATTCAACAACGGCGGGCACGAGGCGGCGCTGGCGCGGCTCAAGCGGCGGCCGGCCCGCGGTATCGTCGGGGTCAACATCGGTGCCAACAAGGACAGCGCCGACCGGACCGCGGACTATGTGGCCGGGTTCGAGACGTTCGCGCCGCTGGCGAGCTATCTGACCGTGAACATTTCGTCGCCCAACACACCGGGGTTGCGCGATCTGCAGGCGCCCGCCGCGCTGGACGAACTGCTGGGGCGGGTTCTGGAGGCGCGCGCGCGTTTCGAGGCGGCCGGCGGCCGTCGGGTTCCGCTTGTCGTCAAGCTGGCCCCCGATATCGCCGAGGCGGACCTGCCGGCCGTGGTGGCGCGGCTGGTGGCCCACGCGGTCGACGGCATCGCGATCTCGAATACGACGCTGACGCGGCCGGCCGTCTCGCATCTGGCGATGGCCAAGGAGGCCGGCGGGCTGTCCGGGCGGCCGTTGTTTCATCGCTCGACGGTCCTGCTGGCGCGCGTGCACGTGTTGACGGGCGGGCGCGTGCCGCTGATCGGCCTCGGCGGAATCGATTCCGAGACGGCGGCGCAGGCGAAGATCGAGGCGGGAGCGACGCTGCTGCAGATCTACACGGGCCTCATCTACGAGGGGGTCGGGCTGATCGGACGGATCAAGCGCCATTTGGCCGGCTGGGTCGCGGAGGGTGAGCCGGCGACGCTCGCGGCGCGTGTCGGCGCGAAGGCGCAGGAGTGGGCCGGGCAGGATCTCGACTGATCGGGTCTCCGCCTACCGGCCGAAGCACGGCAGGGTCGAGCCGGCGGCCCTGCAGTTGCCCGGGCCGCTGCCAGGGTCATGGGCCACGGCGCCGGTGGATGCGATGGCGGCGCCGGCCACGGCGGCGATCGCGACGGCAGCCAGAATGGTGAAGTGGATACGCATCGGGTCCTCGCTTCGGATGGTGGCCGGGGGGCCTTCGATCGGAAGCTAGGTCAGCCGTCGGCGCTTCGCTGTTCCACGGGGGACAGGCCGGCGGCACTGACGCGCCGCCGGCGTCCGGTGCTTCAGCGGCGCACGGCCTCGATGAGGCGGCCGAGCTCGGCGTGCTCGGCCTCGTCGAGGTCGATCAGGGGCGGGCGAACCGGGCCGGCCGGGCGGCCGACCTGGCGCATGCCGGCCTTGACGATGGCGACCGCATAGCCGCGCTTGCGATTGCGCAGGGCGATGTAGGGCAGGAAGAACGTCTTCAGTAGGCGGTCGGTCGTGGCGCTGTCGCCGCTGCGCACTGCGGCGTAGAACTTCTGGGCCATCTCGGGAACGAAGTTGTAGACCGCCGAGGAGTAGGTGGTGAAGCCGGCCGCGAAGTAGGGCACGGCGAACACCTCCGCGGTCGGCATGCCGCCGACGTAGAGGAGGCGGTCGCCGACGATCTGGCGAACGCGGACGAGTTGCTCGACGTCGCCGTGGCCGTCCTTGAAGCCGATCAGGTTGGGATGGCGGTCGGCCAGCCGCGCGACCGTCTCGGCAGCGTAGAGGCTGTTGTCGCGATTGTAGACGATCACGCCGATGCCGACGGCGCGGCAGATGGCGTCGATGTGGCGGAACAGGCCTTCCTGCTCCGCATGCATCAGATAGGGCGGCAGCACGAGTACCGCTTCGGCACCGGCGTTCTCGGCGGCCTTGGCGAAGGCGGTGGCCATGGCGGTGCCATAGGCGGCGCCGCCGATCACGGGCACGCGGCCCTTGGCCTCCTCGACGGTGATGCGCGTCACTCGCGCCGCCTCGTCGGGCGTGAGCGAGAACAGCTCGCCGGTGCCACCCGGCGCGAACAGACCGACCGCACCATGACGCAGATTGACGGCGAGGCTCTCGCGAAAGTTCGCTTCGTCGAGGGCGCCGTCGGCCGTGAAACAGGTGACGGGGAAGGCCAGAAGGCCGCTGCCGAGGCGCTGGCGCAGCGCGGCGAAATCTCTGCTCATGCGCTCAGACCTTCTTCTGCGTTTGGACGGTGCCGGCGTATTCCATCGAGCAGAAGGTGCCGCCCTGGAAGATGTCGCCGATGGGGTCGGGACCGACCTTGGCCTGCGCCGCCATGGCGGCCTCGGCCATGTCCTCGCTGCGCCCTGTCGGCTTGTAGCCTAGGGCGTGGGCGCGGCTGTTGTCCCACCAGGCGCGGGCGTTGTCGGAGGCGCCGTAGACGACCTCGTAGCGCACGTCGGGGTGTTCGAGGCCGATCCGGATGAGCTGCACCAGGTCCTCGGGCTTAAGCCAGATGGCGAGGCGGCGGGCGTCGATCGGCTTGTCGTCGACGTTGCCGATCCGGATGCAGAAGATCTCCAGGCCGAACTTGTCGGAGTAGAAGGCGCCGAGCGCCTCGCCGAACGCCTTGCTGACGCCGTAGCGGCTGTCGGGGCGGACGGTGACGTCGGGCGCGATGGTCTGGTCGCGGCGGTAGAAGCCGACCGCGTGGTTCGATGAGGCGAAGATGATGCGCTTGACGCCCTGGCGGCGGGCCGCCTCAAAGGTATTGTAGAGGCCGATGATGTTGGCCTGCAGGATGGTCTCCCACGGGCCTTCGACCGAGAAGCCGCCGAGGTGGACGATGCCGTCGATGCCCTCGCACAGGCGCTCGACGGCCGGCATGTCGGCGAGGTCGGCCTGGACGAAGCGCTCGCCCGGCGCAAGGTCGTCCGGCTTGCGGATGTCGCTCAGCACCAAGTCGGGGTAGATGGGGGGCAGGAGCTTGCGCAGGCGCGAGCCGACGCCACCGGCCGCGCCGGTGAGTAGAACCCGTTTCATGTGTGTATCCCGTCGTTGCTGCTGGGCCGGCGATTGCATGAGCAGCGGGCAGAGGCTGTCATGTCATCGTACAACTTGGTAGCATCAAACTCAGGGACGATCAACACGCCCTGCGACAGAGGGTGTCGTATGCCAGCCTTTCGGGTATTGCACAGGAGGAATGCGGTTCCTACATCCGACGCGTCAGCTTCCTGACTTGGAGAAACCGAAGATGAATGGCGATGAGCGTCAGATGATTTCCGGCCTGTTCGACCGCATGCGCGGCGTCGGGCAAGTGGATAAGGACCGGGAGGCCGAGGCCCTCATCAACGATCAGGTGCGGCGCAATCCCGATGCCGCCTATCTGCTCGTGCAGTCGGTGCTGGTCCAGGAGCATGCGCTGCAGCAGGCCGGTGGCCGGATCGAAGAACTCGAGGAGCGCGTCCGCGAACTCGAATCGCGTGCTCCGGCGCCGGCCCAGCAGGGCGGCAGCTTCCTCGGCGGCCTGTTCGGCGGTGGCGCGGGGCGCTCGAGCGTCCCGGCGGCTGGCCAGCAGTCGCCCGGGTTCGGCCAGCAGCGTCCGATGGGCCGCCCGATGGGGCAGCCGGCCGGCACGCCGTGGGGCGGCCAGCAGGCGGGTGCGCCTTGGGGCCAGCAGCCGATGCAGCCGCAGCAGCGTGCGGGCGGCGGCTTCCTGGCCACAGCGATGACGACGGCGGCGGGCGTGGCGGGCGGCATGCTGCTCGCCAACTCGATCTCCGGCATGCTCGGCGGCAACTCGGCGCAAGCGGCGACGCCCGCGGCGGGTCAAGGGGCGGAAGGCGCCAGCATGGATCAGGCGGCGCTCGGCCCGCCGGTGCCGGATAATCTGCCGCCCGCTGATCAGGGCTATCAGAACGCCAGCTGGGAAGACTCCGGCGGTGATTTCGGCGGCGGCGATTTCGAGACCTGATCGGTCGCGACGCGCAGGATTTCGGGGGCGAGGGGGCAACTCCTCGCCCTTTTTCGTTCGGGCGCTCGGCTTCAGCGCCGCGGCCGGTGCGGCTTGAGGCGGCGTCCGCGCAGCCCCTTCGCCAGGGAGGCGTGGGCGCGCTTGCCCTCGCTCATCATCTCGAAGCGCAGGGCGCCGGCCGTCGGGATGGCCTCGACGAGGCGGACTTCCACCGTGTCGCCGAGCCGGAAGCCCTCGTTGGTGCGGGCGCCGACCAGGGCGTGCTGCTCCTCGATGAAGTGGAAGAAATCGTTGCCGAGCGAGGAGATCGGCACGAAGCCGTCGGCGCCGGTATCGGCCAGTCGCACGAACAGGCCCGACCGGGTGACGCCGGAAACGCGGGCCGGGAACGTGGCGCCGATGCGGTCGGCGAGGTGGGCGGCGATCAGGCGGTCGGTGGTCTCGCGCTCGGCGGCCATGGCCCGGCGCTCGGCCTCCGAGATGCGCTTGGAGACCTCGGCGAGGCGCGGCACCGCGTCGTCTTCCAGACCGCCGTCGCCGAGCTTCATGGCCCGCACCAGCGCGCGATGGACCAGCAGGTCGGCATAGCGGCGGATCGGCGAGGTGAAGTGGGCATAGCGGCTGAGGTTCAGGCCGAAATGGCCGTAGTTCTGCGGCGAGTACTCGGCCTGGGCCTGCGAGCGCAGCACGATCTCGTTGATGAGTTCGGGCACCGGCAGGTCCTTGGCGGCGGTCAGCAGTTCGTTCAGGTGGGCCGGCCGCACGTTGCCCGAGCCGGCGCCGGGCAGCCGCATCTCCAGGGATTCGAGGAAGTCGCGCAACGCCGTCAGCTTCTCTTTCGAGGGCTGATCGTGGACGCGGTAGACGACGGGCGTGTTCTTGGCCTCCAGCGCCTCGGCGGCGGCGACATTGGCCTGGATCATCATCTCCTCGATGAGCCGGTGGGCGGCCAGCCGCTCCGGCACCACGACGCGGGCGACGCGGCCCTTGTCGTCGAGTACGATGCGGCGCTCCGGCAGGTCGAGGTCGAGCGGCTGGCGCTCGTCGCGGGCGCGCGCCAGCGCGGCGTAGGCGGCCCACAGCGGCTTCAGGACCCCTTCGAGGAGCGGGCCGGTCTTGTCGTCGGGCCGGCCGTCGATGGCGGCCTGCGCCTGCTGGTAGGAGAGCTTGGCGGCCGAGCGCATCATCGCCCGCATGAACTTGTGGGTGCGCTTCTTGCCACGCGCGTCGAACACCATCTCGACGGCGAGGCAGGGGCGCAACTCCCCCTCGCGCAGCGAGCACAGGTCGTTGGAGATGCGCTCGGGCAGCATCGGCACGACGCGGTCGGGAAAATAGACCGAGTTGCCGCGCAGCTCCGCTTCGCGGTCGAGGCGGCTGCCGGGGCGCACGTACCAGGAGACGTCGGCGATGGCGACAGTGACGACGAAGCCGCCCGGGTTGCGCGGGTCCTGATCGGGCTCGGCGTGGACGGCATCGTCGTGGTCGCGCGCGTCGGGGGGGTCGATCGTCAGCAGCGGCAGGCGCGTGAGGTCGACGCGGCCCGACATGGACGGCGGGGGGAGGGATTCCGACTCCTTCACCACGCCTTCCGGGAAGTCGTCCGGGATGCCGTGGGCGTGCACGGCGATAAGGGAAATCTGGCGCTGGTCCTCAGGGTTGCCGAGCGTCTCGACGACACGGGCCTGCGCCAGGGCGTGGCGCCCGGTGCGCGCCAGGTCGAAGCGCACGAGATCGCCGTCCTTGGCGCGACCCTCGTCACCCTTGTTCACGGACCACTCGCGCAGCTCCTTGCGGTCGATCGGCACGATCGAGCCGCCGCCGCGAGCGGCACTGCGGAAGATGCCGAGCAGCCGGCGCTTCTCGCGCGGCAGCTTTTTCAGCGGGAAGGCCTCGAACAGCAGGCCCGAGACATCGGGCTCCTCGAGGCGCTCGCAGCGGGCCAGGATGCGGTCGCCGAGACCGAGCGCCGACTCGCCCTCGGCGCGCAGGCGGGGGTTGTCGAGGACCAGCAGACGGGGGCGTTCGCCTTCCTCGCCGTCCCAGACCAGCGGCTCGGCGATCAGGTCGCCATCGTCGTCGCGGGCGACGATCTCAAGGGCCGTGACGGGGGGCAGGCCGCCCTTCTCGCGCAGCAGCTTGCGGCCGCCGGCCAGCAGGCCTTCGCGCGTCAATTCGCCGATCATCCGCTTCAGGCCGATACGATCGCTGCCCTTGATGCCGAAGGCGCGGGCGATCTCGCGCTTGCCGACCTTCTCCGTGGACGAGCGGACGAACGCCAGCAACTCCTCGCGCGACGGCAAGCCGGGCTTGCGGGCTGCCGCAGCCGCCGGCCGCGACGGCTTGGCGGCGGGCTTGAAGGGGCGGCGGGACTTCGGGGGTGCCATGGCGTGCTCGACTGAGGGTTCGATTCGAGCTTACCGGTGCGGGCTTCCCCCGTCACGAAAAGGTAAGGGCCGCCCGGAGCGGGCGGCCCTGCCTAGGTCAGGCTGGATGGATTACCACCAGCGGCGCCAGTAATGGCGGCCACGGCCCTCGTCGTCGTGGAGCTCGCGATAGATGCTGCGGCCGGCGTAGGCCTGGGCACGGCGGATTTCGGCGGCCTCGCGGGGGGACACATAGCCGTCGCGGCGGGCTTCACGCTGCAACTGGTCGATGCGCTGCTGCTGGGCGCTGAGACGACGGGCCTCCTCGCGGGTCAGCGAGCCGTTGCGGATGCCGCGCTCGATCCGGCGCTCCTGGGCGGCTTCGCGGCGCTCGATCTCGCTGCTCCAGGGCGAGTATGCCTGTGCAACTCCGGTACCTACAACAAGCAAAAGTGCGGTGGTGGTCAGCAGGCGGGTCATGGCTTTCTCCTCGTGTTTCCGGCGTTAACCACCGGTCAATGTCATGAGGATGCCAAGTGTGACCTGAACCGGTCTTGAAGGCTCTGTTTAGCCGTGGTTCATCTGGTGGGCGCAAGCTCGTCCGGCGCGGTGGGTCGGATCCGCGCGGGCACGGAGCTTGCGTCTTCCGAAGCAGGGAGTCAGTCTCGCGTCCTCTCGAAAGCTCGGCCAGTCATGGTGCGTACGGACATTGCGTCGATTTGGAACAACCGCTCACGGATTCGCTTCCGGTGTGCGGGATCTGGGCGTATCGAAACGGGCCTGCCGGAGGTTTCGTACGAGCAACCGGAACCTTGCGCCCTGCTCGGCCCGCGCGAGATCGAGCGCCGGGTGCTTCAGACAACGGATTTTGCGATCATGGACGGGCGGCGCTATTTCGTGCGCGCCGCGCTGCTTGCTCCCATCATCGGGTATGCGGAGCACTTCCGCTGGGCGGTGTGGATCGAGGTGAGCTGGACCGCCTTCAAGTCCTATTTCGAGGCGTACGAGGACGAGGACAATACCAATCTGCCGCCGTTCTCGGGCCGGCTGGTGTCACGCCTCGACGGCTTTTCGCGCACGATGGGGCTGGCCGGTACGGCGCATCCGCGCGCATTGTCGGAGCGGCCGCATTTCATCCTGAAGTCGCGCACCCATCCGCTGGCGCTGGCGCAGAACCTCGGCATCACGCCGCAGCAGGCGGTATCGCAGGCGCAGGGCGTCGGCGTGCTGCTGATGGTCGCCTGATCCGCTATCGGAATATCATGGTTGGCGCCGGCGTCACTGGGCGTTGCGGCCGAGCGCCTCGACTTCGAGAAGCCACTTGCCGCGCGTCTCGGTGGTCACCGCCTCGATCATGCCGTAGATGGTCGTGCGGACAGGCTTGATGCCGACGAATTCCAGAATGTTCCGGCGCAGCATCTTGGCGCAGTGCGCGCCGTAGCACCAACGGTAGATCAGCCCCGGCATGCCCATGGTCATGACGACCCGGGCCGACTTGTCGGCGAGCAGCGCGCGATAGGTGCCGTCCTTGATGCTGCCGGTGATGGCGAAGCCAGGCTGGAAGACGCGCTCGACGAAGCCCTTGAGCAGGGCCGGCAGCGTGCCGAACCACAGCGGGAAGATGATCACCAGATGATCGGCGCGCCCGATGGCGGTCTGGGCTTCCTGGAGGTCCGGCTCGAGCGGCTGGGACTTGGAAAAGCCCTCGTGCAGGATGGGGTCGAAGCTCATGCGCGCCAGATGGAACACGCGCGCCTCGTGGCCCCCGGCCTCGGCGCCGCGGCGATAGGCTTCGGCCAGCGCCTCCGAAAAAGAGGCCGTGCGCGGATTGCCGACGATGATGACGATGCGGGCCAAGGCGTCCTCCTGAAGATCGGGAGGTTAGTCCGACAGCGACCGGGGCGCCGCCTTGATCGAGCGCAAGTTGGTGGCTGGCGGTTTACCGGCGCGGGCGCCGGGGCGGCGCATTGCCATCGGTCGCGCCGGAGTCGTCGGACATGGTCGCGCCATGCTCGGTCGATCCGGCCAGCAGTTGCGCGGCGTCGACGTCGAGCCCCCGGGCGATTTTCTGGATGTTGTCGACGGTCAGGTTACGCTCGCCGCGCTCGATGGAGCCGACGTAGGTACGATGAAGCCCGGCGCGGTCGGCCAGTTCTTCCTGGCTCAAACCACGTTCATGGCGCAGTTGCCGCACGTTCCTCGCAAGGACATTGCGCAACGATTCGGTTTCGTTTCCACCCATAGTCGCCAAATGTGCGTTGGGGCGACCGAAGGTCGACAGACGATGCGTAGCAAAAATGTAGTCAGTTGACGGCTACCGGTGGCGCCGTCAACTGTGAGAGTGCCGATGGTCAATGTTTAACGGTGAATTTGTCACGATCAACGGCCGAAGCGGGGCAGCAGCGACCAGCGGCTCCAGCCATCGTGCGCTTCATAGGCGATATGCTTGCTGGCTTCGTTCTGCAGCTTGGCAAGGCGCGCGCGTTCGTAGCGATCGAGCTTCCCATCGGCCTTGTAGATCGCTTCGAGACGGGCGATCCGGGCCTGCTCCTGGCGCAGCTTCAAGCCCTCGGTCCAGGTGATCTTGCCGGACTTGCGGCCCTGCTCGATGCGCTGGCTCTGGATCGACTGGCGCTTGTCGACGTCGTGGGCGGTGTAGGCCGCGGCGAGCGAGGTGCTGGCAACGAGCGCCGAGAGCGTGAGGATGATGGTCTTACTCGTGAACATGGCGTGGTCCCTTCCGTGATCTGCCGCCGGGCCGGGTTGGCCGGAAGCTCATGACGGGAAGGATGCCCGACCGGCGTTGAACCGGTTCTGAAACGAGCATTCATGCATCGTTTATCCGAGCGCGGCCCGGCAACGATCTGTTTTTCCAGCTTTTCAGGCGGCGCGGCGGGCGGCGGCGGCGGCCGCCCAGGCGCGGATCTCGGCGACATCCGGCGGCTTGCCACTGCGCAGGATGCGTTCGCCCGCTGGCGTTGCCGCAAAGGCCAGCAGTGCGGCGCACAGGTCCGAGACGTCCGCCGCCGCCAGCGCCTCGACGGCGTGGAAGCCGGCGCCGGTCAGCAGCTGCGCCTCGGTTCCGGTGAGTTCGGGGATCGCCAGCACCAGCCGGGTCTGGTTCTGCCACTCGGTCACGACGTCGGGTGTCATGTGGCGGACGTCGAGCCGGCGGGAGACCTCGGCCGGATCGGCGGCGAGGAGGTCGGCGATGGAGCGGATGCCGAGCGGCTCCAGACGCCGTGCCGTCTTCGGGCCGATCGACGGCGCGTCGACGACATCGTCTGTCAATTGCAGGCGGCGGCGCGCGGGGCGGCCTGCGGCCGGCACGAGACGGTGCGGCGCTTCTGCGGGCGCGGAGGGCGCTTCGGAGGGCGCGGCGGGCGCTGATGGTGCCGGCGGGGCCATCGGGATTTCTTCGACGGAGGCCACGGCGACGGCCGGCGGGGCCGGTTCGGCCTGGCGCGGCGGCGTGGCCGGGGCCGCGACCGGCGCGGCGCGCGATGCCGGCTGCGGCGTCACCACCTCGGCGGCATGGAGATCGCGGACCATGCGGTCGTCTTCGGGCAGCGTCGCATCGACTTTTCCGGTGGCCATCAGCTCGTCGTACATCGCCTCGACCTGGCGGCGGTCGGCCATATCGCCGAGCTTCTTGAGGAGGAGCTGGCGCGGCACCTGGAGGGCCGCCAGCACGGTCTCGGCGGTCAGCGACAGGGCGGGCGGGGTGGCGCCGGATTCGGTCAGCGCGCGTTCCAGCACGCGGGCGAACCCGGTCGCCGCGTAGATCAGCAGCTCGGCGCAGATGCGCCGTCCGACCGGATCGAGGCCGCTCGGCGGATCGACCACGCCGCGGGTGAAATCATAGTGGGCGATCAACGCCTCGTAGTGGACGTTCGCGCGGGCGGCGCCCGCCCGCACCATGGGGGGCAGCCAGTCGGCGCCTTCGGGCACGGCGACGTCCAGGTCCGGGTGCGCCGCCAGACCTTCGGCCCGCAGGCTGTCGTAGGCGCGGTTGATACTCCATTCGACGGCGCGATGGATGGCGTTCTCGCCGGCCGATTGCGCCGTGTGGAACGGGTGCACCGGGTCGGCGAAATAGTGGCTCAGCACGCCGGCGCACCAGGCGGCCTCGCTCCAGTCCTCGCGGGTGAGCGCCGCCACCAGATCGCCGTACCAGCGCTGCGTGAGGTCCGGCGCCCCGCCCCAGTAACCGTCGCGGGGGTGCAGCACGTGGTTCTTGAAGTCCTTGAACACGTCGTCCGGCGCCTTCGAGCCGGCGATGTAGCGATCGGCGCCGCTCAGGAACACGGCCCGCCAGGCGTCCGCCTGTGGGTGGCGCAGGTGGGTCAGGGCATCGAGGGCCAGCTTGTGGTGCGTGCCGCGGGCATGCGCCGCGTACAGGATGCGAAAGAGCAGGTTCATCGGGGGACCTCGTGCGCAGTCGCAACCTCGGCGAGCGAGCGAGACGGTCAGCCGAGTCGCGGTCCCGCGGCAACCGGAACCGGCCCGCGACCAGGGGAGTTATCCACAGCCGGTCCCACCGACTGGTGCCCGGTTGCCGCGGCTGGCAGCCGATGTTCCCCCGGGGACAGTCTTGCCGCATTCGGGCGGATAATGTCGCCACCAGTTGAACACCATTGGAGGCAGTCATGGCTCTCGATCTTCGTCTTGCAGCGACTGCCGCGTTGGCTGCGCTGGTGACCATCCCCACCGCGGCATTCGCGGCACCCGAACCGACCGGCATCTGGCTCGACGACACCGGCCGCGGCGCGGTCGAAATCAAGACCTGCGGCAAGGGCCTTTGCGGCCACGTCGTGTGGGTCCAGGACCAGAACGACAAGGACGGCTGCGGCAAGCAGATCATCGGCGACGCCGTCGAGATCGAGCGCGGCACGTGGGACGGCGGCTGGATCTACAGCCCGGAGCGCAAGCGGCGCTACGACGTCGAATTGAAGCCGATGGGCGACGACAAGTTGCGCGTCACCGGCTACGCGGGCAGCAAGCTGTTCTCCAAGCAGATGGTGTGGAAGCGGGCGCCGGCCGATCTGCGGCTGTGCGGGACGCAGTCGGCAGGGCTGCCGGCGGCCAAGGCCACCGAGGTGGCCGCTGCCCCTGCGATCACGCCGCCGGCTCCGACGCCGGCCGTGCGCCCGCCGGTCAGCGGCTCGGTGCCGGTTCCGGTGCCGGCGACACGGCCGCAGACGGGCTCCACCGGTGAGGGCGCCTCGGGCGATGCCGACGCCACACCGGCGCCGCGCGAGCAGACCCAGGCCGATGGCCGGCGCGGCGAGCGCAAGCGCCTCGAACTCGGCGATCTTCCGATCGACAAGTACTTCACCAAGCTGCCGAACGGCGACTGCCGCCTGGACACGCCGTGGGCCAAGGTGACGTTCCCGTGTGAGAAGAGATAGGACCGCGCGACGCTTCCCGGACGCGCGACGGGCGGCCCTGGCCGCCCGTTTCGATTCCGGGGGTCACCACAGGCGCGTGTCGGCTGCGGTCTTGGCGTTCTTGGTGGCGCGGACGATCTCGACGAAGCGGCGGTTGATTTTTTCTAGGGCTGCTTTTCTCGACTTCGCCGCCGTGCCGCCAGCGCCATAGGTGTTGGCGATGGCGCAGACGTCGGCGGCGTTCAGCGTCGAGCCACCCTCGATGGCCGCGATGGCCGCCTCGAATGTTGGCCGGTCCGCGCGGGCCGCCTTGAGCGCCGCAACGTGGGTGTCTACGGCGGGGTTCGAAGGCGCAGCAGCATGCGATTTGCGAGCGGCCATATCGGCCTCGGATGCAGTCCACTCAGTTCCCATGTGGGGCTCCATAGTGAGGGCCACCACGCCAACGAAGATGTGACCTTGGCAGTCAGGACGCGAGTGACGCGTAGCTGGTTTTGATTCGATCGGTCGAGGCGTTCCGCTTCCACTTTGAACGATCAGATTCTATGGCAATCGGAATGCCAGCCGCCGCCATGTCCAAGATGACGTCGGAACTTTCAGCATGGGATGTCGTGGAGTGGCGCCGACACATGCGCCCGCTCTGCGAACCGTCGACGCTCGCAGGAATGCGTCTATCGCCCGCCACCCCCGCCACCCCCGCCAGCCCTCACAACGGAATGTTGTCATGCTTCTTCCAGGGGTTCTGTATTTTCTTTGTGCGGAGCATGTTGAGGGCGCGGCAGAGGCGGCGGCGGGTGCCGTGGGGCAGGATCACCTCGTCGATGTAGCCGCGCTCGGCGGCCACGAACGGGTTGGCGAAGCGGGCCTTGTACTCATCGATGCGGGCGGCGATCTTCGCGGGGTCCGACAGCTCGGCGCGGTAGATGATCTCGGCCGCGCCCTTGGCGCCCATCACCGCGATCTCGGCCGACGGCCAGGCGTAGTTCACGTCGCCGCGGATGTGCTTGGAACTCATCACGTCGTAGGCGCCGCCGTAGGCCTTGCGGGTGATGACGGTGACCTTCGGTACGGTCGCCTCGGAATAGGCGAACAGCAGCTTGGCGCCGTGCTTGATGAGGCCGCCGTACTCCTGCGCGGTGCCCGGCAGGAAGCCCGGGACGTCGACGAAGGTGATGATCGGGATCTCGAAGCAGTCGCAGAAGCGCACGAAGCGGGCGGCCTTGCGCGAGGCGTCGCTATCGAGCACGCCGGCCAGCACCATCGGCTGGTTGGCGACGATGCCGACGGTGTGGCCCTCCATGCGCGCGAAGCCCGTCACGATGTTCTTGGCAAACGCCTCCTGGATCTCGAAGAAGTCGCCCTCGTCGACGACCTTCAGGATCAGCTCCTTGATGTCGTAGGGCTTGTTCGGGTTGT